>NZ_QEII01000268.1 GCF_003347515.1 Rhodoferax ferrireducens | reverse complement strand
CTCAGGGACAGGACAGCCGTAGCGACCGCCGTACGAACGGAAATATTGACAGTGTGATTCATGAAAATGGCCAGTGATGAAAGTTAAAAACGGCAGATCTAAACGCTGCCAATGCGGCTCTTGTGGGCAAGAGCGACGCTCATAAGGCGTCCATATCCGTGACTGTTTAACGTGTCGTTGCCTCCTGTTCGCGGCTCTCTATTCGCTGCCCGTCCCTGAAGCGATGCTCCATGCCCCTGCGCGGTGTCAGGAAGACTTGCTGCCCGATGTCGAGCGTCAAATCGCCGCCGGCGCGCACCGTCATGGTCGCGACATCGCCCACTTGCGCGTAGATCACCGTGTCGGCCCCCAGATGCTCGATGTGTTTCACTGTGGCGGGCCAGCGCCCCTGGTCGATGCTGATGTCCAGGTGTTCCGGACGAATGCCATAGGTGTCGCAATCCATGTCACGCGCGAGCACGCCTTCCATCAGGTTCATATTCGGTGCGCCCAGGAAACCCGCGACAAACGGCGTCTGCGGCGTGCGGTAGAGCTGCAAGGGCGGACCCGCCTGTTCGACCCGGCCTTTGTTGAGCACCACGATCTGGTCGGCCATGGTCATGGCCTCGACCTGGTCGTGCGTCACATAAATCATGGTCGCGCCAATCTGGCGATGCAGTTCCGCGAGTTCGACACGCATCTGACCCCGCAGGGAGGCGTCCAGGTTGGACAGCGGCTCATCAAACAAGAAGACGGACGGATGGCGAACAATCGCGCGGCCGATGGCCACACGTTGGCGTTGTCCGCCCGACAAGGCCTTGGGTTTGCGGTCCAGCAAGTGCTCCAGCTGCAGGATCGCCGCCGCCTTGCGCACCTCCAGCTCAATTTCCGCCTTGGGCCGTTTGGCGATGGTCAGGCCGAAGCCAATGTTTTCGGCCACCGTCATGTGCGGATACAGCGCGTAGGACTGGAACACCATGGCAATGCCGCGGTCCGCCGGCTCCAGGTGGGTCACGTCGCGCCCCCCGATTTTGATTTGCCCGTCGGTCACCGACTCCAGGCCGGCCACCATGCGCAAAAGGGTCGATTTGCCGCAGCCGGACGGACCGATCAGCACCGTGAACGAGCCGGCCGGGATGTACAGGTCGATGCCGGGAATGATCACCACGTCGTGGGTATAGGACTTATGAATTCGGGTCAAGACAACGTCATGCATGTCACAGGTTCTCGATAAATTTGGGGGAAGGCCATCAGGAAAGGGGGTCAACCCTTGATGCCGGTCGATGCGATGGAGGCAATGAAGGCGCGCTGCAGGCTCAAGTAAAAGAGCAGCACCGGTACGGTGATGATGGTGAGGTAGGCCATCATTTCGCCCCAGGCAATATTGAGCTGAAAGAAGTACTGCAGGCCGACCATGACCGGGCGGTATTCTTCCTTTTGCGCGACCATGACTGGCCACAGGTATTGGTTGTACATGGCCAGGAATTTAAGAATGGCGGCGGTCGCAAAAACCGGCCCCGACAGTGGCAAGATCACGCGCCGGTAGATCTGGAAATAGCGGGCACCGTCGACCCGGGCGGCTTCGACCAGCTCCTTGGGCAGGTCCCGAAAATACTGGACAAACAAAAAGATGGTGAGCGCGTCCGCGATGAACGGAACGATCTGGACATGGTAGGAATTGAGCCAGCCAATTTGCAAGCCCTCGGTCCCGATCCAGGGCAGGTTGTTGACCACCAGCAGCAAAGGGATCGCAATCGCCTCGAAGGGGACGATGAAGGTCGCGATGACCACGGCCAGCATCACGTTGCGCCCGGGAAACTCCAGGAACACAAAAGCAAAGGCCGCCATCGAGCACACCGCCAGCGACAGCACCAGGGTGACGGCCGTGACCAGCACCGAGTTGAAAATGAAGTGCGTGATGGGCGCGCGCTGGAACGCCATGCGGTAGTTGTCCAGCGAGATGTCGCCCACGGGCAGAAAGGCCCGCAGCGAACGCGCGTCCTGCAGCAGTTGCAGATCGGGTTTCAAGGACGACACGACCATGAAAACAATCGGGAAAATAAAGACCAGCGCGATCCAGCTCAACACCAGGTAGTTGAGCAGGCGCCGGGCGATGTGGGGCCAGATGGAATGATGCATGTCAGTCTTTCTCTCGGGTCAGGTAACGCTGTCCCAGGGACACCGCCAGAACGAAAAGGAACAGGAAAACACTGATGGCGGACCCGCCGGCAATATCCTGTTTGCCATAGCCCCGTTCCACCGCCTGAAAGACCAGCGACTGGGTTGAGTCGAGCGGGCCGCCGCGCGTCATCACGTCGATTTGCGGGTACAGGGTGAAGGCCTGCATGGTGATCACCACCATGATCAATACTGCGGTGTTGCGCAGACCGGGCCAGGTCACGTAGCGAAAGCGCTGCCAGTGCGACGCGCCCTCCAGCGCCGCCGCTTCGTACAAGGACACCGAGATCGTCTGCAGGCCGGACAACCAGATCACCATGTGAAAGCCCACGCCCTGCCAGATCGACATGGCCATGATGGCGCCCAGGGCGGTGCTGGGTTGGCCGAGCCAGTCCACCGGCTTAAAGTAGCCGAAACTCAACTGCGCTAGCAATGAGTTCAACAGGCCCGAGTTGCCGCTGTAAATGAAGCGCCAAAGAAAAGCGACCACCACCATGGAGATCACCACCGGCATGAAATAGATCGTGCGAAAGACGTTGATGCCGCGCAAGGGCTGGTTGATCAGCATGGCCAGCAGCAAGGCCAGCATGGCCTGCACCGGCGCCACCACCAGCGCAAACAGCACGGTGTTGACGAGGGCCTTCATGAAAATCACGTCCTTCGCCAGCACCAGGACGCGGGTCTCGCCAGGCCAGGGCAACTGGAACCACTCGCGCATGCGGTTGAGTTGCGGGTAGTCTGGATGGTCTCGCGTGAATTGCCGCACGTTGGGGTACTGCGGCTGACCATCGGCTTGCCGGACGATAGCGTTTTGGTCATCGCGCTGCGGCGCCAGGGTCAGGACGCCAACGCCCAGCATCTGCCGGTAGTTCTCCAGACCGACAAACTCGGTCGGGTTGGGCGAGACCAGGCGCTGGTTGGTGAACGAGACGACAAACGCCAGCAAGAACGGCGCAATCAGGAACAAGGCCATCAAGACCATGGCCGGGGAGACCATCATCCATCCCGCGCGTTTCGCACCGGCCGCGCCGGGCGCCAGATCTGGTTTTTTGTTCATACTGGTTTTGCTTTCTCGCTCACCCACCATCTCAGCGGTAGTTGTTGTTTTTCTTCAGGTCGCTGTCGATGGCATCGGCGGCGGTGTCCAGCGCGTCTGCCACCTTGGCACCGTTGGCAATGTCCGCGAGGGCCTTCTCGAACTCACGCGTTGCCACCGGATAGGCCGGGGTGATGGCGCGCAGCGTGGCTTGCTTGGCGGCCAGGCTGAAGAAGACCTCCATGGGACCGCCTTTGGCGTAGTTTTTGGTCATGGCTGCCGCCGCTGCGGTAGACGGAATCAGGCCAATGGCGTCGGAGAACGCGGCCAGATATTTGTCCTGCAGCGAGAACGCAATGAACGCATTGGCGCCCTTGGCGTTTTTGGACGTCGCGGAGACGCCAAATTGCCACGAAGCGCCGCCAATCTTGCCGCCTTTGCCGAAATCAGGCGCCGGCAGAAACACCATGTCGCTACCGTACTTCTTCAGCGCCGGCAGTGCCGCCCAGTTGCCATTCCATTGCAGGGCGTATTTGCCGTCGATGAAGCCGGTCTCACGGTCAGCACCGTCTTGCGAGGTGCCTGGCGTCATCTTGCGGGTGAAGACACTTTGCCACCAGTCGCCAAACGCCATCCCGGCCTTGCTGTTGAGCGCGCCATTGGCCGTGGCCGTGGGCGCGGCGGTATTGAGCAGGTCGCCGCCGTGGCTCTGCAGGAACGGGCCAAAGGCGTAGGAATACCACTCCCCTTTCCAGGCCATGCCGAGGTCGATGGGGTACTGGAATTTGCCACTCTTTTGCAGGGTAACCAGGGCACCGTCGAACTCGCTCTTGGTCCAGGGCTTGCCGAGCGTCGGGATGCGAATGCCATGTTCCTGCAAAACGGATTTGCGGGCGAAGATGGCGCAGGCGGCATCCCACAGACCGACCGAGTACACCCGGCCGTTGTAGCGGCCAATCGTGCCGGGCAAGAATTTATCGGTTGCGCCAGCCGGCAGGTTCAGCGGCTGCAGGTACTTGGACCAGGCCCAGTTCGGCATGATGGGACCGTCGATGTCCATGATGTCGGGCAACTTGCCGGCCGTGGCCGCGGCCACCACGGACGTGTTGTAGGACTCTTGCGGAAACTCCTCCAGTTGAACCTTCCAGTTTTTCTGGCTGGCATTGAAGTCCTTGATGATGCCGACAAGAATGTCTTTTTCAGCCTTGTTGCCGGCCCCGTGGTACCACATGTTCAGGCTCGTTTGGGCAAACGCCGCGCTGGCGCTGAGGGTGACAAGGCCTGCCACGGCAAGGCGACGGCACAAAGCCGAAAGTTGGACGCTCATAAAAATCTCCTGTTGTTCCGCATGGGTTTTGCGTAAATGACAATGTTGTCATGACTGGACGAATTGTTAAAATTTTGGCTGAAATAGTCAACCCAGTAGAAACCCTATGGCTTTCTTATTGAGAAAAATTTTTTCAAAAATTTGTTTATATTCAATGACTTATGAACTTATCGACGTCACTTCATCATTAGATCTCTTGCTTTTTAAAACTACGGCCTCGAAGAAATGTCATTAGAATAACGTTGTCATTTCTATTCCAAAAACTCAGAAAAAACACTTATGGCGACCATCTTTGACGTGGCCAAGCTCGCAGGCGTGTCCATCAAAACCGTCTCCCGCGTGGTCAACAACGAGGCGTCGATCCGCCCCGAAACGCGCACAAAAGTAAGCGCGGCGATCGAGATGCTCGGCTACGAGCCGCATCGTGGCGCCCGCATGATGCGCTCCTCCAAATCTGGGCTGATTGGCTTGATCACTGGCCTGATTTCAGCCAGCAACAGCCCGTTCATCACCGAAGGTCTGTCCGACATCCACATCCTGCGCGGCGCCCAGGAGGTGTGCAGCGGCGCCGGCAAGACTTTGCTGATTGGCGACATGGCCGGTAACCCGGATACGGCCGCCGAGCTGATGCAAACCTTTATTTCGCACCGGGTCGAGGGCGTCATTTATGCCGCGCCATTCCATCAGCAGGTCTGGCTACCCCCACATGGCAAGACACCCCTGGTGCTGGTCAACTGTTTTGATCAGATTCGAACCCCCGCCGTGGTGCCCGATGACACCCTGGGCCAGGCCCTGGCCGTGGACCATCTGGCGCAACGCGGGCACAGGCGCATTGCCTATATTGGCCTGAACGAGGGCGCCGTAGCGGGCCGGCTTCGCAAAGCGGCTTTCATCGCAGCCTGCGCGCGCAACGGGCTCAATGCGCAAGATTGTCCCGTGCGCATTGGTGTTCTCGACGACGCGGACAAGCAAGATCCGTTTGCCCCTTTGCCTGGCATCCTGCGGGAACTCATGGGGGCGGCAAACCGCCCCACCGCCCTGTGCCTGGGCAACGACATCATGGCCGCCCATGCCGCGCGCATTCTGGAGCAGCTGGGCATTCACATGCCCGAAGAATTGGCGCTGATGGGCTTCGACAACGACCCCATGATTTGCCAGCTTCTGCGCCCGCGGCTCAGCACGGTCACGCTGCCCTACTTCGCGATGGGCCGTGCCGCGGTTGAAACCTTGTTGACCCTCATTCAGGGCGAAGCGCCGCCCCAGACCGGGCCTCAGCGCATCGCGGGTGAGGTCGTGGAACGCGACTCGACACCGGCCTTGTAGCCAGCGCCATCCCTCCACTTTTTTCAAGGAATACGTTCACATGCTGAGTCTTCGCGACCAATGGATTTGGGACTTCTGGCTGACGCAGTCGGATGACCTGTGGCACATCTACTTTTTGCAGGCGGACAAGTCACTGGGCAATCCTGAGCTGCGCCACTGGAACGTCAGCCAGGGCCACGCCACCAGCCGCGACCTGGTTAACTGGGAATTGCTGGGTACCAGCCTGCGACCACAAGCCAGCCCCGCCTGGGATGACTGCACCACCTGGACCGGGTCGGTGGTTCAGGACGAGGCCAAACTCTGGCACCTGTTCTATACCGGCACCTGCCGCGCGGAAGACGGACTGAAGCAGCGCATCGGCCACGCCACCAGTACCGACATGCACCATTGGGCGCGCGTGGGCAGTGGCTTGGCACTGGACATTGATGTGAACCATTACGAGGAATACACCCCCGGCCACTGGCATGACCGGGCCATGCGTGACCCCTGGGTCATGCGCGACCCGGAGGGCGACGGATGGCTGATGTACTTCACGGCGCGCGTCGCCGGTGTGGCCGAGCTCAACGCCGGCGGTGCCATCGGTCTCGCGCGCTCCAGCGACCTGGTGCATTGGACGCAGGAGGCAGCGGTCTTCCAGGGTGACTTTGGTCAGCTGGAAGTTCCGCAGGTGTTTCAGGTGGGTGCGCTGTGGTACTGCGTGTTCTGCAACGCAGCAAACCACTGGTCACAAGGCTATGCCGCCAGCTACCCCGGCACCCCGGTAACCGGCGTGCATTATTTGGTGGCAGAGCATCACCTCGGCCCCTGGCGCGTGGCGCCCGGCCCTTTCCTGACAGGGCGTTTGCCAGCCCAACGCTACGCGGGCAAGATCGTCGATACGGGCAAGGGCCTGGCCTTGATGGCATTTCTGCATGACGATGAAAATGGGCAGTTCATCGGGGAAATCATGGACCCGATTCCCTTGAGTCTTGATTCACAAGGGCTGTTCGTCCCCGTCTGAGACGGCTTCCGGCTGGCACCTGCCGTATGCAGGGACGAAAAAAAGGTGCTCTTGCGAGCACCTGTAAATCCCCATCTTGGAAAAAGAGAAGCGCAATCCCCCGAGTGGTTAAGTTCGGGGGATTCGATCGATCAGAAGGCGTAGTTCAAGCGGATGCGAA
>NZ_QEII01000267.1 GCF_003347515.1 Rhodoferax ferrireducens | reverse complement strand
CAATTGATCAGTGTTGCCCCGAGCCGATGGAAGATGTAAGTCGGGGCCAGAATGCGAAGCTACAGCAAGAAGTGGCAACTCTTACCGCCTTAAAAAGCCACCCTAACCCGGTGGCTTTTTTCATTCTGGAGTGGAAGAACTGCCAACCCGCCCCCGCTAAGGTTTGTCGAACGTGCGTGGGATTCGCACAATCCCTTACATGAGTGATCCCACCAACCCAACACAGGCGCTTGTCGATGAGGCGCACCACAAAGACAACCTGAAAAGGTTTGCGGCTATCGAGAGCCGGCTTGAAGACGGCGACTCCGCCATGCAGCAGCTCCGGGCCGACTTGCAAGAGAACACGGCCGCCACCATTCGCATCGACTCGTCCACCTCCGACATGGTTGAGTTCTTCCAGTCGATGAAAGGCGCGTTCAAGGTGCTGAACTGGATTGGCGCACTGGCCCGGCCCATTGGCGCCATTGTGTTGTTGTGCACTTCACTCTGGGGTGCTTGGACACTCTGGAAAACAGGAGTGCCACCCACTCCACCCCACAAATGATCAACCCCTACACACTAGCCATGTGGTGGCACTGGGCCGTCTACTGGACGCCAGATAAACCGAAGGTCGACCATGGCAAGCCTTAAACAACGCATTGCCGTGGGTGCTTTGAGCCTGAGCATGGCGGGCTTCGTCGCCCTGGCAACG
>NZ_QEII01000266.1 GCF_003347515.1 Rhodoferax ferrireducens | reverse complement strand
ATGTGGTGGCACTGGGCCGTCTACTGGACGCCAGATAAACCGAAGGTCGACCATGGCAAGCCTTAAACAACGCATTGCCGTGGGTGCTTTGAGCCTGAGCATGGCGGGCTTCGTCGCCCTGGCAACGCGCGAGAGCTACGTGGCCGATGCCATGATCCCGACCAAGAACGACCGCCCCACGGTAGGGTTCGGGTCCACATTTCATGAGGACGGCCGCCCGGTCAAGATGGGCGACAAAACCACCCCGGTGCGGGCGCTCATCAAAGCACAGGCCCACATCACCAAAGAGGAAGAGCGTTTTCGCGCTTCCATCCCAGAGGTTGAGTTGCACCAGGCAGAGTATGACCTCTACATGGACTGGGTCTACCAGTTCGGCGCGGGCCGCTGGGCGTCATCGTCCATGCACGCGAACCTCCTGGCCGGCGACTACGTGCAGGCGTGCCATTCGCTGCTGCGCTACAAGTTCTCGGGCGGTTTCGACTGCTCCACCCCTGGCAACCGGGTGTGTTCTGGCGTATGGACTGAACAACAGAACCGGCATGCCAAGTGCATGGCTGCGCAATGATCTACACCCACCTCATCGCCGCGCTGCTGGCTGCTGTTCTGTCCTCCATCGGAACATGGACTATTCAATCGTGGCGTTACGACGCAAAGGAGCTTGAACGTGCTGAACTACAAATCGCCTTGGACCGGGAATCGCGCACTCTGGAACGCAAGCGCTCGCAGAACGTCATTGATGCGCAAAATTCTGCGCGCGTCCGAGACGTGGCTTTGCGTCGTGATTCTGATGCTGCTCGCCTGGAGTCTGACGGGCTGCGCGACGACCTCGCCGCCATCCGCCGACAACTGCCCGGCCTTGCCGACGATGCCGTCCGCCGCTACGCCGACGCCGCCAGTGTCGTATTCTCTGACTGCTCAAGAAAATATCAAGAAGTGGCGGGCGCAGCTTCAGGCCACGCTTCCGACGTCAAAACCCTAGAAGACGCCTGGCCGAAATAAGCACATTTTAAGCACACGCTATCTTTTTTATCATGAAAAACAAGCAATCATGCGGGCCACAAGATGGCGTTTCACGGGTTCGATTCCCATCACCCGCTCCA
>NZ_QEII01000265.1 GCF_003347515.1 Rhodoferax ferrireducens | reverse complement strand
GTCAAACCGGCGCGTAAGCACCTGTGCCTCCTGGCCAAGCCGTAAGCACCTCATACCCTGAAGGCGTTACAGCGACCATGTGTTCCCACTGGGCGGACAGAGACCTGTCCTTTGTCACGACGGTCCACCCGTCGGGCAATTGCCTGGTTTCGCGTTTGCCGGCGTTGAGCATCGGTTCGATGGTGAAAACCATCCCCGGTTCCAGCTTGAGCCCTTCCCCGCGCCGCCCATAGTGCAGCACTTGCGGTTCATCGTGGTAGACCTGTCCAATACCGTGTCCGCAGTATTCGCGCACCACGCTGAAATGCTCCCGCTGAGCGACCGACTGGATGGCATGGCCAATATCGCCCAGAGTCGCTCCAGGCTTGACCTGTTGGATGGCGGCCAGCAATGCTTCGTACGTCGTCTCCACCAGGCGCCGAGCCAACACGCTGGGGGCTCCGACGAAGTACATGCGACTGGTGTCACCGAACCAGCCATCCTTGATGACGGCGACATCGATGTTGAGGATGTCGCCCTGCTTCAGAATCCTGGTCGGCGAGGGGATGCCGTGACAAACCACCTGGTTGACGGAGGTGAGGATGGTCTTGGGATATCCGTGATACCCGACGTTGGCCGGAATGGCGCCCTGGACATTCACGATGTGGTCGTGGCAGATGCGGTCCAGCGTCTCCGTGCTCACCCCCGGCACCACGTGGGGTTCGACCATGCTGAGAACCTCTGCGGCAAGCCGGCCAGCCCGCCGCGCCATTTCAAGTTCCTCGGCGGACTTGATGGGAACGCCGTGGGCCATTAGTGCCTTCCGGTCGAGGACGCGCTGGGCTTGCCAAGCTGGCCTGTGACAGCAGCGGCGATGTCCAGCCCCCCAGCGAGTTCAGCCCGTATCAACAGTTGGCAGATTTCTCGGTGGTCCAACTCCGGGTGCATCTCGGTCAGCATGCCGACCCGCATCCAGTGCTCTGCCTGCGCATTGATAGACCTGCTCAGGGCATTCCCCGCCACTCGCAGGTTCTCGTGCATCAGTTCCGAAATTTTTACAATACCCATCAGTGACCTCTATATGAAATATATACGAATCATATACGATTCGTATGGTCCGACGTTATCCGGATAGATGAGCTCGATGAGGTCCTAAAGACTGCTTTGGGCATACGACAGGCCGCCATGAATGGCAGTTGACCGGCACGCCAAGACAGGCAATAGGGCTACCGGAAAGCTGCCTTTGGCCGAAATGCGCCCGGCGGCCAGGGCCTTCAGTAAGTCGAAATTCGCAAAATTCTTTGACCATTTGCCTTGTTTCGATATACTGTTCTTTTATACAGCCTGTGTTAAAACCCAATGTCCGCCGCCCTCCAATGGATAGTGAATGCCGGCCCGCCTCCCGGTGCAGGCCCGTCACAGCCGTTTGACGTCGGGCAGCTTCCGAGCAGCGTTTCACAGGCCATCTGGCGTGGAACTGAAGTTGGACAGGCCGGCCAGACCGTTGTCGCATCCGGTTTTGAAGCCCTGGACGCCCAATTGCCCGGCGGCGGCTGGCCCTGCAATTCGCTCACCGAACTGCTGCAGCCGCAGCCGTCTCTCTGCGAGTGGCGTCTGCTCTCACCCGCTCTGGCGGGACTGGTGGCCAGCGGCGGCCAAATCCTGCTGGTAGGCCCACCAAAACGCCCGCATGCGCCTGGACTGGTGAAGCTGGGTATTTCAGAAAAAAACCTGGTCTGGATTGCCGCCGACACCCCGGCCGAGCGCTTGTGGTGCACCGAACAGCTTGTGAAGGCCAACCCCCGGGGTGGCGCCATCCTGGCCTGGCTGCCGCAAGCGCGCGCGGAGCAACTGCGCCGACTGCAGGTGCATGCCCAATCGTGTGATTGCCCGGTCTTTTTGTTCCGACCAGAAGCTGCCCAACTCGACGCATCACCGGCGCCGCTACGGGTATTGACCACGCTTGGCCCGGACTGGGAGCTGCACGTTCGAATCCTGAAACGCAAAGGCGCATTGCTGGACGGCTCCATCGTGCTGTCCTCCATTCCGGGCACGCTGGAAAGCGTGTTCACGCCCCGGCTGATGCGCCCGAGCCAGTTGATTGCAAAGACGGAGGCCTCCAATGTCAGCACATTGGGCAGCGCTGTTAACCGACGTCGCCTGCGACAGCTCGCTGCGCATTGACGCTACCGGCGTTGCTGTTTGGGCTTTGCAATATTCACCACGTGTTGCGAAGTTAGACCAAACGGTATTGCTGGAGCTTAAGCAAAGCCTGCGCTTGTTCGGCGGTGAGGACCACCTGCATCAGCTTGTTGAAGCAGGCGCGGCCGAGCTCGGTGTCACTGCGCTCGCGTGGGCACCGACCAGTCTTGCGGCCCTCGCTTGCGCACGCCTGGGTATCCGTGACGGCTTTGCCGGACCGCTGTCCAAGGTGCTGGACCCCTTGCCGTTTGAGTGCATCGATGCGGTCAACGCCCATGGCGCCACTCTAGCCCGCCTGGGGTGCCGAACCCTGGCCGACGTGCGCAAGCTGCCGCGCGGCGGTATCAGTCGGCGCTTTGACAGCCAACTGCTGCTGGCGCTGGACCAGGCTTACGGCCTGCGCCCCGAGGGCTACCCCTGGGTGACATTGCCGGAGATATTTTCTGCAAAACTGGAATTGCCCGGCCGCGTCGACACGGCACCCGGCCTGATGTTTGGCGCGCGCCGCCTGCTGGTGCAGATGGGGGGCTGGCTCGCCGCACGCCACTGTGGTGTCACCGCTTTCACTTTGCATTGGTGCCATGACGTCATGCGCTCCCGCGATGCCGGCGATGGGGGCGAAATCACGGTCCGCACCGCGCAGCCAACCCAGAACGTGGACCATCTGTACCGCCTCCTGACCGAAAACCTGGCAAAGGTGACCTTGAATGCCCCGGCCAGCGACCTCGTCCTGAGCGCCACCGAAGTCACGGCCATCGTGGAGGACAGTCTGTCCCTGCTGCCCGATGCGCGCGCGACCGGCGAAGCGCTGGACCTGGTGCTGGAGCGCATCGAGGCGCGACTCGGCAAAAAACGTGTGCTGCGGCCCGTGCTGACCGAAGACACCCGCATGGAGTGGATGAATCGCTGGCAACCGATGAACGCCAAGAGGCCGACAACGAAAGTTCGCCAGGTGCCGGGTCCGCAGCCGACCTGGATTCTCAAAACACCGCTGAAGCTGGACGTCAAGGACGAGCGCCCGCTGTACCAGGGGCCGCTGCAACTGTTGCTGGGTCCGGAGCGTGTCGAAGGCGGCTGGTGGCATCGCGTCAAGGAAACCGAGGGCGGTGGCCAGCGCAGCCTCAATGTCGCGCGCGACTACTGGGTGGCGCTAAGCCAGCACGCCGGCGCGCTCTGGATATTCCAGCAGCGCCTGCCAAAGGACGAAACAGCGTCCTGGTATTTGCATGGGCTTTTTGCGTGAGCTGGCACCATGTCCGTATTGCCCCATTACGCCGAGCTTCGGTGCCTGTCCAACTTTTCTTTCCTCAAAGGCGCCAGTAAACCGGAAGAGCTTGTTCAGCGCGCGAAGGCGTTGGGCTACTCGGCGCTGGCCATGACGGATGAATGCAGCATGGCCGGCGTCGTGCGGGCCCACGTGGAGGCGAAGTCGGTGGGACTCAAGCTGCTGATTGGCTCGCAGTTCCAGGTGGCGTGTGAGACGCCCTTCAATCTGGTCGTCCTGGCCATCAACCTGAATGGCTACGGCAATCTGTGCGAGTTAATTACACGCCTGCGACGAACGACCGAAAAAAAGGGAACTTACCGACTTCTGCTCGATGACCTGCAGGGTGCGCAATTGGCTGATTGCCTGGTGCTCGTGTCGCCCGAGCGCGCCAGCACTCCTGAGCAGCTGCTGGCCATCGGGCAATGGACGCTGCAACACTTCATCGGCCGATGCTGGCTCGGTGTTGAACAGCTGCGCATGCTGGACGATGAAATCTGGCTGCACAAGCTCAAACAGGTCAGCGACGCAACGGCCATTCCGCTGGTGGCAGTCGGCGATGTGCACATGCATGTCCGCTCGCGCAAGCCGCTGCAGGACGTCATGACGGCCATACGGATTGGCAAACCCCTGACCGAATGCGGCCTGGAGCTGCAGCAGAACGCGGAGCGGCACCTGCGCACCCGTTTGCGGCTGGCACAAACCTTCCCGGTGGAATTGTTGACAGAGACGCTCAAGGTGGCTGACCGGTGCCACTTCTCGCTGGACGAGCTCAAATACCAGTACCCGCAAGAAGTGGTGCCAGCTGGCGAGACCGCCGAGTCGTACTTGCGCCGGGTCACTTATGAAGGCGCCGGCCGCCGTTGGCCCGGTGGCATGACGGCCAAAGTCCAGCACCAGATTGAACACGAGCTGGCGCTGATTTGCGAACTGCATTACGAACAGTACTTCCTGACCGTTTTCGATATCACTTCATTTGCGAAATCGCGAAACATCCTCTGCCAGGGCCGAGGCTCGGCCGCCAACAGCGCAGTCTGCTATTGCCTGGGCGTGACGGAGGTGGACCCGGCGCGAATGAGTGTGCTGTTCGAGCGCTTCATCAGCCGCGAGCGCAACGAACCGCCCGACATCGACATCGACTTCGAGCACGAGCGCCGGGAGGAAGTCATTCAGTACCTGTATCAGAAGTACGGGCGAGACCGGGCGGCCCTGACTGGCGTGGTGATTTCGTACCGTCCCAAATCCGCCATCCGCGACGTCGGCAAGGCGCTGGGCTTCGACCTCGAACTGCTGGAAAAGCTGGCCAAGTCGCACCACTGGTGGGATGGCCGGGAGCTGCAGGCGGACCGGCTTAAGGAGCTGGGACTCTCGTTGGATGACCTGGGCGTCCAGCAGCTGATGGCGCTCACCCGCCAGTTGCTGGGTTTCCCGCGCCATCTGTCGCAGCACCCGGGTGGCTTTGTGCTCACCAAGGGGCCACTTTCCAGAATGGTTCCGATTGAGGCCGCCTCCGATGAGAACAGAACTTTTATCCAGTGGGACCGGGATGACCTCGACGCCATGGGCCTGCTGAAGGTCGATGTGCTGGCCCTTGGCATGCTCACGGCGATTCGCAAGTCGCTCGAATTCGTCAGCATGCGCCGCGGCTATCAATTTCAAATGCAGGACATCCCGGCCGAAGACCCGGACACCTACGAGATGATTTGCCGAGCCGACACCGTGGGCGTGTTCCAGATTGAATCTCGCGCCCAGATGAGCATGCTGCCGCGCTTGCAGCCGCGCTGTTTTTACGACCTGGTGATTGAGGTCGCGCTGGTCCGACCGGGCCCAATTCAGGGCGGCATGGTGCACCCGTATTTGAACCGGCGCCAGGGTAAGGAGCTCGTGTCCTACCCGAGTACGGCCCTGGAGGAAGCGCTGGGGAGAACGCTCGGGGTGCCGGTTTTTCAGGAGCAGGTCATGCAGGTCAGCATCCTGGCGGCCGGCTTCACCCCGGGCGAAGCCGATGGCTTGCGCCGGGCCATGGCGGCCTGGAAGCGCAAAGGCGGTCTGGAGAAATACTATGACCGCATCGTCAACGGCATGACAGAACGCGGCTACGAGAAGGCGTTTGCGCTGCAGATTTTTGAACAGATTAAAGGCTTTTCTGAATATGGCTTTCCCGAGTCACATGCCGCATCATTTGCGCTGCTAGTCTACGCCAGCTGCTGGCTGAAACACGCAGAGCCGGCGGCGTTCCTGGCCGCCATGCTGAACTCGCAGCCCTTGGGCTTTTACTCGCCCAATCAGCTGGTGCAGGACGCCAAGCGCCATGGTGTCGAAGTCCGGCCAGTGGACGTGATGTTCAGCGAGGTGGACGCGACCCTGGAAGACCTGCCGCATGAGCCGGCCGTGCGCCTGGGCCTACGCTTGATTTCCGGGCTCAAGAGTGCATCCGCCGAGCGCATCGTCGCCGCTCGCGCACAGCATCCTTTCGAAGGTGCCGAAGACCTGTCTCGGCGCGCCAACCTGGAGCAGTATGAGATGAAGCTGCTGGCAGGCGCTGATGCATTGGCAAGCCTCTCTGGGCATCGCAGGCAACAGGTCTGGGACGCGGCGGCACTGCATGCGCCGCCGGAGCTGCTGCGCGATGCCCCGGTGGAGGAAGACATCCTGGAGTTGCCCGAAGCGCCCGAGGGGGAAGAAATCGTCTTCGACTACGCCGCGCTGGGCCTGACCTTGCGGCGCCATCCGCTGGCACTGCTCAGAAGCCGATTGAGCTCCATGCGCTTCAAGTCATCGAGCGAATTGCGCGGCTTGCCCAATGGCAGGCTGGTGCGGGCCTGCGGCATCGTGACGCTGCGGCAACAGCCTGAAACGGCCAAGGGTGTCATTTTTGTGTCGCTGGAAGATGAAGATGGTGCCGTGCAGGTCATCGTCTGGAAAGGGGTGCGCGAGCAGCAGCGCAATGAATTGATGAATGCAAGGCTGCTGGGCGTTTACGGGACCTGGCAGCGCGAGGGCGAAGTACGCAATCTGATTGCAAAGCACTTCGTCGATTTGACGTACCTGCTGGGGCGGCTCGCCGCGCCGAGTCGGGATTTTCATTGACGTCGCCCAGCGGAATACTTACCGCATAACTGGTGTACTCAATCGTTACGAATTGGCCAATTTTTGACCCGACGCCCCGGAGTAATAGTCAAGATAGCGCGGTGCTTTAAGTGCAGATTGGCCCTTGCCCTTGACGTGGGTGACCCATCCATCATCCCCCAAGTCCTGACCATTGCAGGCAACGGTAAATCTGTAGACGTATCTGCCATCGGGACGGCCACTGAGCGCTTGCGTTAAAGCCATTTGCTCGGCGTCAGACCAAGCGTCAGCCCAAACGCAAAGGGGATACATCCTGTCCAGGAGCTCCTTGGCTATATCTTCTGGCGCCATTGCGACATCGGACCATTCCACAGCAAGCGTTTGGCTGGCCAGCCAGGCAGAGTACGGATGCACATTCGCACGTCTGAACACATCAATCGCTGCCTGCCCGCCGCACTGCAGGGCATCGGCCGGCGCGCCTTCGATGTCGAACATTAGCACGCAATTCTCTGGGATATCCCTATAGCTGCTCAGATTAAGTTCATCAAGCTCCATATTTGCTCTCCTCAAAAAACTATTGTCCTTGCTTGAAATTTTATTCAAAACAACCGTGGCTGTCTTCGGATGGTGCGGGAAGGTGCTACTCGATGACGCGAGACGGGAAATACCTGAACTGGGCACGTGGCATGCTGGGCGAAAATAGGCTCAGATGCAAAACCACAACAAGACCACAAGTGCCTTTTCAGGCTGCATCCGATTGACAGTGACGGCGCTGGCCCTGTTACTTTCACTTTCTGCATTTGGCTTTGCAGGCGCGGGTTCACTGGTGTCGGGCAAAGTCATTGGCGTTCTTGACGGCGACACCGTCGAGGTCCTGGACGCCCGAAAAACAATCCACCGTATTCGGTTAACCGGAATTGATGCCCCTGAAAAGGCGCAGCCCTTCGGACAGCGCTCAAAAGAGCACCTTTCCGACTTGGTGTTTGGAAAGCAGGTTGACGTGCAGGCCGGTAAATCTGACAGATACGGGCGCACCGTGGGAAAAGTTCTCGTGAAAGGTGTTGACGCCAACCTGGAACAGGTGAAGTCAGGGTTTGCATGGCACTACAAAGAATACAGCGCAGAGCAGCCCGTCGCCGACCGTGCTTTGTATGCCAGGGCGGAGAATAGCGCGCACAGTTCCCATTTTGGGATTTGGCGCGATGCCAATCCGATGCCTCCGTGGGAATGGCGTCATGGGGGTAAAAATATTCCAACGTGGACCAGCATCGCGTCTGGTTGTCCCTGTAGTGGTGAGTCTCATTGCACCGGCCCCAAAGGTGGACACTTCTGCATCTCACCCACCGGGAAGAAGCGCTATCAGTGAGCTTGCGGCCCCATTTTCAGTATTTCAAGGGTATTAGTATCCTTGGGAGTGCTCCGGTCCTGCACTTCACAAGTGCTGCCGTGGGTGGCAGCACGGCCAACCGATATCCGGAGGGTCTGCCTAACGATTTGCGCGGAATCAACCAGATTGGATGTGAACATACGGGACACGGCAACGCGAGGGTGATGTGCGCAATTTGATTGCAAAACACTTCGTTGATTTGACCCATCTGCTTGGAAGGCTCGCCGCGCCGAGTCGGGACTTTCATTGAAGTCTCTTGGTGCGACGCACGACTGCACTTCAATACTGGCAATCGACTTTTTGCGCGGTAGCATTCTTTCCGCCAATTGAACGTCCGTACCTATATCGTCACCGCGCGACATCCGCGCCAGTACTGACCAATAATCCAAGAAAAAAGCTCAGGCCAACCACTGGCGGACAGAGGATTTTAGATTCGCAGTTTCAACTACCGACCACAGACTAGTCGTGGTGCATCTGCCTGAATCCGACACTCCGAAGTCAGAACAAGCGAATACCGAGTGTCCGTAAAAACTGCACGATTTCATATTGGCTCTTTTTGCCGGTGCGCCAGAGCTGTTCCAATGCGTCCGCCAGCGCAATTTTCAGAAGTAGCTCAAGCTCATGCACCTTTTCAATGAGTGCCTTGTGCATGCTCAATTTGTAATCTGAAAAATCAATATCGAGATGGTCACAAAGGTCCGATGCCATTGTCGAAAAACGAACTGGGGTGAAGATATAGCCCCGATAGCAGTCGATAAGTACAAGGAGTTCGCCTACAGAGAACAACCAACTTAACCGCTCTCGCGCTGCCTCCAACGCAAATTGATATCGTGCACAACCAATCTCCATGGCATGCTCCGGAGTCAATGATGTTGTCACATGGTCGACGACATATTTGCTCTTGAGGCTAAGGGATTCCCGAAGTGCTTGGTTTTCGAATGATGTGTTCATATTTATTCCTTTGAATTTGGCGCCCATCAAATGCTTGCCGCTGTTGGAAACAGCTCCCATCGTGCCGCCATCCTGTCAACCATTTGCCTTGGAACACCATGTGAGTTTTCCCATGTGCCCTTGGCTTCGATGACCCGAATTTTTCCTGCTCCCATTTCAAGATACGGCGCCATCTCATTGACCCGAGTAAACGTATTGCTGACAACTACGTTTTCGCCTCTACTTAGCGCGTCTCGCGTCATATGTTTGCACCAATCGTGAGCTTCTCGAATACGGGTGGCATCGTATCGATAGATGCCATCAATTTCGAAGAACATGTCGGCCTCGAAATGCTTGTAGCCAACCATGACCAAGACGCTGGCCATGGTGCTCTTGCCGCTCCCTGGGAGCCCACGTATGAGAACAAGCGCTGTAGTCGCTGCTTTTGCAGCAGTAAATCTGTCCTCCTTTGTTGGTAAGCGCAAAGCTTGTTGGTTGGCAAAATGGTTAATGTGTAAGACGGGGCGGGTAATTTGGTTAGTGTTCATATAGGAGTACTGGTTAGTTGGTTGCAAAACTGCATGCAGCAGCTCGAACGTAGTCACGCTCATGGGAAATTGAGTAAGGGTTGGAAGGCGCTTGATGGGCGGAGCGGACCGAATTCGTCCGGCTGTTTGAATCTTTGACGCCGGACTAATACATTCGGTTTGGGATATCAGCACCATGATTCCCGACAGAAGCCTTGCGCTTCCATTCCTCGCGCCGTCGGGGCGAGTCCCTGTAGTCAAACAACTTGCTTGCGGTTCGACTTACCGCAAGTCATGCCGCCATCTCGGCAGGTGCTTGCTTAGTTATCTTTTTTCTTTTATCTTCCCGGCTTTGGGTTGCACCCGAACTTTATCTTTTGACTGATTTTTCATTCGGTTCAGAAAGTCTTCGACCTTGCCCTCATCTTCAATGTATTCAGCACCAATTTGATTGGTATATGCCTTTACATCCTCTTCTGTCCAGGGTTTGGGAAACAGCTTCGAATCTGCTGCCTCAATCTGGTCAGCAATTTTCCGAAGGCTCTTTGCAGCATCTTCCTTTGACATGAAGGCACTCGATGCAGCGCAACAGTGGAAGTCCATCAGCTTTACTTGGAGGTCAGCAAGTTCTAACTCCCTCTGCGCCAACTGCACTTTGGTCTCCAGTCCCCTGGTCACTTCAGGTCCTGCATTTAGCGCCTTCAACTCACCAACGACATCAAGTTCAAACTGCTGCCAACTGCTACGCGACATTGCGTCAGCCAGCAGGCTCAGGGACTTCAGGTAGCCAGATATTTTCTTGGCATCACCAAGAAATTCATTCCCCTTTACATCGTTCAAAAGAGCTTGCAGAGTATCAATATGGTTCATTTTTTTGTCCTTGAAAAGCCACCCACTTTTGGGGCAGCTATATTTAAATTTTTCGATTCTTTCAAATTGCCTTCTATTGCCGCACTTCCAGCGACCACCTCAGTCCTCTTAACTGAAGCCTCCAGCCTGTCAGGTTCTACGCATTGCGTACCCCGGCGGTGGGTTTCGTCTCGAAGGACGATTAACGCTCACCTGCCGGTCATCTGGCTGCTCACAACTTTTTAAAGAACTGCCGCGGTCCGGCGATGCGGAGCGTTTGGAGGAAACAGAAACTGAAAAGCCAGAAGGCAAAACAGAGTCCTAGAAACAATCGATATAAGGTTTCGAACCCCGAAGGGATTCTTGTCAGTCCATAACGAGCTTGTCGCTTGGACGTCAGACAGCGTTCACGCGGTTTCGCGTTACTTGCCTTGGGATGAGCTAACTGCAGGAGCTAGTCATTGATGAATGAACATAATGTAGCTGGAATCTTGACCGCGCGAGAGATTTCCAGAAAATATTTTCACGGATACCTGGGTGCAGTGCCTGTTCAGTTTGCAGGGCTTATCCGCAAAGCACCCTTTTCATCCGAACCTAGCAATGGCAAATCAATGGCCTCAGCCTGACCAGTCAGTCCAGCTCCGAATGCCCCTTTGACAACGCATAAGACTGCGATGTCAAAAAGCCCGTGCGGCGGCGCTGATTGGCTTGCTTGTGATGTTGGACCTATGAAACTCGCCTTTGAATCACCCACGGCCAATGACTGGTATTAGTCGGAGGCAAATCAGGGGCGCTATTCCTGGTCACAGCCATACCAGCGACAAGCCAGACTGATACGCATGGCACCGGCATCAATCGCCACGTGCACACACTCAGCCGGGCTGCGTACCTGTATGACGGTGCCGCCCAAACTCATATCTCTCATCACCGCCAATTGCGACTGCACCGGCTTGGCCAGCGCCGCCGAGCACAGCGCGATGAAGCTGGCCACCGTCAATGCCTGTGGGGCACCGCTGTTTGCAGGCCGACCAGGTGCGGGTGAAAATCTCGCTCCCTCGGGGTGATGGACGCACTGACCCGGCTAGAGGTGACTTTGAAATAGTCAAATGCCACCCGCACCGCCTCTCCCAAGGCCAAACCTGAGATATTCGCTTTGTCCGCGCCCGGTAAGGACTGAATCTCCAACCGGTAGATGGGCGCATCTCGCTTGAGCCCGTGCTGATGGTGTGCAGCGTGCCAGAATTCAGGCGACCTTCCGGCACCAGCGCCCCTTCTGACTGTTCGGGCACCGGTATCACGACAAACATGGTGGTCCCATCAGCAGTAGTACATGCGACATCAGCTCTACCCACCTGGTCAAGCTCAACTGTGTCAAATTGCCACCGTACCAGCAACGTCCTGTCGCGCGGCACCGACAGCGCTTTGACGCATTACCCGGCTTCGTCCCCGAGCGAGGTTGCCAATTTGAGCCCCGTTGTTATTGTCAAAGATATGAGTGCTGAGGAACCCAGGGCGAAAGGACTGACCGCTTGGTGATATCGAAAATCTTCTTACCCTTTGCTGTCAACACCATTTTTTCCAGGCTGCGCTCGTCCTCGGTTGCGTCAGGATTTTGTTTTTTGGCCCATTTTCCGAGCTTGGAGCCAATCATGCTTGACATTCCCATGTATGGGATAAGCATAGCCTCTCGACGGCCAAAACCACTACCGCGGAGATTCATGGCAATGGACGTCTCACACATACCTTCGGGTCTGCTACCAATAAACATCAGAGATATGGCAGTCTCGGGGCGGAGTTGCTGAGCCTTAAATACTTTCTCAACGTTCGAATTTCCAAAGTGCATTGGAACTAGAACGCTGGTAATCCGGTAGAGCAATTCATTTCGCTCACGTTCGGCCTTCTTCGAGGCGGCGACCTCTTCTCTTGTCTGCTTGGGAACTCTTGGGGAATCAGCAACTGAATTTTTCAAAGGCGATAAGGTAGACGATTCAGATATGACTTTTGATTCACGCGATGCCTTTTTTTTCTTGCCTTCAGTAGCGGTCTTCAAAATTTCACCAGCCTTTGCAACAGGCTTAACGACACCTGCGGATGCTACTGACTTCTTGCCAGATATTTTCTTGCTTACACTTGCAGTTGCATTGACAGCCATATTTACACCATATTGTTAGTTGAGTTGTGAGTCTAGCGGCGATAGTCCGCGTACAAGGTGGCAGAGTTAGGTTTGTGCAAGTTGTTTGACCCCGCACAATCGCCCAACGGACCGTCGCGTACACTGCGTCCGCTGGCATATTCGACTGTTGCCATCAAATCCGGCAGCGCCAGCCGCTTCTCGTGCACAAGCACCTTCGTGGCTGCCATCATGAGCGCCATCACCTGGCCGTTGGTGCAACTCCGGTCGCCGACATGGCTGAAGTGGTGAACATAAATTTCGCCTTGCTTTGCCATCAGCGGTTGCTTGCAACCTGGACAGATGCAGTTGCTTGCGAGGCCACGCTCACGCGATGGGCATCCACGACCACGCCATCGGAGTCGATGCCAAAGGGGATGTGTGGTGGGCGGAACTCATTTCGAAAGGGCGAGGGTGTACTTCTTCTCAAAATCAGATTACAGATACGCAAGGCTCCAGGAATGCAACGTATCGATTAGCGCAGACGAGGCAGTCCCGTAATCCACCCTCTTCGACCTTTTCACATAGTGAGACCAAGGATTACGGGAGTGCCGGTACTGAAAACCTGCTTCTGTCTCTAAATTTGGCATTGAAATGCTCCCTGAAAAACCAAAGTGTTTCATGGAGATAGCTCACAGCGTAAGGTTCGTTCGAAGAAGTACCGTTCAAAGCGCGCTACCAGGCGAGGGAGAGTCATATGTTGATGCCCTGCTAGCAGCGGAGGTCAAGCAACGACACAACGGGTCATTTGACGCCCTGCGGCAGTAGACGCACGGTTCGTAGTACAGCTTTTCGTCAATCTGTAGCTGGGGCGGGCTCTTGCGCATATCAAAGTACCTGGGGTCGAAGCGGTACAGCACCTCACCGGGAACCAAGAGACTATTCTCCTGAGCGGCGATGTTCGACCGCATCACAAGGTCACCTGGCTCATGCTTTGCATTGTCTTCGTTGGAGTCGGACATCGTGGTAGTGTGTTTCCATTCATTGCCATCGGATGGAAAGTGAAGCGCGAACTCCAAGTCATGTATCTCCACCTCTGCCAACCCCCGCATGTTCAGAGAGCGAGCTTTTGCAACTAGTACCAGGTTGTCATCAATAGCGACATCAAGTTGCAGACGTTCCTTGAATGGAGCGGCCTTCCTGTCCACGTTTACGACCAGATTCGCCAGCGTTCTTCTTTTATCGTCAGGCATCACCTTAGGGCCTGCTCTGTGCGGAGAGACCAATTGAAACTTCCCATGCCCATCCGTGGGGTCCACGCAGTAAACGGTGAAGCTATCCTTACAGACTTCACTCTCGATAGGCATTTCTAAACCCGCGTTCAGAAGCGGCATGTACGAATTGCGGGCAAGTGTCAGCTCAACATTTTTGGCTAAATGAAGCCTTGCCTTGTCGTGAGCAACCCAAGCGGCGCCTTCAGAAATCAGTGAGGCACTTCGTTCGGATACATGGACTCGCTGTGGGCCAAAAAGCTCGTGCAACCGCGCCTTCACCAAAGGCATGTTCACGATGCCTCCAGTTGCAAGGCAGAGGGAGACTGAGGTAGTGGAATAGCCTTCACGTGCCAAGAGGTGTTCAATTCGCGAAATTCCCTTGGTGACAAGGTTCGCCACAATGCCCTCAAGGTCATCACGGGAAAGTGTTAGGTCAAGCGCGGGGTCCTCAAACTCATGGAAGAACGTCTGAACGAAGATATTGGCGTTACTACGCCCACTGAGGTCAATCTTCGCCTTTTCGCATTCATGCATTAGCCGAGTACGAGCATCTTCATGCACCTGGACCTCGCCTGCATGGTTCATCTGCGCACGAACGCGTTTCTCGACTTCATTGCGAATCTCTTCGTCAAATAGGTCCCCACCAACGTCGTCGGTTCCGTCATTGCCGACCTGAACCAACATGCCATCAACAACCCGGCAAAGTGTCAAATCCAGAGTGCCACCGCCCCAATCAAAAACCAGGACTAACTTACGGTCGAACATGCGAATAGTGGCTTTTAGGTCGTCCTGCGACCTCAAGTAGCCATAGAGCGCGGCTAGAGGTTCGTGGACGAACTGCACGATGCTGATTCCAGCCGCGCGGAATGCGTCACGCAAAAGCGACCGGCGTCGGCCCTCCATGTTCACCGGAATTGTCACAACAGCCCGGTCGGCTTTGAGATTCTTCACAGTTCTTGTTTGCATGGCCTCCGACCGCACAAACTGAACAACGTCCCGAACAATGTCGACTGGGCTACGTTCCTTGCCTCCAACGTAAACACTCTCTTTGCCCAGGAGTGTCTTAGGCGACCGAACCAGGTTGCCCTGAACACCGAGCCCAGCCTTGCTCATGCGCTCCCGAGCTTGCCGACCTACAACGGTCTTTGAACCCTCGTAAGAGACCACTGAAGGTATTGGAAGACCTTGTTCATCATTAAAGCTGATTACACGGTCTCCCTGAACGATGGAAATGAGACTGTTAGTAGTCCCAAAGTCAAACCCTACAACTGCCATATATCTATTCCTCCCTGAGCTTACTTATTTCTGTCTGAAGCGCGTCAATGACTCTTTCGACCCTGTCGCGGATGACGTGAATCCTCGGCTCCGGGCTCTGTATCGCAGAAAGACCGACGCCCAGCATATCCACGTCCGTAACCAACCGCCGAAGAACCCGACTCCTAAGCTGTTCAAGGTCATCCCTTAGATGCGCAGCCTGAGTTTCGGTGGATTGGTGCAAGGCTGCTTTATCTTCGGCAGTTTCCCTTTGGAGCTTCTCAAGCGCAATCTTGATTTCGTAAAGCGCAGTGTTTGTTAGCTCTAGCTGCAGCTGCGCCTCGGCGAGCGATGCGCGGAGCCCACTAACTTCAGCGCTTGCTCGAACTGCGTCGGCAGCATGAGCTACTGCTCTTCGCTTGTACAACTCGCATGCCAACCCCACACTCTCGGCCTTTTCGATGCCAGTCAAGGCACGCAGCTTGGCGATTTCAGGGTCTGCAACGCGTCCGGCTGGAGCCCAAACTGCATCGTTCAGAGCCTCCGTAACATCTTCAAGCGATAAATGCCTGGTAACCGCGAACCAAACCGCCAAGCAGTTCGCCGCGTTCACCCTAAGTTCGTCCGGGTCCACGGACTTCCCAGCAACCTTCTCTCCGTCTCTCTCTTCCGCATCCTTTTCGTCGAGTTCTTCCTTCTCTACGACTTCGGCCATCACCAACTTCAGTGCGGCATGAGGCTCCGGCGCCTCAGGGAGATTTCGAATAGCTGCAGCAACCTTAGGGTTCCTGAAAATTGGTTGCCAGAGCATGGCAGTCTGAACAAAGCTTCTGAGAGCTTCCTTGATTGCCGGGTAGCCGTCTATTTCCCGAGTGGCAAGCAGAATTTGACGCGGGACGCAAAACTGCTTGTCCGCAATTGCGAGTTTTTGCAATGCGGCCAAGCTTTCTACCGGAATTTGGGTATTCGGAGAGATGTCCTGTAAAACCTTTGATTTGACTGAGAGTGGCTGTCCCTTTCGCCCATAGGCATATGCAATAAAATGCTCAAGCTTGGTTATTTCTTGCTTGCTCTTGGTCTTAGTTTTAGTCCCTGACTCGCCATTGCTTGAAAGTCCGCTTTTATTCGCCTCCTTTGCTTCAGGCCACGTCTGTGGGTCCTGAAGATTGCTCTGAGGCTCAAACGTTACGTGGGAAGGAGCTGTGGAGTCGACTGAAGTGTTGGCTTCTCTCGGAGTCTGTTGGCGTATTGGCTCTATGAACCGCTGTTTGCCACTGGACTTGTAGGTGACAGGAATTTTCTTTTCGTGGTTCATCTCTAATGTTCCATCTGGGATAGCCTTGCTACCAGCGCCTCTGCCCACGCTTGTGTTCGCTGGTTGCTCATGAATTCTCGCGCGGCCCGTCTTGCAGCAACTGCATCTCCCTTGAAAGCCAGGGCCTCCGCCACGAGCATCTGTATTTTGAATTTGTCGTAACCGGGGATGTCTCTCTTCAACTGGCCTTGCAAGTCATCAATGCAGTTGACCAGTTCCTTGGCACCAAGCTCCGTCCATCTGAGAATTCGCAGTGTCTCGTGGTCGGTAAGCAGGTCCACCAATGCATTGCTCTCAGACTCTTTGCGTTCAAATTCATGCTGCCAAGGAAACCCCTCAAGGAGCCCAGAAAAAAGCACCGCCGCATGCTGCAGCCGTCCAACCGGAGCTTGGTTATGAGAGTCTTCAAAGTGATTGAAATTGAAGGCAACAAGCGCCCGAACAATTTGGGCAAGGGAGCGCTCATACGTCTGCAATTCGTCAACCGCACGGGTAAAACGAGTCGGATACTCATCGAAGCCCAAGGCAGAATCTGGCGCACGCTCCTTCGCCAGCACACCATAGAGGTAGTGGCATAGACCGTCGCAGTACAGGCTAGCAGTTTCGAATGGTTTGCAGTCAGCAATGAATCCTTCTATTGACCGTATGGTTAGGGAGCGGGACTTGGCCATCTTGAGAAAGGCGGTCTCTACTCCTGCAAGGTGCTCATCCTTAGCGATTCGGACAAGCAGCTCGAATGTGGAACTCGCGCCTTCATTTTCCAATACGACCGTGACCCGGTCGTTAGTAGTGTCGGACAAGATTCGTGGCAACTTGGAGAGTGGCGTAACTTCACCATTTACCAAGGCAGAAGTCACCCTGTCAGTCTGAACGTCTGCGAGTAACAACGGTCGCGTCACCTGGAGTGGCGTTGCACCGAGTTCAATCCCTCGAACAAACATCAGTGGGCGCGAGAACTTGTGGTTCTCAAACCGATGACGACGCAGGTCATCCATGGAGGAAAAGCTCTCATTGCACAACTGACATGAAAACCGAACTGGAGTGGGCACGTAGACCCAATCCGTCCCAGCTGGCTCATGAAACTCCATGTATCCTGTATGCCAAAATCCCATACAACCTCCTTGCTCTGCGGCTTTATTTTTGGGATACTAGTGGACTCGTTGGAACCGCGAAGACGTCGATTCCAGTTTCTCGGACACGACGATTGGCTGGGCGGTGCGCCGCCAATCCTGTGGCAGGCTTGTAGATGTCCAGACCGCGTCCGAGCTTGAAGACAACCCCATTGCCCAAAATCAAATAGCGGTCATGGAGCCCTTCAGTGCGAGAGACCGAGAGTGAAACACCATAGCTCTGAAATAGGTCCTTTGCATAGGCGTCAATTGCTCGGTCCTGGTTAGACGTCAAGTCCGCAGGACTAAAGCCGGTTACGACCTCTATTTGCTTTGGTCTGCAAACCTCTGCGATGTGAAGCAGGAACTCTTTCAGATTTCTTATCTGATGAGGCAGGGCAAGAAACGGGTCGATTAAGCGGAGTCTGAGCGCACCCTTAATCCACTTTTCATGGAATATCTTTTCGTATGGCCAGCCCGTTGTACCATCAGTCAAGCGAATTCGGTTTACCGTTGCCGTGGCTTCACTTTGGACTCGCTCAAACCAATTTTCATCGTCGACAGATTGGTCTAGTTGCGCAAATTCGCGTTGAGCAACTGGCAATGCAAGCTCATGGGCGGACACCTTTGAATCGGCATCCTTTGACGTCTCAATATTTTGGCTTGTCTGAGACTGCGGTTCTTGCTCTGACACCAAGTCAAGTGCCCCAAGTTTCATGGACTCGTCAACTACGATGGATTCCACCTGCAGGAGTTCCTCCGCCTGGACCAAAACGTCCTTGAAGTCGCCCACGATGGCAGCCACCAAAGCCTGAGCGGCCTCTTTTTGACCCGCTATCAACGCAGTAGCGGCCGCTCGAATGTTGTCTGTAGCCTGCTCCAGCAATATCTGTACCTCGTCTAATGCATCTCTCGGCGCGCCCTCAGCTTCGATTACGAGGAAGCCACTAAAGTCCGCAGCCCGGTCACGCAAATGTTGCTCCAAGGCTTTTGTAAGTAGCGCTTTAACCTCGCGATAGAACTCACGAACCTCCGATTCCTGCGACTTGGTTGTTCCCGTCCCCCATATGTCGGCCACCTTCTTGCGCCGCTCATCAATGCGTTCAGAGACTTCATCAGTAACGAACTCCTCAAGCAACGCGCTCACTCGAAGTTCCTCGGCCGAAATCAACTCTTGCGCGCTTTGCAGAGAACGTTCTAAGGATTCATGAAGCTTGGCCGTAACGTCAAAGGGTAGCGAGGCCCCAATTTGGAGGGATTCAGAAATCTGAGCGCCTTCCTTGGAAAGGGTATTGAGGTGCACCTCAAAGCTTTTTGTGAAATCTGCGAAGGACTCCGTGTACTCGCCCAGCATCTGCTGCACCTTGGGAAATATCCTGTTGGCGACCTTGTTCTGGAAGTCATGCATGTACCCCCAGTAACCGGACCGACGTGAACGCCAATGTCGACCAACGTCATTCAGCTCAAAGTAACCAATCTGCTGCTCCGCAAGCAAAGCGATGTTTTCAATTAAAGTCCCGTGTTGTGCACGTCTTTGCTGCAAACGGTCTCGCAGAAGCGTCACTTGCTGTTTGACGGAGCCCTCAAACCGTACGCTAGCCTCTCCAAATTCATTACGAAATGTGCTTAGCTTCTGCTCGGCCACCTCCTTGTCCTTTATGTCCCGGATTGCAATCAACTTGGTCTGAAGCACAGACTGCAAGTCAAGCAAGTTGCTTCTGGCGCCAATGGATATGTTTTGAGCAGTGAGCGCCAGGCGGGACTCGGTGGACAGCAGGCGCAACAATTGGGTTTTGAGCTTTTCAACACCGCCGGGGTCACCGGCGTCAATTGAATACGGCACAGGCTTGTTCGCCTTCCAATCTCTATGCAATACGGCAGACGTGAAAGCAATCTCCACATTGCCAAGCTGCTCCCTGTACCGCCTCATTGCGGGAGAGTCGTCCTGGCTGAGGTCATTTAAGGTTGCGGCGACTTCCCTGGAAATGCGCACTCGCTCACGCTCAATCCGCTTGGCCAGTGTCTCCGGGTCTTCGTCGTTGTCTTCAGCAGTGCGAACGTGCTTCCCGTAGGTCAAGTCAACCTGCGTGATGACAACAATCAACTGTTTAACTGTTCCTTTTCGCAAGAGTGAAAGCAGGAAGTCCTTCTCTGACTGCCCGTACGCCTCACCCGACTGTGTAAGGAAGAGAACTGCATCCACGTCCTCGACCGTCTTTTCGGTCAGACTAACCCGGAAGCGCTCCGTGTCGTCCAAGCCCGGGGTATCAATGAGCAGCACACCCTCATCGAGGATGGCTGCGGGCGATGTAATTTCAATGGCCTGAACAAGACAGTGGAGGGGCTTTGCTCCAGACGTGAATTCTTTGAGCTTGCGTCGGAACTCGGTCTCGGACTTCTTTGTCCCATCTGTTGCCAACTCGATTTCAAGCTTGTAGCCGCCGGACTTTAAGTACTTAAGCTCAAGGGACTTAAGGTCGACAGCCTCCTCTACTGTTCCGTCCTTGGACTTTTTCGACCTTCCAAAGCTCTCCCACATCTTCACCCGGTGGGCATCAACGTGCTTGGGGTCTTCAGCGTAGAGCCTCGTGAGCTTCGTCCATTCCTCCCGGGCGGCAAAGCTGACCGTCGCAACAACTTTGGAGCCGTGCTTGAAAGTAGTAATTGCTGCAGTCTCGGGATTTGTGTCTTCGTTGGCCAGCTTGGCACCAAGTAGCTCATTCACAAATGAAGACTTTCCGGTCTTGAACCGACCGACCACTGCGACCTTGTAATCGTTAGGAAGCTCCTGTGTTTTCAGGAGTTCTCCAATTGAGTCAGCCGTTCTCTTGCATTCCTTGCCAATTTGGGCAATCTCGACATCAGAGCGCTTTAGAAGCACCTCCCTGACTTGAGTCAGATGTCTTGTAAGTGCACGGATGTCATCTCTAAGCTGTTTTGGTTTTTTCACACTATCTCCCTTTTTTTATTCGTTGCATTGTGCACTTAAAAAAAATGCCAAATATTTGCCCACGGCCTCGGTGCTACGAGATTTTCATTCCGTCTTCGATAGTTCATTGGCATATAACTCTCAAAGCTAGTTGGTCACAATTAACGTGGCCGGTTAGGAATATGAGGCAAGGGCCGCTTCACCCAAGAATTACAGATAACTTGCTAAGGGCTTTTTTATCGCGCTAGACTATCGTTACCGTCAAGGCGACTAGAATTTTCCTCGTCATTTGAAATCTATCCTTCGGACAACGTACCACTCGCCAACCCATACAACAAAGTCACGTACAACATGAAGGACCGTGTGCTTGAAGGAAACCAACCCATCTGCGCCTTCCCCAGTTTTCCAGACTTCACGTACACGGCAACGATGTCTGCGACCAACTGTATTGAAAGCATACAAATGGCAAACATGGAGGGCAAAATGGTCTTCTGTACTTGCCCATTACCACCCCTCGCTAAGCCGCTCCAAAAGCTCTGTCTTAGCAAGCACCTTTGAGCACAATTCCCAGCGTTCTTTGTCCGGGCTAATACTATCGCTGGACTGGTACCTGATTTCAAACGCACTTTTTGCAGCGGCGCGCTTTTCAATGTACCTATCGAGCTCACCGCCGAGCTCCTCAACGTCATCAATCCACTCGTCGTCAATCGTGTCTGGCAGTGAACCAAAGATGTCAAATTTATCCTTGAGCCGACGCGAAAGTACGCTGTAGACTTTTTCATCCCGGGTCTTCGCATAGACCAGATTTAGCATGTCCACCGTGCGCCGTGCCTGGCCAAAGCGTTTGATGCGTCCCAGCCTCTGCTCCAGCTTGCTTGGGTTCCAGGGCAAGTCTACGTTGATAAGAGTGCCCAAAGCCTGCAAGTTCAAACCTTCACACGCTGCATCAGTGGCCACGACCAACTTGATTTCGTGACGCTTGACGGCATCCTTGATGTACTCACGCTGTACAGTTGAAAACTCAGTACCGCGGAACAATCCACTCTTGCCGGCACCGGCATAGACGGCGACAACCTTCTCTGGATGGGCTTTCGCAATTTCAGACGCAACCCACTTGGCGGTGTCGTAATACTGGCTGAAAACGATACAGCCGTGCTCTGCCCATGTTTTTGCCGCAGGTGCCATCCCGGTTCTGTACTCATCAAGAAAGTAGTTCACTGCGCCGAGCTTGGGGTCCCTTGCCTCTGGCCGACTGAGTTCGGCGACGATTGTTTGAAGGCAAGCAGCCTCTGGCTCACTTAAGCCATCCAAAGCATTTTCCAGGCCCTCGAGGTCGTCTTCGTCTTCAATGGGCCGCTTGTCCAACATCATCTGCGCTGTCGACATACCCGCTGCGAAGCTGGAGCAGATACGCTGTAGCAACATGTTTTTGATGAACCCAGCCGCCTTGGTCCGCAGCCCGAGAAGCTTGGTGAACTCTTCGGCCGCTTCGTAAGCACGGTTGAACGGCAAATTTGTCATCAAACCCAGTCCATCTAGGGCCAGCCCTGGATAGGTGCCCCACGGGGCCTTGGGGTCGGGGTGTACGTCGACAGCTACTTTTTCCAACAGACCCATGTCTTCCAGGACATCACGGCGGCGCAATATGGTGTGACGCAATATTGGGTTGTTGTTTTTAAAGAAATTCTTGTCCTGAGCAATCTCTTCCAAGGCCATGACCGCGCCAATGGCCAACTCTGAAAAAGGTACATCGCTGTGGTGCATAGTGTCACTTGCGTCCAAAGTCAGACGCAGGCTGGCCAAGCGCTCGTCGGTCTCCGTTCTTGGAGGCAAAGGGGTCTTCAAGTACTCCCACACAAGGGCTGGGTCATCAAATGTGACATTACCCTTGATGACAGGCAAGGCCTCATCGCAGTTACGCCATTTGCTGGAGTACTCCCGTCCCATGACAAACCCGGCATCCTCATTCAGCAGATTGAGCAGGTCCCACAGCTCAGCGACATCAGTCTGAATCGGCGTGGCCGTGCCCAGAATCATGTTTTTGGTCCTCTTAGCCATCCGGTACATGAAGGTCAGCAAGTTGTTAGGTTTGTTGTCCTTCTTGTTGATGCCCCGGCTGACTCGTGCCTTGTGGGCCTCGTCCACAATAACGGTGCCGAACCGCAGAGCCAAAAGCTCCTCGCACTCGTCCGCCTTGTGAAAGATAAGTCCCTGGGAGACGATGGCGATGGCGCTTGGACAGCGTTTAATGCCAGCTGCTCCCATGGTGTTTTTGATGACGTGGCCGTGCTCGTCCTGCCAGCACTTCTTGTTTGACAGCCAGACAGCGCTGGGGATGCCAAGTCGGTCGCTGAGTTCGGTTTGCCACTGAAAAGTAAGTGTGGACGGGCAAAGGATAAGAACCTTGCCGTCGCCCATCAATGCCGACACCAGGGCCGAGCCCGCCATGGAAAGCGTTTTCCCGACCCCCACCTCGTCGGCCAGGAGCAGCCGTGCCTTGCCGTACACCTCGCGGTGCTGCATGAATAGGGACACGAATGAGCGTTGCCAAGGCTGCAACATCTCGCCGGCCCTGTACAGCGGGCTCTCAACCAGCGCCGCTCCGGGCACCTCATCTGGTTTCAAGTCTGCAAAACGAACCTCATGGCGATTTGCGATGCGTTCCACCTCTTCGATGATGGCATCGGGCAAGTCGTAGCTGTCAGCCCAAAGCGCATCAAACTCTGCGTCCACCCAGGCAACCGCATCGGGCGATGGGTCTTCCCAGAGAATTTCATAATTGACGGCAAAAGCCCGTTTGGACTCGTTGATGGAACCCATAAAAGATGTTTTCGAGCCGTCGGCCAGCTCAATCACGCCCGCCTTACCATGCAGAAAGACTTTATCTTTTGGAACCACCCGTATCTTGACGTTGCCTTTAATGAGCAAGGCATAGAGCTGTCGGTACTTGTCCCGGTACAGCAGCGCCTCGGTGGCCGGTGACGTGTTGTTCCAAACTTCTTTCAAGGCCGCTTCGCGGGCCGCCTGAGAGACCTTGATATCGGCAATGTCGAGTTCACTATTGCAAACAATGCGAACATCGGGGATGTCGGCAATCTGCTCACCCACAAGCTCAAAGATGGAACTTCGGAAGTAACCGGCGATGCGCCGGTACGACCGGGCTCCCTCCAGGCGCTTGGCCAGGAACTCCTTGTCGAGGTGATGCAGGCGAGAGGTGAAGCGCTGGATGCCGGTCATGCGTCACATCTTCTGGTTTTCAATGCCGTCGGCCAGCACCCGGGCGGCAGATGCCTCCCCCGGGCGTATCACTGCCACCATCTTGGCTACAAATCTTGCGATAGCCACCAGGGTATCCCGGGCTGAATAGAAAGTGCCGACTTTGAGGTTCTGCTCCAGGCCTTTGAGCACAATGTCCAGGTCTTTTCCAGCCTGCAGGTCCATCAGGGCGTAAAGCACCGCGCGGGTGGGGGTTTCAAACAGCTCGGAGGACTGGTTCATCTCTGCCTTGGCGAACTCCTTGGCTGAGCGCAAAGCCGCCTTGTTAGCTCGCTCGCTGGCCATCATTGCTCCCAAATCTTTGACTGCAAAGGCCTTGGCGAAATTTTGGTAGTTGTCCAGGGTGTTCAAACCATGTGACTCCTGCTCCAACATTTTCAAGTAAAAGCGCTCTGCGGGCTCCAGGTCGTGCCAGACCGACTCCGGCAATCCCCTTGGGAACAAAGCTTTGTTGGCAGTGTTGACCGCAAACTCAATCAACCCCTCGACCAGGCTGGTCTGGCCGGCCACACGGGGGCGCAAAGCTTCCTGAGTCATGTCTTTGCCGTCAATGATGCTGTACTTGGTCAGCACCTTCAAGGCTGCAGCGTAACCAGCCATCTGAAGGTCGGCATCCTCGAACAGGTTGCCGTCCTTGGCGCGTTTGGCATCCGAGGTGACCGCGTCGTTCATGCCTGTGAGTCGCTTGATTTGCTCGGCAACCTCGTCCTCGAGCTCGTAGGCTAGGTCGGTTTGATTGGTCCGTTTTACTCCCAAGCGTTTGCGCAGGACCAAAAGGATAGTTCCTTTGACGTAGGAGCCCTCGCGCAAGGCAGAGTCGGTTTCTGTGACTAGATACCACGCAGCCGTCACACGTAAGCCACTGGCCCAGACGATATTGGCCATATCCGCCCAAATGTTGCCGTTCTGATGGGTGAACATCAGAATTTGAATCCCGTTGTCGGGCATGCACTCGGCCATGCGCTTGTAAGCGGCCACCATGGACAGTCGGAAGTCGTGGTCTTCACCTTTGATAGCGAGCTCGCGACGCGAATCCCAGGTCCAGTTGGCAAACTCGGCGGGCGGATTCTTACGCAGCCATGCGATGAAGAACTCGAGAATTTCTTCGTACTTGACCGCGTCCCCGTAGGGTGGGTCAGTTATGAACACGTCAGCTTTAAAGTTAGCCTCCGAAGCTGAGTTATTCTGAACCGATAGTTGCGTCTTTTCATTAAGCCCGTTGACCCTGAAATATGGCTTCAAAAGTGGAAAGAAAAAAACTGACCCTCTGCAGCCATAGTCAAAAATAGTGTTGAGCGCTTGATTTATAAATACCTGCTGAGGCGTTCCTGAACCTGCGTTTCGATTCCAAGTGACAAGCCTAGCATTCCAGTTCAATGCATGTAATAACTGGATTGCACCGGGCTCTTTCGAATGTTTCATAGTTAATCCAGCGACTAGGATTTGCCTCGGATTAAACAAATGATGCCAATGCGTCCAGCCGCGAGTACGAATAGGCTCATCCGTTTTATCGCCAGGTTCAATGCGCGTATCTGGCACCCAGCCGTTGTCCTGAAACTCGGTCAAGTGCTTTTGCACGTAGCGCGTCACCAGCGTTTCGCGCGCAAGGTCCTCTTTAGTGACTGCTCGGAACTCCGTAGGCCCACGACCTGAATCGCCCTCCTGCAACTCCTTAATCCACTGAATCGCGTACAGGCGTTCGTTGAAAATATCCTCACTACGGAAAACCACATCACTCTTTTCCCAGAATCGAAGCCGGTTCTTCCTGACCTTCTTACCGCTCTCTTCCACGGTGTAATCACCTCGGATGCTGGAAATGCTGTTGACATGGTCCACGCCATTGACGGTGTGTGCCACATCACCCTTGCGGTAAGTACCCTGTTCAGCAACCTTCATTTCCGTTGCGGTTGCATTACAAATTAACTCAATGTTGTAGCGTTTTTCTGCGGGTACAGGCACCAGCTTGGCATATACGGACCTACCCTTGCTGACCACCCGCGAAGATAACACTGGAACTTTCCAGCCCGAAGAGGGGCAAGTCACCTCCAAGCAGTACAGATAGACCTTTCCCCGCCAACCTTTACCGTCGCTCTCAAAACCGAAGGCATCAATTTCGGCCTTGACCTTGGCAACCAGCGCTGCCTGTTCGGCTTCAATCTCTTCACGTCTCTGAGGATTTGCACCAACAATGTTGAAAGCCCCCCATGTCAGCATACAAGCTACTGGGTTGAGGTCTGAGGCATAGACGTCGCAACCCAGTTGAGCGGCAGCAAACGGAATTTGGCCTGAACCAGAGAAAGTGTCCGCCACAGTCGGACGATGGCCAAAGCGCATCACCCCAAGCTGCTCGGTCAATTCAGGAAATGACTGAGCATTAGTGCCCAGATGTTCGTTAACTCGAGCCCATATGTGAGTGGAGACTTCATCAGCCACTTCCTCCGCGCGCTGGGCTTCTGTGGCCAGCGCGCGATAGGTATCGAATTTAAAGGTCAGAGCCGCGACTTCATGTTTCTTAGTATCGGAGATATCGCTGCGCCACTTAAGTTTGGGTGCTATCTCCTTACCTTTTTTCAGATAGGGATAGGACTTGACATCAAAGGGAGCAATTTGAGGCAATACATGCTCTTGCGGCTCCACCACGAAGTATGCATTAATGTTTGGGATTTGGGCTGTCCGGACGATGACTTCGGGCTTGGGCAAGCCTAATCGCTTGCTCATCGACACATCGTCCATACCCATCAGTAACTCGAAGACCTCCAAATCCTTGAGGGGGTCTTCGGTCGCAGGCAGCAAGGAGGCCAACACGCAAGCGCGGTTGAGCACCAGGGGCTTACGCCCCTTCCAATAACTCCCTAATCTTGTCAAGGGCTGATTATTGCTTCCTTCTCTTTCTCGATAAACATCAATAGAGAGCTTCTGCACAGGCAGCAGCGACTCAATCAGCGCTGGTGCATCTTTCAAACTCAACGCCACAACACCGGAGGGATGCTGAGTGGTCGTGTAGTCAATCTTGGGTATTGTGGTGACAGCTGGAGAATTCATTTTTCTTTAATCCCTGGTTGCGAGGCCCGCCATGGACATGCTTAGGTTTCTGATTTCAAAACAGTGAGAGGGTTTCTGCTGGCTCTTCCACCGGGCGGATAGAGCGAGGTTTCTGCTCAGTGACACGGCCACCTGAGAGCGCGTGGAACAGGGCTTTGCGCCATCCGCCTTCCTTGTCGTCAGCCTGCCCTGCCTCGGCCACGGTCTGGCTAAACAGCCACCAGCGTTCTTCCGGGCGCAGGGCGGACCATTTGGCAGCAATGGCTTTGCACTCATCAACGCTATTGGCATGCTCAGCAGCCCACGCCAGAACGCATAGCTCCTTGCCCAGCATTCGGTCAACCTTGTTGTCACCGGTGGTCCAGCGGCTTGAAGTCAATCTTTTCGCCTTCAAGCGAGCGGCAAAGTCTTTGCGGGCAGCTTCCGCAATACCCGACCAGAGCCGACGGGGCAGGACAACACGCGTCTCCTTTGGTGGCACGCCGTTCTCCCCGCCTTTGAGTCCGAAGTCCTCAGTGATAGTGATGTCGCCTTTCAAGGTGGCTGGCACATCCACACGGAAAATATGTGCGCCGAACTCTCCGACAACAGCTCCAAATCCTTCGTACTGGTCAGCCGCTTTTACACGTTTTGGTTGCGCCATGAAGTGCTGCGGTCACTGAGAAAATTCGGTTTCATTCAGCTCAAAGCCCACTTTGACTGCGAGGTCCAGTAGGTCCTGACCTGTCTTTAACTGGAAGCGGTGAATCTTCAAACTAATGGCTGAGTCGGCTGGCAGACAGCTGCCAATTTGATTCAGAACGTTCTCCAGGTAGGCACCATCGGCGGGGGTTTCGCCCAAGAAAAACTGAGCTGTGTGGGGAGATGTACCCACAATGGCTTGGGCCTTTTCTACAGTTGCTTGCCGTTCTTTGAGAAAGGTGACGACCTGGTATGCCTCTTGGCGAGAACCCAGACTCACAATGCGGGAGAGTTGAGCAGGCTTGCTCCGGTCAAGAATCACCTCTTTCTTTCTGCCACTGTCGGAGGCCAGCGAAGAGCTGCCGTACTCGAATTTTTGTTTGGCTTCAAGGCCCCCGCCCTCAGCAAACACTAGCAACTTGATGGAGCCAGAACCCAACTCGATAGGTCCGGGGTAGTCTTCGCCATTGCGGGGCTCTGAGCCGTTCAGCGTGTATTTCAGCGTGGCAGCGGGAGCTACAAGCAACTCCACCTTGCGCGTGGCGGAGTCAAACTTGGCTCGGATGGTTAGCTTGTTGTTCCAAGTGGTCACATCACCAGTGTTGAACTGGCCATTAGGGTCAATAGCCAGGAACTGAACGAGGTACGCCTTTGTTTTCAAAGTCTCATCCTTGAGAACCGGGCTGGTAGCACTGACAGACCCGTCTACAGCGTAGTGAATGCGGCCATTTGGGCCGGCGTTCAAAGCGTTAATGCGCAGTACCACCACACCGTCGTCATCAGGATTCGTGTCGGCCACGACTTGAACCGCTGTTTTCTTCTTGGCTGGGGAATGACTGACGTGGCCATTGCTCAGGTCCTCCCAAATTCCGCGTTGCAGGGCAATGGACTTGAGGGTATCCAAACCCTTGGGAGGCATCCAAGGCATCTTGGCTTTTTGTTTCTCACGGGCAACGGCCGTAGTCCAGTCGATGGTTACTGACGATTCGTTCCAAAGGTTCGTCTCCACAAAGTCGCGCAGTGCGTCGAAATCGCCTTCAACGTCCAAAAACAACTTCTTTGGATGCGCACACAGCGTTTTTTCGATTTGCTCCTCGCCATCAAACGGCTTGCTTCCATCGCGCTTGGTGTCGAGCGGCTTGACCTTGAGCTCCGGGGCCTTGTCACCGACTTGTACTGGGTAGATAACCTTATCAAACACGCCCAGGATGGTGCTGTAAAACTCATGGTCACTTGAGTCCTTCTTACCCAGGAACTCCTCGTACTGAGCATGGTTCTTTGGAATCTTAGTTTCTGCTTTCAAGGTCGCGTAAACCTTGCGGGCGGCAGCTCCAATGCTGGCCATTAGGGTCTTGTCGCCAGTGAGCACCAGCAGGTTGTTCTTTTCAGTCAGCTCAGCGAAAAACTGAGAAAGCGCCTCGGGTGGCATCTTGTTGGCCGGGTCGATGATGAGTAGCACGCGGTTGCGTTTCACCTCGTCAATGACCTCGTTAAGGCGTGGCAGCGCTATGACCTTGGTGTACGCGGTTTTACGAGTCGGGAAGAACATCTGCTGAAGACGTGTCTTGACGAGCTCGTCAATTTGAGCCTCTGGCGCAGTTGCAGCCAGTCCCTGGAGCATCTTGGTCAGGTTTTCTTGGCGGTCGAAGTAGAGCTTTGCGTCTTGGCTCAGGTGCAGGAACCAACACTCGCTCTGCATTTCATCAATGGCAGAGTTGTACTCAAGAACTGAGCGTAAAGGTGTGACCACGCACTCTAAAATCTCCTCTCGAGACAATCCCTTGACTGCATTCACGGCGGTAGAAAGGCTGGCCGTGAACAGCAGGTTTGCCACTTCAGAGGCGTTTTTGTTACCATTTTGGGCATCAAGGCCCTGCGCATGCGCTGCAAAGTTGACATCCCAAAGGTCTTTGGAAATCACGTCATTCATACCCGAGATATCCGCCAGCTTGCTTCGAACCTCGGTAATACCAAGGTCGAAGTGTTGGGCTCCAATCAGGTACACGTCGTCACTTTCACGCTCCCAGACCGACTTTAGCAGGCGGGACATGAGCTCCATCAGACCACGGGTCTGCTTGAACTGCTCGTTTTCCTTGAATAGGGCCACCAGGTCTTTCAGACGTGGGTGGAAGGGGTAGGTGTTGATGATTTCGTCGGCCAAGGCCTCTGCACCGCGAGCAATAACCTTTGACTTGGTAGCCTCTTCAAGCGCCTGGCCATATCGGGCGGCTAAGTCCTCAATCTCTGCCACGTCGGGCAACTTGGTAAACAAGCGCTTGCGCAGAATGTCGTAGACCTCGTTGCCAGCCAGGTCAACCGGGGTGATGGCTTTTTCCTGACGACCCAGCTCTTTGCGGGCATCAAGTAGGGCGCGTTCAATCAAGGCCCCACCCTGCGCGTAAGAGGCATCCAGGTCAGACACGACCACGCAAACGTTAGAGAGCTTGCCGGACGCGCTCAGCAAATTGGCAAAAGCACGAGTTGCGATATCAGCCACGGTGCCAGTGCCGGTCGCCCGGGTGCCAAGGTACTGGAAGTAAGGGGGGAGCTCATCAAGCAAGATGAGGGTAGGCTGGTTTGATTTCAGAATGGCTGTCCAGTCAGACTCATCCGGAGCCTCAGGGCCAGACATCCAGAACCGCTTGAACTGCTCACCCATGCCGAGCTGATGGGCGATTTCACCCCAAAGGTAGTGTGTCGGGGAGTTTCGGCCGTTGAACGCCACTACGCGGGCGGTCTCAAACGCGTCAATATGGGCAAGGTCTGCGCAGTACTTGTGACGCAGCGCTTTGTGCTTTGCGGCCAAGCCGGTGCCCACAATCAAATGGGTCTTACCACCGCCCATCGCTTGCTTGAGGTGGAACACGGCGTTGCTGGACTTGCCAGCAAGTCGCTCAATAGTGCCGCGCAACAAATCACGCATGCCCGCTGTGATGAAGGTCTTGGCGTAAAACGCCTCACCGGTGCCCTCATCGTTGATGAGCTGTTCGAGTTGCTCAACTTGGTCACTGACATCAATTGACAGCGCGTTGGGTGCCAGTTGGCAGGCTTGTTTAACAGTTTTCACGACTCGGTCCCTGAGTTTTTCGTTGGTTGATTTGTGCTCAAAACAATGTTGTACCGCTCACAGTGTTCAAGTATGAGGTGCTCGACCATGTTCGAAGAGGACCTATGCTCCCGCGCCGCGGCCGCTTTAAGTAACGCCTTCGCGGTCGGCGTTATCCGCAGGCCAAGCTGTTCGGTTTTGATGTCAGGCATGGGAGATGAAGAGTTCAACATTGTGTCAACAGTGTATAGCGCACTGCTTTGTTCATATCTTCCGCTAAAGGTGGTTTTCCACTTTTAGCGGACCAGTCTCAATGTTTTTTGACTCAATTTAGACATTTGGTGTCGATGTCATCTATCTTGACCGCTCGGCGACAACTTACATGGCCGGTGGAAGCGGGGAACGAATTGAACCGGAAACTCTATTCAACGGACCTTTCTTGGAGGCGGTGCATGCCCCGCTTGCGCAGCGCGACGGCGGCAACTCTCCACGTTCATCACCAGAATGGTCGAGTGATGCACCAGCCGGTCAACGGCTGCCAGCGTCATTGCGGGACGTCGACATCGTCGTGCAACGTTTCAACACCCGTGCGACCAAGTTCGTGGTTCTCGAGCGTCTCAAGCTCGGTGCCCAGTGCATTGAATGCTGCCGGGGTGGCCAGTGCGTGCTGAATTGCCCAAAGGCCAAGATGCAGAAGGGAAACCGCCATCGTCGCTCAATAGACTACCGGCATTTGATTGGTGCTTTTAAGCGCAAGCACGGCGCATTAGCCTGCTGGTGGCTGCGCGATGCGGTACTCCCGGCCGCAGTGTACTGTCAGAAAGGGGAGCGCCTGAGCGCCTGGCAGCACAAATACCAGAGCGCGAAGCCTTCAAGGCGATGGTGGACCTACTTTTACTGGCACCTGAGGGTCATGAGGCCAAGGGGCCCACCCAGGCGCTGGAACAGTTGATTGAACTGGACCAATTGCCCGACCTCAACGCCTTGACTCAGTTGCAGGCACCGCCATGAGTGAGGTGCCGCAAGTGATGGTTATCCTGCCCGTAGTCTCCACTCCGCAAGTCCATTCCCGCAGGGAGGCTCAAGGTGGAGAGTAGCCAACGATTTTCTCCAGCCATCAATGAAAATAGCTTGAGTCGAAATGTGTCGATGGTCGCCTCGCGTCCTCGAATCGTCATTTTTCTCACCCCCTTACTTGTGGGGTGGTGGTCAGTGGCGCACTGAACGGTCTCAGCCAGCGTCCACAAGGCCAAACCGATGGTGCTCACGCCGGACAACAGTCTCATTGTCGAGCCCAACCGAAGCATCGGTGCACGAAGTGCGCGGTGACAGTACGCGCGGCATCGGCATCCTTGGCGGTTAACTCGTGGAGGTATCAAAAAGTGAACCGCAGTCAACGCAAGACGCCTTGCTGAATTTTCATGCCCAATCTATTCTTAGGTGTGATTTACCACATCAAGGCACTTTTTTGAGAAAGTCCCGACTTGGGGGTCACGTTTGTTTGTCTCTCAAATGCCCAATATGGGCAACTCAGGTAACGAAGTGACAAAGAGACGAAGAGACGAAGTTCAAGAATTTAAGCAACAGTCTTGTCACCTTCAAAGGGCTACCGCACTAATTTCGCAAAGGAAAATACAACCAATTCTTTGGCTTGACATCGCCACCCTCCAAGCAAGTATCCTGATACGGATGCAAATGCGTCCTACGGCAAATAAGGCAATGAAGGCCATCAATTAAGGACGCTTCTCTATGCAAGCTCGTCATCGCGTCTGGGAGGAACAAGTCACTTCGTCAATCATGTGCCATCCGATTCGATGGCGCTTTCGAATGAGACTCATCAAGCTGCAGACGCCCTCGACACTCGGTCTAAGACGGGCTATGCCCTTCGCCGGAATGAGCTTCTTTCTTCGAAGGTACTTTTTCTTATGATAGTAAGGAGAGCGACCACTAAAAACCCTGCAACCCATTGATACATATAGGTTTATTTCGTTTGAATCAATTTGACACTCATGAAAGTCCAGTCAAACCACATGCACGTCCGGTCAAAACACATGCCATGTAGGAAAAAAATGACTTGAGCATCTGAGACGCTCAAGTCAAAACACATGACGAAGTAGGAAATAGCACTCCCAAACTATCAATATTTCTTTTGCCAGTGAAGCATGTCGTGTTTGTCGATATGCCACCCAGCGTCCACGAGTAGCGCGCCAACAAGCACGCCCATGGCGCCTTTCAGACTTTCGCGAAACCCATCCTGCGCACCCTCAGAGCCACTCAACCGGCGCAAGCGGTCGATTTTGGTCGGGATGAGACGGGTCTGGCTACGAATATATCCATACAACCAGCTTGAAATCCCGCTTGGGAGCGATAACCGCTCCTCGAAGTCCAACCACACCACGGTTTTTTTTGTAATGAGGCTCACAATGTCGTCGTCCAGAACAACAGACCAAAGCCCTCTGTTCGGAAAATCGAAGCGCTGGACAAGTTGCACGCGAAATGTGGGGAACTGGAGCAAGGCTTCCTGCAATCGGCAAATCATGGCCTTTAAGCGATTGCGCGCCGCCCCATCGTAGTAGCCCCAGAGTGAATCACACAAATTTTGCGCTGAGAACCCAACCGTTTTACCTACTTTCACATCGCGAGTGATATTCAGCAATGCCATGAATACCAAACCATCGTCCTGTCGCAACTCCGGACCTTCATACTTAACAACCGTTGCATCAGTCAAAGTAAATGAAAGTTCAACCCGCTTCTCTCTCGGTGATTTGTGATTACGAATATTGAATATGGGGGATGAAAATATATCCCGGCTTCCGACAAGCTGGGAACTGCTGTGCAAGTGAAGAAAGTTCTCTGCCAAAATAGCCTCATGATGTTCTACATCGCTCCGAATTAAAGTGATTTGGTCCCACAGTTCTTTTTTCTCAATTGAGCAGTTCTTCGCCTGCCGCGCTTCGGTCGCTACGTAATCCATGATGCTTCGGCTCAATTTCAATTTTTGTAGATGGGAGCTCCGCAAGTCGTGCACGGGGTTAAAAGATTCATCAACAAATATTGGCTCTGGTAGCGGTTTGTGTTGTTGGTCATTGGTGCCCAAGGGTGCAAAATCAGCGGCTGAATCAGCCACCTTGATTGATTGAATATCCAAATCACTCAGGGCCTGCCGAAGACGCACTCGCCGTGATTCAGGCAATGCATTCAACGAGCCCTGTTCAGCCTCAAGCACACTGCGAAGAACTTCAACACTCCATCCAACGTCGCGTCCAAACCGTACTGGTGCCGGTAGCACTCCAGCCGATACGTAGTTCGTCAGAGTTCTTTTGGTGCTTGTCAGAACGGCAGCCAATTTTGTCTTTGTTAGGTAATTAGTCGACACTTTTTGTCCCCAGCGAATTAGGGACATGAGCGGTGCACATCACCTGTCGCTTTGAAGACTTGCCGCATGCAACCTGCAGCTCAAACATGGACATACCTACGCAACCTGGACCGGCCAACATGCCTACAGTCCCGGCCAGCAGACCCGGTAAAACGTGGTCCTGCGGTGGCGGGGATGTCGACAGGATGCACCGAATATCGAGCCGACGCTCGAACGGATTAGGTATGACGCTGTTGCTCATTTCGTGGCCCCCGGAACAACCACCACCTGGACAAACTGCTCGAGCCACGCATTCACATCGCACAGCCTCCACCGCAGGAGCCGTGTATGCGGCAACACCAAGCGGGGAGGTACCGCATCGGGGTTGCGCCGCATGTCTTTTTTGATGGTGTCAGGACTGCGTCCCAGCAGTTTTGCCAGGTCTTCCAGCGTTAGAAGTTGCTGAAAACTCATTTTTGTCGCGCTTCGTGCCGGTTCCTTGATGACACCAAGTACGACCGACTGCGCCTTACCGTGCCAGTTGCTGACGCCTATCGCCCTCAACTGACACGTCTAGTCCCTCGTTTTAAATTTCCGGCTTCAATCGTCAATCCATATCTCGCACCGATAAAAAGCGCCCTGTTTCCAAGGCGCCTTATGAGTTCACTCCGATATTTGAGCAGCGGTCAGGCGCCCATCACCGACCACGGTCCGCAATGGCCTGTCTCTTCCGCAAACCGCCACGTCTCTGAGTACGAATAGCGTCTCATTGAAACGGCACCGACAAACCTGGCATAGATGTGCCACGGCCAGACCCGGTCAAGGACTGGGTCGTATACCCAGTCATCACGTTCCAGCCAGGCATGTCCCATTCGACCAATGCGCTTCGGACCTACCGTATCGCCATGCACCAAGGTCCAGTCCTTGCCTCCATGAAGACATCCCAGTAGTGCCAATTTGTAACAACTTCCATGGCGCTGTTCGACGTCGTGGAGTCGACATTTGATATCAGGAGCAATATTGAAGGCCCCCGCTCTCAACTTTAGCCACGGCGGTGCCTCACCAGCGCTGAAGCACATGGTTTTTTCCACCCAATCCGCGTCACTGATTTGCGGCATTGCGAAGCATTCACTTGTCGAAAGTTCTTGATAATTCATTTTGCTAATTCCATAAACGGTTTATTGATGACCGGCACCAACAGTGACCGACCATGCCTCCTGGTGCCAGTTGCCGGCATCTAAAGCCTTCAACTGGAACCTATAGCTCAAGGTTTTAAATCTCTGCCCATCACGGAAGCGTTTTCTTGAAGAAGACAAAAAAAGAGCGCATCCATCACAGACACGCCCTTTGAAATCAATTTCTCTGTACCTCTTGTGGGTACTACCAACCACCGCCCTGCCCCACCATCTCCGGGACCCCAGAAAACATCTTCTTTAGCGTACCGAGCTATCTCGGTGCCCTGTCATGGATTCGAAGGTCCGGTCATCGTGAAGCACCGCCGCCCGCTGGCACCAATGAACAATGGCTGGCAACTCCTTCAACCCGAAGACATCTTGGCTCGAAGACTGAACGTAGAGCAGAGCAATGGCTTTCTTCGCCTCGAACGACAGTGAACTCAAGTCCACCGGCACCGCTTGCCGAATGACGGGGTCGTCTTGGATGTGACGTATCGCCCGCTCAACCGCCTCTTCTTCGTTTTCTGCCGGGTGCAAAAAATCACTCATACGAACGACGCCCGCTACTATCTTGATAGCAATTGTCGGTACGCCGAGATACCGAGCACAGGCTACGCAGAAATCGTGACTGACGTCCTCAGTTTTTCGAATGCCATTTCGCAGCTGATTGATGTAGCCGTAGGTCACGCCGAGCGCCGTGGTCATGGCAAGCATTTCGGTACCGCGTTGGCGGCACTCGTCTAACAGCCATGGCATAAGTGGCCCGCCTTGAGTCGCATAAAAACGCTCGACTCGCTCGGATTTCGTTTCAGTCTCAACTGCCGAATTTGACGTGCCACTGGGTGGGTGGTTGACTGCACTGACATTGGAACCACGACCTGGTGCGGATGAATTTGGAATCGTATGCATAAACTTGTGTCCTGTTTTTGAAAAAGCACGATGTAGGTGCTACTTCGTATAGCAACTGGATTTCAATTTGATTCGATAGAGGGGGACAACGCTGCCTTGCGGCGCCGCAAGGGTGGGTACTTGCGGCATCAGTAGGTCGGAATTGGGCTTGGCAGCAGGCCTCGAACGACCTTGCGGCGCCGCAAGGAAGGGGAGTTCACTGCATCCGGGTGGAAGCTTCATAAACAGCAAGCGGTTTTCGAGATTGGTTTTGAGCACACCGTGCCAATCGATTTATCCTGCATTGCCAAGTCTTGCGGCGCCGCAAGGACCCGAGGGCAAGCACAATTGCCGCTAAGCTGCCGGCTGACCCTGGCTGAAGTGATTGCATAGACGCACGTATGTTCGAATGCCGCGCCACCTTGCGGCGCCGCAAGGTTGACGAACTCCACTGCATCCAGGTGAAAACTCAATAAACGGCAAGCGGTATTCGGGCCTGGTGTTCACCACACCGTGCAAATCCATGCGTCATGCATTGCCCAGGCTTGCGGCGCCGCAAGGACCGAAGGGAAAGCACCATTGCGGCTTGGTTGCCGGCCTATTGAACGTGACGGGATTAATCATTGCGCAGTCACCCGCAGGCTATGCCCTTGCGGCGCCGCAAGGATGGGGGAAATTCACTGCAACGCAAGGGGATTCAGGTCAAATGCAAACTCTTCTCGGGCCAAGTCATTCAGCACGCCATGAGATGTGCATGGCAGTGCGCGTGCCGTCCCCTGCCTTGCCCACCGGAGGAACAGAGGTTGAACCGAGAGCAGGCCGAATGGACTACCAAGCCGTTGACAATCCGCAAATTTGGGAATCAGCTACGGCTGGCAGCGTCCAAACTGAAGTCTAGAATGGCCAAGCAACAACATGGGAGCAAGCGCATGCAGTCGTCAATCCCGACAAAAGCTCATTGGGCATCGCCCGACGCAAGCCACTGGTATCGGTGGCGGGGATACACGGTTCGCTGGCTGATATTTGGCGGTATCGTTGGAATGTTTCAGCCCATTGTTGACGACATCGACCACTATTGGCTCCAGAAGCTTTACCAAGGACTATTTGGGCTTCTGTTTGGCGCGGTTTGCGCTGTCGTGTTCACGCTGGCTGAGAATAAGTTGAACGGGCCGCGGGACAAATGGAAAACATGGCTTCTCGTCATCTCAACCTGGTTGGTCGTAAAGCTCGTTTTTGTCAGTGTCATGGCGGCCACCGGCGGGTCGCAAAATTATTGATGCTAAAGCCTCAATAGACTTTTGCCATCAAAGATTGAGTCAACTCGTTCACTGCTATCATATATATAGCAAAATGTCTTCAAAATGCCGCTGCTGGGTTGTAACGGGATTGCCGATGAATTTCGAGTCCAGATGACGGCATCATGCTGAAGGGCTGGCCGTTAGCCACTCAGACCCATAGCAGCCAAGCATCGGCCTTGCTGTGAAGCGCAGGTGGACGGGACATGGGCCAGTGCAAAAAACTAATGCGGTGCTGTGGAGTCAAATTCCGCGAGCCACTAGAATTCCCGCTCACCAACAATCCAAGCATTAAGAAATGAACCGCACTGAACTTATCGAAAAACTGGTTGCCAAGCACGAACTGACCAAAGTCGCCGCTGGCGCCATTCTTGACACATTCATCGACACCATTCAAACCGCGGTCAAAAAGGGCGATTCAGTGACCTTGGTTGGCTTTGGCACGTTCAAGTCAGTCAAGCGCGCAGCCCGCACCGGCAAGAATCCAAGCACAGGTGCCGCGCTCAAAATCCCTGCTGGCACGGTACCGAAGTTCACTGCTGGCTCCAAGTTCAAAGCGGCCGTGGACCCCAAAGCAGCTGCCCGCAAGGCTGCAAAGGCCGCAACTAAATAAGAAGCAGAAACCTACTGCTCGTGCCGGCATGCTCATAGCTTGTTGGCAATGACAGGCGCCGCTTAGCTTGAGAGTGCTTGGCGGCTTTTTTATGGGAGGTGAATGGTCCCATCTCCTGGAGTCTCGCGACTATGGCGAGATTGGCGCCAAAAGTTACCCACGGCGGCTGTGGTCTAAGCTGTGGATAAGAAACGGTACAAGTCGCGAATGTGGCGTCAGGTATGGCTATCCCGATGGCGCTTAAAAAACAGGCACCCATGGTGGGGTTTGGGAGCAGGAGCTATTCGCCTTACCACAAGATTCAGTGGCAGGACGACATGTACCCAACACATTCCTGTAATGCCATTTTCTCGATTTCATTCGCCCGCATGGAGAGAGCATGACCCCTATGTGGGCGTATCGCGTCCACTACGAAGGCGAGTCTGTACAGCCTCACTGGTGAGTTCACGCAACGCGTCAGCAGCAATCCAGCGCGCAGTTCGAGAGCCCTGCTGTTGAATTCGCCGTGCTGCGTCGATGGCCGCCACGTTGAGCACCGGATTACGCTAGCCGATGTTGCGTAGCGCCCAGTTCACTGCCTTTTTCACGTAGTTGCGCTCGTCGCCAGCCGCTGCTTCAATGAGTGGCAAAACGGCCACAAAGCGTTCGTCGCCGACCTGCTTGTCATGCACTGCCAGCGTGGCCAGCAGAGCAAAGGCCGCACGTCGTACAAACTCTGCGCTGCTTGCGGCCCACTCGGGTACCTTGCTCCAAGCCAACGGCGAAGCCAAAAAGCCACTACCGCAGACCTGGTCGCAAACGTCCCAAGACGCAAACCTCGCAGCCCAGTCGCCCAACTGTGGAGAGTTGTCAACCGCCATCTCCTCGTAGGCGTAACCCCAAGGGCAGTGGACTTCAATGGACAACTCGAGCTCAACGGTCCGGTGTCCAGCTAATCTTCCCGTCACGCACGAAGTAATGGCATCGTTCGCGCCCCTGCCAAGCGTCCACACTCGGAATTAGCGTCAGGCGTTGCGCGTTCTTTAGAGTCCAATGCGGCTTTTGGTGCGAGTCAAGTGACACCATTATTCGATGATTTCGCTTGCACGGGCAGTCAAATGCAATCCACTTCGGATGTTCAGGCGTACCCACCAGCACAGCGCACTTCGGGGGTAACTTGTCCGGCACCTCGTCTGCCGCTTCAACTATTGCTGCGACTCGCCAAGGCTGAAACGGTATCCACTCGAGCCATGAAAATTTCATTGCAGACCTGCCATCTCTAAAAACGGTTTGGTAAAGCCCAGTCCCAATTTTCCCTCAGCTGGATGACAGTAGTGGTTCATTCTGGGACCGGCCAGATTAGTGGAAATCTCACGCTCGTGGCAACGCAGAAGCACTTCCGAAGGACGCGGCTGTGGCCCGTACCCAATCAGTCGCTCCAGCAATTCGTTCACCGCAGTTGCAGCAACTAGCGTCGTGAAGGTCACGACGGCCGGCTCGGTATTGCCAAGTGCCGGCGCATATCCTTCATCTTCACGGCGCCTTCGCTCGTCAGGCGTCAGAAATTCTGATTGTGCTTTTGCCATGTCTATCCGCTCACGACAAAGCAAACAACCTGAGCCAGGAGTGAGTACGGTCACTCGTCCGTCGATACCAACGATTTCGCCAGTACCTTCCTCGCTGGAAATCAAGACACCGCAGTCGATTATCGGGAGGAGAAAGTAAGTAGACAGCCGCGACAAGACAAGTCGCCCCGCGTTGTCATCGGTGCAGCCGAAAACCACGTCGCAACGAGTCAGTCGCTTGGCAGAATCGGCAACGGTTACGGTGGATTGCAGAGGCTCCACTTCTGTGCTTGGGGCAATCGACCGGATGTTATCAGCGCAGATGTCAACTTTGGGGCGGTCGACGTCACCCAGGCTTGAGCCATAGACTCGAGTAACATTGCTGTCAGTTAGTGTCTGGGGGTCGAGCAAGACAAATTTCCGAACACCCAGCCGCACCAGCTGCTCGGCCACTGCGGAACCAGTTCCCCCGCATCCAACAATTCCGACGGTTAGCTCACCCAGAGCAACCTGAATAGCCGTTCCAAAGGCTCGGACGTTCCGGTCGTACATGCCCAGCGGCTCCACTAAGGTGGCTCCCTCATGGAGTACAAGCCTGTAACGGTCGGCGACGTCCCAAATGCGGTCGATACTGCGCGCGACTTGGTCTTGGGCCGAAAAGTGACCAGTGAACTTCACGCCATTTTTGCCAAGGCTGAGAATTAGCGCTCCGTAGCACTCGCTTGCGCTCCGAATCCGGAACGTCTCCGAAAGCTCATCGTCAACAGCTTGGTCATGAACGCTCGGCCAGGGCGAGACCTCAATGCCTGGATGCGAGTGCACCCACAACCCGGCGCATCCCAGTTTTTCAGCCCGTGCCAAAGCCTCCACGTAGCCATTCGAGCTAATCGTGAGTGAGTCGACTTCACGCTTGAGGTAGGCGCTCTCCGGTACCGCGTGGAATTCCCGACTGAGTAGGCGCAGGCCGCCTCCATCAACTGGAACAACTCGTACGAGCAGAACCCCTGCGGTTTCCAACTTTTCTTGCGTCAGGATATGCAGCTGGGTTGCAATCGACTGCGAGACAACCAAGGTGGTACTCAATTTACGCCCTCCTTCGCAGACGCCTGCTCAAGATTCGCATGCAGTATCGCCATATAGGCCTCAAGCGTGTCGTTGCCAGGCTTCCACTGGCCGGCCTCCAAGTGTCGGGACCACCGCTGCCAGCTACGTCCTAGGTGAGCCTCGGTTTGGTCAGCTGCAGCAATCGGTTTTCCGTCAGCGCGGTGAACTGCTGGCTCAAACCACCACATGTCAGGTGCAATGTCCGGATAGCCCGGAGTCAACCGGACCAAAAGGTCGGCGGACTCCTGGTTAAATCCGGCAGGAAGGTTGTAGCCCTGAAGCACCACGCAGGTCATCCCACCTTCCTCTGCCACGGAATAGCGGTGACCCTTCGTGCTCAGGTAGTCGACGTCAGACTGAGGTAGTGCCATATGCCCACCTGCTCAGCAGCTAGCGCCGGGGTTGATTTTGCCGGGTGCCGTAAAGAACCGCATCCCGTTTTCCAGCTTCACCGTCTCGGTGTCAGCAATCTTCCGGTCCGTGCCATTGGGCACCACAAGGAAAAGGTCGCGCTCCGGCGGAATCTGCGGTGCCACCAATGCGCGGAGCTGTTCCCCGGTCAGTGCCTCCGCTTCCACCTTGTAGTGCTGGCGGTCAATCTGGATATTGGTGTGGTCTTCATGGCCCTCATGCTTCTGGTCTTTGTCGTCTGGTTTGTTACTCATGGCGTGTCCTTTCAAAAACTTGCCCTTACCATTCGTTCGAAGTGAACAAATCGTAATATATATCTAACGGCAATAAATGTCAAATCTTGTGCTACGGCTCGTTAGATATATACTTACAGGCTTCCGTAGAAGCACCCATCTTGGAGAAAAACATGTCACTAGGGGCAAAGCTGACTGAGCTTCGGTTACGCAAGGGGGAGTCGCTGCAACGAGTAGCAGATGCCGTAGAAGTGTCCAAGACCCATATCTGGGGAATGGAAAAAGGCACCACCCAGAACCCATCACTCGATTTATTGAAAAAACTTGCTGAGCACTTCAACGTTACGGTTGAGTATTTGGCGGGTACGGGGGGCGCTGAGACCCTTGTTGATGTCGAAGCGCAACAGTTCTTTAGAGACTTCAAGTCTCTTTCAGAGACAGAGCAAGCTGTTCTGATGCAAACTCTCGAGGTGTTCAAAAAGAAGAAGACCACGGGAGATGCTAAAACTTGAGCTTATTGAGCTGGCTGACCTAATTCACCCGGAAGACCTGGTTGATGAAATCATCAAGCAGAATCCGGGCATTCCTCTGCCAATCCCTATTGAGGACCTCGCAAGGTTAGCGGGCATTACGAAGATTGAGCCGCTATCAAGCGAAGGCTTTGAAGGCACGCTTATCGCGAATGCCGAGAAGTCGGCTGGAGCAATTTTTTACAACAGCCTCAGACCAAGACCTAGGCAGCGCTTCACGATTGGCCATGAACTTGGGCACTTCTTGTTGCCTTGGCACCGGCAGAGCACATTCAACTGCACGGTTGAAGATATCGCGGGGCGAAGCAACCTGGATTGGGAAAAACAGGCAAACCAGTTCTCGGCTGAGTTGTTGCTGCCGAGGTTTCTAGTGACGCACCGATTGCAGAAGTTCGGCTCCCCCGAAATGGCCCACGTGCAGAATCTTGCGCAAGATTTTGAAACCAGCGTCGAGGCAACAGCTCGACGACTCGTTGAGCTAAACGACTACCCCTGCGCAGTTGTCTTCTCGAAGGACAACGTCGTTCGGTACACGGTCAAAAGTAAATACTTTGAAGAACAGCTTTGCGTCTGGAAGGGTGACGCATTACCCTCAAAGAGTCCGAGCCGCGCGACAAATACGGACGCAGAAGAATGGGATGAAATCTATTCCTATTGGTGGTTGAAAGAACGTCGTAGCAGCGAGATGCCCGAATCCGTTTACGAACAAACCTTGTGCCAAGAGATTGGCTACAAGGTGACGTTGCTGACATACGAGTAAGCCAGTAAATCTGTCCAGTTTTGCCTCCCCTGCGGTCGCAAAACGCAGCGTTGGTAGCACATACCCGCGTACGCCTTGCATTGGCCCACTCATGCCCAACTGGGGCGAAAGCACTTCTGTCCGCGACTGGCAAGACCAGCCGGTACTAGGCCGCTCATGGACCGAAAAGGCTGTGGGCGCTTGGATAAGGGAATTCCTGGCGATTCACTGCCAGTGGCGTCTCACTAAGGTCAGTGCGTGCGCAGCCTTGTCGGTTCTTGACCAAGTGCGCGTAGCGCGACATGGATGGCGGCCAATACGAAGGCGAAGGCTCGCAATGCGTCATAAAAGTGATAACGCAAGGCATTCTAATAACAAAAAAGCGTAAACAATTCCCGTGAGCTGGAAAAACGTCACTTCTCGATATCCTACCGGCACACCAACCTAGGAGTTCCCATGAAAGAAGACATTTTCCTGAAACCGCCCTTCACCTCGGTGATGCCCGCCACCCTCGACCACTACCACGCGGTTACATCTATCAGGAAGTACGGTGCAATCAAACACGCTAGCGCAGTCGCTCACGCCATGCTCGCTGTCGGTTCTGCGCGCACTGAGTCCGAAGCCGTTGGCATGGCCAATAATGAGGTGGCCCGTGTAGAACGCATCGACCAGGGCCTCCTTGTCAATCGCATGGCGCATCAGCAGTTGCAGGCGGATGAGAACAATTCTCTCAAACTCCCCAAAATGCGCGCCCTACCTCTCTATTCTTGACTAGCAACACATGACCACCCTCAATCCCTTTGACCAAGATGACTTGGAGCCCGACGTCACTGACGAAATGGATGAGCGTCTCGTCCATCGCAAGCTGGCGGACATTCTCACTGTGCCGCTTGCCGAGGCAAAAGCTTGGGCCAACCGCGAGCGCCTTGAGCTATCTAGCCTTATCCGCAGCTTCAAGCCCTGCGCGGAGTCGCCCAGCACACGCAACTGGCTATCCACCGCCATGGTTAGCCTGCCCTTTGACCATGTCTCGCTATACGGCGAATTTTCAATCCGCACCCCCGCCACAGCCACCCTGAAGTACCAGACCGCCGCCGGTGCTGATGCTGACGAGGTTTTCACGCACATCCACGCCCAAAACAGGGCAAACGTCTGCCAAACCCTTTTTGCAGAGCTGACCCACAAGCAGCAGCTCACTTACGCACCCCTCGTGGGGTGGGGCAAGCTCAGAACAGCCGACGCAAAAAGGCATGAGTGTCTTGAGGATGTCCAAATTGCTAACAGCATTTACTTACTTGAGGAGCAGTTCGAGTCAAGGTACTTGACGTACGAAAGAGAGGCGCGTGAAGAGCACAACCTTCCTATCAAGCAGCCAACCCCCTTAAAGCTCATCCGTTATTTCGCTGAAGAAGCGCGTGACGACATCTTGATAACGGTCAAACGCTGGGGCAGTACGACGGGTTCTGGCGACAACATACTAGTACGAACCCTGTGCAATATTGCTGCCAATCGAGCGCTCTTGGAAGTTGCCAAAGCCGGAGACCTTGCCCAGGAAGGCTCGCCTGCCGTCATCGCCCTCTTGGAGGCAATGAACCAAGTTGACATTCTTGAGGCGCCAGAGGTATGTGATGACGCAGATATCAAAAATCTTCTCCTACAGTGGTTCGGGGCCGACGGCCCACTGGCCACAGCGGGCAACGCAAAGCGTGGCCTTACGCCCAGAGAGGTTGAAGCCGCCATCCGCCAAGCTTCCCAGGCGCAGAGGGAGTACGTCTACCGCCGTCCCACATCCGATGACCCCTTGGCAGAGATTACGTTCCGAACGCCCAACGACCGCTTGATGTTCGCGCTCGCGCTGATAGCAGACCGCAAAATGAATCAACGAGTTGACAAGGAGCAGAAAGGCGAGGTGACTCCTAAGACGCCTAAATATGTAGTATTCGACCCAAAGGCTGAGGAGTTAGGCGTTCACGCACTTACCATGGTGATGCGACAGTACGGGCAAATTGCGTTTTCCAACGGGGGCTGGGACCTTCGTGCGGAGAGGGTCCAGGACTATGTTGATGCGCTAAGCTACAAACGCGCCCGCAAACAGGAGATGATGTTCAAGGTCTTTAAACGCATGGAAACTGACAAGCTGCTGGCGCTGCATAACAAGCTCATGTCGCACATACCGGAGCTGCGTGACGCATGAGAAAGCGGCCGCGGCCCCTTGAATAGAGGCCGCGCCGCGGTGAGACAAAGTATTGAGAATTAGTTTGGACTTCAAACTGATGCTTGTCTGACACCGTGCAGTGAGGACTGCTAAATTAATAGCGTCGAGTTGCAGCCTGCAGCGTCCTTCAGGCAAATCTAGAGATGTCGCCAGTCAAGCAGTTCATCGAGGCGGCTAATGACCCAGCCCGCCTCAGCCTCCGACACAACTGCACCTTCCCCAGTCAACCCGCGATGGCATCGCTCAAGAACGTCCTTCTCGGTGATGCCCAGGCTGAAAAACATGTTTTTTGCCGTCTCAGTCAGCATGGTGGCCAAGTCTTCGCAAAGTTCATAGCGAGCGGCCACGACGTCGTGTGGTGCATTGGGCTTCTGGCGCCTGGGGTCTACGAACAGCGTAGTGAACGACCGCGGAATTTCGATTTGATTCTCGTTGCTCATGATGTCTTGTGGCTGTCGAATGCAAATAGTGAATCGGGTCAGAACGGTATGTCGTCCGACTCATCCGGCATAAGGGTTTGCGGCGGAGGTGTCCGATTCGCCATAGGTGTGTTGTCCTTGGCCGCTGGACCCGTGTCGCTCAGCGCCTTTTCCAAAGCTTTTTCAACCGCGTCAATCCGCTCCTGGCAGACCTTGTAAGCACCTACCGATTCCGTAACGATGGTCAGAAGGTCGTCAATGTTTGGTTCCTGCTGGCTGCGCAGAGTTTGTGCATGTTGCTGCAACACGTCGTAGGCTTCTTTGAATGTTTTGCTTGTCATATGAACCCTAAAGATGTTTTCCAGTGGTGGCGGCAACCCGGCCATCCTGAAACTGAATTTCGATTGCGGAACCGTCTGTTGCTTGTGCCGCTCTGGTTAAGGGCACACCTTTTTCAGTGCGCACGATGGCAAAGCCACGGTTCAAGGTCTTTTCTGGTCCCTGACCTGCAATTTCGCGCATTAAGGCTTCTGAACGGGTGGCCCCTTCCCGAACCAGCAATTTGGCTGTCGTGCTGACAGAGCCCAGGGCCTCCTCTGTCGCCTGTCTTGCCCGCATTGCATCTCGTTGGGCTCGCTCAATAACGCCGCCAATCAACGCATCGCCCTCTGCCGAAGCGGTCCGAATCGCATGTTTTGCTCCCACGGTTACCTGGCTCCAGAGCGAAGGCACTTCACGTTTGGCATCTGCCAATTGCACCATCGCCTCGGTTTTGACCATCTGCAGTGTTTCGCGCGATTGCTCAGAGGCTGACCTGACCGCCTGCATGGCGTCCACTTGAATAGCTGACAGAAGACCGGCCGTCGACTGCTTTCCCTGTGCCAAATGGCGCAGGGCATCTCCCCTCACGGTCATGTCCAGGGTCTCGGCCTTTGCCTTCACTGACTGGACGACTCTAGCGGCGAGGTTTGAGACCTGCTGGTAATTGGCCTTGGCCTCGACCGCGCGTCTGACAATAACCTGCTCAATACCGGCGATGACTTTTGACGGCGTATCAAATTTGATGTTCGCCACTTCATCCAACATCGTGCTGTCACGTTCATGGCCGATTCCGGTCAACACGGGGATTGGCAAGTCACAGATGAAACGAGCCAAGTCGTAGTCGTTGAGCCAGGCCAAATCGTTTACCGCGCCACCGCCGCGGATGATGACCACCGCGTCGGGTTGGTGGGGGGTTGTGATGGTCCAAGCACTCAGGGCCGCCTGTAATGCATCACAAACCTCCTTGGCAGCACCCTTCCCCTGAAACCGGCTGTAGGCATAAGTGAAGCGGCAAATGCCAAACTGCTCCAGCCGATTGGCTTCAGCCTGAAAGTCCCCGAGCCCGGCTCCACCTTCCGGCGCCACCACCAACACGGCATTGAAATCCCACGGTGCTGGCAGCTGCTTGTTGGCAGCAAACACCCCCTCTGCCTGCAGCCGTTCGCGGATTTCCCGTTTGCGGGCTTCTAGGTCGCCCAGGGTGTACTCGCTGTCTATGGCGTCAATTTCCAGGGTGAAGCCATGCAGTGACTTGAAAACTGGTCGAGCCCTGACCAGAAGCTTGATGCCCGGTGCCAGCTGCGCGCCAGTCGCGCGTTCAAACTCCGAAAGGATGGTATTGGCCGTCGACTGCCAGATGACGGCGTTGGTCTTGGCCAAAACGGCACCATGAGCATCCCGCTCAGAAACACCCATGAAAATATGCCCGCCGTTGGCTCGAAGCTCCACGACTTCGACCATGGTCCACACTCCTGCCTTATAGGCCTGAGCAACAGCCTGGGAGACACCTGCCAATAACTGGGACAGTGAGACACCGTTTCTGCTGGGAACAGAAAGCACTTTGCTGCCAGTCTGAATTGAGCTGAGTTCAGTTGTTGTCGAGATTGAGACTTGTGCAGAACCCGCTGGAAGCCACGCGGAGAAAGGTGCCAGTTCACGTCCATCCGGAACAAACCACTGCCGCTGAGCCGCATCCCACCTGGCACCGAGAGCTTTGGCAGCATCTTTGTCTTTGAAACTGACTGTGAGATAGGTATTCGCCATGGGGGAATTGTGCAGGAATCGGGACGGGCAAGGCTCAACGCACGCCAGCGGGGTCGAAGCCAAAAACGGTACGGCACCCCGGGCGGCGGCGAAGCTAAAGGGGGATGACCACGAGCCCTTATCATTCAGGCCGAAACGAGTGATTTGCATGAGGTTGCGCTGAAGAAAATTGGCCGGCCCTCTGAACAAACGACCACCCTCGCCCATCAATATTTGCACTCCCGGGCGTTTCTAAGTACCAATTAATGCGATTCAATGGACATGTCAAAATATGGAACGATGACCGGGGTTTTGGCTTTATTGAGCCCACCCAAGGTGGCCAGGAAATCTTTGTTCATATCAAGGCATTTCCGGCAGGTACGGGAAGGCCTGTCCCGAACCTGCAAGTCACCTTCGAAGTCGAACTGGCCACCGATGGCAAGAAGCGAGCGAAAAATGTCATGCTGGTACGTCCAGCCCGCTCTGGCTCGCGAACGACAAGTAGAACATCAGCGCCATGGGGGAATGCAAGCATCATTGTGCTGACAGGCTTCACATTGGCCCTCCTGCTTGTCACCGTAGTAAGGGGAATCTCCGCATACCTGGCACTCGGGTATATGGTGATGAGCGTCGTGTGCGCGACGGCCTACTGGCTGGACAAGACTGCGGCGCAGAACGGTCAATGGCGAATACCCGAGACGACCTTGCTCATGCTCGGCATGTTTGGTGGCTGGCCAGGCGCCATCGTTGCTCAGCAGACGCTTCGACATAAGACGAGCAAGGAGTCTTTTCGCGTCGCATTCTGGGCGACAGTTGTCGTGAATGTGGGAGTGTTTGTCGTCGCCACCACGCCGCTCTTACGCATAGTCCAGTTCTGAGCGACCGTGCCTACCCGCCAAAGGAAGTCCCAAATGAAAGAGTCGACGCTACAAACGCTCATCACGGCACGCACGTTGCTTGAGCAAGCTGAACGCCACTGTGCGCTCGGAGACCGCTACATGGCCACCGCAGGCCTCATCGTCTTGCAAGATGCGGTGGAGCTCGTGTTCCTGGCAACACTCCGCGAGAAGAATGTCGACGAAGTCCAGGCGGTGGAGAAACTCGACTTCGACGCGATGATTGCAACCTTAGGCAAGACTGGCATCAAGGTGCCGAAGTCAGGCACCTTGAAGGCGATGAATAAACTTAGGGTGGCCGCAAAGCACTATGGGCAAGTCATGGAGCCCATCACAGTCCAGGGGCACCTTAATACCGCCAAGTTTGCCGTGGACTCAATACTGACTTCAGCAGTGGGAAAGCCATTGCGCGAGATATTCCTGACGGAGTTAGTCCCTGAAGGGCAACAACGGGATTTGTTGGAGCACGCCGCTGCATGCCTCATTAAGCGGGAGTTTTTTGACTGCCTAGTTGCAACGCGCAAAGCCTTCTTTCTTGAATTTGAACTGGACTATTGCATTTATCAGTTCAAAGACCAGCCGAATGACGGCAAACCAAGATTCGGCCTCATGGGCATGTTTTTTGGTGGACGCAAAGCTCCATATTGGACGAAGAATGCCGAGTGGATTTCAAAGAACGTCGAGACGCCATTTGACTTCGTACAGTTGGACTACGAGGCTTGGCGCGTAAACGCGCTTGAGTGGGGAATCAACACACAAACACTCAGCAACATACGAAGACTTACACCGGAGGTTGTCCGGCTTGAAAAAGATGCGGAGTGGCTACTTCGCCATCGTGCCTCATACATCGCAAATAACGCAAATCAAGAGAACGCGGCGATGTGTCTGGACATGACCATTGAAGTCATCCGAAGAAAGCGTGAACACATTAAGGCCGCCCGCACTGTCGGCACAGATAAGCCCTACGACATGCCAACAGCGTACATTGGTCAGTCACTGTTTGAGCGCCCCGATACGGGAAGCCGCCAACTCCGACTGCTCGGAGGTGATGACAATTATGCTGTACATGAAGTTCTGGATGGGTTCCAACTTGGCAAGGTGTTCTATCAAATTAGCACCACCAACTCAAAGCAAGAGAAAGCCTGGGGCTATATTGAGCGTCGCAACGAGACTGCGCTGGAAGAGGACTCCCCGGCAGTGGAGGAAGTCAGCGAGGCACAGCTCTCGATTCAGCTTGAATAGTCAAGCCCGCGGGGCGATATTCTCCAGTATGAGTTCCAACGCCACCTGTCTAGCCTGCACCACTGGCGGACGCTCCACGGTTGAACTCAATTAACGCCTGACTTCTCTGGTTTTGACAAATCCTTTGGCTTGCAACGCCCGCATGAGACTGTTGCCAGCGCTCCCTTCAATAGCTTCAAAAATATCAGTCCAAAGCTTGTACGGGTGGGTATTGCGAACTCCCTCGGCTGGGGCTGTCCCGTAACGCCCGGCCATGACGGCATCGCGCGCCGCCTTGATTGCAATCAGCGCGTCGCGCAGAGGGTCTGACCGGCCAGACTCTGCAATTTGTAATGCAGGGGTGACAACGGTCTTTGGTCCCGATTGAACCGGGGTAATGGTTCTCACCTTTGCAAGTGCGGCATGAATTGCAGCGACCTTGGTATTGGGCACAACGGCGCGTTCACTGCAAACAGCGGCTTCCAGCGAAAGACGGGCTGCTTCGTCCAATCGCCACATCGGGTCTGTAGCCCTGTACTCGACCGCCCTCCTCTTTTGCTCTGCAGCCAGTCTTGCAGGCTGGAAAAGCTTGTTTTCAAGGTAACTGACCTCGGCCTCAGAAAACTTGCTTGCAAAGTCAGGAGGCAAGGTCTCTGCGTCGAGCGACAGGCTGCCGACAAAAGTCTGGGTGGAATAGCCGTGGGTGTTGCCTGCGGCGCCCTTGGGCACCCAGAAAGAACGGTAAAGCAAGGCGCGGGTTCCGCGGCGTTTGATGTGCATGGTGAACTTCCTTTTGTATCGTGTGATACAGGGGTGTAGTCACCAGTGTCACGGGATGCCGTATTGACTACGAAATCCGGGTCCGAGACGTGCGCATCATTTTGGGAGTGCGGGGGGGGATGGACTTCCTTCGCTTCAATAAGCACGTGTTAAGCGTTCTGTGAGCAGTCCGGAAATCGAATTAAAACAGGTCAAGGTGGAGCACCAGTCGACCACGCCGCGACTTTAAAAAAGAAGAAACCACTGTCCCCGGCGACCGCCACAACCGGGACCACCGTCAATAGACATTCCATCATGATGAGAGTCTGCAGGCGCGACACATCCGGTTGTGAGCTGAACATCTCGACGAGAATGGTAGACAGGAGGAATGTCTTGATGTTTAAGGTGGCGAGGAGCTGGATGGCACAACCGGCAGTTGACTTTCGGCGGATACGAGAACATCGCGGCACCCAAGCCGGCGGGTTCGAGGAGCTATGCTGCCAACTCGCAGCCCTGGACGAACCAGTGCCGGGTTCGACATTCATCCGCAAGGGTCCCGGAGCGGACCAGGGCCTCGAGTGCTATCGCCGGTACTTGAGCAGGCGGGAAGTCGGCTGGCAAGCCAAGTACTTCCTTGATGGGTTCGGCAACACGCAGGTAAATGATATCGGCGACTCACTGACTCGTGCGCTTGCCGCTCACCCCTTGCTTGACACATTCATCCTGTGCCTGCCCGTCGACCTGCGCGACAACCGGCTCGGGAAAAGCTCAAGCGAGGTCCAGCGTTATGAGGCTTGGCGCACGAAGCGCATCGACCAAGCTAAAGCTGAAGGGCGAACCCTTGAAATCGAGCTTTGGAGCGCCAGCAGCTTCGGCGAGCGACTCGGGCGCAACCACCCTTTGTACTCTGGTCGGCTTCGATTTTGGTTCGATGCAACCCGACTGACCCCGGAATGGTTTGCAGTGAAGTTCGATGCCCAGCGCAAGAATTTGGGCGAAAGGTACACGCCAGAAAGTCACGTTGACCTTCCCATTCAGAAGGTTCTGCAGTCGATTTCCCGTGACTCGCAGCTACTGGAGAAGCCTCGGCAATGGTCGGCGGAAATCACGAGCGCACTGGACAATGTCACGCACAGTCTACGCTTGCGCAAAAAGGATGCGGTCAGCGAAGGCCTTTATGGAGCGGTGGTGCCTCTGACCGATTGGCTTGCCGTGCCTCCTGTCGGACCAGACACGCCCGTGCCGACTGACTCGTGGTCGAAAGCCGCATTGACAGCCGAGCACGGTGTCCGCGATGCTCTAGATAGATGTGTGGACCTAGTGAGCCCCGACCGCTCTGTCGTCTTCAGCGAACTCTACAAACTGTACGGCGCAATCGGCGTGGTCCAGACCGCCCTTGTGGAAGATGCCTGGCAATTGGTAAACAAACGTGTGCTCGTTGTGACGGGGCCAGCAGGTATTGGTAAGTCGCACCTGTTATGCGACTTTGGGGTAAGCCAAATCGCACAAGAGCGGGTGTGCGTTCTGGTGCTCACGGGTACGATGGACGAAAACGACCCGTGGGAGCAGATTCGCACACAGCTTGATGTTTCTGCGCTCTCAACCGATGATTTTCTGGGGGCCTTGGATGCCGCAGCAGAGGCGGCGGGTTGCCGGGCAGTGATTGCCATTGATGCGCTGAATGAGCGCCACGGAATCCAGCTGTGGGCGAACCGACTGTCCGGGTTCTTGGCGACCATCGAGAGATTTCCCCGAGTAGTCGTCGCAATGACTGTGCGCAGCACCTATCTGCGGTACTTCCCGCTCAAGGGGCTGCCCAAGGTGACCCACACGGGCTTTGCGAAGCACTCTGCACAAGCAGCTAAGGCATACCTCGACCGCCGCGGGATTTCTAGGCCGAGTGCACCAAACGTAATGCGAGAGTTCGAGAACCCACTTTTCCTGAGAACCTGCTGCGACTTCCTGGAGGCACGAGGACTCAAGCAGCTTCCCAAGGGTTTGACGGGCATCACTCAGCTTTTTGACTTCTTCATGAATGCGGTCACTGAAAAGGTTGAGCAAGCGTTGAAGCTTGACTACCACCAGAATATTCCGCGTAAGGCGCTGGACGCGTTCCTCGTGTCATGCGCTGCGAATGACGCTCAAGGAGTCATTTCCAAGGAGCAAGCGCTGGAACTCTTCGAGCGTTACTTGCCGTCCGCTGGACGAGCCGACCGTAGCCTGTTTGCAGAATTCCTCTCAGAGGGGGTGCTGACGCTCGATTTCGTCAGAGGCAAAGAGGATGCTTTGGAAACGGTCCGATTCACTTTTGAGCGACTGTACGACCACCTCCGCGCCAAGCATTTGTTGTCCACGTATGTGGACAACATGGACGTTGCCGGCTCCTTTAAGCGCGAACCATTGGCCGCTTATGTCGAGCAAGACGCGTCCCGGTCGTACGGTGGCGTCATCGAAGCGCTGGCTATCCAGCTACCCGAAGGCTTCGGCCTTGAGCTTTTCGATGTCCTCCCCGAAGGCGCGTTGGACGACCAGAGCCTAGTCGCCGCGTTCGAAGCATCAATTGCGTGGCGTCAGCCGCAGGCCTTCACGCAAGGCACGCTGCGCTGGGTCGGGGAAATCGCCCAAGCACATGGAAAGAGTGCCTTCGGTGCCCTGCTGCTGGTCTGCACCGAACCTGTGAACCGCTTCAACGCTTCGTACCTGCACGAGCGCCTCATGGCGTTGGATTTGCCGGAGCGCGACGCCGGGTGGTCCATGTTCCTGGCTGAAGACGACTTGGCAGACGGTAGTCCTGTGGAGTCGCTCATCGACTGGGCGTGGCATGTCGAACCCGAAGCTGTCGAACCTGAGCGCCGTCACTTGGCGGGTGTTGCACTCACGTGGTTCCTGTCATCTCCAAATCGCGCCGTGCGGGACTTGGCGACCAAGGGCCTTGTGCACTTGGTTTACGTGAACCTCAGTATTGCTGCCGCCCTCCTTGACAGGTTCGAAAGAGTTAACGACCCCTACATCACCGAAAGGCTGCTTGCAGCATGCTATGGCGCCTTAATGCAAGGCTCGGACAGACAGGGCTGCAAGACCGTCGCGGAAGCGGTGTGGAAACAGTTCTTCGCTCCGGGCACGCGGCCGCCCCTGCACCTGCTATCCCGTGACTACGCGCTTGGCATCCTGGAGTACGCGCACGCTGTGGGCGAACTGCCGGCCGAGGTGGAGCTGGATGCATGTCGAACTTGCTTCACTTCCGATTGGCCCCTCGATACCGTCACGAAAGACGATGTCGAGGGTTTCAAAGAAGGAGGCTTCCACGATTCCATCGTCTCGTCGACCAGTGAACACGGGGACTTCGGCAACTACACTGTCCGCAGTTGGCTCCACGACATCACCCAGATGCCGCGGGCCTTTGCGGGCCGAACCACAAAAGACCTCTTCGACGAGTGGGAGAACCAGTTTTTCGCTGCGGCAACACCGAAGCAGCAAGAGGCTTATGTCGCCGTCCAAAGAGCTGCTCGGGACTGCCGGGTGCGGGAGCACGGGACTGCGATGGCTAACTTTTTCAGCAAGGAGACACAGGAGGCGGCCAACCGCCTATGGGCATCTTTGGAAGCGGCCAACCGAGCGTTTCGCGCCGAGTTGGATGCACAAGAGCTTCAGCAGTATGAAAACTTCCCGGAATACTTCCTGCTGGAGTCCACCCGGATGAACAGCGAGGATATTGGTCCGCCGGACGTCGAGCACGCGACGGTGCGTCGCTGGGTGTGCGCACGGGCTCATCAGCTCGGATGGACCCCGCAACTGTTCTCGGCGTTTGACAATGGGCGTCACATCTCGCATGAGCGAATGGGCAAGCACCGTGTGGAGCGGATGGGCAAGAAGTACCAGCACATCGCGCTGGCAGAAGCGGCTGCTAGAGTCACAGATAACCTGACTGTCAACGCCTTTCAAGACCGAGGACTATTACACGCCTTCGCGCTGGGTCCGCAGAGTCTGTCCATGATACGGGACATCGACCCCTCATTGCTACTTCGCCGAACACGGGAGACTGGTTGGGCGTCGACGCCGGTGACTTGGTGGACGCCGACCCAGCCGCAGCTGCCTGCGGGGGCAACAGAGGTACTTCTTGCTTGGCTGCAGGTGCGTACGGACCTATGCAACGGCCCGCAGGAAATCGAAGTCAACAGCCCCGATGGACAGCAGTGGCTCGTCCTCGACGGGTTTCGGCACTGGCGCGTTCCTGGCCAGAACAAAAGGAACCATTCGGACGCTTGGTCGCACATCACTTGCCTTGTGACGGCTCGCGGTAACGGTAGGAAGCTCGCTCAAGAGCTATTGAGCAAACACCGAGGCGACAGCAGCCGTTTGCCTGCGGACAAAAGCTTGTCGTGTTTCTTGGGAGAGCACGGTTGGCGTGACAACGAGGAGACACTTGAACTCAAGTCTTTCGAATTCGGCGACTTCAAGACGCCCTGTACAGGAGTCATCAGCAGGCTGACTGCCGAAGCGCTGTCCTCGGACAACTCGATTGAAGCCAACTTCACGCTGCACGTTCCATCTGCCGGATTCATGCGAATGCTGGGCCTCAGGCTGCGCAACGGTAAGGCGCCTGAGTACGTGGACTCGAATGACATCGCGCGCATGGTTGACCCCTCTTTGCGAACTCGAGGTCCGAGCGCCGGCGTGATATCTCGAGATTTCTTCCTGCGAGGACTCGAGCACGCAGGATTTGAACCGATTTGGGTTCTCGCGGGTGAAAAGAACGTCTATGCGGCCGAAGCAGTGTCCACGAAAGGATTCGGCGGCAGCGTGCATCACACCACCATCTACCGAATCGAGGATGGTGTGCTCACCTGCGAGGGCGAGTTGTTCGAAGACCATCCACCCACCGCCGACCAGCTCAGAGCGCTGTACGAAACCAAATAGCGCACACTTGGTGCAGGACTCGTGCCACGCTCACTGACGAGACTATATTACCTTGAGGCAAGCAAACTGCTTGATGTCCATGTTGAATAAGCGTCGCTTTGTTGAATCGACCAGTTGGCTTCGTCCATTTACTCGGTGGTCTACCCGTTTTGCCATGAATTCGCCGCAGTGGCTTCCCACGTTTGTTCGCAACGCCCCGTTGCGAATGACATCGTTGATACTTCGCTGCTATCACAAGGCAATGCGGTGAATCGGTAACCCGGCAATGCGGTTTTTCGGCGTCGCTTCCGAGCAGCCAGCACACTGTTTGGCAACTCCTTCGCGGATATGGAATTAACCCGAAATGACTCACAGAGTCGGAAATTGAGACTGACAAGGCGATTTTGAATGACCGTTTCTGGCCGCCGGTCGGCACCGTGCACGCAGCGCACTTTGGTCTCCGGAGGATGCATGAACTCAATTTCCGCAGATGCTATCCGTCTTGGAGCCGTTTGATTGCTTTATCCCGCTACCGGCTCAAGTTATGCGACTCGCGCAGCTCGGCCCACTTCAACATCGCATCCAGTGCCGGACAGAGTTCTTGGCCCCAGGCGGTCATGCGATAGTCCACTTTAGGTGGCACCTGCTGATGCACGGTGCGCTCAACAATGCCATCGGCCTCCAACTGGCGCAGCTGCTGGGCCAACATTTTCTGTGAGATGCCGGTCACGCGTCTTTCCAAATCGGAAAAACGTTGGATTTGCCCGCCAAACAGGTGGAACAGGATGACGAGTTTCCACCGCCCCTCCAGCATGCTGAAACACGCCTCGACATCAATGGCCGCGCTCAGGGGCGTGTAGGTCTTGCGTTTGGCCTTACTCGAAGCGCTTACTTTTTGGTGGGTACTATCCATTGGGTGAGCATATGACCAGAATCGCCCTATTGCAACTCATATTGGAAAATTGATGAACCACCTTACCCCAAACGCCGTAACACGTTACCTGGAGACCAAGGGAAATCCGGACAAATCCCTGTTGGCCGATTGCTTCCACCGCAATGCGGTGGTGCTTGACGAAGGCGGGACGTTCCTTGGTCTCGAAGCCATCAAAGCCTGGCAATTGGCGGGAGAAGCGAAGTACCAATACAGACTCACGCCGCTCGGCGTGTCCCGAATTGGCGGCACCCTGAAACTCCTTACAAGAATAAAAGGCAACTTCCCCGGTGAAGTGGCCGACCTGATGCATGTCTTCACGCTCAAGGATGAGCTCATCGCGTCACTTGAAATCCGCAACCCGGTCGAACTCGAAGGCCGCCGGGCGCTGGTAACGGGCGGCACCAAGGGGATTGGTGCCGCAGTGGTCTCGCAACTGACCCAGGCGGGTGCAACCGTGTTGACAACGGCGCGCTCACGCCCGGCGGACTTCGGAGAAACTGCATTCGTTGCGGCCGACATCACAACCGTGACTGGGTGTGCCGCGATAGCGCAGGCGGTGAAAGAGCAATTGGGCGGCGTTGACATCGTGGTGCACGTAGCGGGCGGCTCGTCTGCACCGGCAGGCGGCTACGCCGTGCTGGACGAGAACGAATGGCAGAAGGCGCTTGACCTTAATCTGTATCCGGCGGTCCGCATTGACCGCGCCTTGTTGCCTGACATGGTGGCCCAGGGCACGGGCGTGGTTGTGCATATCACATCCATCCAGCGGCAACTGCCCTTGGCTGACGCAACCACCGCCTACGCGGCGGCGAAGGCTGCGCTTTCAACGTACAGCAAGAGCCTGTCCAAAGAAGTCAGTCCGAAGGGCGTGCGGGTGGTTCGTGTGTCACCCGGCTGGGTTGAAACAGAAGCGGCGGTGGGACTCGTCAACGAGATTTCGCGAAACAGCGGGACGGATTATGAGGAAGCCCGTCAGTCGCTAATGAACTCGCTGGGAGGCATACCGCTTGGCAGACCTGCCAAACCCAAAGAGGTGGCGGACCTTGTCGGGTTTCTTGTGTCAGGCCGCGCAGCATCCATTACCGGCACGGAATATGTCATCGACGGAGGAACTGTTCCAACTGTCTGAGACCACGCTCGCCCGAATATGGCCTTATGTCCGAATGCCCGGTCATGTCCGTCAAAGGTCAGTCGAGGCACTTCGAGAAAGAGCCCTCCAAGCGGAGGGCTCAATCAAAATCAACTTGCAATCAATTCAAAGGCCCAATCCACAAACGGAAGCCAGACTTGCCCCTGTCATGCCTATCCCGATTGCATGGAAATATCCGTCCATGAACAGTGGCACCGTACGTGACGGTCTCTCCAGCACCAGCACCGCAAATTGCTCCACTGAATTGATATCAACCAATGACGCCACCGCCGCCATTCGGTTCCGCGCTTCCTTCAATGAGTGCGCCTCAACTGTCAGTTTAAGTGCCCGAGTTGCAGGCTCAAAGCCGCCGAAGAGAATGGGCTCAATTGGCGACGGCGAGTCGTGTTTCATTTGTTGGGTTCTCTTCATGCTGCATCTTCCAGACATATTTCATCGTGGAAATGGACGCCAGCCCCTTCCGGTATCAGAGCTGAAACGTCGACATCTCGAACGACGTGTGTCGCTGAGAGACTCGGTATGCCCGCCGGCGCAAGCATGTCGCCCATAAGATTGGCCCACTCCCAAAATAGGCTGTTCCTGTCTTTCAGGTCAATCATGCGACCAACTTCCAGGATTGACTTCAGTTCATGCCGCGGAATTAGAAGGTCAAAAATAAAGGCCTCCTCGCTCCCGGCACAGCTCAACTGCAGGCTCAAGGGCTCACGAACATCAACCGCCAAATAATCCCGAACTCTGGCGTCGTAGAGTGGCAGAACAAAACGATGCTGCCAATTGCCTAGCTGGCAGGAGATAAGCACATATGCAGCGCCAGAAGGTTTCTGCAAGGTCTTGATTTCGGTTACCAGGTCGCATGTCGTATTGGCAACAAGAACAGCAAACCCCTTCTTGCTCACAGTGCCAGTCAGGAGCCACTGCACTGTCAATAGTTCGCGTTGCTTGTCAGACATAGTGGCCAGACAATTGGCGACCTGGCTTGGGCTCAACAGCATGGCTCGACAGAAGTTGCCTGTTGGCCGGATTCCCCGTCTTCTTGCTCGCGACGCACTTCTTTTTGATGTCTTCATTTTGGTGGCCTATTCATGTGTCCAATCGACACAGTGCGTATAGGTACCCGCTGCACGTTGGATGGACAGGGGAACAGCATCTCGGCCCAGCGGCAACATGACAGCCTGTCTCGCAATCCAGTGCCTGACCTTGCTTCCAGAGGAATACTGTTTGATTCGGGGCCCATGTCCTCTTCAGTGGAAAAAATTGAGCCCACGCAACGGTGGGCTCAATTCAAAATCAAACTGACATCAAGCTATTGAAGGGTACTGGTACCAGGCGCCACATTACCTCGGTTGAAACCAATCATCCCAGCCTCAAAAAATGCCTGCAAAAATGTCGGTACACCTGCTGGCAACTGGTCCATCTGAACGACAAGAAGTTCGCAATCTCCTCGGACCCCAAGCAACGGCGCCACAGAGTCGACACGCGCCAAGGCTTCAATCTCTGAGCTGGCCTCCACCACCAGTACCAATATCCCTGTGTCTGAGTCGAAAGCCCCGTAAGGCTCTTGCTGACAGTCAAACGACACTGGCCCGGGAGCCGTATTGGTTTTCATACGCCAGACGCTTTGTAAATCGCGGCCTCGTACTGTTCAACGGAAAATCCTGGCAGCAGCAATGAAACGCTGACGTATTGAACTGAGTATCCTTCCAGTAGGCTGGGAACCTGGAGCGGGTTACCTATGACAGCCTGGACACATGGTAGCTCGCTCAGTGCGGTCCGCTGTGTTTCCAGATTCACTTCGGGCGCCATGGCGAGCACAGGCATGAACATGTTTGGCAGCAAAGGGCTTTCGAACAGAAGTGCGTTGTTTCCATCATCGTCCCCCAGCATAAACGTCAGTTTTCCGGTCGTGGTCATGGACTCCAAAAACGTTCGGACTGCAGGGTCTGTGAGTCCAAGCAAAAAACGATGCTGATGGCGCTCAACTTGATGGGTCAGAACGCAATACGCAAAACCGGAAGACGAGTTGAACGCTGTGAGCCGAGTCTGAAATTGCTTCGAGGGGACTTTCTGTAAGAGTTTGAACATTGGGCCCGAAACATCGCCACACAATACCCAGTGTCCCTCTGTTTTCTGTCGAACTTCAGGTGGCTGACGCTGAGTTGCTACAGCGACTTCCGGCGGTGTCATTAAACGAGCGAAATAGTGCGTTGCCTGTTCGTTGATGGCACCCAATCGCGAGCCCTGGGATTCCTGATAAAAAGCTGGTTTGTTCATATTTGGTTCCTGATGCGCAGGAGTGCGCCTCCTGTATAGCCACCAAAAAATGAGCCCGTACATGGACGGGCTCACCTGAAATCACGTTACCAGCGGGGGGAACTCAGCTTTGACGAATTGGCCTGGGCAGATAGAACGAAGCATCGACGTCGCGCACGATTTCACGATTCAAACTTGGCACGCTTTCGGTCGACGCAAGTGCCGATACGACTGATGGAAACTCGATGATGAAATCATTCTTTTTGTCAGCAGAAATTGATAGGCACTCTGACCTTGCCTCCTGAAAACTCATTGGCCGCAATGGACAGTCATAGGCCATACCCTGCCGTACCTGGCCAGTACTCTCCAAATAGATGCTCAGCGGGCTCATGCTGGCGATTGTCAACAAATCGACGACTTTGGGTTCATACATTGGCAGCACAAACCGATGCTGGAAATACCCCAGCTGACAAGTGAGAACCGTGTACTTCGCACCGGAGGGGACGGGCTGGACGAGCAATTGGGCAGCGATGTCATCTTCCCCGTTGGCGTCAAGCCTTGAAAAAAGGTCTGCGTTCACGGCTCCCAGCAGCATCCAGCGGCCGCGGATTTTTGCCAATCCATCTTCGCCGAACTGATGGAAATTCGACTCCACTTCGGAGGGGGTAAGAATGAGGGCGGTGTGGATGCGAGACCTATTCCTGGCACCACGCCTGCCTGATTGGGATGTTGCCTTGGTGAAAAACTTCATGTTGGTTCCTGAGTTACGCGCAAATGCGCTCCTTGTATAGGCACCATTGATGAGACACTGCCATTGGGAATTGAAGGTTCCCTCGCCATTGCTCGGCACAGTTTTTAAGAAGGTCCGGCCTGATGGCACCAAACATTAGTTCACAGAGACACTAGCTGGCGGACGGTGAGGTGTTCAGCCGAAGCCCTCGGTGATACATCTGCTGCGTAACTGGGTCGCAGTGCTCTCGGTGGGACGTACATGAAGGCAGAGTTGCTCGCGACTGGGACGGCGTAGGCGGCGCAAGCCCGCCGCCGTACCTGCGCATGCCGACCTCGATGAAAGGGAGTGAGGCGCGCCAGCGACCACTCGGCAAGTGGCTCGGGGTCCCCGGGACTCACCGATGAACAGTTGATGTGGTCTTGGGGTAAGCCACGAAGAAACGGCATGCCGAAAGAACAGTTGGGCAAGCCGTCCCGAAAGAACATTTTCCCTTGAAAGAAGGTCTTTCGGGACGGCGGCGGGCTTGCGCCGGCGAAGCCGAGAGACGAAACAGTGGCTTTGAGGGACGTCGCGACGAAAACGTGACTGACACCCGAACTCCTTCGGGTGAGGCTGCCAGAGGGGAAAGCACAGTTGCCCCCTGCCCTCTGTCAGCCGTGCGGGCAACCATCGCGGATACCAACAGTGGCCTCGCCATCACGTGGTGTGCTGGCTTCTGACCTTGGGTGGCACGGTTTTATAGCGGTAGCTAGACGGTTTAACTCGCCAAATTCCACCCTTGAAAAACACCGAATTTGGCGCCTTTGAAAACCTCAACCGCGAAGCCGATGAACATGAAAGAAACCACGAGAGAACCAAAGCCCATGCCACAGGGAACCAACAACCTGCACACAGTGGCTCCAATCGCCGCCCCCGGTGATGCATCAACCCTTGCCACGGTGGGCGGAACGCCAGTCAACTCGGTGAAGCACCCTTCCGCCCACGACACCGAGAAAACATCTTCCTTGGCACCGGCGACCACGGAGACAGTCACCCCACGCAAAGTGGCCCGGGGTTTAGCCGCAACCATGTCGACGACGAAACTGAAGCAAGGCATCTGGCTGCGTGCCCTGCTGACGGCCAACCGTTTCCGCGTCATCCGAACCATCGACATCGCAGTGTGCTGTTTCGCTGAACGGCCATTCAAGGCCGCGTTGACGGCAGCCCAGCGCGCCGTTCGTGGCATGGTTAAGGCCGAGTTGCTGAGACGCTACCGCAGTGACCGGTTTCAAACAATTTATGGCCTGACTCAAAAGGGTGTCGACTGGCTCGAAGAAGCTGGTCACGACGCCTCATCATCCGTCCGTCGGGTGAGCGACATGACAAACCCTGAGCACCGCCTGTGGGCGCAGTTCTGGACGTTGGCTTGCGAAGCCCGCGGGCTCAATGCCATGACGGAACAGGAACTCCTGCAGCACTTGAATAAAAGCAGCAAGCCTGGCCAGCCGCTTATTCAAGGACTATTGACCGTCACTACAACGCAGGGCAATAAGACCAGAACGATTCAGTTGCGCCCTGACGCTGTAGCCACAGAGAAAGGCGAAAACGGCGGCACGATATGGCTGGAGGTCGACCGCAGCAAGCGTGGCTCCGACCGCGAAGCCTCCCTCGCGGCATTGGCAAGCTCGGTTGGTCGCACGCTCAAAGACGGCAGCCGCCTGCGTCGGGTGGTCATTTTCTGCAAGACCGAGCGCATCCGAAAGCGCGCGATTGCAGTTCTCACCGGACTCGCCAAGGCCAACAACTCCGAAGTTCTCTTGACTGGTCGGCGCCACTTCCGAGAGCTTGAGCCCGGAACGTATGCTATCTGGACCGCTCTGGAGTCAAAATTGACGGACGGACGCTCGGAGCTCGTCGACACCCTGGTAGGCCACGTCATTATTCAATTGCTGCCAATCTGGTTGCCCAAGGTGCGAATTGATGCCACGAATACACATTTGCTGGCAGGCTGGTTTGGGGAGAATTATTTGCCCTACCGTAGGCCTGAGGGGCTGGGGGCGTGGAAGACACCGGTGTCGCCGTTGCTGAGCAGCGCGAAAGAACATTACACCGAATAGGCAGATGACGCCCAACCCACCTTGCCGAGAGGCACGATAACGAATAGCACGGCGGGCGTCTCAAGCCGCTCAGATATACGAACGCGCAATCGGGCCACCAGAAACGGAACCTGGTCAAAGCACAAAACAATGCCTGCGGCAAAAACGCACGCAAAGCAAGCTACTCCAACTTGGATGACCTTCGCGGGGTACTCTTGCCTTGCCCGCGGGCGCCTATCGACGCACGAGCTGCAGACCCAATTCGTGCGCAAGATTCGGGTGGGGCACCCTGGCGTACGGTGGTTTTGGCCATACCCAGTAGCTATCCGGAAAAAGGGCTCGCATGGCATTGATATCGCAGTGAAACGGCGGCCCCACTATCAAACCCTGCTCGCTTGCCGCAGGACGAATCATCTGCATAAACAAAACCCAAAGACTGCCTCCTGGTTTCAGCCATTCCCGCAACTGACTGGCATATTGGAACCAGTGGTCGGGATGAATCGCACACAGACAGGTTTGCTCGTAGATGGCATCAAAATGCTTTTTCGGCTGATAGCTCAGCACGTCCGCTTGAATGACTTCGGCTCTGAGCGTACGACGGAGCAGCAGTTCACTTGTCTTTTCCACTGCCGCCGAGGTGTAATCAATGCCCGTGACCTCGAAGGCGCGTTTGGTAAGCTCGGCGACTTCCCAGCCACTGCCACAGCCTGGGACACAGATACGGCAGGGATGCAGTTCACCACTATCCAGCCAGGCCAACAGCTGTGGACTTGGACTGCCCTGGTCCCAACCTGTTTCATTGTTCTCGAAACGTTGTTGCCAAAATTCGGGGGTGGGGCCGGCCATGTTGCGTGCTAGGGGGTGATGATTGAGTCAAGTCTAACCGTCAACCCCATTGGCGAATCAGCGTCAGGCGCGACCAATCCGGTGGAGCCAGTCGCTCGGCTATGCAGTCATCACACAGCCACCTGGTTTGTGGACGCGTTGCGTTGAGGCTGGATTGTTTGCAAGTTTGCTAATTGGGCGCCTTGGCCTGGTGACCAGTTCACCCTCGCAATTGGGGCATCGCCCCTTGAGAATATTGTCTGCACATGCAACGCAGAACGTGCACTCAAATGAGCAAATCCGGGCCTCAACAGAATCGGGTGGCAGGTCTTTGTCGCAGCATTCACATCCGGGGCGGAGTTCAAGCATGGTCTCATCCTCAAATCAAAAATGACAAAGGTCGACTGCGGACAAAAAACAGCGAAATCGAAATGTGCGATTGAGCAGCCCGGACAGTCGAGCGCCAGCAACTTCCATGCAGCTCACAGTTGTGCTGCAGCAAAGGTCGCAATGGCTTGCCGACAGATTTTGCCAGCAACAGGCCCCCTTGGGATTGGCTTGATTGAACTCATTCAGCTTCGATTTGGGAGGCACAACGGAGGGCTCAAGGCCCAGATGTGCTGAATGCTTGTCCCCCACAAAAGAGCAAAGAACCCGACTATCATGGTCATCAGTGAAATATTGAAAGCACGCACAAGGATGAGACTTGTAATCGGAATAATCGTATTGGCTGCCGTGCTTTTGGCCGTGGAGCTGTGGACGTCTGGCGCGACAAGCGGTCGGGTTTCAACAGGAGTCCTGGTAGGTGCCGGACTCACCGTTATTGTGGTCGCTTGGGTCATCGGAGTAAGGTTGCGCAATCGGCAGCAAAGGCGGTTGATGGATTCGCGGGACTCAGCCCTTTGGTGAGGCGTCAATCAGAAATCGCCCAGCTATCAACGTTTGCACGGACCAGTGCCTCTCAAACTTTACTTAGTACTCATGTCGAATTGGCATCTGAGCGTTCAAACATTGAACTCCCTGGATGCGTGGTCGATGTTTGAACTTCCGGAGCAAGTCACCAATGCAAAGAGCATGGCCTTAGCCTTGTTCTGATTTCAGAGTCCAGACAGCTTCCCCCTTCCCTCATGCGGGCGGCCTTACCGCCCTGCGACCAAACAAATCGCGCAATGCGCGGAAAATATTGAAAACAAAAATTCTCGGCAAGTTGCTGATTGCAACTGCAGCGCTTACCTATTGCTTGCCTGAAACTTGGGCAAGGACGAATGTCGAGCCGATTTCGCTCTATGCCCCATCGCAGAGAAGCTCAACATTTGAAGGTTGCCGGGACCTTTTTCCGGGAGGAAATCCCACTTCTCTCAAATCTGTGGGGACGGAGTGGAAGGCACGGGGCCTGTGCTCTGACAGCTTTGCAATCTTGCATTCTGGTCTCAGCAAGACCCCGTTACTGGTTGTTGAACGACTCAATAGCGACCAGCTTCATGATGCAAAGGGAGAGAAGAGGACGGACAATTTTTACCCCGACCCGCGTTTGCCAAATTCAGCGCGCTCGAACTTGAAAGACTTCAAGGGTTCAGGCCTTGACCGTGGCCACATGGCGGCGGCAGGCAACGCACCCAGCCCCAACGCGATTGCTCAAAGCTTCGCGCTGTCGAACATGGTGCCCCAAGACCCGGTGAACAACCAGAAGGTTTGGAACAAAGTCGAGCAGGACACCCGCAAGTATGTAATGCGCGCGGCCGGAGACGTGTTTGTATTCTCCGGCCCATTGTTCGACGCGGGGCATGGTACGGTGGGCCGCAACAACGTATATGTGCCGACCAGGCTGTTCAAGCTCGTTTATGACCAGACCAGCAAACGCGCCTGGGCATACGTCCTGCCCAATAACGCCGAGGCGCGCCTCGGCAGACCGATGCCATACCGGGACTTTGTCCAGCAAACCGGCTGGAAGCTGCTTGAAGGACTGGAAGTCAGATGATTGGCGCTTAAACTTTCGCAATGACGCCAGTGAACAATTTCGAAGATGCCTTGGAATCATCGAGCGCCTTTTGTACGACTTGGGGGGGAGGACTAATGGATAGCGCAAGCAGACAGACAGATGCATACGGTAATCGCTTTGAATTTCACGAACTTTGCGCAGCGCCGGAATATGCTTGTTGTCACATTCACCTCCATGGTTGGACATATGTGGGACTGAAGACATATTTCTGCGATGGTTGGTATTCTCAAGAAGCTCTTTCATTTGTCAGTGAATGGCCTGGAGACCGAACTATGAGCGAGAATCGCCTTTCCTCAGCCTCGCCCGATGTCAATGCCTGTCAACTTTTTCAGCCCAGTCTGGCGTCGGCACGGAGTTCCTCGCATAAAAGGTATCCAAGCGATTACGGGCTGAGTTGCCTTTGCGCAAACCAATAAAATTCGCAGCGTTTTCACCGAAGAACTTCGACGACAAGCCCGTGAGGCTTTGCGATTTAATGGCCGGCCGACTCTCAAGCTCCTGAAAAAGTTTGACGAATTGATGCAGGTAGGTGTTGACGGCGCCTTCCGTAAGCGTCATCTCCCAGTCTGTTCCATACAGGAACCGGTTAGCCAAGGACGCAGCACCTTTTCCGGCCGTTTGGTCGTAAAGCTGGCGAAGGTCATCTAACATCGCTGGTTGGCTCCCCATCACCTCCACAAAGTATCCTGCGTCTGCGTAGGCGAACGCTCCGGACTTCATTGCGTCGCTGTTCATCAGTTGCATGAACGCCTGGGCTCGAGTCAATCCATTTTCAACAAGAGCCGTATCGCCGAAATGCCCGAAATTCGCTCGCAGCTTCGGGAATTCCTGCAAAACCAACGTATGCGTCCGGCCAACACACATTGAAGGACTGCTGATATCCAGAGATAGTGTGCGCGATGAACATCATGCACACCATGGCGAGCGAGACTCGCATCACCCAAGCCCCCAAGCGCCGGTTCTACAGC
>NZ_QEII01000264.1 GCF_003347515.1 Rhodoferax ferrireducens | reverse complement strand
GACTTGGGCGGTGGGGGCGGGGGCGGCACATACCAGGTCATCGCACCAAAAGCATTGCTGCTCACCTTGTCGGTGTCTGCGGGGGCATCCTGCCGCTGCAGGCGTTCCAGCTCAATATGTGGCTGTAGCTGGGTCGGCTTTCTGGACACGGGTGACATGCGCGTTGGCGCAGGCCGAACCACTTCATCGGCGCTATTCCATTCCTTTCCAACACCCCCTGACAGAATGATTGTCACGGCCAGCGCACCGAACAGCGCGCGTAGCCGCCACCGCCGCACGCTCATGATGGTTTCCCCAGATAAATGACCAACCTCACTTTGGCATCGACCAGTGGGTCGCCCACTTTCTGCCGCTCAAACTGCACCTGTTCCAGCGAAACGATCGGTATTTCGGCGCGCAGGTCGGAAAGAAACCTGCGTATTGTTTGATACTCGCCCTTGAGCGGCAGGCTCATCTGGAAACGGGTCAGTTTGCCGGTTTTGTCGCGTTCCGCCTTGTACTCGGCCTGTTGTAGATTAAGTCCGTCACGCTGAGCGATAACCGCAATCTTGCCGACCCAGTCGGTCGCGTCATGCTCGCTGGGGAAGATCCCATAGAAGGCGGCGAGTTGTTCGTCCAGCGGGCGCGCACCCTCCTTCGTCGCCCGGCGCGCTTGTGCAGTTTGCCCATGCAACGAGCTGACACTCAGGCGGACCGTGTCCAAGCGCTGCTGCGCCGGTTGCACGATTGAGAAGTAGAGCGCCAGGCACATCACAAGCCCGCCCGCACCGATGGCACCCGGCCGGCCCAGCTGGATGCCTTTGCGTCGCATATGGGAAGACAGGCGGAGCTTCACGGTGCAGTCTCCTTCCAGTGGCCGAGCAGGGAAAATAGAACCGGCTTTTCCGGGTCGTCCTGCCGAATCTGGTGGTTCTGCAGCATGACGCTGCTGAACTCTTCGCGCGTCGAGAGTAGCTTCACGTAGTTCAGCAAAGCGTTGAGATCCTTTGCTTCGCCGCTGATTTTCACGGTACCTTTGTGCAGGTCAGGCTCCAGCGACAGCAGCGCAATGTTTTGCCCGCCCGAGGTTTCTACTGCATTGAATAGCGCGTTCCAGGGCAGGCCAAGCTGGCGCACCACCTGGTTGGCCTGTTCGACCTCCAGCCTTTGCGCACGCGCGGCCTGTTCCGTGAGCGGTCGCGACACAAGCGCGCGGTGACTGGACAGCCGTTCGATCTGCTCGACCTTTCTTTCCCAAAAGGTGATCTGCTGGTTCAGCGTCTGGTGATAGCCGAACATCACGGCGAGCCCGATCAGGGCCACGACCAGAATCCCCAGCCCCAGCCACGGCACGGGTTTATAGGCACGCTGATAGTCGAGTTGCAGGGCACGCATCATGATCACCCCTCCATGGCCATGGTGAAATTCTCACCTTGTGCCGACGCCACGCCTGGCGCCGGCACAAGGGGGAGCGGATGGAACTGCCATGGATCGATGGCTGGGAGCACAGTGTCAGCAGATTCGCCATGGCATACATAAACCTCATGCGGCAGCGCCGTGTCATCGGCCAGATAAACCTCCCGATCAAGAATCAGCGGGAGTTCCTCACGCCATGTGCTGTCAACCCGTTGACTACGTACCCGTGACCAGTGCCCCTTGTGTAGCAGGGCAAGACACAGATTGCCCGGTTCAAGCAGCGCAAACCATGCGCTGCGCTGCCGCAGGTGACCTCTGAAACTATTGAAGGCTGCCATCAGATGGGGTTGCACAGATTGCAGGGTAAGGCCTGCTGCGTTAAACACACCCCTCAGGGCATCAAGCAACTCCGCATCCACCGCGCTGGCCAGTCTGGGCATTTCAGGCGGTTGTTCGTTCAGGCGAATTTCCCACTGCAGGGCGGCTTTTCCATACACCCTGGTGAAGCAATGGCGGGCGAAGGACAAATCCTCTTCCGCATTGGCCAGTTCGGCACGCCAGGGCACCATGGCGTAGCGCAAAAAATGGTTGGAGAGGATGACCGTGGCCGTGGTCTTTCCACCCGAACTTTCAGACAGTGCCGTCTCCAGTGCCTGCACTGCAGCGCGCCACGGTTGGGCGCCAATTGCGCTATTGCAGCACACCCTGTGCGGATCGTGCATGGTGCGGCGCAAACCACGCCAAGTGAGCGTGCGTTGCACCGACAGCAGTGTCACCTGGTCGGGGCTGAGCAGCACCTGCATTTCCTTATGCGACCAGGGTGACACGGTTGATCTCCTGTAAGGTGGTTTCGCCCCGCCCCACCATCTCCAGCGCAATGTCGCGCAAAAAGCGGGTTCCGTTGCGTGCGGCCGCCTCGCGAATGGCGCGAATCGGCTGGCGGGCAATGATGGCTTCGCGGATTTCGTCGTTCAGGTGCAGGATTTCGCCGATGGCGCGGCGTCCCTTGAAGCCGGTGCCGCGACAATGTCCGCAGCCGCGCCCGGCACGAAAGTTCATGCTGTGTGCCAGCTCGGTGGGGATACCGGAATCCGCCAGCAAACTGGCGTCGGGCTGATCCTTGTCGACGCAATGCAGGCAGCTCACCCGCAGCAGCCGCTGCGCCATGATGCCGTTCATCGCCGAAACGAAGCTGTAAGGGTCAACCCCCATGTGGATGAAGCGGCCAATCACATCGAACACGTTGTTGGCGTGTACGGTGGTGAACACCAGGTGGCCCGTCAATGCCGACTGCACCGCAATCTGCGCGGTCTCAGGATCACGAATCTCGCCGACCATGATCTTGTCGGGATCGTGGCGCAGGATGGAACGCAGGCCGCGAGCAAAGGTCAATCCCTTTTTCTCATTCACGGGAATCTGCAGAACGCCGGGCAACTGGTATTCGACCGGATCCTCGATGGTGACGATCTTGTCCAGGCCGTGGTTGATCTCGGTGATCGCGGCGTACAGCGTGGTGGTCTTGCCCGAGCCGGTAGGGCCGGTCACCAGCAGCATGCCGTAGGCCTCGCGGGCCAGGCGGCGCAGTTGGTTCAGGGTGTGATCGTCGAAGCCGAGATAGTTGAGGCGCAGCCCCTTGATCTGATCGGACAAGGCTTGCTTGTCGAGAATGCGCAGCACCGCATCCTCGCCGAAGATGCTCGGCATGATGGACACACGGAAATCCACCTCGTGCCCCTGCACAGACACCTTGAAGCGGCCGTCCTGGGGTATTCGACGCTCGGCGATGTCGAGCTCGGACATGATCTTGATGCGGGAAATAACCTGCTCTGCCAGCTCCAGCCCCGCCAGCGATCCCACCGCGGTCAGCACACCGTCGATGCGGTAGCGAATACTCAGGCCGCCGGGCGTGGTCTCCAGATGAATATCGCTCACTGACGCTTTCAGCGCGTCATAGACGGTCGAGTGCACCAACCTGACCACCGGGCTGGTGTCTTCACTGATACTCTTGAATGACAGGTCGGCGGCCCCGCACTGCGCGCTGGGGTTGCGGTCGCCGCTGGGCAGCAGGCCATCCATGGCATGCAGTGTTTCCTCGTGACGCGCCAGGTACGCAGCCACGTCGGCACGATGCGCAAGGCGCCAGCTGAACCGGGCGGCCACGCGCTGCTCAGCCCATGCCTGCAGCTCGCTATTGAAAGGATCGCCCATGACCAGCACCAGCGCATCGTTCTCGTCGCGCAGGGCCAGACACTCGCGTTCCAGCGCCTCGGCAAACGGTAGCACGTCGAAGGCCGGGTTCATGCGGTTCAGCTCCTCCATCGCCGCGGCGGGGAAATGCAGCGTCATCGCCAGCGTCTGTACAAAGCGCAGCGGATCAAGTCCGGACTGCTCCTCCAGCACCTCCACGATAGCGCGCTGCGCCTGCTGTGCCGCGCTACGCGCCGCCTGCACCTGCGCCGGCGAGAATCCGGGCCCGGCGCTGACGTCGATTGGCTCTGCCATATTCACTGGATGTTCCCCGCAAGTTCAAAGATCGGGACATACATCAGCACCACGATGCCGCCGATGATCAATCCGATAAACACCATCAGCAGGGGCTCGAACAGCTTGGTGAAACGCTCGACCCAGCGCGCCGTCTCGTCCTCGTAAAACGCCGCGATGCGCTCCATCATCTCGCCCATGCGCCCGGTGCGCTCGCCCACGCGCAGCATGCGTGAAGCCACCGGCGTGGTGAGGCCGTATTGATCCATGGCCTTGGAAAGCGCATGGCCTTCACGGATGCTCGCCGAGGCCAGCGCCAACTGGCCCCGCAGGGAGGACTCCAGCAGGTCGGACACCATCTGCAGGGAAGTCACCACCGGCATGCCGCCACGCAGCAGCATGCCGAGCGAACGGTAAAAGCGGGCAAGCTGAAAAACATGCAGTCGTCCGCCGAGGCTGGGGATTTTCAGCAGTTTGCGCATCATCCACCGCTTGCTGACTGGGCGGGTGATCGTATAGATGGCCGCGAGCAGCGCCACGGCGGTGACCGTCAAAAGGGCTGGGCCATTGGTGTCCAGCATCTGGCCCCAACGCATCAGCAGCCGCGACATCAGCGGCAAGTCACCGCCAATATCCCCATAGATGTGACTGAAACGCGGCACGACGTACACCATCAAAAACAGGGTCACCAGCGCGCCAACCCCGGCCAACAGGAGTGGATAAATCGATGCACTGACCACCTGCCGCTTGACGGCATCCATCTGCGATTGATAGGCTACGTAGCGCGACAAGGCTTCGGGCAAACCGCCCGTTTTTTCACAGGCGCGGACGGTCGCAACATACAGCAGCGGAATGGTCGCGGGCGAATGCTGCAACGCATGAGAAAAGGTATGCCCTTCGTAGAGGCTGGTGATAATCTGCCTAAGCGTTTTCTGGATTTCGGGCTGCTGCTCCTTGTCGGCCAGGGTTTCCAATGACTCCACCAGGGATAGCCCCGCCTCCAGAAGAGCCAGCAGTTCCTGGCTGAACAAGACCAGTGCAAATCTACCCGTGCCGGGTTTGCGCCACATCAGCCAGCCCGCTTTCGGCTTGATTCCGATAACCGTATACCCCTGATCTTGCGCCTGGATCGCGGCATCGCCGGCATCCACGGCCTCCAGCGCCAATGCCGTCAACTCGTCGCCGCGTAATGCCTTGACCTCATAGTGCATGGTGCTTCTCCCACATCGGATAGTTGCTTGCCTACTGCCAGTTCGTTATTTCTGCGGCTTCTCCCTCGCCGCCAGGCTTGCCGTCCTTGCCATACGACAACAAGTCATATTCCCCATGCTCGCCCGGCATGATGAACACGTAGGGATTGCCCCAGGGGTCGGGTGGAACCGCTTTACTCAGGTACGGGCCATCCCATTTGGCCTCGTTGGCCGGACGATCGACAAGGGCCACCAGCCCCTGCTCGGCGGTGGGGTAATGCCCGCTGTCGAGCCGGAACTGATCCAGCGCCTTACCCAAGGCGTTGATCTGGGCCCGTGCGGCCTTGATCTCCGACTTGCCAATCTGGGAAAAGTATTTAGGCCCGACGTAGCCGACCAGAAGGCCGATGATCACCATGACCACCAGCAACTCAAGCAGGGTAAAACCCCTGCTGTTTCGGCGTGCGCCCCCCCACCCGCTGTCATGCCCTGTTTTCTTCATATTCACACCCTCCCGTACCCGCCCCAAGCCGACCATCACTGACAAATGTCTTACTGGCGTTGTTTTAACTTTAGCGCCACAGGCGCGATCTGGCTCTGGGTGAATCACGGTATACGTTCATACATAGAAGTCGGTATTTTCAGATGGCCAAACTGCGTAGCAGCGCTCGGTCGGGGCGACGCTTGTTGCGCGCTGCGTTTTGGACGCGGAAAAGGATTCGGCTCTAGCGCAGGAACTGCCTGCAAGGCCAGGACACCCAGATGCCGGTGCCTTGCCCGGGCGCGGACCTGAGGTGGTAGGTGCCGCCTGAGACGGATGCGCGCTCCTCCATGCTGCGCAGTCCCAACCCTCTGATTTGACCTTCAACGCACTTGATGCCGTCCAGATCAAATCCGCGACCGTTGTCCTCGATCAGAAACAGAAGCACATCATCGAAACGGTCAAGACTGACGCGCACCCGGTCGGCCGCAGCGTGCTTGACGATGTTGTGGATGGCTTCCTGAAGAATACGGTAGAGAGGGAGATGCAGTGGCACCGGCACTTCGTGCTCGGCAACATTGATGATCTTCTCGATGGCAATATTGGCGCAGGCGGCCTCGTATTCACGGAAAAACCAGGAGAGGGTAGGCAGGATGCCCAGATCATCAAGTATCGACGGGCGTAAATCGGTGGAAACGCGGCGCAACTCGGCCACTGCCTCCTTGACGTGGGGTATCAGCTGCTGCAGCGACTCGCTTGCCTCGTCAGTCGCGCCCGCGGCCAGCCGCATGGCGCAGTTTTCGATCAATAGTTTGATCAGGCTGAGCGACTGCCCCAGCCCGTCGTGTAAATCCGATGAGATCCGCCTTCGTTCATTCTCCTGAATCGACACCAACAGGCCGGAAATTCTCCGTAGCTCCATGAGTTCCTGGCGCTCTACTGCGCTCAGGCCTCCCCCCTTGCCTGCCGCGCTGATCGTGGTCGGTTGGGCTTTACGTACCCAGCTCAGGATGCTGGAGATGTGGCAGCGAAACTCTTTGGCCAAGTCACCGGGATTGCCTCCAGCTTGAACCAGCTCGACCAATTTCTGACGGAATTGTGCCGGATACGACGATCTGGTAGTAGGAATTTCGAACTCCTTTCTTGAGCACAGCAAGCTGTCCATCACAGGGGTCAACTTCACTCAGGTGGACTACTCAAGCCTGCACTTCGGTCCCACCCCTCGCATCAGCGGTCAGCCACATTGACTCCGACGCCTTCACACGATTCTCATTTCGCCGCGCGCTTCCATCTTGCGCATTCTCAAGCTGTATCAATATGTATACCGCAGTTACTGAGTGCAACCATTCACCGTGGCGCCTGTTCGACGGTGTCACGCCCAGCCGTACCAGCGTGAGCCGGCAAGAAATCAATCGACGAAGAAATCCGGAATGAAATTTCGGGTGCCGGGTGTCACCGAATACTTTTCCAGATCGGTGATGCCGTGCGCTGCCAGCAGGGTATCGTCAATGTAGAAATTGCCGGTGTTTGAGCTGGCGCTGGTCAGAACCAGCCAGGCCGCATCCGACAGGATGTCCGGTTTGCGGCACAAGGCCACGTCCACGCCCGGAATCATCTGCATGGCCGCGGTGGCGATGGCGGTCCGCGGCCACAGGCTGTTGACGCCAATGCCGTATTTCTTGAACTCGCCCGCATGGCCCAAGGTGCACATGCTCATGCCGTACTTGGCCATGGTGTAGGCGGTGTGATTTTCGAACCAGTGCGTCCGCATGGACAGCGGCGGTGACATGGTCAGCACCTGCGGGTTGCGCCCGGCCGCCGCTGATTTTTTCAGCTCGGGCAGGCAGGCCATGGTGCACAGGTAAGTGCCGCGCGCATTGACGCCGTTCATCAAGTCGAAGCGTTTCATGGGCGTGGCTTCGGTGTTGGTCAGGCTGATGGCGCTGGCGTTGTTCACCAGGATGTCGATACCGCCAAAGGTCGCCACGGCCTTGGCCACGGCCGCCAGCACAGCCTCTTCGTCGCGGATGTCCACCGACAGCGGCAGCGCGCGGCCGCCGGCGGCTTCGATCTCCTGGGCCGCGCTGTAGATGGTGCCGGGCAGCTTGGGATTGGGGTCGGTGGTCTTGGCCACGATGACGATGTTGGCGCCATCCAGCGCCGCGCGCTTGGCAATGGCCAGGCCAATGCCGCGCGAGGCGCCGGTGATGAACAAGGTCTTGCCCTTCAGGCTGGCGGCCGGTTTCATGTCAGTCATGCTTACTTCTCCTGATGATGTTTTTGCTATGCAAAAAATAGCTGCTTACGCTTATTCGACGAGGGCTAGAGGCCTGTTTTCTTTAAATTTTCGAGAAATCCGGCTTGCGCTTCTCCATGAACGCGGTGAAGGCCTCGCGGGCCGCCGGCTCGCGCAGCATGCGGGCGAAGCTGGCGCCCTCTTCCACCATGCGCTCGGCCACGACGCCGGCCTGACTTTTTTTCATCAGGCGCTTGGTCTCGATCAATGAACTCATGGGTTTGGCGGCCAGCTTCTGGGCCTGGCGCTGCGCCAGCGCGGCGGCTTCGGCCGGCGGCACGATGCGGCTGATCAACCCCATCTCCAGCGCTGCCTCGGCCTTGAAGGGCTCGCCCAGCAGCAGCGCCTCGGCGGCGCGGCCATAGCCCATCAGCTGCGGTGCCAGGTAGCTGGACGCCGCTTCGGGACACAGGCCCAGGTTGACGAAGGGCAGAGAGAACTGCACGTTGTCCCCGGCATAAACCAAGTCGCAATGAAACAGCAGGGTGGTGCCAATGCCGACCGCCGGACCGCACACCGCCGCCACCAGCGGCTTGGGAAAGCTGCTGATGCCGCGCAAAAAGCGGAACACCGGCGAGTCCTGGCCGGCGGGCGGAACATTGAGAAAATCGCCAATGTCGTTGCCGGCACTGAAAATGGTCTCATGTCCCTGGAACACGACCACATGAACCGTGGCATCCGCCTCGGCCTGTGCCAGGGCATCGGCCATGGCCGCATACATCGCACCGGTAAGGGAGTTTTTCTTGTCCACGCGGTTCAAGGTGATGGTCATCACGCTGGCGCTGGTGTCGATCAATATCTCGGTCATGGTGGTTCTCGGTTGTGAGGAGCAAATACGTCGCGCAGCCTGTACGGCTACACGCGCTCGAAAATACCGGCCGCGCCCTGGCCCATGCCGACGCACATGGAGACCATGCTGTAACGCAGATTGTTGCGATGCAGCGCATGGATGGCGGTGGCTGCGCGGATGGCGCCGGTGGCACCCAGCGGATGGCCCAGCGCAATGGCGCCGCCCATGGGGTTGACCTTGGCCGGGTCCAGCCCCAAGGTATTGATGACGGCCAGCGACTGCGCGGCAAAGGCCTCGTTGAGCTCGATCCAGTCGATGTCGTCCTGCTTCAGGCCGGCGTAGCGCAGCGCCGCCGGAATGGCCTCGATCGGGCCGATGCCCATGATGTGCGGCGGCACGCCTTTGGACGCAAAACTGACGAATCGCGCCAGCGGTTTCAGGCCAAATTGTTTCACCGCTTTTTCGCTGGCCAAGATCAGGGCGCCGGCCCCGTCCGAGGTTTGCGAACTGTTGCCGGCCGTGACCGAACCGCGCGCGGCAAACGGCGTTTTCAGCTTGATCAGGCCTTCCATCGAGGTATCAAAACGCGCGCCTTCGTCCAGGCTGACCAGTCGTTTCTTCTCGATGACTTCGCCGGTCGCCAGATTGGGGGAACGGTCAATCACTTCCACCGGCGTCATTTCATCGGCGAAGTGGCCGGCTTCCATGGCCGCCAGGGCGCGTTTGTGGGACTCGACGGCAAACGCGTCCTGCGCTTCGCGGCTGATTTTCCACTGCGTCGCCACCTTCTCGGCGGTCAGGCCCATGCCGTAAGCAATGCCGATGTTCTCGTCGTTGTTGAACATCGCCGGCGACAGTGACGGCGTGTTGCCCATCATCGGCACCATGCTCATGCTCTCCACGCCGGCGGCGATCATCACGTCGGCTTCACCGACGCGAATCCGGTCGGCCGCCATTTGTACCGCGCTCAAACCTGACGCGCAAAAGCGGTTGACGGTGATGCCGCCGACGCTGGTCGGCAAACCCGCCAGCACGGCGCCGATGCGCGCGATGTTCAGGCCTTGCGGGCCCTCGGGAATGGCGCAGCCGCAAATCAGGTCTTCAATCACCTTCGGGTCCAGCGAAGGCACTTGCGCCAGCGCCGCCTGCAAGGCCTTGACCAGCAGATCGTCCGGGCGCGTATTGCGGAAAAACCCGCGATGCGAACGGCCAATAGGCGTGCGCGTGGCGGCAACGATATAGGCTTCTTGAATTTGTTTCATATAGATCCTTTCAACAGATCACTCAATTAATGCGGGAGGGTTCGTGATTGAGAAAGCGTAGCGAGCGGTCGTCAGGCTAGGCGGACGGAGCGCAGGAACCGGAACGTACTCCCTGTACGTGAGGATTCCGAGCACCGCCCAACGACGCATGGCGAGCGCGCAGTAGCTTTATCAATTACGAACCGGCTTGCCGGTGGACATCATGCCCATGATGCGTTCCTGCGTTTTGGGGTGGACCAGCAGCTCGCAAAAGGCCCGACGCTCCAGCGTCATCAGGTATTCCTCGTCCACCAGACTTCCCGCATCCACATCGCCGCCACAGACCACATTGGCAATCAGGCTGGCGATATGGAAATCGTGCGCGCTGATGAAACCGCCGTCGCGCATATTGACCAGCGAGCCCTTGATGGTGGCCACACCGCTGCGACCTGCCACGGCGAACTGGCGCTTGTGCGGCGCGCGGTAGCCGCCATTGAACAAGGCCTTGGCCTCGTTGATCGCAACAAACAGCAGTTCGTCCTTGTGCGGCACGATGACATCGCTGTCCAGCAAATAACCCAGCTTGCGCGACTCCAGCGCGCTGGTGCCCACCTTGGCCATGGCCGCGGCCGTGAAGCCTTCGGTCAGGAAGGGCAGCAGATCCTTGCCGGTCGAAGTGGCTGCATTTTCAGCCGCACGCCGCGCGATGTAGGTCAGACCACCGGCACCGGGCACCAGGCCGACGCCCACTTCCACCAGACCGATGTAGCTCTCCATGGCGACCACACGCCGCGCGGAATACACCGCCAGTTCGCAGCCACCGCCGAGCGCCAAACCCCGCACGGCCGACACCACGGGCACATTGGCGTAGCGCAGCTTGAGCATGGCCTGTTGCATCTCGGCCTCAGCACCGTCAATCGCAGCCACGCCGGCCATCATGAAGGCCGGCAGCATGGCCTGCAGATCGGCACCAGCGGAGAACATCTCGTCCGGCGACCAGATCACCAGACCCTGGTAGCCGGCCTCGGCCAGTTCCAGGCCGTGCATCAGGCCTTCCACGACGCCGGGGCTGATGGCGTGCATCTTGGTCTTGATGCTGGCAATCAGCACCTCGTCGTCGAGCGTCCACAGGCGAATGGCGTCGTCTTCATGCAGCGTCTTGCCCGCCGTTTCAGCCTTGGGCGCCTCGGCGCCGAGCACGCGCTCGGGGAAGTGTTGCCGCGCATACACCGGCAGGCTGCGCGGCAGCACAAACTGCCCCGTGCTGGGGTTCCAAGAACCTTGTGGCGTGTGCACGCCACCGGCGTCGGGCACCGGGCCGTTGAAGACCCAATCCGGCAGCGGCGCTTGGCACAGCGCCTTGCCGGCGTCGATGTCTTCCTTGATCATATGGGCCACGGTCAGCCAGCCGGCTTCCTGCCAGAGTTCGAACGGGCCTTGCTTCATACCAAAGCCCCAGCGCATGCAGAAGTCCACATCGCGCGCGTTGTCCGCAATCGACGCCAGGTGCACGGCAGCGTAATGAAAGCTGTTGCGCAGAATGGCCCACAGGAATCGGCCTTGCGCGCCTTCGCTGTCGCGCAGCAATTTCAAGCGTTCGGCGGCGGGCTTTTTCAGCATGCGGCCATAGACCTCGTCGCCCTTTTGACCGCCCGGCACGTAGTCTTTCGTGGCCAGATCGAAACGCAGAATATCGCGCCCCACCTTCTTGAAAAATCCCGCCTTGGCTTTCTGGCCCAGGTTGCCCATTTCCAGCAAGGTCTTGAGCACCTCGGGCGTGGCAAAACTCTCAAAGAAAGGATCGGTCTCCAGCGTCAAGGTGTCCTGCAGGGTCTTGATCACATGGGCCATGGTGTCCAGCCCGACCACGTCCGCGGTGCGGAAAGTACCGGAGCTGGCGCGGCCCAGTTTTTTGCCGGTGAGGTCATCGACCACGTCATACGTCAGGCCAAAATTCTCCACCTCTTTCATGGTCGCCAGCATGCCGGCGATGCCGACGCGGTTGGCGATGAAGTTGGGGGAATCCTTGGCCCGCACCACGCCCTTGCCCAGGGTGCTGGTGACAAAGGCTTCCAGGTCGTCGAGGATTTGCGGCTGCGTGGTGGGCGTGTTGATCAGCTCCACCAGCATCATGTAGCGGGGCGGGTTGAAGAAATGAATGCCGCAAAAATTCGGCTTGATGGCCTCCGGCAGCGCTTCGCTCAGTTGGGTGATGGACAGGCCCGAGGTGTTGGATGCCACGATGGCGTGCGGCGCCAAAAAGGGCGCGATCTTTTTGTACAGATCGAGCTTCCAGTCCATGCGTTCGGCGATGGCTTCGATCACCAGATCGCAGTCCTTGAGCAGCTCCATGTGCTCTTCGTAATTGGCCTGCTGGATCAGCCCGGCGTCTTCCGCCACGCCCAGGGGCGCGGGCTTGAGCTTTTTCAGGCCGTCGATGGCACGGGTCACGATGCCGTTCTTCGGCCCCTCCTTGGCGGGCAGGTCAAACAGAATGACGGGCACCTTGACATTGACCAGGTGGGCGGCAATTTGCGCACCCATCACGCCGGCACCGAGCACGGCGACTTTTTTAACTTGAAAGCGGGACATATTGATTCCTGACTTGTGAGTGAGCTACCGGCTTCAGGCCAGGGCGGCATCCGTGTCCATCAACACTTTGCTGCCGGCGCGCGCCGCGCGCATGAGGCTGGCGGTTTCCGGGAACAGTTTGGCAAAGTAGAAACGCGCCGTCTGCAGCTTGGCCAGGTAGAAGGGGTCGGCATTGCCGGCGGCGATTTCACGCAGCGCAACTTGCGCCATGCGGGCCCAGAAGTAGCCGAACACCAGGTGGCCTGCCACCCGCAGATAGTCCACGGCCGCCGCGCCCACCTCGTCGGGGTTCTGAAAGCCCTTGAAACCGATCTCGGTGGTGAACTTGGTCATCTGGTCGCCGAGGATGGCAATCGGGGTGATGAATTCGGCCATCTTCTCGTTGACACCTTCTTCTTCCACCAATTGGCCCACCAGCCGGCCGAACTTCTTCAGCGTGGCGCCGTTGTTGCCCAGAATCTTGCGACCCAGCAGATCCAGCGACTGGATGGTGTTGGTGCCCTCGTAAATCATGTTGATGCGGTTGTCGCGCACAAACTGCTCCATGCCCCATTCCTTGATGAAGCCGTGACCGCCGAACACCTGCATGCAGGCATTGGTGGAAATGTGGCCGTTGTCGGTGATGAAGGCCTTGACGATGGGTGTAAGCATGGCCAGCATCTCGCCAGAGTCCTTGCGCACTTTCTCGTCCGGGTGGTTGTTCTCTTTCTCCAGCAGCATGAAGCTGAAGCACATCAAGGCCCGGCCGCCTTCGGCATAGGCCTTGGCGGTGAGCAGCATCTTGCGCACATCCGGGTGCACGATGATCGGGTCGGCGGGCTGGTCCTTGGCTTTGGGGCCGGACAGCGAGCGCATCTGGATGCGGTCTTTGGCGTAGGCCAATGCGTTCTGGTAGGCCACTTCGGTCAGCCCGAGCGACTGGTTGCCCACGCCCAGGCGCGCGGCGTTCATCATCACAAACATGCCTTGCATGCCTTTGTTGGCCTGGCCCACCAGCGTGCCGACCGCGCCCTCGAGCACGATCTGCGCCGTGGCATTGCCGTGGATGCCCATCTTGTGCTCCAGGCCACCGCAGTAAACACCGTTGCGCGCACCCAGGGACCCATCCTTGTTCACCAGGAATTTGGGCACGATGAACAGGCTCACGCCCTTGATGCCGGCGGGCGCATCGGGCAAGCGGGCCAGCACCAGGTGAATGATGTTCTCGGTCATGTCGTGTTCACCGGCGCTGATGAAAATTTTGTTGCCGGTGATTCTGTAAGTGCCGTCCGCCTGGGGTTCGGCCTTGGTGCGCATCAGGCCCAGATCGGTGCCGCAATGGGGTTCGGTCAGACACATGGAGCCGGTCCATTCGCCGCTGGTCATCTTGTGCAGGTAGGTCTGCTTTTGCTCGTCGGTGCCGTGGGTGTGCAGGGCCTCATAGGCGCCGTGCGTCAGGCCGGGGTACATGGTCCAGGCCTGGTTGGCGCTGTTGAGCATCTCGTAAAACAGCTGGTTCACCACCAGCGGCAAGCCCTGGCCACCAAAGGCCGGGTCGCAACCGAGTGCCGGCCAGCCGCCTTCGACGTACTTGGCGTAGGCCTCCTTGAAGCCCTTGGGCGTCGTGACAACATGGGTGTCCCGATCAAGCGTGCAGCCTTGCGTGTCGCCGCTGATGTTCAGCGGAAAGGCGACGTCAACGGCAAACTTGCCGCCTTCTTCCAGCACGGCGTTGATGGTGTCCACATCCATGTCAGCATGCTGCGGCATGGCTTTCAATTCGTCGGTGACCTTGAGCACTTCGTGCATCACAAATTGCATGTCGCGCAGGGGTGGGTTGTAGGTAGGCATGCTGATTATTCCTTGGAGGATGGGTTTGTTGTTGCGGGGTGGGTTGATGCGGTCGCGGCAGGCTTGCCGTAGCGCGCGAGAATGTTTTCAAAGCCTTTGTTGGCACGCTCGGTGGAGAACGGGTTTTTCAAAAAGCGGGCTTCGTAGTGCGAGGCCAGAATGAGGCCATGAATCTCGAAGGCCATTTGCTCTTCATCGGCGTTTTCATGGAGGTGGCCTTCCTCTTTGGCCTGAACGACGGCACGGTACAGGGCCGCCAGCCAGGTCTTGACCGAGCTGGCCAGCGCGTCACGCACGGGCCCGGGGCGGTCGTCAAACTCAACGGCCCCGCTGATGAAGATGCAGCCGGACTGGATTTCGACCGCCACGCGTTTCATCCAGTTGGCGAACAGCGCCCGCACGCGCGGCAAGCCACGGGCTTCGTCCATCGCAGGAAAGAAAACCTCGTCGGCAAACTGGGCGTAGTACTCGCGAATCACGGAAATCTGCAGCTCTTCGCGCGAGCCGAAGTGGGCAAACACACCCGACTTGCTCATTTGCGTCACCTCGGCCAAGGCGCCAATGCTCAGGCCTTCCAGCCCGATCTGCGCCGCCAGGCCCAAGGCCGCATCCACAATGGCTTGCTTGGTTTGTTGCCCTTTTTGCAGGGCGCGCCCCCCGCGCGAGCCTTGCCGGCTGCTGGAGCGTGGTGGGGTATCAGGCAATTCAGAGATGGGCATGGTGCGCAGAAAAAGAACGATCGTGCTATTTTGCCGTAGTTCTGATGTCCGCTGCAATCCCCCGATGTATTTAGAGAGTTTTTTCTAGGGTCATCAAGGGTATACCCGAACCCTGAAGCAGCGCCATGCAGCTGCTGGCACTGACGCGGTGGTTCAGCCCCGCACAAACAAGGTCTGCAGTGGGTCAGGACCGAGCTGACGACTCCAGTGGCCGTGCACGGCGGGGTCGAAGGTAGCCCCCGCAGGCAATACATCGGCCGAATAGAAATGCTCGCCCGGCTTGAACACCCGGGACACGCCACCCTGCAGGCCAATTTCCATTTGACCCGTCAAGATAAACACCCACTGCGGATTGCCGGTGCAATGAAACTGGCTGCGAAATCCGACCGGACTGTAGCGCAGCTGGTAACCGCCCGATTCAAACACTCTGGAAAGCATGGATTGGGCGGACCCTTCGGACAGGTCTATCGTTTCATCGCGAAACCGGGCGCGGCCATCGGCATCGGTGTAGAGGACGACTTGGGTGAAAACGGACATGTGCGATTCTCCGAAACGTTATAGGGCAGGTGCCCGCAATTCATGGGCTGAATCAAAGGGTGGCGGTGACGCCGCCATCCACGTAAAGAATATGGCCGTTGACAAAACTGGAGGCCTCACTGGCGAGAAACACCGCAGCCACGATGGCGTCCGCCGGCATGGCCGCGTCGAAGGTATAGGCGTGCTCATCCGGGCCGGGCGGCTCCAGGGTGGCCAGCTGGCTGTCAAGCAGCGATGCCGGCATGTAATGTCCCGGGCGACTGGCCATGCGCGTCGCCAGCAATTCAGGGTCGCCCCGCAGGTGGATGACCTGCAAGTCAGCAGCCCCGCCACGCAAGATGTCCCGATAAGCCCGTTTGAGCGCGGAGCAGGAAACGACGAGGCCGCGACCACGCGCCCGTGCATCGCGAATGCGGGCGGCCAGCACTTCGAGCCAGTCTTGCCGATCGTCGTCGGTCAGCGCAATGCCCGCGGCCATTCGTCCGATGTTCCTGGCGGAATGCAGCTGATCGCCTTCCAGGAATTCAAGCCCCAGTGCGCTGGCCAGTCCTTGCCCCACGGTGCTTTTGCCGCAACCGCATACCCCCATCACCACAAAAACAGCTGCCCGCATGTCAGAAAAAATCACGGCTCGCGCGATATCAATCCAGGCGTTTGCCGCTGTCCGTTTCAAACAAGTGCACCTTGGCCGCATCAATGTGCAGCCCGATGATGTCGTCGGGTTTGACGGTGGTTCTTCCATGCAGGACCACCGTGAAGGTGGTGTCGCCGACCGCAAGCACCAGCTCGGTTTCCGCGCCCGTGGGCTCCACCACCACCACTTTGGCCGCGATTCCCTGCCCCGCCTCGCCGATGACAATGTCCCCGGGGCGGACACCGTAGTGCACGGTCTGCCCGTCCCGCCCGGAGCCCATGGCGCCGACGGGCCATTGATTCCCCTGGGATTCGACCCAGGCACGTCCGTCGGCCTGGCGCAAGGTTCCGGTGAACACATTCATGGACGGAGAACCAATGAATTGGGCCACGAACAGATTGCCGGGGTGATCAAACAGTTCCAGCGGCGTGCCGATCTGTTCAATGATGCCGTCATGCATCACCACAATGCGATCGGCCATGGTCATGGCCTCGATCTGGTCGTGCGTGACGTAGACCGTGGTGGTTTTCAGGCGTTGGTGCAAGGCCTTGATCTCGGCGCGCATGGCAACCCGCAGTTTGGCGTCCAGGTTGGAGAGCGGCTCGTCGAACAAAAATACTTTGGGGTCGCGCACGATCGCCCGCCCCATCGCCACCCGTTGCCTCTGGCCCCCCGAAAGCTCGCGCGGAAAACGGTCCAGCAGCGGGTCCAGGTTCAGGATGCGCGCGGCATCACCCACGCGCTTGTGGGTGAGCGTTGTATCGGCATTGCGCAGCTTGAGACTGAAGGCCATGTTGTCCCGCACCGTCATGTGCGGATACAGCGCATAGCTTTGAAACACCATGGCGATGTCGCGGTCTTTGGAGTCGAGTTCATTGATCACGCGGCCATCGATGGCGATTTCACCGTCGCTGATCTCTTCCAGGCCGGCCAGCATGCGCAGCAAGGTTGATTTACCGCAGCCCGAGGGGCCGACCAGCACAACGAATTCACCATCGGCAATGTCAAAACTGATGCCGTGAATGATCTTGACCTTGCCAAAGTTTTTTTCGATTTTGTTAAATGATACGGATGCCATGGAGTCAATTCCTTTTTGCCTAGCTTTTCACCGCGCCAGCCGTCAGGCCAGACACCATGTAGCGCTTGAATGTGTAATAAATGGCTGCTGGCGGCATGGCGTAAATCAAGCCGGTTGTCATGAGCAGCTCCCATGGTGAATCGTCGGCCGAGAGAAAATTACCCAGAGCCACCGCCAAGGTCACGCTGGTATCGTTGGACAGCAACAGGAACGCATACAGGTACTCGTTCCAGGCCAGCAGCAAGGCGTAGGTGCCGACGGCCACCAGCGACGGCACCATCAGCGGCAGGTACACCAGCCGGAACAGTTGTAGCGCGGTGGCGCCGTCCATCCGGGCAGCTTCGTCCAATTCAAAGGGCAACTTGTCGGACGCCTGCTTGAGTACCCAGATGCAGTACGGTGACGCAATCGTCACCATCGCCAGAATCAGCGCCCACTGGCTGTTGAGCAGACCATAGTTGCCCATGGTCTTGTACATGGGGACCGCCAGAAACGCCGCCGGGATGAAGTAGGTGAACAGGGCCAGGTTCATCACGGTGCGGCCACCGCGAACTTTCAGGCGGCTGATGGCAAAGGCCGCGGCCGTCGAGATCGTCAGTGTCAGCGCGCCGACCGACACCGCAATCACCAGCGAGTTGCCCATCTGGGTCCAGAAGTGCGCCAGGTAGAAGTGCTTTTGTCCAAACACAAAATAAAAATTATCCAGTGTCGGGTTCGTGGGCCACAGGTGCCCCGAGGTGGCTTGGTCTCGCGGCGAGATCGCGAACAGGACCATGTGGTAGATCGGAATCAGCGTCCACAGCAGCACCGGGATGCCAATCAGCAACAGCTTGGCCTCGGTGGCCACGGTCTTGAAAGTGATGCGCTTCATTTGGAGAGTCTTTTCATCATGAAATACACCAGAGGCAATACCAGGGGCAAGGCCACCACGATCGATGCCAGCGACAGATCGACCTGATCCAGTCGCAGGTAGCGAATGCCCAGGGTCGCGAGGACGTGGGTCAAATCGGCCGGGCCGCCGCCGGTCAGCAGATAGACGCTGTTGAAGTCGCCCAGCGTCCAGATCATCGACAGGATGGTGGATGTCAAATACAGACTGCGCATCGACGGCCAGGTGATGAACTTGAACTTTTGCAGGCTGGAGGCGCCATCCACCGAGGCCGCTTCATATTGTTCGGCTGGAATCGCCATGCGCCCGGCCAACAGGATCAGCGTCCAGAAGGGCAAGGATTTCCAGATATGCGCGAGCATCGAGAAACTCAAGGCCAGCGTCGGATCATTGAGCCAGTTGGGCCCATCCAATCCTGTGAGATTGAAGATGAGCGTATTGATGACGCCCCACTCAGGGTTGAGCATGAAGCGCATCGACAAAATGGTGGGAATCGACGGTACGGCCCAGGGCAGTATGAATATGGCGGCCAGGAGCTTGATCCACCAGCGCGTATTCAGAAAGTAGCCCGAGAGCAGCAAGGCCAGGAGCATCTTCAGATTGACTGAAACGACAACAAAGATGACGGTATTGATGACGGTGCGGAAAAAAATCGGGTCCGCAAACAAGCGCTCATAGCTGTCTGGATGACGCGCCAGCCACAGGCCGTAGCCTACCGGGTAGATAACAAAGACGAGGAAAACGAGGATGTAGGGAACGACGAAGATCCGTCCCCAGAATTCCCAGGATGACGCACCGCGCCGAATAGGGCGGGCGGACGAACTGGCTTGATCGGCAGCAATGGAACTCATGACTTTTGAAGGTGCGCAACCGCCGGTGGACCGAAATGGTTTAACCGGAAGGTTGCGCCGCCCTTTCTCTTTAGGTGACGAAATCAGTTAGCGACGGTCTTGATGCGCGCGATCATTTCATCGACAGCCTTGTCAACCGGCACCTTCTCGTTGATGACGCGGTTCATGGCCTTGGCCCAGACGTTCTCGTTGTTCAGGACGGTGAACTTGTAGTTCTTGGTGAACTCGAAATTAACCGTGCCGGCCTTGAACTGGTTGTAGACCGAGGTGCGGTGCGGATCCGCTTTCCAGAACGGGCGTTCCTGCGCGGTTTTCATCACCGGGAACCAGCGTCCGAGCGAACCTTCCACGTACGGCGTGAGATTTTCATCCTGCATCAGGAAACTGACAAATTCCTTGGCGCGTACCTTGTTCTTGGCTTGCGAGAACACCACCCCGGTCTTGATGGCCGCGCGGTAAACCATCTTGCTGCCGTCAGGTTTGCTGGGGAAGCCCGCGGTACGGATGTTTTCCGTGTAGTTCTTCTTGGCCAGGGCCCGCTCCTCCGGCTTCAGGGCTTCGTTGTTCATGTCGTCCAGCCACTTCGCGGCGATCGAGATCGTGGCGTTGTGCGTCATCAAGGTGGTCTTGTTGTGGAAGGCCACATTGTTGTCCGGGTCTTTCCAGCTGGTGGACGACGGCGGGGTGCAACCGCGGGCGTAGATATTGGTGTAATCGGTCAAGGCAGACACCAAGCCGGCCTTCACCTTGGGGTCATCCACCAGCAGCTTGCCGCTGTCGCTGACCAGGGACACGTTGTACGCATCCATGAAAGTCAGGAATGAGTAGAACGAATCACTCGAATCCACGCCCATGGGCTGGCCAATGCCAAAGCTGCGCTTGCCGGATTTCTGGCGGTGCGCGACTTGGGCCTTGTCGCACCAGAACGACCAGTAATCGCTCCATTTGGTCGGGATGTCCGATTCCTTGAAACCGGCCTCGGCCAGCATGTCAACCCAGTACTCGATGTGCATGGTCTGCTGCTTCATCGGGAACGCATAGTAGGCACGCGCGCCGGTCTGGTTGTTCAGCAGGAAAGTCGTCTCCGCCGTGTTCGGGGCAAAACGGGTGCGGATGGGATTCATCACGCTGCTGATGTCCTCCAGCTTGCCGTCAAAAGCCCATTTGCCGGTGACCTGGAAGTCATACACATCCGCGTAGGCCACATCCGGCGGATTGCCGGAATCCAGCGCCGCCACGGTCTTCGGAATCATGTCCTGAATCGGATACTGCGAGAGTTCGATTTTGACGCCCTTGTGCTTGTCTTCGTATTTCTTGATGGCGGCAAACAAGGCGTCATCCTCGGCCTTGTAGAAACCCTTGACCCACCAGACGGTGAGCTTCTCCTGGGCCACAGCCTGACCGCCGGCCAACAAGGCCGAGGTCATGAAGGCCGCTGTAGCAAGTAGTTTGAACTTCATCGATAGTCTCCTTTTGTAGTGAGGGAAAAAACGGCTTGCGGATCAGACCGCTATGAGAGAGATGAGAGGGGGCACTGCATTGCAAGAGATGCTGCTGGTCATGCCTTTGATTTCTATCATATGACGATTAGCTTATCTGGCGAACCAAGGTAAACCCTTGCTTAGCGACACTCCGGCACGGGTGTGAGCAAGGGCTCCCCCGCCAGTCCGGCTCTCATGTTGGCAAAGGCCAGGTCGGCCATCGCCTGGCGCGTTTGTTGTGTAGCGCTGGCCATGTGCGGCGTGAGAACGACATTGCCCAAGGACCACAGTTCGGCCGGCACGTTCGGTTCATTCTCAAAAACGTCCAGGGCCGCCCCGGCAATCAGCCCCGACTGCAAGGCATGAACAAGGGCCGATTCATCCACCACGCTACCGCGCGCCACGTTGATCAAAAAGCCATTCGGGCCCAAGGCCGACAACACCTCGGCGTTGATCAGATGACGCGTGCCGGCGCCCCCCGGCGTGATCACCACCAGAAAGTCAACCTCAGCCGCCAGGGCCTTGGGATTTGGGTAGTGGAGGTAGCCGGACTCCGGTTTTTCCGAGCGCGCCGTATAGGCGATGGACATGTCAAAAGCTTGCGCCCTGCGGGCGATGGCTTTGCCAATGCGGCCCAAGCCGACGATGCCCAGTCGGGCACCGGTCACCTTGCGACCCAGCGGCATCGGGCCCGACGGCCAGCGGCCAGCGCGCACATGCTGGTCCGCCTGCGGAATGCGACGGGCGATGGACAGCATCAGCCCGATGGCCAGGTCCGCTACATCATCGGACAAGACATCGGGCGTATGCGTGACGCAAATGCCACGCTCCCGCGCCGCTTCGGTGTCAACGCCGTCATAGCCGACGCCAAAAACCGACACCACTTTCAGGTTCGGCAACTGCGCCAGCAGCGACCGGGAAACTCGCGATTCGCCCATGGCCGCAATGCCAGATATGCGCGGCGCGAGTTCGGCAAACGCGGCCGCATCGGCTTCATGCGCGCGATCGTGCACGGTAAAGCTGGCTTGCAGCGCCTCCAGATAAAACGGATGCAGTTTGGCAACGGCCAGGATATCGGGTTTGGACAATTCAGTCTCCAGAGGAAATGGTTGAAGCGCTCAGAGCTTGAACGGCACGACGACCTGGCGCTGCTCGCCCAGGCCTTCAATACCCAGGGTCATGACATCGCCCTTCTTCAGGTACAGCGGCGGTTTCATGCCCAGGCCCACGCCGGGTGGCGTGCCCGTGGTGATCACGTCGCCGGGCATCAGGGTCATGAACTGGCTGACGTAACTCACGATCTTGGCCACGTTGAATATCATGGTCTTCGTATTGCCGGTTTGCATGCGCTGGCCATTGAGGTCCAGCCACATGGCCAGTTTTTGCGGGTTGGGCACGTCGTCGCGTGTCACCAGCCACGGCCCCAGCGGGCCGAAGGTGTCGCAGCCCTTGCCCTTGTCCCAGGTACCGCCGCGCTCGATCTGGTATTCACGCTCGCTCACATCGTTGACGGTGCAATAACCGGCGACAAAATCAAGCGCGGCCTTTTGTGACACGTAGCGCGCTCTGGTGCCAATCACCACGCCCAGCTCGACCTCCCAGTCAGATTTCACGGAGCCCTTGGGCAGCATGACCGGGTCGTTGGGCCCCTGAATGCAAGTGGTCGCCTTCATGAACACGATCGGCTCCGGGGGAATCGGCAAATTCGACTCGGCCGCGTGATCGGCATAGTTCAGGCCAATGGCAATGAACTTGCCGACGCCGTTGACCGGCGAACCCAGGCGGGGTAAACCTTTCACCAGTGGCAATTTTTCCGCCTTCAGCTTGCGGATTTTGGCCAGCGCGGCGTCACCCAGCTGTTCAGGACCAATGTCCTTGACCACCGCGCTCAGGTCGCGCAGTTTGCCCTCGGCATCGATCAGGCCGGGCTTTTCTTTGCCGGGATTTCCGTAACGAACAAGTTTCATGAAATTGTCTTTCTGTTGCTGGTTGAGTGTTGTTTCAGATGGTCATGCCGCCGTCAACCGAGAACAGTTGACCGGTGGCAAAAACCGATTCGTCGCTGGCCAGGTAGACCACGATGGGCGCGATTTCGTTCGCCTGGGCCAGGCGCCCCATCGGCTGGCGGGCGATGAAATTCTTGCGCGCCTCGGCCGGATCGGCATAGCTGTTGATACGCTCCCCGAGGGAAGGCGTGTCCACCGTGCCGGGCGCAATGGCGTTGCAGCGAATGCCCTGCCCGACAAAATCGACCGCGACCGATTTGGTCAGGCCGACCACCGCTGCCTTGCTGGCGCCGTAGGCAAAACGATTGGGCAGCCCCTTGAGGCTGCCGCATACGCTGGCCATGTTGATGATGCTGCCGCCGCCCGCCGCCAGCATTTTGGGCAGCGCCGCCTGGATCATCCAGAACTGCGCACGCACGTTCAGGTTGAAGGCGAAGTTCCACTCCTCATCGGTGGCCTGGAGGATGCTGCCGTTGTGCACGACGCCGGCACAATTGAACAGCACGTTGACCGGCGCGATGCGCGCCACCAGCGCCTGGATGGCGGTTTTATCCATCACGTCCAGCCGGGCCGTGGTGACATTGGCCACACCGGCAAAGCCCTCCAGCAGCTGGGCGTTGACGTCGGTGGCCAGCACCTGCGCGCCCTCAGCAGCCATTGCGAGAACGCTGGCCCGGCCAATACCCTGGCCTGCGGCCGTGACCAGCGCTGTTTTCCCTTGTAGCCTCATGTCGCCTCCATTCAGAAAAGTCGGCACCGGACCGCCATGACAGGGTTTGCCCCGATGTTGAATAATGCAAATCGTGTGATTATTAATTGGCCTTACCACTTGGCCAATAAAGACAAACCCTTATTCCCCCTGAACCCTTCATTTCGACCCTTATGGCATTGCAAATCGTAGAACCGCAACGCTTGTATCGCCAGATTGCCGAGCAATTGCGCACGGCCATCGCAGCTGGCGAGTTCGCCGTCGGCGCGCGCCTGCCCGCCGAGCGGGACCTGGCCAAGCAACTCGGCGTCAGCCGCCCCTCGGTGCGTGAAGCCCTGATTGCGCTGGAGGTCGAGAGCTGGGTCGAGGTGCGCACGGGCTCGGGTGTGTATGTCCTGGAACGCAGTAGCACCACCCGCGCCAGCGCCATCGCCTCCACCGAATGGGGGCCTCTTGAATTGATCCGCGCGCGCCGGGTGATTGAAGGTGAGGTCGCCGCACTGGCCGCGCTGCAAGCCAAACGCAAAGATCTGACCCAGATTGAACTCGCCCTTCAAGCCATGCGCGACGAAGCCGACGCCGGCCGACTGCCGCTTGACGGTGACCGCGCCTTTCACACAGCCATCGTCCAGGCCTGCGGCAACGTCGTTTTAACGGAAACCGTGCAAGGCTTTTGGGACGCACGCCGTGGCCCCTTGTTCACGCGCCTGGGTGGCTACTTTGAAACCGTGCCGTCGTGGCGTGCCGCCATTACCGAGCACGAAGCCATTGTGGCCGCGATCCGCGCCCGCAATGCAGCCAGCGCCCGTGCCGCGATGCACCTTCACATGGATAACTCGCATGCGCGCTTCAGTGTGAGCTGGCGCAAAGCCAAAACCCGTCGCCCCTCTTCCGAAGCCACCTCATGACTTCGACACCTTCCTATATTCGCCTTCATCCCAACGACGACGTGCTGATCGCCCGCCAGCAACTGCTGGGCGGCACCGTCATTGAAGGGTTTCCCGTCAAAGGGTTGATCCCGGCCGGCCACAAAATTGCCACCCACGCCATTTCGCAAGGCGCACCGGTGCGGCGCTACAACCAGATCATTGGCTTTGCCAGCAAGCCGATCGCCCCCGGCGAGCATGTGCACACGCCCAACCTGGACATGGGCCCGAACAAGGGCGACTTTGAACGGGACTACGCCTTTGGGGCCGACGTCAAACCCGAGCCGGCGCGGCGCGAGGCCACGTTCATGGGCATCAAGCGCGCGGATGGACGCGTGGCCACGCGCAACTACATCGGCATCCTGTCCAGCGTGAACTGTTCGGCCACCGCCGCACGCGCCATCGCCGACCATTTTTCGCGGCACAACAATCCGGCGGCGCTGGCCGCCTTTCCGAATGTGGACGGCGTCGTCGCCCTGACGCACGGCACCGGCTGCGGCATGGACAGTGACGGCCTGGGCTTGCAGATCCTGCAGCGCACCCTGATCGGTTACGCGACCCACGCCAACTTTGCCGCCGTGCTGGTGGTGGGGCTGGGCTGCGAGTCCAACCAGATCAATGCCTGGCTGGCTACGGGCCGCCTGCGCGAGGGCGAGACCCTGCGCGCGTTCAGCATTCAGGACACCGGTGGCACGGCAAAAACGGTGGCCAAGGGCATTGCGCTGATCAAGGACATGCTGCCCCAGGCCAACGCCGTCCGGCGCGAACCCTGCAGTGCCGCGCACATCACCATTGGTTTGCAATGCGGCGGCTCGGACGGTTACTCCGGCATCAGCGCCAACCCGGCACTGGGCGCAGCGGTGGACCTGCTGGTGGCGCACGGCGGCTCCGCCATCCCGAGCGAAACGCCGGAAATTTATGGCGCCGAACACTTGCTGACACGCCGCGCCGTGAAAGTTGAGGTGGGCGAGAAACTGATCACCCGCATCAAGTGGTGGGAGCACTACGCCCGGGTCAATGACGGCGAGATGAACAACAACCCCTCGCCGGGCAACAAGGCCGGCGGCCTGACCACCATCCTGGAAAAATCGCTGGGAGCCGTGGCCAAGGGCGGCACCAGCAACCTGCAGGCGGTGTACGAATACGCCGAGCCCGTCAGCGCCCACGGCCTGGTCTTCATGGACACCCCCGGTTACGACCCGGTCAGCGCCACCGGCCAGGTGGCAGGCGGCGCCAACGTCATCTGCTTCACCACGGGTCGCGGCTCGGCCTATGGCTGCGCGCCTTCGCCCTCGCTCAAGCTGTCCACCAACTCGGCGCTGTGGCGCAAACAGGAAGAAGACATGGACATCAACTGCGGCGAGATCATTGACGGCAGCTGCACCATCGCCGCGATGGGACAACGCATTTTCGAGAAGGTGCTGGCCACCGCCTCCGGCGCCCACAGCAAGAGCGAGTCGCACGGTTACGGCCAGAACGAATTTGTGCCCTGGCAGGTCGGCGCAGTGATGTGAAGCCCGATCCGGCATTATCCGAGACTTATATGAAAAAAGTGCTTCTAGCCCCCGTCCTTACTGCGCAAGCAGCTAGTATTTTAATAGCGTGTGGCAGTTCGCCGGTGGAAGCCAACACCGTCGCCAGCAATCTGGTCATGGCCAACCTGAGCGGCCATGATTCGCATGGCGTGGGCATGCTGCCGCGCTATGTGGATGCGGTGCTCGAAGGCGGGCTCAAGCCGAACAGCAGCGTGCGCGTGGTCCTCGATACCGGCTCACTGCTCACGCTGGACGGCCAGCGTGGCTACGGCCAGGTGGTCGGCGAAGAGGCCATGGCGCTGGGCATCGCGCGCGCCCGAACCCATGGCAGCTGCATCATGACGCTGAGCCAGGCGCACCACCTCGGGCGCATCGGCCACTTTGCCGAAATGGCGGTGGCGCAAGGCCTGGTGTCCCTGCATTTTGTGAATGTCCTGTCGCGCCCGGTCGTGGCGCCTTTTGGCGGCGCTGATGGACGCTATGGCACCAATCCCTGCTGCATTGGCATCCCGCTGAAGGGCCGGGACGCCAGCGACCCCTCGGGGGCGCATTTCATTCTGGACTTTGCCACCAGCCGGGTGGCGCAGGGCAAGATGCGCGTGGCCCACAACGAAGGCCGCCGGGTCGAACCCGGCACGCTGATTGACGAAAACGGACACCCCACGACCGACCCCGGCGTGGTGGTGGTGCCGCAAAGCAATGGCCTGTTTGGTGCCCTGCTGGCATTTGGCGAGCACAAGGGTTACGGCATGGCCGTCGCCTGCGAGCTGCTGGGCGGCGCCCTGACCGGCAGCGGCACCTGGCACCGGCCGACCGACCCGGCGGTGCGCGCCGTCATCAATGGCATGCTGACCATCCTGATCGACCCCGCCAAACTGGGAACACAGGCCGCGTTTGAACAGGAAGCGCTGGCTTTTGTGAACTGGCTTCAGGCGGGGCCGGTCGCCCCCGGTTTCGACGCCGTGCAGATTGCCGGCGACCCGGAGCGCGCCTACCGGGCACAGCGCAGCGCGGAGGGCATCTCGGTGGATGAGCTGACCTGGCAGGAGATTGTTGCGGCCGGCCTCAAGGTCGGCGTCACCCTGCCAGCCTGAACGCCGGCGCTTGACGCGGCCGGCCGGTCACTCCTCAGGCGGCCTTGAGCACCGATGCCGGCGTGTTCAGACGGGGCAGGCGGCGGCGCGTGGTCAAAATCTGCTCGATATCTTTGTGCGCGCCGTCAATCAGGATCAATATCGCTTTTTCGGCCTTGGCTGGGTCACGGGCAATCACGGCATCGAGCACGGCGCGATGCAGCGCAAGGGAGCTGGCCGGCCCGCCTTTCTTGCTGGTGGACAACTCAAAGCTGGTGCGCAACAGGGCGCTCAAGGCCTTGCTCATGTGAATCAACATGCGGTTGCGACAGGCACGCAACAGGCCCTGGTGGAAGCGCAGGTCATAGGTGACATAGTCGCCGCCCTCCTTCACGGCCCGCGTCATGCCCTCGAACGCCGCTTCAATAGCGGCAATGTCCTGCGCCGTGGCGCGCTCGGCCGCCATCCGGACCGCCGCCGGTTCGACGGCTCGACGCAAATCCTGCAGATCACGCAAGAACTCCGGCGTGAGGCCGGCCTTGGATTGCCAGGCAATCACGTCCGGATCGAACCAGTTCCAGTGCTCTTCGGACAACACACGGGTGCCCACCTTGGGGCCGGTGGTCACCAGGCCCTTGGCGATCAGCGACTTCACCGCTTCGCGCACCACGGTGCGGCTGACGCCCAGCTCTTCGCCCAGCAGCGGCTCGGGCGGAATCGATGCGCCCGGCGCATAGCGGCCCGCGACGATGGCTTCGCCGAGGTGGTCAACCGTATTGCCGTGGACGTTTTTAATCATGGTTATTACTAGGACACATTTTCAATCATATGACGATAATATGTTTACAAATTCAGGACTTACCCTATGACCGATTCGAGCACCCCAAAAAAGAAGAGCACAGAACTACGCAGCCAGCAATGGTTCGGCCGCCAGGACCGCGACGGTTTTGCCTACCGCAGCTGGGTCAAGGGCAAGGGCGTGCCGCACGATCAGTTTGATGGCCGTCCGGTGATTGGGATTTGCAACACCTTCAGCGAGCTGACGCCTTGCAACTCGCATTTTCGCACGCTGGCCGAGCAGGTGAAGATCGGCGTCTACGAGGCCGGCGGCTTCCCGCTGGAGTTTCCGGTGATGTCGCTGGGCGAGACCCTGCTGCGCCCGACCGCCATGCTGTACCGCAATCTGGCCAGCATGGATGTGGAAGAAAGCATTCGCGGCAACCCGATCGACGGCGTGGTGCTGCTGATGGGCTGCGACAAGACCACGCCCTCGCTGGTGATGGGCGCGGCCAGCGTGGACCTGCCGACCATCGGCGTCAGCGGCGGCCCGATGCTCAACGGCAAATGGCGCGGCCAGGAGCTGGGCTCGGGCACGGGGGTCTGGAGCATGAGCGAGCAGGTCCGCGCCGGCACGCTCAAGCTGGAGGAGTTCTTCGAGGCCGAGAGCTGCATGCACCGCAGCCACGGCCACTGCATGACCATGGGCACCGCCAGCACCATGGCCAGCATGGTGGAAGCGCTGGGCCTCGGCTTGCCCGGCAACGCGGCTTATCCGGCCGTGGATGGACGGCGCAATGTACTGGCGCGCATGGCCGGACGGCGCGTGGTGGACATGGTGCACGAGGACCAGAAGCTGTCCAGCATCCTGACCCGGGAAGCATTCGAGAACGCCATCAAAACACTGGCCGCCATTGGCGGCTCGACCAACGCCGTGATTCACCTGATCGCCATGGCCGGGCGGATTGGCATCCCGCTCAGCATCGACGATTTCGACCGGCTGGCCAGCGAACTGCCGTGCCTGGTCAACCTGCAGCCCTCGGGCAAGTACCTGATGGAAGATTTTTGCTACGCCGGCGGCCTGCCGGTGGTGATGAAAGAAATCGCGCAGCACCTGCACCTGGACGCCGTGACCGCCAACGGCAAGACCGTGGGCGAGAACATCGCCGACGCGCAAAACTACAACACCGAAGTCATCATGCCGCTGGGCGCGCCTTTCAAGGACAAGGCCGGCATTGCCGTGCTGCGCGGCAATCTGGCACCGCGCGGTGCCGTCATCAAGCCCAGCGCCGCCACGCCTGAACTGATGGTGCACAAGGGTCGGGCTGTGGTGTTCGAGAATATCGAGGACTTCCATGCCCGCATCGACGATGAGAATCTGGATGTGGATGAAACCTGCGTGATGGTGCTCAAGAACTGCGGCCCCAAGGGCTACCCCGGCATGGCGGAGGTGAGCAACATGCCGCTGCCGCCGAAGATTCTGCGCAAGGGCATTACCGACATGGTGCGCATCTGCGACGGCCGCATGAGCGGCACGGCCTATGGCACCGTGGTCTTGCACACCGCGCCCGAGGCGGCCGCCGGCGGACCGTTGGCGGTGGTGCAAAACGGCGACATCATCGAGCTCGATGTGCCGCAACGCAAGATTCATCTGCATGTGACGGACGAGGAGCTGGCCCGCCGCCTGGCCAACTGGAGCCCGCCCGCGCCGCCCATGACCTCCGGCTACTGGAAGCTCTACATCGACCATGTGCTGCAGGCCGATCAGGGCGTGGATCTGGACTTCCTCGTCGGCAAGCGGGGCTCGTTTGTGCCGCGGGACAATCACTGAATGAATACTGATGAGGAACCTGCTGTGAAGTCTTTGATCGCGGTGGACTGGGGCACGTCGTCGCTGCGCGGCGCCCGGCTGGATGCCACGGGACAGGTCCTGGAAGAACGGGCTTTTGAGCGCGGCATCCTGAGCGTGGCCGCGGGTGAATTCCCTGCTGTTTTCGACGCCTGCTTTGGCGACTGGATGAAGACCGATGGCGCCATGTGCCTGATGTCCGGCATGGTCGGCAGCAAGCAGGGCTGGCGGGAAGCCCCATATTGCGCCTGTCCGGCCGGCTTTGAAGAAGTCGCCGGTCAGCTGAGTTGGGTGGAGCATGGCAGCATCGCCATCGTGCCGGGACTGACCTGCGAACACGATGGCATGCCCGACGTCATGCGGGGCGAAGAAACGCAGATTTTCGGCGCCCTGCAACTGCTCGGCCTGCAAGACGCCCTGGTGGTGCTACCGGGGACGCACAGCAAATGGGTGCGCGTGCAAGCAGGGCGTATCCAGTCCTTCTCGACTTTCATGACGGGCGAGTTCTTCGCCCTGCTGCGCAAGCACTCCATTTTGTCGCGCACCCTGCCCGCCAGTGACGGCGAGTTTGACAGCGCGGCTTTCGACCAAGGCGTGACACGGGCCCTGCGCGGCAGCAGCCTGCTGCACACCGCCTTCAGCGTCCGAACCCTGGCGCTGTTCGATCGCCTGCCCGCCGCCGCCCTGCCGAGTTACCTGTCCGGCCTGGTGATTGGCGAGGAACTGCGTGTCCAGACCGTGCCGGCCGGCACCGAGGTGGTCATCATCGGCTCGGAAGCCTTGACGCAGCGCTACCAAAACGCCCTGGCCCTGCGCGACGTCGCCGCACAAAGGATGGGCTCTGAGGCCACCTGGGCCGGTCTGTGGGCGATCGCAAAAACACTCACTTCCTCTGCTTGAAGACACCATGAACGCACACCAAAAACTTGAAGCCGCCCTGAAGCACATCCCCCTGGTCGCCATCCTGCGCGGCCTGCAAGCGCATGAGGCCGTGGCCATGGGCGACGCCCTGACCACCACGGGCTGGACCTTGATTGAGGTTCCGCTGAACTCACCCGATCCTTTGACGAGCATCGCCGCGCTGGCCAGCCACTTTCCCCAGGCCTTGGTCGGTGCCGGCACGGTGCTCACGCCGGACGATGTGCGCCAGGTTCACGCCGCCGGCGGCCAACTGATCGTGTCGCCCAACTTCAATGCAGCGGTGGTGCGCGAAGCCGTGCGACTGGGGCTGGTGTGCCTGCCGGGCGTGATGACCGCCACCGAGGCGTTCGGCGCACTGGAAGCTGGAGCCACCGGACTCAAGCTGTTTCCGTCCGAGATGATCAGCCCGTCCGTGGTCCGGGCCCTTCGTGCGGTGCTGCCCGCCGACACGCGACTGTTCCCGGTCGGCGGTGTGACGCCGGACAACATGGGCAACTATCTGGCCGCCGGCGCCGCCGGCTTTGGCATTGGGTCCGCGCTCTACAAACCGGGCATGACGCCAGCGCAGGTCCAGGCCAATGCCTTGCGCTTCATCGCGGCCCTCACAGCGGCCCAAGGCACGGTCCGGAACGCGACCTAGCGCGGCGCCTAAAGCATCAGCGCCAGGCTGGCTTCGAGGTGCTCGGAGGGCAGGCGCTTGAAACCCGAGCGCGCAAAGCGCTGCAGACGCCCGACCAGGAAAGCGGTGAGCACGGACGCGCGCACCTGCGTGTCCACCGTCGGCGTGGCCGAGCCACTTGCCTCGGCCGCGCCGCGCAGGCTTTGCTTGAGGCTGGACTCGATCTTCTCGAAAAACTGGTTCATGCGCTGTTGCAGGCGCTCATTCTCGAACACCAGCGCGTCGCCCACCATGACGCGCGTCATGCCGGGATTCTTCTCGGCGAACTGCATCAGCATGGCCACCACCTTGCCGGCCTGGCCCGTGCCCGCCACGCCTTCTCGCTGGGCAATCTGGTTGACCAGCGAAAACACCGACTGCTCAATGAAGTCGATCAGGCCCTCATACATCTGGGCCTTGCTGGCAAAGTGCCGGTACAAAGCCGCCTCGCTCACATCCAGTTGCGCCGCCAGTGCTGCGGTGGTGACGCGCTCGGCACCGGGTTGCTCCAGCATGCTCGCCAGCGCCTGCAGGATCTGTATCCGGCGTTCGCCCGGCTTCGGGCGCTTGCGAACCGGCGCGGCTGGCTCATGGCCTGAATCGGCGGGGAGTAGTGCAGGAGAGGAGGAGGATTCGGCGTCAGGCATGGGGCACAAAGGGGGCACAAGGCGAAAGAATCATTTGATTCTCGCATAGCAGGGCTGCGGGTTTTCTCGGGGTCAGACGGGGAAAATCAAGGTGAAACGGGCGCCTCGCCCGCCCGCGCCACTGCTCACGATCAGCTGGCTGCGGTGTACCCGCGCAATCTCGTCGGCAATGGCCAGGCCCAGGCCATGGCCTTCGCTGGCACTGCCCGGCATGCGGTAAAAACGCTCCAACACGCGCTGCCGCTCCGCCACGGGCACGCCCGGACCATCATCTTCCACCTCCAGAAAAGGGGTGTTGTCATCGACCGTGCGGGCGCAGCGCAGCGTGACCGTACCGCCTTCGGGGGTGTATTTCAGGGCGTTGTCCAGCAGGTTGCCCAGCAGTTCGCGCAACAGCCACTCATGGCCGCTCACATGCACGGCTTGCACGTCCAATCCCAGGTCGATGCCTTTGGCCAGGGCCGCCTCCAGATGCACCTCCAGCAGGGTTTCACACAGCTCCTTCATATCCACCCGCTGCAGGGGCTGGGCGTCGAGGCTGCGCGCATCGGCCCGGGAGAGAGCCAACAACTGATTGGCCAGCTGCGAGGTACGACGCGTGGCATCCCGCAGGTGGTTGATTTGATTAGCTCCTATATTGATAGCTATTTGCGCACTATTGGCGGGGGCTAGCGCCCTGTTTGCTTCATATTTCTCCTGCCATGCCACGGCCGCGTCAGGGTTGTTGACGGCTTGTGCCCAGGCTTCGGCCTGCGCTTGCAAGCCGGCCAACGGCGTGCGCAGTTGATGCGCGGCATCGGCCACGAAGCGGCGCTGGCTCTCGGCCTGCGCGTTCACCAGCTCAAACAACCGGTTCAGCGACAGCACCAGCGGGCGAACCTCTTCCGGCGAAGCCTGCACATCAATCGCGCTCAAGTCGCGCGGCGACCGGTGCTCCACCGCCTCCTTGAGCGTCAGCAGCGGACCCAGCGCACGTCGGACCGCCCAACTGACCACAAAGACCGCCACCACCATCAACACCAGATTGGGCAGCACGACCTTGAGTAGCACGCCCTGGACCCACTGCTGGCGCGGGTCCGAGCCATCCGCCAGGCGGACCACCAGTTCACCGGCGACGGTTTGAACACGCTGCGAGACGATGCGGTAGGTCACACCGCCCTCTTCCTCGCTGGAGAACTCGGGCTCGCGCGTGGTCGGCGGCTCCCGGCTCAACCAGGCCTCGCCCAGCAGCACCTGGCCCGTCAGGCTGGCAATGCAGAAGGCCGACACACCGGCCCGGTCCTTGAGAAACTCCTGCAACGCCGGCACCGTGAGCATGACCGGCGGGTCAGCGGGTGTTTTGCCGCTAGCCACCACCGAATCGGCCAGCAGCGGCACCAGCTTGAGCAACTGCCGGTCTTGCTGCAGGGCGGCGGTGTCCGCCGAACGGTAATCAAACCAGGTGTTGACGAAGGCCAGCAGGCACAGGGGGATCAACAAGAGCAGCAAGAGGCGTCGCTGCAGGCCCGAGGACAGGGCGGCCAGCTGCATCGCTCAAGCGGCCGTGATGTGGGGGTCGGTGCTGCCGTCAGCGGCCATCTCCAGCCGGTAACCAAAACCGCGAATCGAACGCAAGGCAATACCGTGGGGCTCCAGCTTGCCCCGCAGGCGGGAGATGTACACCTCCACCGCATTGGGCGTGATTTCCTTGTCCCAGCCCGTCAAGGCCTGCAGCAGTTTGTCCTTGTTGGCCGGCTTGGGCGCGTTGATGAGTAAATACTCCATCACCGTCCATTCGCGTGGCCCCAGCTCGATCGGCTGACCACCCGGTCGGATGCAGGCCAGCCGGGTCGCGGTGTCGAGCTCCAGCGGGCCAAAGCTCAGCACCGAAGAGGTGGCGGCCTGCGAGCGGCGCAAGAGCGCGCGCAGCCGCGCCAGCAACTCGGGCAACTCGAACGGCTTGATCATGTAGTCGTCCGCACCGGTGTCCAGACCCTGGACCCGATCCTGCAGGGCGTCGCGCGCCGTGAGTATCAGCACCGGCATGGCGTGACCGTCCTTGCGCAAACGCTGCGTCAAGGCCAGGCCATCCATGCCAGGCAGACCGATGTCGATGATGGCCACGTCAAAGGCTTCGCGCAGCGTGACTTCCAAGGCACGCTCTGCGCTGCTCACCCAGTCCACCGCGTAGCCGGCATGGGTGAGCCCCAGCTTGATGCCGCTGGCCACCATCAGGTCGTCTTCAACCAGCAAAAGTCTCATGAAATCGGCCTCTAGCCCTCGTGCTTATTGCGCAATCAACTACCAAAACAATAGCAAATCAATGCGAACGAATCATCGTTCCATAGGCTTGGTCGGTCAAAATCTCCAGCAGGAGCACATGCGGTACCCGCCCATCCACGATGTGCACCGTGTTGACACCGCTTTTGGCGGCGTCCAGCGCGCCGCTGATCTTGGGCAGCATGCCGCCGCTGATGGTGCCGTCGGCAAACAACTCGTCGATCTGGCGCGCACTGAGGTTGGTGAGCAATTTGCCTGACTTGTCGAGCACGCCGCTGATGTTGGTCAGCATCATCAGCTTTTCGGCTTTCAGCACCGTGGCCAGCTTGGCGGCCACGACGTCGGCGTTGATGTTGTAGCTCTCGTTGTTTTCGCCAAAACCGATCGGGCTGATCACCGGGATGAAGGCATCATCCTGCAGCGCCTTGACCACGCTGGGGTCAATGCTGACGATGTCGCCGACCTGGCCCACGTCATGCTCGATGCTCGGGTCGGCGTTGTCCAGCATTTTGAGTTTCTGGGCGCGAATCATGCCGCCGTCGCGCCCGGTCAGACCGACCGCCTTGCCGCCGGCCTGGTTGATCAGGCCGACGATGTCCTGCTGCACTTCGCCCGCCAGCACCCACTCCACCACTTCCATGGTTTCGGCGTCGGTCACGCGCATGCCCTGGATAAACTCGCCTTTTTTACCCAGGCGCTTGAGTGCCGTCTCAATTTGCGGTCCGCCACCATGCACCACCACCGGGTTGATGCCCACCAGCTTGAGCAGGACCACGTCTTCGGCAAAGTCAGCCTGTAAGGCCGGATCGGTCATGGCATTGCCGCCGTACTTGATGACCATGGTCTTGCCATGAAACTTGCGGATGTAAGGCAGCGCCTGGGCCAGGATTTCGGCCTTGTCGCGCGGGGGAATGCTGGAAACGTCAGTCATGGGTGTGGCACTCAATGAGGAAAGGGGCAATGTGCAAATTGTGCCGCATGTTGGGCACCGCCCGGGGCTTCAATCCAAAAGCGTCACGGGGCAGGCAGTTCGCCCGGCTGGTAGCCGTGCACATGCTGCAGCAGAAAGGTATTGATCGCCTCAAGGTCGTCGCGCTGAGCGGCGGACTCAAGCGACAGCAACTCCTCGGCCAGCTGCGCCCACGGGATGCACGGCTCATGCGCTTTCATGATGCGGGGGTGGGCCGTGCGTTCGGGGTTGTCGCCAATCAACAACTCCTCATACAGTTTTTCACCCGGACGAAGCCCGGTGATGGCAATGTCGATGTCGCCATTCGGGTTGGCCTCGTCGCGCACGCTCAGGCCGCTGAGCTGCACCATGCGCCGCGCCAGATCCATGATCTTCACCGGCTCGCCCATGTCCAGCACAAACACGTCGCCGCCAACAGCCATAGCGCCGGCCTGCAGCACCAGCTGCGCGGCCTCCGGGATCGTCATGAAATAGCGCGTGACGTCGGCGTGTGTCACCGTCAGCGGCCCGCCCGCGGCCAATTGCCGGCGAAACAAGGGCACCACACTGCCACTCGAATCCAGCACATTGCCAAAACGGACCATCGTGAAGCAGGTGTCGGTGGTGTCGGCGGCCAGTGCCTGCAGCACCAGCTCGGCCATGCGTTTGGTCGCGCCCATCACATTGGTGGGCCGGACCGCCTTGTCGGTGGACACCAGCACAAAACGTTTGACACCACTGGTCTGTGCCGCGCGGGCCATGTTGAGCGTGCCGAAGACGTTGTTGGCCACGCCTTCGCCTGCGTTGTCTTCGACCATGGGCACATGTTTATAGGCGGCAGCGTGGTAGACGGTAGCCGGACGGTACGCCATGCAGACCGAGAGCAGGCGCGCATAGTTGGCCACACTGCCCAGCAGCGGCACCAATTCCACGGACAAGCCACTGGCCGCGCAGATGCCCTGCAACTCCTGGTGGATGGTGTAAAGACCAAACTCGTTGTGGTCGAGCAACAGCAGTTGGCGCGGCCCTTGTCGCACGATTTGCCGCGTCAGCTCGCCGCCAATACTGCCGCCGGCCCCGGTCACCAGCACCACTTGCCCCGCGAGGTCGCGCGCAATCAACTCGGCATCGGGCGGCACGGGATCGCGGCCCAGCAGGTCTTCGACATCGAGTTCACAAAAGTCTTGCACCGTGACCCGGCCACTGGCCAGATCCGCCAAACCCGGCAGGGTCCGGATATGGACCGGCAGTGATCGCAAGCTGTCAATAATGATTTTCCGGCGGTCTCGGGACGCGCTGGGCAGTGCCAGCAAAATATCGGTGACACCTTGCCGCGCCACCACGGCGGGCAGCTCGGTGGATGCAAAAACCGGGATGCCGTCAATGCTGCGCCCCACCTTGGCCGTGTCGTCGTCGACAAAACCCAGCAACGCGAACTGCCGCGAGAGGTGCAGGGAGGCCGCGGTCTGCACACCCAAGGTGCCAGCGCCAAATATCAGCAAGCGTCCTTCATCCTTGACAGGCGCATGACCCAGGTCGGCCAACCAAAACCGGGCCACAGCCCGACTCCCCCCCACCAGAAAAAGAAAGACCAGCGGTTGCAGCACGCCCAAGGTGCGCGGCACGCCAGGCCAACGCTGCCACAACAGCACGCCCAGCAACATCAGGCCATACAGCATCACCGCCTGACCCGTGGCCTGCAGGGCCGCCTGCCCCGTGTACCTGAAAATGGCTCGATACAAACCAAACCGGACGAAGACCGGCACCGCCAGCGTCGGTGTCAGCGCATACACCCACCATTGCGCGCCCGTGGGCCAATGCAGCGTATCCAGCCTGAGCGTGAACGCGATCCAGGTGGCCAGCAGCGCCAGAAAGACATCAAGCGCGACCACCACCAGCCGCTTGGCCGCACGCGGCCAAGCCAATACCCTGCTTTGCATTTAATTAATCAGGCTCACATCAACTTTTGATGGTGAACTCTTCTTTGGCATGCCCCTGGGCCACCAGTGCGGCCAACCATCGAGGTGTCAAACCGCGGCCACTCCAGGTTTCGCCATTGGGTCCCCGGTATTTGGCGGCGGCCGGCTTGGCCGTGGCGGACGCCGTCTTGCGCGTCCGCCCCTTGACAGCCTCAAGATCTTTCAGGGTGATGCCAAAAGCGGTCATTTTGCTCAGGATTTCCTGGACGGTTTTATCAAACTCCTGCGCCCTGATCTCGTTGGCCTGCTTTTGCAGTTTTTCTATCTGGTTTTGAATTTCGATCAGATTATTCATGGTCAATACCTTATGTGTTTGAAGTTAAAAGCCCCTAAAGACACTATTTTTAATAATTTTAATGAGTCACATTATCTCTTCTTAATACCTTCAAACCTGTCAACAGAATGATTTTCATATCCAAACCGAAAGACTTCCTTTGCAGATACTCAACATCCAGCGCCACCTTTTGCGGAATGGGTAACTCATCACGCCCATTGATTTGAGCCCAGCCCGTCAAGCCGGGCAACAAGGTATGGACCCCGTTACGCGTGCGTAGTTCAATCAGATCATGCTGGTTATACAAGGCAGGTCTGGGACCTACAAAACTCATATCGCCTTTGAGGATGCTTAATAGCTGGGGTAATTCATCCAGACTGCTCTTGCGCAAAAAACTGCCAATCGGCGTGAGATACCGATCGGGATCACTCAGCAAATGGGTTGCCACGGCCGGTGTGCCTATTTGCATGCTGCGGAACTTGGGCATTTGGAAAATCACGTTATTGCGCCCGACGCGGTCAGACCAATACAGCGCCGGACCTTTGGACGTCAAGCGCACCAATACTGTCAGCAGCAGCACGGGCAACAGCAAAAAAATACCCGCCATCGTCGCCAGCAGCAGATCGAACATTCTTTTCATGATTTTTGCATCCCGGCAAGGGCGCGACGCAAACCCTCCTCGACCGTGACCGGCGGCACCCAGCCCAACAAGGCGCGCGCTTTGGAAATATCCACCTGCAAATTGCCAACCAGGCGCTGTACCGACGCCCCTTGACCCACGAGGGCCGCCCCCACCTGCAGAATCCACACCGGCACAGGAATCAGACGCGCAGTCATCCCTGCCGCACGCGCCAGGCCGCGCACCAGATCCGGGGTGGACAGGTCATCTCCATCGCTCACCAAAAAGGTCTGGTTGGCGGCTTGTGGATGGGTCACACAGGTCACAATGAAATTCACCAGATTGTCCAGGGCGACCAGGCTGCGCCGGTTGTGCACCGCGCCGAGCGGCAAGGGCCAGCCCCGCTGCACGGCACGCATCAGGCTGGCAAAGTTGGCCTTGACGCCGGGACCGTACACCAGCGGCGGTCGGACAATGACCAGCTCCATGCCGGTGTCTGCAGCAAGCCGGCGCAAGCCCTGTTCGGCCTCATGCTTGCTCTGCCCATAGGCATCCTGGGGAGCGGGCACATCGGACTCGGCAAAGGTCTGGCCAGGGAAGGTGCACTCGCCATTGACCTTGACCGAGCTGATAAACACGAAACGCTTGACCCCGGCTGCGGCGGCCTGACGGGCCAGATTCAGGGTCGCCTGCACGTTGACCTGTCGAAATGCCACGAGCGAATCAGCGGCTGCGTCCTTCATGACATGGACTCGCGCGGCGAGGTGGACGACCGCGTCTTGATCACCTAGCGCGGCAGACCAATCCGTTCCACCGTCTATCGCTCCAACGACTGCGTCATCCAGTCTCCCCCGGTCAGAATGCCCGGAACGGACGGCCGCCCGCACGGCGTCACCTCGTCGAGTCAATTCAGCACAGAGGGATTTACCTACAAAGCCATTGGCGCCAGTAACCAGGACTCTCATCGCGGGGGGAGAAATTGCAGGCGCCAGAAAACAGGCGAAACAAAAAAGCGCAGCATGCTTTTCAAATGCCATCGCAAATACGTGAGGTTACGATGGCTGCTGCGCTGTGCGTGGTGCACCACCCTCGCCTGAGGACAGACCAGCGCTTTCAAGCCCAGCAATTTCAATCTGGCGCATATGTCCACGTCTTCGTAGTACAGAAAATAACCCTGATCGAACCCGCCCAGTCTTTCGAAGACGCCACGCGGAAACAACATGAACATACCGCCCACCCAATCCGGGTAGATCGGCGCGTCTGTTATTGCATAGTCGGAACCTCTGCATCGACCAAAAACCTTGCACAGTATTTTGAGTGGGGTGGGAAACCGTCGTGCGCTGTCTTCAATGCCGCCCTCTACATTCAGTACAAGCGGTGCAAGCACTCCAACCGTGGGCTCGTCAAAACGCGCCAACAACGCGTTGAAGGGGTTGCTGTCCAAGCGGATATCCGGATTCATCACACAAAAATATCGTCCGCGCGCGTGAATGGATGCCTGATTATGGTTGGCGCCAAAACCCAGGGGCGTCACGTTTCGCACGAGCTTGATCGGGTACGAAAACTCATCCAACCCGAAGGGCAAGTTTTCATCCAGATTAAGCGTCAGGATCAACTCAAGCTGTGAATCTCCGCAATGTTTGTCCAGATCGGCCAACAGTTCGGCAACCAGGCCTATTTGCAAATGACTGACAACAGATATGGATATATCGATCTCACGGTTATCGGCTATTTTTGCCATCGCAAATAGCCCCAGTAGATAAACAGTCTGCGCACATATTTCAATACAGAATAGGCACCCAATGCCGCAAACTGATAGCTTTCAATATACCTTTCGCGATAAAGACGACGGTAATTTCCCAGGTCACCCCGCTCCATAAGCCAAACCTGCGCACTCAGTCCGGTAATACCAAATGGCTCCTTATAAATTGCAGCCAGTTCAGCGGGGAGTTTGACGACGCGCCCGCCACTGCAAATGATTTTTAGCCACAGCATGTGGTCTTCCATGTAGCGCTGTCTCTCCACAAAACGTTGCCCGACATTGCGCCGGACCATGACCGACGGCGTCACGAATTTATTCGACAGTATCAAGGCCCATTTGCCGATGCGCTCTGCATCGTCCTGAACCACGTTCCAGTCCGGCAGAACGTTCTGGTTGAGCAGGCGATACCCATGGCCGCACAGCACGACATCGGGATTCGCATTCATGTAGGCATATTGAATTTCAATTTTTCTGGGATGCCAGGCATCGTCTGCATCCAGAAAAGCGATGTAAGGCTGGCTCGCGACCGCCCAGCCGGCATTGCGCGCACTGGCCGCACCCTGGTTTTCATTCAACAAAACAAGCCTGATCCAACCTGGCCGATATTTATTGAGCAATTCAAGCATGAGAGAACGAGTTTCATCCGCACTGCCGTCATCCACCAGAATAAGCTCCATCGGCAGGTCCGTTTGTGCCGCTACTGATGCAACAGCACGCTCAATCGTCTGCTTGCAGCGATAGCAAGGCATCACCACAGAAACCGCCACCATTTCACTCATGCGCTTAAAAACCCGTTGAAGACCGCTCGGACCCGGCTAAATTCTCCCATGACCACGCGCTTGGCCAACATCATGCCCAACATGACTGCAATTGAAATGAATGGAATCGGAGCGTGGCGCATGAGAAAACGAACACCGGATTGAGTGAAGTATTCATCCAGCAAAGGGCTGCGCTTGCCCAGACTGGCAGACTGCTTGTGCCACACCTTGGAATCATCTGCCACGGCCAGCGTCCATCCTGCCTTGCGCAGCCGAAAAGCCAAGTCCGTGTCTTCCCAATACATAAAAAAGGCTGTTTGATCAAATAAACCGACCTCTTTAATGGCCGAGCAACGCAGCAAAACAGAAGCCCCAGAAATGAAATCAAGCGGCCCGGGGGCCAGTTGGTGTCGCGATTGGCCACTCCAAAGCTGTACTCGGCCACCGCCCCACAACTGAACCCGATCTACGGTATCTACTTCATACAGAATGGAGCCAACCGAACCCAGAGCTAAATTTTGATCTGCCACTCGGACCAGCGCGGACAGTGCATGAGTGTCGACGATGGCATCGCTATTGATAAGCCACACATAATCCGCGCCACGGGCCAAGGCATGCCTGATGCCAACGTTGCAGCCACCACCGAACCCCAAATTCGCGCCGGTTTGCAACAACTCAACCATTGGCATGGCCTTCATTATTTGATCTACCGAGCCATCGGTCGATCCGTTGTCGACAACTATCAAATTGAAGCTTGGATAGTCTTGTTGCTGCAACGATGCAAGACAAACAATGGTGTCCTCCCATCCATTCCAATTCAATACAACAACGTCTACTTGTTTCATATCAAGGCTCTAACATGGGACTTGAAACGCAAGGATTGTTTGTCAAACGTCATGATTGGCTTGGCACTATAGAACTTCTGCGTTTCCGAGCCATTCAAACTTTCTTGCATGCCGTCAGATAATATTGATACGTCAAAAGCTCCTGAAAGACCCCGGCAGTCAGGGTATTCAGTATTCCTTTGCGTGAGGGCCAGTTAAAGCCGGTCCCGCGACAATGCACCGGTCCCAGTTCGACGTGTGAAAGCAGGCGTGAAGCGGTGTCACGCGTGAAAAACCGCAGGTGCGTCCTGTCAAGCAAGCCCGCGTCCTGATATTCCCATCGCCCCCGAAAAAGCAGCGGTAACACAACACTGTAGTGCCGCACATTTGGCAAACTCACAATGAGAGAGCCACCCGGCACAAGATGTTGGGCCACCAACCGGTCGACAACCAGCCACGGATTGACCATGTGCTCCAGAACATCCAGGCACAAAATAACATCGAATTTTGTGCTTTCAGAAGGGAGCTCGACGCGCTCGAAGTCAAGGCAATAAACCTCATCAGCATGGACTCTGGCTCTTTGGGCTGCAGCCTCGGATATTTCAACTCCGACGGTGAAAGAAGCCCGTTGGTCGCGGCGCAACCAGCCGAGAGTGGCACCCGACCCACATCCGATCTCCAGCACCCGACCACACTGTTGCGGCAATAAAGGGGCAATTTCCTTGCGAGCATGCGCAAAATAGTCTTCTGACTTATTGATGTAGCTTTGCACGAATCAACCCCTGAGGCCAGTTACCGAATGGACGGAATGGCGATGCCACATCCATCCCAAAATCGAATAGTCTATTACGCTTCTTAATAACCAGGCCCAAGCAGCACCCGCAATTCCCAGCCAGGAAATCGCCAAGAACACGACAGCCCCATAAGGCAGTAGCTCAGCCACGTGCAATAACGCTACCGCACGCACCCTTCCCGCCGCTTGCAGTGCGGTAAACGGAATTTGAGCCAGGGCATTGACTCCAAATGCCAGCAACAGGATTTGAGTGACTTGCGTGCCCTGCTCTTCAAATACCGGCCCCACCCACCATCGCAAGGCCCAAGGCGTTGCAACCCACCCAACGGCAACCACGGCGGTAACCGCCCAGGCACTGAACACACTGGACCGCCTGACCAAGCTGCGAACCTGATGAGTGTTGCCCGGCCCACCTGAATCAATACGTGATAACCGGGCCAGTTCTGGCAATAGGACGCTGCACAGCGACGCTACCAGCACGGGCAAACGTGATACCACATCAAACGGCACGGCATAGATAACCACGGAACTTGCCGCAAGAACCGCACCGATAACAAAGCGATCCACATAAACAATCACTGGGCCTACGATGTTGCTCACCGTCACCCACCCACCGAAAGACAGCAACTGCCGCAGCCAGGCCCCACTGCTTGCACTCAACAGTGCCCTGGCAAAGGGATTTAAACGAAAACCCATCTCCAGCGCCACCAGCCATAGCAAAACAAGCACATGCACGAACCGGACCGCCAGGATGCTGGCACAGGCCCAAGCAAGGTCTGGCGAATACAGGGCGGTCAAGCAAGGCCCCGCCACCAGCATCACGCCCGTCGGTATCCGCAACAGATTCAGCAATCGAAATGCCCCAACCCCTTCCAGATGGCCCCGCAGACCCGATGACAAGAGCAGCAAAGGCAAGCTCGGCAACATCCATAACAAGGCTTGCTTAACCTCTTCAAGAAATTCCGGCGAAGACAAGCGAACGGGGACACCCCAACCCGCAATACCCAAACCCAGAAGCAATGCCATGGCGCCGCCGACGCTCGCCAGCAATACAGATGCAGTACCCACAATATGCAGCTCATCGGTCTGCCCTGATATCCCTCTCGTGCGGCAAGTTGCCACCGCCACGGTCACGGCCCGGCCCAAGCCCATATCCAAAAAGCTGAAGTAACCGACGACCACCCAAACCAGCGACAGCACGCCCAAACGCTCCTGTCCCAAGTAATGCAAGAGAAACGGCACTGCAGCCAACGCAGCCAACATGGGCACCACATTGCCTAGTAATGACCAAACTGCGGACCTGTAAAGCGTGGGAGTCAGAGTGGGGCGAATCAAAATAAAATTTGCAGAAAATACGACGAATTGATCAGCAGCCCAAAACGGGTACGGCAAGGTGATTTAAGTAATGAAACCCACGGCGCCGACGGCCCGATTCAAAAATTTCATATGACGGGCGTACCAAAAAGAAAGGGCGCCAAAAGCGCCCTTCGATTATCACCGCTGACAAGCCCACTTCAGAAATGAATCCCCCGCATCATCTGCTGCATGGCAATCGCTTCGGGTGACAGTTGCTGCTTGACCGGTTTGTCCCCCGGCTTGGCACCCTTGGCAGCGCTGGAGTCCGGAAACATGCGAAAGCTGGTATTCATGGCGATTTGCGCAATGCGGGGTAGCACGGCATGCAACAGCTGCCCGGCCGTGCCCAGACGGGTGGCAATGCGCACCGGCTTGAAGATGCAGGCTTGGGCCACCAGATCGGCGGCTTCTTCGGGTGACAGTGTGGGCACGTTGTTGTACAGCCCGGTCGGGGCAATCATCGGCGTGCGCACCAGCGGCATATTGATGGTGGTGAATGAAACACCCTGATCGGCAAACTCGCTGGCGGCGCAGCGCGTCCAGGCGTCCAGCGCGGCCTTGGACGCGACATAGGCGCTGAAGCGCGGCGCGTTGGTCAGTACGCCAATCGAGCTGATATTGACCACATGACCATTTTTCTTGGCCACCATGCCGGGCAGCAAGCCCATGGTTACCCTCAGACTGCCAAAATAGTTGAGCTGCATGGTGCGCTCGAAGTCATGGAAGCGGTCGTAGCTGCCCTCAATGGCGCGCCGGATGGAGCGGCCCGCGTTGTTGATCAAAAAGTCCACACCGCCGTGGTCTTCCATCATCTGCATCACAAAACGGTCGCAATCTGCCATGTCGGCAATATCAACCGCGTAGGCCACAAAGCTGTAGCCCTTGGCCTGGGCCTGCTTGCAGGCTTCCTCGAGCTTGTCTACATCCCGGCCGCAAATGAGGGTGGTGGCGCCGGCCTCGGCAAACTTATGCGCGGTAGCCAGCCCGATGCCCGACGACCCGCCCGTGACCAGCACCACTTTGCCCGCCACCGTGCCGCGCAGGGAGCGGTCAATGTGTAGATCGGGGTCGAGATGGCGCTCCCAGTAATCCCACAAGCGCCAAGCGTAGTCTTTCAGATTCGGGCATGCCACGCCCGTGCCCTTGAGCGCGGCGAGTGCGTCGCGGCAATCAAAACGCGTGGGGTAGTTGACAAAGGTGAGCATGTCGTCCGGCAGGCCGAGGTCTTTCATGATGGCGTTGCGCACGCGGCGCACGGGTGCCAGCGCCATCAGGCCTTTGGTGACGCTGCGCGGGATAAACCCGAGCAAAGCCGCGTTGATGAATAAATTCATCTTGGGTGCGTGCGCGGCGCGGCTGAAGATATCAAGCACATCGCCCACGCGGTAGCCCACGGGGTCCACGAGGTGGAAGCATTTCTTATTAATACCGTCCTGGTGGCTAATGGTGTCCAGCGCGCCCACAACAAAGTCCACCGGCACAATATTGATGCGCCCCCCCTCCAGACCCACCGAAGGTAGCCACGGCGGCAACAACTGGCGCATGCGCTGGATCAGCTTGAAGAAATAGTACGGTCCATCGATTTTGTCCATTTCGCCCGTGGTGCTGTCGCCAACCACCATGGCGGGGCGGTACACCGACCACGGCACTTTGCATTCCTGGCGCACGATCTTCTCGCTTTCATGCTTGGTCATGAAGTACGGGTGTTCGCAGTTTTCTGCTTCCTCAAACATGTCCTCGCGGAACACGCCCTCATACAGACCGGCCGCGGCAATCGAGCTCACATGATGGAAATGCCCCGCGCCGATCGCTTTCGCCAGCTCCACGGTGTTGCGCGTGCCCTCGATGTTGACGGCGATCTGGCTCGCAGCGTCCGCCCCCAGGTCATAAACCGCCGCCAGATGGTAAAAGTGGTCAACCTGGCCCTTGAGCTTCTTCAAGCCGTCGGCCGACACCCCGAGTTTCTTGGCGGTAAGGTCGCCGAACACCGGCACCACCCGTGCCGCACTGGCGCCCCAGTATTGGCGCAGGCCCGCCACCTTGCTCTCGCTCTCCTTGCGAAGCAGAAAGTAAACCACCGAGCCCTTGCGCTCCAGCAATTTTTTGACGAGGCGTTTTCCAATAAACCCGGTGGCACCGGTGACGAAATACTGCATGAAGAACTCCAGTTGCTTGGTCCATTCTTGCCGAAAATGCGGCGTCGACTATTCAGCGTAAACCCGTGCACCGCTAGAGCAAGCTCCCTAGCGATTTAGGATGCCTCACCTACACTGCGCTTCAGTCGGCCCTTACAGTACATGACAGGCACCAATTTGCGTTTGCTTAGAAGCAAATAACGGCGTGCAAATGACTTAACCCTTCTGGAGTTCACCATGGTCACCAAACTGAAAAAAAACAAGACATCGAAAAAAGCCGATGTGCCGCTGACGGGATCGGTCAAAGACTCAGCGCAGCAAATCTGGCAAGCTGGCTTGGGTGCTTTCAACAAGGCCCAGGCCGAGGGCAGCAAGGCCTTTGAAGCCCTCGTTAAGGAAGGCGTGAGCCTGCAGCGGAAAACGCAAGCCGCCGCCGAAGAGAAAATCTCGGAAGCCACCAACAAAATGTCCAGTATGGCGACCGACATCTCGTCCAAGGCCTCTGGCCAGTGGGACAAGCTGGAGAATATCTTTGAAGATCGCGTGGCCAAGGTCCTGAACAAATTGGGGGTGCCCTCAGCCAAGGATGTCAATGCCCTGATCGCCCGTATCGATGAGTTGAACAAGAGTGTCCAGAGACTCTCGACCAAGGATGCAGCGCCCAAAACCGCATCCAAAGTCGCATCCAGGGCGGCGCCGCGGGCCGCTTCCAGAGCCGCACCGAAACAAACCACCAGAGTTACGGCCAAGACAGTGATCAAGGCTGATCCCGCGACAACACCGGATAGCGCGGCCAAAGCTGCCACAAAGCGCGCGGCCGCCCGGAAGACCGCGACGGCCCCAACACCGGTCTGATTGCGGGTAGGCAAGCGACGGTTGACGGAGATTCCGGTACACGAGCTGCGGAAGACTCTTGCCAAGAGCGCGTTCAGGCGCTCTCTTTTGGTTCTTGCATTACGGCGCCATGCTGCATCGCAACAAACTCTCCGGTCCATCAGCTCTACACTTTGCGCCTATGAAGCGTAAAACCTCGCGCCCACCCAGAATCGCTTTGGCCTTGTCGGGCGGTGGGCCCTTGGGGGCGATTTATGAGGTGGGCGCACTGTGCGCGCTGCAGGAGTCCCTGAACGGCGTCGACTTCACCCAGCTCCACCACTACGTGGGGGTGTCGGCGGGCGGCTTTATTGCCGCCGCCCTGGCCAACGGCATCACGCCGCGCGCGCTGTGTGCGTCGTTCATTGAAAACGACAACGAACCGTCCGAAACTTTCGATCCGTCCTGGCTGTTAGCGCCGGCGTACGGTGAATTTTCGCGTCGTGCCACCCTGCTGCCGGGCCTGTTGGTATCCGCCATGTGGCATCTGACCGCCGGCCGCAAGTCCTTCGTGCATGCGCTGGAGCGCCTGGGCCCTGCGCTGCCCACCGGCGTTTTTTCCAACGAGAAGATCAACATTGAGCTGAGCCGTCTGTTCTCCCAAGCGGGTCGCACCAACGACTTCCGCCAACTCAAGACCCGGCTCACGCTGGTCGCCACCGACCTGGACACCGGCGAAGCTGTCCCCTTTGGGCGCCCCGGCCGGGACCACGTCCCCATCTCCAAAGCAGTACAGGCCAGCTCGGCCCTGCCTGGCCTGTTTCCACCGGTGGAGATTGATGGCAGCTACTACGTGGACGGCGCCCTGACAAAAACCATGCACGCCTCCGTCGCCCTGGATGAGGGTATCGACCTGATGCTGTGCCTGAACCCGCTGGTGCCCTTCGATGCCACGGCGCCCAATGTCGCCAAGGTGATGCAGCGGGGACTGTCCGCCGACAAACACCACATTCCGCGCATCGTGGACGGCGGTTTGCCTGCGGTGATGAGCCAGACCTTTCGCTCCATGATCCACTCGCGCATGGTGTTGGGCATGAAGCAGTACGAGCGCAGCTATCCCGACACCGACATCATCCTGATTGAGCCCGACCACCGCGACCCCGAGCTCTATCTGGCCAACACCTTCAGCTACGCCCAGCGCCGCCACTTGGCCGAGCATGCCTACCAGCAAACCCGCCAGATGCTGCGCTCGCACAAATCCGGCCTGTCGGCCAAACTGTGGCGTCATGGCATCACCTTGCACCATGAAGCACTGGATGACCCCAAACGACATCTCAGCGGGCCGCTCAAGGCACCCACGCAAATAGGTCAGGCGATCTCCCGGCTGGAGGAAATCATGGTCGATCTCGGCCACGTCGTCCGGTCAGAAGCACACAAGGGACATCCAACATGGTGAAAAAGGCGCCCCGGCGCACGGCCGAGCGGATTCTGGAAGTCACGCTGGCACTATTCAACCGCTTTGGCGAGCCCAATGTATCCACCACCCTGATCTCGGCCGAACTGGGCATCAGCCCGGGCAACCTTTACTACCATTACCCGGCCAAAGACGAACTCATCAATTCGCTGTTTGACCGCTACGAGCGCGCCCTGAACGAGTTGCTCAATGCCAGTGATGGCGTGCGCGACGTGGAAGACGCCTGGTTTTTCATGCACACCCTGTTTGAGCTGATCTGGCAGTACCGGTTTTTGTACCGCGACCTGAACGATTTGCTCAGCAAGAACCGGCGCCTGGAAACCCACTTCCAGTCAGTCCTCAAGAACAAAACCCGTGCCGTGAAGGCGCTGCTGGACGGTATGAGCCGCTCCGGTGCGGTTCAAATTGATTCGCGTGAGGTCGAAGCCACAGCGACCAGCATGGTGGTGGTCCTCACCTACTGGCTGAGTTTTGAGTATGTGCGCGATCCGCGTAAAGCCCTCGAACCTGAAAACGCGCAATCAGCCCTGCTGCGGGGCGCGCAACATGTGTTGAATCTGCTGGCACCCTATCTGGAGCAGGGCCAGCGCATGCATTTACTCAAATTAGTCGGCGCCTACAATAACAGCGACAAATAAAAAAGTAAGTAGAACAGAGGAGTCAACCATGGCCAATTGGACCGCCTTCCCCTATGCGGGCGATTACGTTTTTGACGCTGCCCGTGTCAAAGCGCACTGGGCGCGTTTGCATGCCGGCGACGCCGAGCCGCTGCCCGAAGATGCCAAAGTGCTGGAGGCCTGGGCCCTGTTCCACAGTGGCGAATTCCGGCAAGCCATGGACATGGGAATCCATATTGGCGGTGACGGTCTCACCGTGGCCAACAAGGCCGCCTGCATCTACGCCACCTACCTTGAAAAGAAAGAAAAAGCCCGGCTCGACCTGTACATGGATGTCGTGCGCCGCGCCGAAGCGCAAGCCCAGGACAACCCCGACAACATCAACGCCTATTATTGGCAAGCTTATGCTCTGGGGCGCTATAGCCAGGGCATCAGTGTGGCCAAGGCTTTGGCCCAGGGGCTTGGCACGCGGGTCAAGGGATCACTGGAAAACGTGATCAAACTCCAGCCCAAACACGCCGATGCCCACATCGCGCTGGGGGCGTTCCACGCCGAAGTCATCGACAAGGTCGGATCGCTCATTGGCGGCATGACTTACGGCGCCAAAAAAGACACTGGCCTGGCACTGCTGCAGGAGGCCCTGAAACTGAACTTCGAATCGGCCATTGGCATGATCGAATACGCCAACGCCATGGTGATGCTCGAAGGCGACAAGATGATCAAGGAGGCCACTCGCCTGTACCAGCGGGCCGCTGCGGCCCAACCCATGGATGCGATGGAACGGCTGGACGTGGAAATGGCCAAGGTGGAGCTGGAAAGCTGATCAGTCGCCCCAGGGCAGCATCAGCGTCAGCAGGGTCAGTTTGGCAAATTCCGGCTCGAACTTGTCAATGATTTTCTGCGGATCAGGACACAGCGTCGAGTCACTGATAACGCCAAACTGCACGCCCCCGCCGTAACTCAAGATCGAGACCCCCAGACCCACGGTGCCGGATTGCGGGACCCACACCAGGTTTTGCTCCAGCGTCGCGCCGCAGAACTTGAGCTTGTTCCGGGGTCCCGGAACATTCGTCATGACGGCGGTAGTTTTCCTTGAAAACAGGCTGAGCATGGCGTCTTGCGCTGGCTTGACCAGCAACCCCGCCACCGCCAGCAGACCGAAGGCCAGCAGGGGTTGCATGCTGCCTTTCATCTCGCCCATGCGACGCCGCACCTCGTAGACCCGCTCCACGGGATTGGCCATGCCGATGGGCAAGATCACGGGTGCCAGGCCAAAGCGGTTGCCCAATTTGTAGGCGTCTTCAATCGGGCGCAGGTTCACCGGCACCATGGCCCGGATTTCCTTTTGCGCAATCTCGTCGCCAAAAGACTTGAGATAGCTGCCAATGGCGCCGGCCACGCAGCTCAACAAGACATCGTTGATCGAGCAGTTCAGCGCCCGGCCGACGGCCTTCACTTCTTCCAGCGGAATCGGCTGGCACCACGCCACCCGTTTGCTCGTGCCAGGGGTGCCTTTGAGTCGGGTGGACGAGTCGTCGGGCATAAGCGCCAGCGCGGCCGCATCGCGCACCACCTGGTAGGCCATTTTGGCCAGTTCGGCTGAGGCGGCCAGGCCCTTCTCAAGACCTTTTTTCGGCTCACCCAGCAGCTCCATGGCGTTGACCGCCCCATCGCCCGCGACACCGAGGGCTTTCACCGCCACATCGGTGAAAGGCTTGATCAGGGTATCGGCAATCCAGTCCTCGGCCCCCTCCAGCCCCTCACGATGCGCGGCCTTGAACGAACGTTGGGGTGGCGTCGCGCCGCCATCCACCAGCGACTGGGTGACGGCAATCAGGGCAATGCCATCGGCAATGCAATGATGAATGCGCGCCATCATGGCCGAGCCGCCCTGGTAGTGCTCGACCAGATGGAACTGCCACAGCGGATGCTGCATATCAAGCGGCTGCATGGCGAGTTCCGCCAGACGGTCCTGCAAGGCCTGCTGCTCGCGCCCTTTTGGCACAGCGGGTAGTTTCTCGCGCACCACATGGCGCTCGATCTGAAAGTCGGGGTCGCTGACCCAGCTCGCGCCGGTGGCATCCAGCTCCACCCGCTGGCCGAAGCGCGGGTACTGCAGCAGGCGCTCTTTAATGCGCTGGCTCACGGCCTGGTAACTGACGCCCGGCTCGATGATCCAGACGCCCACGATCATCATCAGATTGGTCGGGGAATCCATGCGCAACCAGGCGGTATCCACCTTGCTCATGCGCTCGCGCGTCGACGCCTGCTCGCTGCGGGTGCCGCTGGTGCTGGCCGTGCCCTGACGCGCGGCCTTTGGGACAGGCTTTTTAACGGTTTTTTTGGCAATGATTCGGGTAACCATAAGTCTCCAGAGGGACAAGGAATGGCGGAAATACCGTTGTTGGGGACGCCACCCTATTCTGTCGGCAAAACGGCCCGTAAGATACTGCGCACATACCCCATATGCATGGGGTATCCACCTTATCCGGAAAAAACCATGTCTGACCTGAAAACAAAATTTGACGCCGCGCTGGCCAACTCAAAAAACCTGACCGAGCGCCCCGACAACGCCACGCTGCTCAAGCTTTACGCGCTGTACAAACAGGCCAGCACTGGCGACAACACGGACAAGAAACCCGGCTTCAGCGACATGGTGGGACGCGCCAAATGGGAGGCTTGGCACGGGCTCAAAGGCACCAGCAGCGAAGACGCCATGCAGCAGTATGTGGACCTGATTGAGTCCCTGAGCTAGAACATTCCAGACGCATTGACGGGCCCAGGCCCGTCAATCATTTTTTCTTGAGCCCGTGCGCTTTCGCATGTGGCTTGACCTTGAGCAAGTCATCCAGATTTTTCACGATCTCACTCTCGATGGTGGCCTTGAACGCGCCCAGCAGGAAACCCAGTTTGGCATTGAGCTCGAACTTGTCCTTGGTGACCACCAAGGTGCCTTGCACACCGGAGCGGCTGAAACCCACCTCATCCACCGATTTGCCCTCTTCGTAGGTGCAGTCCATGCCGAACTCTACTTCGACGTGTTCCGCCCATTTGAAGGCGATTTTTCGCGCTTCAGGCAGGCCCAGTGCGTGTTCGCGCAAGATATGAAGATCAGCCAATTTCCAGCTCCGTTGGTATTTTTTTCAGGGCCCGAGCCCGCTCCGGGGCCGGCATCTCCGCCAGCCGCCTGACTGCATCATAAAACCGCTGCCAGTCCCGGCCTTCGCGTTCAAACAAAGCCTCGAACGCCGGCACCAGTTCATCGTAGGCAGCCTGCGCGCCGAAGGCGGCATTGTTGGCGCTGGCCACCCAGGCGTCATAGGCGCCGTAGCCGCCCCAGCTGTTTCTCAAGCGGCCATAGTCGTCACGGAAATCCTGGATCGCTCTGTTTTTCATAGCTAGAAGCGCTTGTCTATCGGGGGCTAGAGGCTTGTTTTGCTTGTAAATATCAGCGAGCCGGGTGCGCGTGGCCAGCAACAGCGCGCGAAACTGGCGACGCCGGGCGTCAAACTCGGCGTACTCTTTTTTGGCCGCTTCCGAGCCCTGCACGGAGAGCCAGCGCTCGCCCCCCAGGCGCTCGACCGCTGTGGCAAACGACTCGTTGAACACGGTGTCATCCCTGACATACAGCACCTGGTGCGCCAGCTCGTGAAAGATCATGCGGGCCAGCTCGCCTTCCGGGTAGCCGATGAAGGTGTTGAGCAGCGGGTCGCCGCCGGCCCAGTTCATCCAGCCCAACGTCGAGTAGGCCGGGACACCGTAGACGCGGACTTCCAGACCCTCGGCGGCCAGCGCCCGCGCTTCAACCTGCGCCTCGGCTTCGCTGAAATAGCCGCGGTAGCCGACGCAGCCAGTCACCGGGAAACACCAGGTTTTGAGGGTGAGCGACAACTCGGGGGCGGCCACCACATTCCACACGGCGAAGCGGCGCTGCAAATCGGCGTAGCGGTGGTAGCTGGCGTTGTCAGGCAACTTGAGCTCGGTCACGGCAAAGCGGCGCATGCGCTGGGCCAAGGCCAGGCGCTGCTTCAGGGTCGGCGCGATCTGCTCATCGGCCAGCACTTGGTCCACTGGCCGGGCCGCCTGCATCAGATGCAGGTGGCCACCCACCGACTGCAGGTAATAGCGGGTGTCTGCACATGCGGTCACGCCCATCGCACAGGCCACGATCAGGAAAACTCGCAGTCCTCGACGGAGTCCATCAAGCGGGACCACGGCATTTAAGGTATTCAGCAACATGGGGGTACGCATTGACGCCATTGTGCAGTTTAAGATCTTGGCGACCTCCCACCGCGTCCGTCCGGTCCTGTGCGTCGGGTCCGGGCTTACGCCGACGCTGGATCATGGAAGCGCACGGCATTGCGCCCGCACGCCTTGGCCTGGTACATCGCCGTGTCCGCCCGCTTGAGAATGTCATCCGCCGTGTTGGCCTGCTCGGGAAACATGCTGATGCCTATGCTGGACGTACAGCGGTGCTGCACATGGGTGTCCGGGCCATCGTCATGCGCCACGGTCAGGTCATACGGTTGCTCCAGCGCATGGCGAATCTTCGCCGCAACCAGGGTGGCCTGAAGACGCGCCGCATCCAGTCCGGCATCGAGCTCGCCCAGTACCACGACAAACTCGTCACCGCCGAAGCGTGCCACCGTGTCGACCTGGCGCACACACTGGGTGAGGCGTCGTGCCACGTCCTGCAGCAACATGTCCCCCACATCGTGTCCATGGGCATCGTTGAGCGGCTTGAAATTATCCAGGTCGAGAAACAACAGCGCCCCATGCTGCGCGCTGCGCGTGCAGGCCGCCATCGACTGCACGAGCCTGTCATTCAGCAGGCGCCGGTTTGGCAGTTGGGTGAGTGCATCGTGAAACGCCAGCCGATGAATTTCCGCCTGCGCCCGCTTGCGTTCGGTGATGTCCTGAAACACCACCACCGCCCCGACCCGCTGCCCGTCTTCGACGATGGGCGTGACCGTCATGGAGACGGCAAAGCCCGTGCCATCCTGGCGCCAGAACCACTCCGCTTCAAGCCGGCGGTGTTGCCCGTCGCGCAACACGGCATGGATCGGGCATTGCCTGTGGGGGTAGGGACTACCGTCCTCGTGGTGATGGTGAAACAGGGCATGCGGATACTGTCCCAGGATGTCCGCCTCCGTCAGCCCCAGCATCGCCAGCGCGGCCGGGTTGGTAAAGGTCGTCCGGCCCGCGGCGTCGACATCGAAGATGCCCTCGCCGACGCTGTTCAGTAACAGCTTGTTGCGCTGTGCCAGCCGCTCAATGTCCCGGCGGGCATTTCGCCGCAATGTGTTGTCGCGCACCACTGTGAAAAAGCCTTCCGCCGCTTGCGACGCGCCATGGATGTGACTCATCGTCACCACAAAGTGATACGCCTGTCCGCCATCCACTGCGGCGTAGTCAAAGGTTTGCGCTTGATCATCCACCAGCAGTGCCGCGATGGCGGCAGCAAACAACTGGCCGGCGGCCGCTGGCAACAGGTCCTGACAGGTTTTTCCCACGATCTGCCCATCGGACGAGCAGAACGGCGGATGGCTGGAATTGTCTTTCGGGACAAAGTATTCCAGCACGCGACCCTGGGCATCCAGTACCACGACGGTGTCCTGCATGGACGCCATCAGCGAGGTCAAGCGGGCCTCGCGCGCGACGCGCTGCGCCTCGTTGCGCTTGCGCTGACTGATGTCGCGACTGGCGGCATACAGGTAATTCTGACCCTCGATGCAAACGCCGCTGGCATGCACCTCGACATCCAGCAAGGTTCCGTCCTTGCGCCGATGCACAGTCTCAAAAGCCCCACCATGCTGGATCAGTTCATTGATTTTTTGGCGCAGCTCATCCTCACCCCAGATCACATTCCACTGGGCCGCATTGGCGTTTTCAAGTTCTTGCGCCGTGTAGCCCAGCATGCGCACGAAGGCGCCGTTGGCCTCGATCAGCCGCCCGGTACTGTCTAGAACGTGGATGCCCTCTGTGGCGGTCTGCATCAAAAGCTGGTTGCGTTGCACCAGCGCCACGGCCGCCTGCTCGGCTTGCTGGCGCTCCGTGATGTCGGCGGCAAAAACCGCCACCGAGGCAATGGCGCCGTCGGGCCCCGCCACCGGGTAGTAGTTGAGCGCAAAAGCCCGGTTGGCACGCATGTCTTGCGTGTATTGCCCCTGGCCCGTGGCAAACACCTCCGCCAGCGAAGCACGGCGCGTGGCCGCCACACCGGGTGGAAATTTGTCGAATACACATTGGCCCAGCAGTTGCCCGGGCTCGCTGTTCATGCGGTGGGCGGCCGTGGCATTGATCGCCAGCAGCACGCCGTTTCGATCTGCCAGAAAAATGCTTTCTGACGTGGCATTCAGAATGGCCTCGAATTGCTCCTTGCCATGGCGCAAGGCCGCCTGTGTCCGCTCCCTTTCGCTCACATCACGAAAGCTCCAGACGCGTCCGACGATCTGCTCGTCCAGACACTGGGGTTGCGAATGGCGCTCGAAAACACGGCCATCCTTGAACCGCAGGGTGTCAAAGCTGGACCGCTCGGGGTGCGCATACAGCTCCCGTACTTTCTGCAGAAACTGCTCTGGATCGACCAGTTGCTGGGCCACATAGGCCACCAGGCCGCTGTCTTGGTACGGGTTCAAATATTCCGCCGGAATGCGCCACAAATCAACGAAACGCTGGTTGTAGGTCTCCATCTTGCCGTCGTTATTCACCACCAGGATGCCATCGGTGGCGGCTTCGATCACGGCGCGTTGCAGGGACGCGGCCCGGCGCAGGCTGCGAACCAAGCCGGGAATCGGCAACAGCACCAGCCAGAAGGCGACTGCCCCGATAAACCACCCCGTGAGCGGATTGCCAACAAAGTAAGGAACGGGCACCAGCTGCGCCGATTGCAGCACGACATACAGCAGCCAGGCCAGCAAGTAGGCGACGCCAAAAAACACCCCCGCGCGCACATGAATCACCACCGCCAGCATCACCGCCATGGCCAGGGCGGTGGCGGCGCTGTAGGGTGGCAAGCCAGTGAAAATCAAACCCACCAGCAGCACCCACAAACCGCCCGCGAAGTACAAAAGGGACTTCTGCGGCTGGCCACGGCGACTCATACGCCAGGCCAGCCACACCGCAAGCATCATGCTCATGGCAATAACCGCGCTGACCGTCTTGCGGTAAAACACGAAAGGCACGCCAATCGTCAAAAAGACGGTGCAGACCAGAAAAAAAATGCCGTAAAAGCGGTTCAGCAGTCGGGTATAGGACGATTGCGAGCTGAGGGAAACGAGGGGCATGGCATCAAGTCAGTGAGGCAGCCGGCGGGCCGCGATGTCTGTATAAGAAACTCATCTGATTGGAACAGCATTTTCGTACAGCGCCACGCCCCAGCCGAAGGTGTCAACGGGCTTGTTGCTCGTCATCCGAACTGATTTCGACCCCGATGGCGTTCGGCATTCCTATGCGCGGCGTCTCTGCCATGAGAAACAGACCGTGATACGCTGGCCACCAAAGTATGGAATTTCATCAACTCAGTTTGGAGAAGAAATGACGGCTTATCTCGTGGTGGAAAACTGTCGGTCAAGCCAGCAATCGGCAGATAGAACCGTCTTCATTCTGGACGGCATTTAAAGAAGACTACTTAGGAAGCAATCCCAATGATTTACAAGTTCAAATCCAAAACCACCGGTGATGTCATCATGCTGGAGCCCAATGGCCGGCGTGTGCTGGAGATCATCGGCAAAGACACCGCAACCGGCAAAGGCATCATCCTGCCCGAACAAATGTCTGCGGCCATCGCGGCACTGGAAGCGGCGGTTGCCCAGGAAGACGCCGAGCGCAAGGCCGCCGTGGCGGATGCGCTGGCCAACCAGGAGGCCCCGCCCCGCTTCGAGGCGATCTCATTGCGCCAGCGCGCCCTGCCCTTTATTGACATGCTGCGCCGCTGCGAGAAGGCCGGCACCGAGATTGTCTGGGGCGTTTAGGGGCAAATCAAGGTCAATCGACCTTGGCGCCGGACGCCTTCACCACCTGCGCCCACTTGGCTATTTCTGCGTCGATGAAGCGGGCAAATTCCTGGGGTGTATTGCCGCTGGGAATGGCGCCCTGGGCCAGCAGCTTTTCCTTGATGGCGGGTGAACCGAGCGCCTTGGCGGTTTCCTGCTGAAGCCGGGACACCACATCAGCCGGGGTGCCCGCCGGTGCCAGCAAGCCAAACCAGCTGCTGGCCTCAAAACCCTTGAGCCTGGCCGCTTCTTCAATGGTCGGTAACTCGGGCATGGCCGCCGAGCGCTGCGCGCTGGTGACCGCAAACGCCTTGAGCTTGCCGCCCTTGATCTGTGGCATGGCGGACGGCAGGTTGTCAAACATCACATCTACATTGCCGGACACCATGCCCATCATGGCGGGGCCCGAGCCACTGTAGGGAATGTGCGTCATGTAGGTTCCGGTCATCGACTTGAACAACTCGCCAGCCAGGTGAATCGAGGTGCCATTGCCACTGGACGCCATGTTGAACTGACCCGGGTGAGCTTTGGCGTAGCGGATGAAATCCGGCACATTGTTGATGCCCAGCGCTTTGGCCTTGTCGGCGTTCATCACCATGACATTGGGCACCCCAGCCACCAGCGTGACGGGGGCAAAGTCTTTTTGCGGATCGTAAGGCAGCCGGCTGTAGAGCGACTTGTTGATGCCGTGGGTGCCAACGGTGCCCATCAACAGCGTGTAACCGTCAGCCGGTGACTTGGCCACCATGTCGGCGCCCAGGTTGCCGCCGGCACCGGCCCGGTTGTCGACAATGAAGGTTTGTCCAAAGGCCTTGGACAACTCGGGCGCCACCGCACGGGCCAGAATGTCGGTCGTGCCCCCAGGCGCGAACGGCACCACGATTCTCACCGGCTTGCTGGGCCACGAGGTCTGCGCCGAGGCTTGATTAGCTATCGAAACAATAGCTACTCCCGCACAAATGGCGAGGACTAGGCGGCGAAAAGGCTTGAATTTTAGGGTCATCTAGGTCTCCTTGAATGCAGCAACACCGTGTGCCGATGCTGTTGAGAATACAAAAAAAGCCGCCGGACGCGAGTCGGGCGGCTTGAATGCGGATGCGCGGGAATCAGTCGGCGAACTTGCCGGCAGCCTCGATCACCGGTTTGAGCTTGGCGATTTCGGCCGCCACAAAAGCCTTGTGCCCGGCGGGCTCCATGCGTTTGTCGGTCACGACGATGGCGCCCAGACCTTCCTGTTTCTTGATGAACTCGGGGTCTTTCAGCGCCAGCTTCATGGCGTCATTGAGCTGCTTGAGCACCGGTGCCGGCGTGCCCTTGGGGGCGTACAGACCGTGCCAGATCGTCAGGTTGAAACCCTTCAGACCCATCTCCTGCAGGGACGGGTAATCCTTGAGCAGCTTGTGGCCGGAGAGCCGGCCAGCCGTGGTGACGGCAAAGGCCTTGACCCGACCGGATTCAATCTGGGCCGTGGTGTTGGTGGTCTGGTCGCACATCACATCGACCTGCCCGCCAATCAGGGCGGTCATGGCCGGCGCAGTTCCACCAAACGGAATGGTGGTCATGGGCTCCTTGGCGTTGACCGCCGTCTGCCACATCAGGCCGCACAGGTGGGAGGCCGAACCCAGGCCAGCGTGCGCAATATTGAGACTGGCGCTGTTGGTCTTGATGTAGTTCTCAAAATCGCGGTAGGTGTTGGCGGTCAATTGCGGCTTGCCGATCAAGGTCATCGGGACATCGTTGACCATGCCCAGGTACTCGAAATCTTCCAGTGGCTTGTACTGCAGCTTGCGGTACAGGCCAGCCGTGGCCGCCATGCCGATATGCCACAACATCAGCGTGTGGCCGTCCGGATTGGCCTTGGCCACCTTGGTCGCGCCAATGGTGCCGCCCGCGCCGTTGACGTTCTCCACCACGAAGTTGGCACCGCCGCCCATGGTCTTGCGCATGGCCTCGGCCAGATCACGCGCCACCCGGTCAGTCGGCCCGCCGGCAGCAAATGGCACCACGATGGAAATTGGCTTGCTGCCGGGAAAACCCTGAGCATTGGCAAACAGTGCAGTAACTGCAGCTGCAAGAACTAAAACACGCTTCATGAAACGACTCCTGATAAATATCAAAGAGTTATCGTAGGGCTCGAAGGCTTGCTGTGCAATACGGAAACTACTTAGAAAAAAGCCGTATTCGAATTTGCTTGAACCAGGTCAACGTCACTGGTAGCTGCGGGCATCCTCGATCACTTTGCCGTCATTCGGCAGGCTGCCGGGTAGCAGGACTTCGACATGGCCCCTGAGCTTGGTGACGTCACGAATGGCCTCCCCTATTTTGGCCACCAACGCGTCTGGTCCGCTGCAGGCGGTCTCGACCTTGAGGGTCATGACGTCGTTGGCCATCTCGCCGGTCACGACGAGGCGCGCCCGAGTCACTTCCGGGAAGCGCTTGATGATGTCGGCGACCTGCCCCGGGTGCACGAACATGCCGCGGATTTTGGTGGTCTGGTCCGCCCGCCCCATCCAGCCTTTGATGCGGGTGTTGGTGCGCCCGGTGGGGCACGGTCCGCTCAGCACCGCAGACAGGTCGCCGGTGCCAAAACGAATGAGGGGATAGTCGGGGTTGAGCGTGGTCACCACAACTTCACCCACTTCGCCCTCAGCGACCGGGTCGCCGGTGCCGGGTCGCACGATCTCCACAATGACGCCTTCATCGATCACCAGGCCTTCGCGCGCTGAAGTCTCGTAGGCGATTGATCCCAGGTCGGCCGTGGCATAGCACTGGTAGCCGGCAATGCCGCGCTCGGCGAACCAATCGCGCAAGGAAGGCGGAAAGGCTTCGCCCCCAAACATGGCTTTGGTCATGCTGGGCAAAGGCACGCCCATGTCGGCGGCCTTGTCGACAATGATTTTCAGAAAGCTGGGGGTGCCGATGTAGCCTGCGGGCCGAAGCTGCGCCATGGCCTGCACCTGTTGCTCGGTCTGGCCGGTGCCGCCGGCAAACACGGTGCAGCCCAGCGCATGGGCGCCGGACTCCATCATGGAGCCGGCCGGCACAAAATGATAGCTAAAGCAGTTGTGGATCAGTTCGCCGGGGCGAAAGCCCGCCGCATAGATGGCACGCGCCATACGCCAATAGTCTCTCGCCGCGCCTTCGGGCTCATAAATGGGACCGGGGCTGGAAAAAATGCGTGGCATGCGGGCGCCATAGCCCACGGTGCTGAAGCCGCCAAACACATCGCTGCCGGCGCTGCGGCTGGCCTGCTGACGCTCCAGCAGTTCATGCTTGCGGGTGACGGGCAGGCGTGCCAAAGCAGCCCGACTGGTCACCTCCGTCGGATTGACGTCTTTCAAGATGTCGGCTAATGCGGCCGACGATTTTCTGGCGTGGGCCACCTGGCCCGGCAAGGCGGCCATCAGTGTCGTTTCACGCATGGCGTGGTCGCGCGTTTCCAGCACGTCAAAATAATTGGTCATGGTTTCTTCCGGTGAGGCGCCGGCCACTGCTGTGCCGGCGTGGGTTCAAACTTACTAGGCCAGCCAGCGCTTGCGCCGCTTGTAGCTCTTCACATCCTTGAAGCTCTTGCGCTCGCCACCGCCTACGCCCAGGTAGAACTCCTTGACGTCTTCGTTGTTCGCCAGGTCACTGGCAACACCGTCCATCACGACGCGGCCGGACTCCATGATGTAGCCATAGTCGGCGTATTTCAAAGCCATATTGGTGTTCTGCTCGGCCAGCAAAAAGGTGACTTTTTCTTTGTGGTTAAGGTCTTTCACAATTTCGAACACCTCCTCCACGATCTGCGGCGCCAGGCCCATCGAAGGTTCGTCCAGCAACACCATGCTGGGGTTGGCCATCAGAGCCCGGCCAATCGCGCACATCTGCTGCTCACCGCCCGAGGTGTAGGCGGCCTGGCTGGTGCGCCGGGTTTTGAGGCGAGGAAAGTAGTTGTAGACTTTTTCCAGGTTGGCGGCGACCTCCGCCTTGTCCTTGCGGGTGTAACCGCCGGTGAGCAGATTTTCCTCAATGGTCAGGTGGGCAAAACAGTGACGCCCCTCCATCACCTGCACCACGCCGCGCTGCACCAGGTCTGCCGGCGAGAGGTTCTCGATGCGTTCGCCGCGCAACTCGATCGAGCCCTTGGTCACCTCGCCGCGCTCGCCTTTGAGCAGATTGGAAATGGCCCGCAAGGTGGTGGTTTTACCCGCACCGTTGCCGCCGAGAATGGCCACGATTTTTCCTTCCGGCACGTTCAGGGAAACCCCCTTCAGCACCAGAATGACGTGGTTGTATATGACCTCGATGCCATTGACGTTAAGAACGATGTTTGGAGTGCTCATGATGTTGTGTGGTTGCCAGCCGAAAGAGCAGCGCATCTGCTCTTTCGGCTGGAGGTTCGCTTGAACCTCCAGCGTCATCCGTACGACGACAGGGATTAAAGGCCGGCAGTAGACTGGCATTCCGCAGGGGTGCGGGGGGTCAGCTTCTTGTCGGCGGCGTACTTGGCGGCGGTGGCTTTGACCAGCGGCTTGAGGACTTGCTCATCAGCCTGCAGCCAGTCAGAGGAGAACGCCCACTTCTTGCCATCCCAGGTGTGCACGCGAGCCCAGTTGGAGCCCATGTGGTCCGCACACGAGGTGCTGATCGGACGCATGACACCGGCAAAGCCCAGCGCATCGAGCTTCTTCTGATCGAGTGCGAGGTTTTCATAGCCCCAGCGCGCCTGTTCGCCGCTCATCCACTTGCCTTTGCCGAAGCGCTCCTGCGCACGGCGCACGCCTTCAACCGCCAGCATTGCGCTCATGGCACCGCGCATGTACAACACCTGACCCACCTCTTCCTTGGGTCCGCTGCCCTGGCCCTTGGCATGGACCATTTCCAGGACGTCTTTGACCACTTTGGACTGCGGCTCGGCGCCGTGTTGCATGGTGACGGCGTTGTAGCCTTTTGCCCCTTCACCCACGTCCTTCACGTCCGGTTCGGCACCCGACCACCAGACGCCGTACATTTTTTCCCGCGGGTAGCCGGTGGCTTGCGCTTCCTTGAGCGCGGTTGAATTCATGACGCCCCAGCCCCACAGCAGCACGTAGTCGGGCTTGGCCTGGCGGACTTGCAGCCAGGTTGACTTCTGGTCAACACCGGGCGCGGTCACGGGCAGCAGTTGCAGATTGAAGCCATGCATGGCGGCACGCTCCTGCAGCAGCGGAATCGGCTCCTTGCCATAGGGTGAATCGTGATAGACCAGCGTGACCTTCTTGCCCTTGAGCTTGTCCAGTCCGCCTTCTTTCTTGCCGATGGTCTGCACCAGTGCATCGGCTGCCAGCCAGTAGGTGCCAGCCAGGGGGAAGTTCCATTTGAATACGTTGCCGTCCTGGCTCTCGCTGCGGCCATAGCCGGCCGTGATCAGCGGAATCTTGTCGCCGGGGGCCTTCTCGGTGAGGGCGAAGGTGATGCCGGTGGACAGCGGCTGGAACACCGTGGCGCCGCCATGTTTGCCCTTCAGGCGCTCATAGCACTCCACGCCGCGCGCGGTGTCGTAGCCGGTTTCGCACTCTTCATAAATGATCTTCACGCCGTTGATGCCGCCGCGGGCATTGGTCAGTTTGAGGTAGTCGGAATAGCCATTGGCCCAAGGCACGCCGTTGGGCGCATAGGGACCGGTGCGGTAGGGCAGACCCGGGAAGAATTGCTCCTTGGCCTGGGCGATAGCGCCGGCGCCGGCTGCAGCCAGGACGCTGGCCAGCACGATGTTGCGGATTTTCATGGAAGTCTCCTCATATGTTGGCACTTGCATGCCTGTAGTTAACGAACGAAAAACACGGTTGACGAACAAAAAATTCAATGCGGAAAGGGCCACAGCCGCAACTTTTGCTTGCTGATGGACCACAGTTTGGCCAGGCCATGGGGCTCCACGATCAGGAACCAGACGATCAGGGCGCCAAAGATGATCAGTTCGGCGTGCGAGATGCCCGACGTTGAGATGTCGATGCCAAACAGGCGTCCCAGCAAAGGCAGGAACTGGTTCAGGGCGATCGGCAGAATCACAATAAATCCGGCACCGAAGAAACTGCCCATGATGGAACCCATGCCGCCAATGATGACCATGAACAGCAACTTGAAGGACAGGTCCACCGAAAACGCGGCTGGCTCCCAGGCGCCCAGATAGACAAAGCCCCATAGTGCGCCCGCTACACCCACAATGAAGGAACTGACAGCAAACGCGCTGAGCTTCGCGTACATGGGCCGGATGCCAATCACGGCAGCGGCCACATCCATGTCGCGGATGGCCATCCATTCGCGGCCAATGGCGCCGCGCACCAGGTTCTTGGCCAGCAATGCCAGCACCACCAAAATTGACAGGCACAACAGGTACTTGGAGGTCGGGCTGTCAATTTGCAGGCCAAACACTTGCAGGCCCGACACCGAGACCGAGCCCGACGGCGAGTCATTGGTGAACCACTTGATGCGCAGGAACATCCAGTCGCTGAAGAACTGGGCGGCCAGCGTGGCCACCGCCAGATACAGCCCCTTGACCCGCAAACTGGGCAAGCCAAACAGGATGCCGAAGGCGGAAGAGCACAGGCCCCCGAGGATGAGCGCCGGAATCAGCGGCAAGCCCGGTATGCGTACAAAGAAATTGAAGGCGGCGTAGGCACCGACGGCCATGAAAGCCCCAGAGCCCAGTGAAATTTGTCCGCAGTAACCGACCAGAATATTCACCCCCAGGGCGGCCAGGGCCATGATCAAAAAGGGAATGAAAATCGCCCGGAACATGTAGTCGCTGCTCAGCATGGGCACGACGAAAAAAGCCGCGGCGATGACCAGCAGTACGGCCCAGCGATCCTGCGCAATCGGAAAAATCTGCTGATCAGCGCGATAGCTGGTTTTGAACTGACCGTTTTCTCTGTAAAACATGATGCTTCTTCTTTGTAATGCGGTCAGACACGGTCGATGATTTTTTCGCCGAACAAACCTTGCGGCCGGAACAGCAGAAACAACAGGGCCAGCACATAGGCGAACCAGATCTCGATACCGCCGCCCACGTAAGGGCCCAAAAACACTTCGGACAGCTTCTCACCGACGCCAATGATGAGCCCGCCAATGATGGCGCCCGGCACCGAGGTCAGGCCGCCCAGAATCACCACCGGCAGGGCGCGCAAAGCCACGGTCGTGAGCGAAAACTGAACGCCCAGCTTGCTGCCCCAAATCATGCCGGCGACCAGCGCCACCACACCCGCCACGCACCAGACAATGACCCAGATGCGGTTGAGCGGAATGCCGATGCTTTGCGCCGCTTGATGGTCGTCGGCCACGGCGCGCAGAGCGCGCCCGGTCGCGGTTTTCTGGAAGAACACACTGAGCAGGGTGACCAGCACGGCGGCAATCAGGGCGGCGTAAAGATCCTCCTTGTTGATCAGGATGCCGCCTTCAAACATGGACTCAAAAGCCATGATCGGCTCCTTCGGCATGCCGATGTCAATCTTGTAGATGTCACTGCCGAAAATGGTCTGCCCCATGCCATCCAGAAAATAGCTGATGCCCAAGGTGGCCATCAGCAAGGTCGTGCCTTCCTGGTTGACCAGGTGGCGCAGCACCAGCCGCTCGATCACCCAGGCCACGACAAACATGATCACGCCGGCAATCACGAAGGCGAGCAGATTGGCCGCAACGGGGTTGGTGATGCCGGTTAGGGCCGGAATCCACTCGGCAAAGCGCGCCATCGCCAGCGCCGCGAACAGCACCATGGCGCCCTGCGCAAAGTTGAATACGCCGGACGCCTTGTAGATCAACACAAAGCCCAGCGCCACCAGCGAATACAGCATGCCGGCCATCAGGCCGCCGAGCAAGGTTTCAAGAAAAAATGCCATCTCAATTGCCCTTAATGTGAGGTGCCCAGATAGGCGCTGATCACTTCTTCGTTGTTGCGTACTTCGTCCGGCGTGCCATCGCCAATCTTCTTGCCGTAGTCCAGCACCACGACACGGTCGGAAATATCCATCACCACGCCCATGTCGTGCTCGATCAGCACGACGGTGGTACCGAACTCCTGGTTCACGTCGAGCACGAAGCGGCACATGTCCTGCTTCTCTTCCACGTTCATGCCGGCCATGGGTTCGTCCAGCAGCAGCACCTGCGGCTCCATGGCCAGCGCGCGGCCCAGGTCAACGCGCTTTTGCAAGCCGTAGGGCAGCTGCCCGACAGGCGTCTTGCGGTAGGCCTGAATTTCCAGGAAGTCGATGATGTGTTCAACCGCTTCGCGGTGCATTTCTTCTTCGCGCTGCGCCGGACCGATGCGCAGCGCCTGCCACAGCAGATTGCTCTTGATCTTGAGGTTGCGCCCGGTCATGATGTTGTCGATCACGCTCATGCCCTTGAACAGCGCCAGATTCTGGAACGTACGCCCGATGCCCATGACAGCCACCTGGTGGCTGTCCATGTGGCTGAAGGTCTTGCCACGAAAAGTGATGGAGCCTTGCTGCGGCGTGTAGACACCGTTGATGCAGTTCAGCATGGAACTCTTGCCGGCGCCGTTGGGGCCGATGATGGCGCGCACCTCGTGCTCGCGCACATTGAAGGAGATGTCGGTCAGCGCCTTGACGCCGCCGAAACTCAAAGAGATATTCTTGACGTCCAGAATGACGTCACCTATTTTCTTGCTCATGCGGCTGCCTTTACGGGTGCGAAAGTCTTCGCGTCGTCGATTCTGAGCGTGGCGCTGACGCTGCCGGTGCGGCCGTCTTCAAACTTGACCTGGGTTTCGATGAACTGCGAGGTACGACCTTCGTACAGCGCGTCCACCAACGCCTTGTATTTTTCCGCGATGAAGCCGCGACGGACCTTGTTGGTACGGGTCAACTCGCCGTCGTCGGCGTCCAGTTCCTTGTGCAGCACCAGGAAGCGACTGACTTGCGAACCGGCCAGCAGCGTGTCCACGCTCAGGTCGGCATTCACCTTCTCGACGCATTCCTTGATGAGCTGATAGACCTCGGGTTTTTGCGCCAGATCGGTGTAGCCGGCATACGGCAGGTTGCGCCGCTCGGCCCAGTTGCCGACGGCATCAAAGTCGATATTGATCATGACGCAGACTTTTTCGCGGCCGTCCCCATAGGCCACGACTTCCTTGATATGCGGAAAGAACTTGAGCTTGTTCTCCACATACTTGGGCGCAAACATGGCCCCGTCATTGGCGCCGCCCTTGATGCGGCCCACGTCTTTCACGCGGTCGATGATCTTGAGATGGCCCTGTGCATCGAGAAAACCGGCATCGCTGGTGTGGTACCAACCATCGGCGGTCAGCACCTCGGCGGTGGCGGCCGGGTTTTTGTAATATTCCTTGAGCAAGCCGGGCGACTTGACCAGAATTTCGCCGTTGTCCGCCACCTTGATTTCAACGCCGGCACAGGGCACGCCCACCGTGTCGGCACGGGCCTGGTGGTCGGGCTGCAGGCACACAAACACGGCGGTTTCGGTCGAGCCGTACAGCTGCTTGAGGTTGATGCCGATGGAGCGGTAAAAAGTGAACAGGTCCGGGCCAATCGCCTCACCCGCGGTATAGGCCACGCGCACGCGGCTCATGCCAAGGTTGTTGCGCAGCGGGCCATAGACCAGAAAATTGCCCAGGCCATACAGCAGGCCATCGACCAGAGAGAGTGACTTGCCGTCCATTTTGGTCGGCCCGACCCGTTGTGCGACGCTCATGAAATAGTGAAACATGCGGCGCTTGATGGCTCCGGCGTCTTCCATGCGAATCATCACGCTGGTCAGCAGCCCTTCAAACACCCGCGGTGGCGCAAAGTAGTAGGTCGGGCCGACCTCCTTCAAGTCGATGGTGACGGTGGCCGCCGACTCGGGACAGTTCACCACGTAGCCGCAGGCCAGCCACTGCGCATAAGAGAAAATATTCTGCCCAATCCAGGCCGGCGGCAAGTAGGCCAGCACTTCTTCGGCATGGGTCAGCTTGTCAAAGTCAGCCCCGGCCTTGGCCCGGTTCAGCAGCGAGTTGTGCGTGTGCACCACGCCCTTGGGGTTGCCGGTGGTGCCCGAGGTGAAGAACATGGCGCCGACATCGTCGGGCTTGATCTGGTTCACTTCAGCTTTGAAAAAATCAGTATGCAAGGCCGCAAATACCTTGCCTGCGGCCACCAGCTCATCCACCGCCGCCAGACCCGGCTCGTCGTAATTGCGCAGGCCGCGTGGGTCGTCAAAATAGATGTTGCTGAGTTGCGGGCACTTGTCGCGGATTTCCAGCAGCTTGTCGACCTGCTCCTGGTCTTCGGCGAAGGCAAAACACACCTCGGCGTCATTGATGGGAAACACGCACTCCAGCGCAGCAGCGTCCTGGTACAGGGGAATTGGAACAGCGCCCAGGGATTGCGCGGCCAGCATGGTGGCATACAGGCGCGGACGGTTGGCACCGACGACCACCATGTGATCGCCCCGGCGCAGACCAGCCTGATGCAAGCCGCAGGCGAGTTGCTCCACCAGCGCCGCCAGGTCAGCCCAAGACAGGGCCTGCCAGATGCCGTACTCTTTCTCGCGCATGGCGGGTTCAGTCGGCCGCTGGGTGGCGTGGCTTAAAAGCAATCGAGGGAAAGTGGTCTGCATCCCGGTACCTTGTCTTCATGTGGAAGCAACCTGGACACACCCTGCGCCCGTTGCTGGAATGGGGTGAATAATAGAACCTCATTTGACGCCAAGTTGTCGTTTGGACGACAATTCAGGCGTTTCTCGGTAGGTGTTTTCCCTTCACTTATCCGGACCTTACAGCCCGACACTGCCATGACCTCCGATGCTTCAGTCTTTCAGCGCCGCCGCCCCCTGACCGCTGCGGAACTCAATGCCATTCCGTGGATTGGTTTGTTGTCGCCGACGGAGTACGAGCGTGCGGTGGCCGACCTGAAGATCAGCGATGCCAGCCCCGGTGATTACATTTGCCGCACCGGCCGCCCCGTCACCTACTGGTTTGGCGTGGTGGGCGGGCTGCTGAAAATGAGCAGCGACAACGTCGAAGGTCATGCCATGACCTTCACCGGTGTGCCGCCGGGCGGCTGGTTTGGCGAGGGCACGGCCCTGAAGCGCGAAACCTACCGCTACAACATCCAGGCGCTGCGCAAGAGCCTGGTAGCCGGGTTGCATGTGGACACCTTCCACTGGCTTCTGGACCACTCGATTGGTTTCAACCGCTTTGTGATGAACCAGCTCAATGAGCGACTGGGCCAGTTCATCGCGGCGCGCGAAATCGACCGCATGAACAACCCGGACATCCGCGTGGCGCGCAGCCTGGCCGCGCTGTTCAACCCGGTGCTCTACCCCGGTGTGGGCGAAGTGCTGCGCATCACACAACAGGAACTCGCCTACCTGGTGGGCCTGTCGCGTCAGCGCGTCAATGAGGCCTTGACCACGCTGGCCGAGCAGGGCTCGATCCGCATCGAATACGGCGGCCTGCGTGTGCTGGATCTGGCGGCGCTGCGCTCCAGTGTTGTTTACCCGCCCCGCCCGGATTCGCGCGCCTGCAGGGCTTTGAATTCGGGATAGACCAGCGCCTCTTCCCGCGCGATATGGTCCCGGCACAGCGCAATGAACACTTCAACGTCGTGTTGGAACTCGGCTTCGTAGATCCAGTTATTGCCTGACGCAATGGCGCGCAACTGGGGTGCCAACTCAAGCCAGTTTTCCTCGATCCAGCCGTGGTCTTGCTGCAAGGTGCGCACAGCCGTCGCCAGCGCGGCATCGCCACCAGCGAGCAGCGGCGGAAATACGATTTTTTCTTCTTCCGCGTGATGCTGGCGCGAGGTGCCGGAGAAAAAGGCCTCGATCGCGCCAGCCTGCTGCTGGACTGCGGCGTCAACGCCCTCGGCCTCGACGCGCCGTGCCAATGCGGCCAGCTCGGTCAAGTGCGTGTGAATTTGCTCGTGGCATGCATTCAGCGTTTCAAAACTGACGGATTCGGGGGCTGTGCTCATGGTTCTCTCCTGGGGATTGCCACCATTGTCACGACGTGACCGCCCGGCTCTCTTGAGCCACGTCAAGTACTCGACATATTTGACAAAACAGGCCTGTAGCCCTTATTCCAAATGCGGAGTACGCTATTAATACAATAGCAAAAAACTTACCGCCACCGCGCGCCGGGATGGACTGCGCGCTACTGGTTGCCAATGATATTGAACACTTCGCCGCGTACTGCCGGATCGACCATGAACCGGGAATAGCGTGGACCCATTTTGCGTACGAACGGGGCGAAGTCGCTCACGGCCACGATTTGCGCGCCGTCTTTGACCACCGTCGCGCGGGCCGAGGCAACCCGCTTGTTCCATAGTTCGCGCATCAGCAACGCCGACTTCTGGCCGGCCTTGAGAAACAGCGCCTGGTCGTCCTGGCTGAGCTGACCCCAGAGTTTGGTGGATACCACCAGCACTTCGGGCGACGCCACATGGTTGGTCAGGTACGCGTACCTGGCCACCTTGTAGTGGCCGGTGGATTCATAGGCGGGCATGTTGTTCTCGGCGCAATCGACCTTCTTCTGTTGCAAGGCATCCTGCACCTCTTTATACGGCAAGGCCATCGGCGTGGCGCCCAGCAGCTTCACCATGTTGATACAAATTCTCGGACTGCTGCACGCGGATGGTCTGCCCCACCAAATCGGAGCCTTTGCCTATGGGTTTGTTGGCGCAGTAGAAAAAGCGAGCCCCGGCACCACATCCGACAAGGGCGCCGAACTGAACTCGGCCACGTCGATCTCGCCGGACTTGAGCATCTGCACCGCCTTGGGCTGGTCGCCCAGCGAGCCGTTGGAAAAGAGCTCGATTGTGTATTTGCCGCTGGAGGCCTTATCCACCTCGTCCACGATCGATTTACCGCCGCATCGCGGCCCGATTTTGCCGGGAAATCCGCCGCTCAAGCGAGCGGCGAGGATCAGATGAACGCGTTCAGCAGGTTTTCCAGATTTTCCTGGCGTCCCGAGACTGGGCGCGTATCGACATTGCGGGCCAGCACCTGCGCGGCGACGGCGTCGAGCGACATTCTTCCGTCCAGCACATCCCGGCCAAAAGGGCTTGTCCAGCCCGCGTAGCGGTCTTGCCTGAATTGGGCAAAGCGCCCGTCAAGCATCATTTTTTCGGCAATCAGCAAGGCACGGGCCGACACATCCATGGCACCGATATGGCCGTAGAACATGTCTTGCGGGTCAATCGACTGGCGGCGCACCTTGCTGTCAAAGTTGATGCCGCCGGTGGTGAAGCCACCGGCCTGCAAAATCAGGTACATCGCCAGCGCGGTCTCGGGAATATTGTTGGGGAACTGGTCGGTGTCCCAGGCGCACTGCATGTCGCCCCGGTTCATGTCAATCGAGCCAAAAATCCCCAGATCGGTGGCGGTGGCGATTTCGTGCTCGAAACTGTGGCCCGCCAGCGTGGCATGGTTGGCTTCGATGTTGACCTTGATTTCCTTCTCCAGGCCGTAGCGGCACAGGAAGGCGTAGACCGAGGACACGTCGTAGTCGTACTGATGCTTGGTGGGTTCGCGCGGCTTGGGCTCGATCAGGATGGTGCCCTTGAAGCCGATCTTGTGCTTGTACTCCACCACCATGTTCATGAAGCGGCCCATCTGGTCGAGTTCCTGGCCGATGCGGGTATTGAGCAGGGTCTCGTAGCCTTCGCGACCACCCCACAGCACATAGTTTTCGCCGCCCAGCTTGAGCGTGGCGTCCATGGCCTCCTTGACTTGCAAGGCAGCCAAAGCAAAGATTTCGGGATTGGGGTTGGTGGCCGCACCTGACATGAAGCGGCGGTGGCTGAACAGATTGGCCGTGCCCCATAGCAGCTTCATACCGGTGGACGCCTGTTTGGCAGCGAGTACATCGACCATCTCGTGCAGGTGGTTCACGCTGTCACGCGGCGTGGCACCTTCGGGGGCCACGTCGCGGTCGTGAAAGCAGTAGTAAGGCGCACCCAGTTTGGCGAAGAATTCAAACGCCACATCGGCTTTGGCCTTGGCGGCGTCCATGGGGTCGGCCATGTGCTGCCAGGGGCGCTCGAAGGTGTCGCCGCCAAACGGGTCCGACCCATTCCAGCAGAAGCTGTGCCAGTAGCACACGGCAAAGCGCAGATGCTCCGCCATGCGCTTACCCAGCACCAAGCGGTCTTTGTCGTACCACTTGAAGGCCAGGGGGTTGTGGGAGTCGTTGCCTTCAAAGGCGATGGGGGCGATGTTTGAAAAATAGGAGGTCATAGGTTTTCCAGTCAAATAGGATGAAGGGGATGGATGAGCGGACTCAGCCGATGGCGGCCGGCGTCGGGGTGTAGAGCGCCCGAAAGCGCGTGTAGCGGGCGGCCAGCATGTCCTGCTCGTCGGCCTCGGGGCGGTAGATGTGCTCCACCGCCGGGCTCAGGCACACGGCCTGCTGGCTGGCGCCTGTGGCCAGCCAGCCCAGTCGTGCGGCTCCCTGTGCGCCACCGACGGCGGAGCTGCCGTGGGTGACGATCTCAACATTCAGGCTGGAGGCCAGTTGCTGCGCCCACAAGGCGCTGCGCGCGCCGCCACCGACCAGGGACAGGCGCTGCACGGCGCTGCCCGCGGCGATCAGCGCCGCCAGACCGTCGCGCAGGCCAAAAGTCACGCCTTCCATCACCGCATAAGCCAGACGCGCTGCGTCGGTCTCAAAACTCAGGCCATGCAGACTGCCGCGCACGTTGGCGTCGTTGTGCGGCGTGCGCTCGCCGCCCAGGTAGGGGAGGAAAAGAGGCGCGGCGGCCCGTTGCGCCAACGTCAAGACCTCGGCTTGCGCCGCCAGGGTACCTTCCGACGACGCGCCCAGCAAGCCGCTCAACCATTGCAGCGAACTGGCCGCTGACAGCATGACGCTCATCTGGTGCCAGCGCCCGGGCAGTGCGTGGCAAAACGCGTGGGTGGCGCTGGCGGCGTTGGGCTGGTAGCTGGGCGTGACCACGAACAGGACGCCACTGGTGCCCAGTGACAAAAAGCCCTGGCCCGCGTCGACCGCGCCCATGCCGACGGCGCTGGCGGCGTTGTCCCCGCCCCCCCCGGCCACCACGATGCCGGGCGGCAGGCCCAGCGTCCTCGCCACGTCGGCGCTCAGGGTGCCGCCGGCCTCGCAGCCCTCCACCAGACGGGGCATGTGGGCTTGGCTCAGGCCGGTAAGCGCCAGCAGCGCGTCAGACCAGCGGCGCTGCTGCACATCAAGCCACAGGGTACCGCTGGCGTCCGACATGTCGGTCACATAGTCGCCCGTCAGCATCAGGCGCACATAGTCCTTGGGCAGCAACACCTTGGCGATGCGCTTGAAAATGTCGGGCTCGTGGCGCGCCACCCAGCGCAATTTGGGCGCGGTGAAGCCCGGCATGGCCAGGCTGCCCGCCAGCGCCGGCAGGCCGGGCAGTTCCGCCATCATGTCGGTGCATTCCTGCGCCGCGCGGGTGTCGTTCCACAAAATGGCCGGGCGCAGCACCTGGTCCTGCGCGTCCAGCAACACGGCGCCATGCATTTGCCCGGACAGGCCGATGGCCCGGACCGCGCCGTACGCCTGGGGGTGGTCCTGGCGCAACTGGGCCAGGGCGGCCTGGGTGGCATGCCACCAGTCCTGCGGCTGCTGCTCACTGTGGCCGGGCTGGGGCCGTGACACCGCCAGCACGGCGCCGGCCGAGCCGATCACCTGGTGGCTGGACGCCAGGAGCAGCGCCTTGACTTCTGACGTGCCGACATCGATTCCGAGAAACATGATTTGCCTAGGGTTGTGGGTTAAGTGGCCAGGGGGTGAGCGCGTGGATGCATGGGGCGCAGGTACTGGTGCAGCACCAGCGCCGCCGCCCCGACCGCCGAGGCCAGCAGGCCATGGCGCGCGGCGCGCACCGTCGGTGCCTCCATGCCGGCGCTGGCGGCATACGCCTGCAGGGTGTCCTGCGCGATCGTGACGATGCCGGGGTAGCGCTCGCAGGACGACCCGCCCACCACCAGCGAGCCGGGGTTGAAGGTCGTCCACAGGTTCTGCAGCAGCACCCCCAGGTAATACCCGCCACGCCTGGTATCAACCATCCGAGCCAGCGCGCGCGCACCAATGAAGGTTTCGGCGCAGCCGCGCCGCCCGCAGGAACACAAAGGGCCGTCCACCTGCAGAATGCTGTGGCCGATTTCACCGGCCATGCCCTGCATGCCCGTGAACAGCCGGTCGTTGAGCACAATGCCCGCGCCCACGCCCGTGCCGCAGGTCACGAAGATCAGCGAGTTCTGCGCCTCGTCTTCGGAAAATTCGTACTCGCTCAGGGCGGCGGTGTCGGCTTCGTTTTGCACATGCACCGGCACGTCGGGCAAGCCTGCCAGGGTCAGCGCCTGGGTGATTTGCGGTAAAAAATCCACGTTGCGCCAGCCCAGGTTGGGCGCAAAGCGCACCACGCCGGTGGCGTCGTCGAAGGCGCCGGGCAGGCCAATGCCCACGCCCGAGAGCTGGCGCCCCTGCGCCGCCATCTCGGCATAGGCCCGCGCCACCAGGGCGGCGCTCTGGCGGCATACGGCCGGCGGTTGGGTGCTGTCCAGCGGCTCTTCCACCGTCCACAGGACTTGCCCCAGCAGGGAGACGGTCACCACGCGCAACGCTTCCACGGCAATTTCGACGCCAATCAGGCCACGCGTGCGGGCGTCGATCTGCAGCGGCGTGGAGGGCCGCCCCAGCCCGCTGGCCGCGGTGAGGCCGGTCTCGGTCAGCCAGCCTTCGTCGATGAGTTCGCGCACCAGCAGGCTGACGGTGGATTTGGTCAAGCCGCTCTCGCCGGCCAGCCGCGCCCGCGACAAGCCGGGATGGGCGCGCAGCAGGCGCAGCAGCACGCTGCGGTTGATGCGCTTGACAAGTTGTTGGTCGCCGGTGGTCTTCATGTTCAAGGGGGAAGGATCAGGCGCCGCGCTGCGGGGCCTGCGTCTTTCCTTCGGGTTGTTTGCCAGCGATGATCATGCCCAGAACCTGGTCCTCGTTCAGGTCCGCCGTGCGGTAGGTGCCCACCAGGCAGCCGTTTTTCATGACCGCGAGGCGGTCGCTGAGGGTAAACACGTCGTGCATGTCGTGCGTGATCAGGAAAATACCCACGCCTTCGGCTTTCAGTTGCAGCACCAGATTGGCCACCATGGCGGTTTCTTCCGGCCCCAGGGCGGCGCAGGGCTCGTCCATGATCAGGATGCGGGCGTTGAAATAGATGGCGCGCGAGATCGCCACCACCTGGCGCTGGCCGCCCGAGAGGCGGCGCACCGGGGTGTGGATGTTGGTGAAGTTCTTGTTCAGGCGCCCAAACACCTTGCGCGCCTGGGCCTCCATGAAATAGTCGTCCAGCGTATTCCAGGCGGTCATTTTTTCCCGCCCCAGGAACAGATTCGCCACGGCGTCCAGGTTGTCGGCCAAGGCCAGCGTCTGGTAGATGGTCTCGATGCCCAGCAGCTGGGCCTGCGCCGGGGTGCGGATGTGGACCTGTTGCCCGCTGATGCGAACCTCGCCCGAGTCGATCGGGTAGGCGCCGGCCAGCATTTTCATGAGCGTCGATTTACCCGCGCCGTTGTGGCCCAGCAAGGCCACCACCTCGCCGGCATACAGATTCAGGTTGACGTCCTCCACGGCGTGCACGCCGCCAAAGGCCTTACGAATGTCTTTGAGTTCCACGAGGGGCTGCATATCAATTCTCCTGCGCCCACTTGCGGTAGAGCACGTCAAACACGACGGCGACGATCAGCACCTGCCCGATGATGACCATGCGTTTGCCAATCGACACATCCAGCAGCAGCATGCCGCTGTCGAGCGACTGCATGATGAGCGCGCCCAGCACCGAGCCGATGATGGTGCCGCTGCCCCCGGCTAGCGCGGTGCCGCCGATCACGGCCGCCGCGATCACGAACAGCTCCATGCCGGTGCCCAGCGAGTTGGTGCCGGCATTGAGCCGGGCCACCGACACGATGGCGGCGATGGTGATGAGCACCGCCAGCAGGGCAAACAACATAAGCGTGACACGCTTGACCGGAATGCCCACCAGCGCGGCGGCGTCGGGGTTGCCGCCCATGGCGTAGACATAGCGGCCAAAGCGGGTCCGCTGGCTGATGAACGACACCGCCACCGCCACCGCGGCCCAGATCAGCACCGGCACCGGAATGCCCTGGGGCGCGTCTTTGTTGGGAATCTGGTAGCGGTTCATGGCGGCGGCAAACGCCAGCACCAAGAGCATCGGTACGGCCACCCGCAACGCGTCCACCCACAGGGCTTGCAAAGGCATGTCGTGCCGGGCAGCGGCGCGCCGGCGCAGCGCGGCGCGCGCCACTAAGGCCAGGCAAACCAGCGCGCCCAGCACCCAAGTGGCGGTAACACCGATGGCGCCGTCATAGCCTCCGCCGAGTTGCAAAAAGGTCTCGTCCGTGAGCGGCTGGGTCTTGCCATCGGCCACCAGAAAAGCGGCGCCGCGCAGGGACATCAAGCCGCCCAGCGTGACCACGAAGGACGGCACGCCCAGCATGGCGGTCAGCCAGCCCTGGTAGAGGGAGACCAGCACGGCCGCGCCCAGGCCAGCCAGCGAGGCCGCCGGCCAGGACCAGCCCAGGGTGTACTGCAGGTAGGCGATCAGCACGCCGACAAAGCCAATCACCGAGCCCACCGACAGATCGATATGACGGGCCACGATCACCAGCACCATGACCGTGGACACGATGCCCACGACTGCGGTCTGCTGGGCAATGTTGTAGAGGTTTTCCGGCGACAGGAAGATGCCGTCCGAAAAAATGTGGAACGTGCCGGCCAGCACGGCCAGCACCAGCGCCATGAACACCAGCCGCCAGTCGATGGGCGCCTTGCGCAGGGTTTGAAGAGGGGAATTCATGTGAGTGGGCGGCTTACCCGGCCTGCCTGCGCAGACCAGGAGGAGGTTGCTGAAGGGCCGGTATTACTTGCAGACGGCGACGTCGCCGGTCACGCCCTTGCAGAGTTCTTCTTTCTTGATCCAGCCGGCTTTCACCACCAGATCCAGGTTGTCGCGGGTGATCGGCACGGGCTTGAGGAATTGCGCCTGCAGGGCAATCTTCTTCTCGCCGCCGTTCCAGGAGGTGGCGCCCGCCACCTTTTTGCCGCCGCCCAGCGAAACAGCGGCTTGCGCGGCCTGCATGCCCAAGTCACGGGCGTCCTTCCAGACGCTCACGGTCTGCGAGCCCAGGGCCACGCGGTTCAGCGCGGCGAAGTCGCCGTCCTGGCCCGACACGGGAATGCCCTTGATGCCCTTGGCGCTCAGTGCCGCCACCACGCCACCGGCGGTGCCGTCATTGGAGGCCACCACGGCGTCAATCTTGCCGCCCGTCTTGGTGATGATCTGCTCCATGTTTTTCTGTGCGACTTCGGGCTTCCAGCCCTCGGTGTATTCCTCGCCGACGATCTTGATGTCGCCCTTCTTCACGGCGGCGGCAATGATTTCCTGCTGGCCTTCGCGCAGGAAGTTGGCGTTGGGATCGGTCGGCGAACCCTTGATCATCACGTAGTTACCCTTGGGCTGTGCCTTGAACACGGCGCGCGCCTGCATGCGGCCTACTTCCTTGTTGTCAAAGGTGATGTAGAACACGCCGGGGGCCTCGATCAGGCGGTCGTAGGCGACAACAGGCACTTTTTGCTTGTTGGCCTTGTTCACGGCCGGCAGGATGGCGTCTTTGTCCATGGCCAGCACGATCAGGACCTTGGCGCCCTTGGCCATCAGGCCGTCGATGTCGGCCAATTGTTTTTCGGGCGAACCGGCGGCGTCCGCGCTGATGTACTTGGCGCCCATTTTTTCCAGCTGGGTCTTGATGGCGGCTTCGTCGGTCTTCCAGCGCTCTTCCTGGAAATTCGACCAGCTGACGCCAACCGTCAATTGGGCAAATGCACCCGCAGCGGCCAGACTCAGCGCCAGTGCGGTCAGGGTAGTCTTCAGTTTCATCTTTGTCTCCAGTCAGTTGGCCTGTGTCAGGCCTGTGGTTATGAACGACTCACATGAGCCATCGCGCTCCCGTCCATGCAATACGATGCACTTAGTAAGGACGACGAACTAATTATGAAGGACGCTGACGGTTTGTGTATTGGTGGAAACCCGAGATAGTTTGTTGCTCGAACTTGGTAGCCACGTGCAAGACGGGCAGGGTGACGCGTAGCCCTGAATTTTTTACATAAAACTAGCCTCTAGCGCCCACCAATCAATCGCATAAAGCTATTAAAATAATAGCAATTTGACAAGCATCAGCAGGCTGACAATGCTTACCCATTGCGGCTTTTTTACAGCCACTTGATCAATCTCATCCCCGTTTTTACGCCCCGGTCAGCACACCCCCTCATTCATTTGAATCAGGAGTAGCTCATGGATATCGTGTTTATCGCCGCAGCAGCCAGACTGTGGGGCCTGATGTTCTTGCTGGTCTGGGGCTTCCAACGCAGGTCGTCAGCCGATTGAGTTTCACATCTGAAAAAATGCGTTCCCGGCTCTCGCCCGGAACGCATTTCGGGGTTTAGTTTGAAGCGGAATTAACCACGTCCACCGCGCCCACTCCGCCCACCGCGGCGGCCACCGTGGTCATCACCGGCAGCGTCGTCAGCGCCGTTGCGCGCCAATTGCTCTTTGGTTTCAATGGCGGGGTGGCCGCCTTTTTTGCCGCCCTCGCCGCGTGCGCCTTCACTGGCTTCGCGCGCGATCGGCTGATCCGCTACTGACGTAGCCGAGGCAGAACTGGCGAATGTAGTCCCTGCGACCAGGGCACTGATCAGGAAAGCAATTTTGGTCTGTGTCAACATGATAAATCTCCTTAAATGAGTGAAGTTGCAAACAAGAGAACTACGCCTGCGTTTCGTGTCTGCTGGCCTCGGTGAAGTACCGGTTTGCTTCTTTGCCGATCCAGCTGCAGTTCTCTTGGTTTCAGTTTAGGCAAGGGGGGCTTCATAAACGACGGTCGCTGGTCGCGATTTCAGGCCGTCGTTGGTCGCTAAATCATCAGACCTTGGTCCCTATTTAGCCCCTGTCATTTGTTATGCCGCATGCCGAGTGCTACGCTGAAGCCAGGAGAATTTATCGTGATTGCCTTTATCCGTTCCAGCCTGTCGCGCCAGTTCCTTTTGATCAGTTTTCCAGTTTTGCTGACCGGGATGATGGTGATCGGCTCCCTGATCGGCAAGCAGGTCGAAGAAAGTGTCGTGCATCGTATGGGCGGGGTAACCGGGCTGTACGTCGACAGCTTTGTCGCGCCGCATGTGCAAAGTCTGCTCAGTTCGGACGATCTGCGTGCTGCGGACCGGGTAGCGTTGAGTGCATTGCTGACCCAAACACCGCTGGGCAAGCGCATCGTTGCTTTCAAAATATGGCGGCCGGATGGTCGCATCCTGTACAGCGCCGATGCCTCGCTGATTGGACAATCGTTTCCGATTGGAGAAGGCTTGGCGGAGGCGCTCGCCGGCCGGGTGCATTCGGAGGTCAGCGAGCTGAACGCAGCCGAAAATGCAGCAGAGGCCCACAAATGGCCGCGCCTGATCGAAACCTACACGCCGATCCATGCGCTGGGGCTGGGGTCAGTGATTGCGGTTGCCGAGTTCTATCAGCGGGTGGATGAAGTGATGCACGAGTCCGCCGCTGAGCAGCGCCAAAGTTGGCTGGTGGTGGCGCTAACCACCGCGGTGATGTATTTGCTGTTGTTTCTTCTGGTGCGTCGGGGTAGCCAGACCATTGACCGGCAACGACGCGAACTCAATGACAAGCTGGCGCAGCTGACCGCCTTGAACACCCAGAACGAACAACTGCATGACCGGGTGCGGCGAGCGGCGGCGAGCACGACGGCCCTCAATGAAACTTTTCTGCGCCGCATAGCTGCGGATTTGCATGATGGCCCCGGCCAGGATTTGGGTTTTGCCCTGATGCGGTTTGACTCCATCAGTGACCTCTGCTCAAAACGCCCAGGCGGGGAGCAGGAGCGGCAGTCGGCCGCTACGGCATTGCGCCCGATCCATTCCGCCATCGAGTCGGCGCTTGCCGATTTGCGCTCGATTTGCGCCGGCCTGCATTTGCCAGAAATTGATCCGCTAACCCTGAACGAGATCGCTGCCCGGGCGGTACGGGACTACGAAAGCAAGACCGGGGCAAAAGTCGCGCTGGTGGTGGCCGACATCAACACGGCGGCCTCGCTGCCAGTCAAAATCGCTTTGTACCGACTGCTCCAAGAATCGCTCGCCAACGGGTTTCGGCACGCCGCAGGCGCCGCACAACGGGTCGAAATCAGGTCTGAAGACAGTCGCCTGCTGGTTGAAATCAGCGACAAGGGCCCCGGCTTCGATCCGCACGCGGCGGTCAAGGTGGGACACCTCGGTCTGGTGGGCATGCGCGAACGGGTGGAGATTCTGGGTGGCTCATTCGATTTGCAGAGCATGCCTGGCTTGGGAACCCTGATCCGGGTAAATTTGCCCTTGGTCGTACCGGAGATGAACTATGAATGAGCAGATTCGCGTTCTGGTGGTCGATGACCATCCCTTGTTCAGGCAAGGCGTGGTGCATTCTCTGGACTCGGATCCCGGACTGACCGTGGTGGGCGAGACGGCATCGGGCGAAGAAGCATTGAGGCTGGCGCGAGAACTACTGCCCGACGTCGTGCTGCTCGATATCAGCATGCCGGGCTGGAACGGACTGGTCACGGCCGAGAAGATCACCACGGCCTGTCCCGCCACCACGATCGTGATGCTGACCGTCTCGGAAGACAAGGACAAACTGTTTGCGGCCTTCAAGGCCGGCGCCCGGGCCTATGTGCTGAAAGGGGTTTCCGCCCGTGAGCTCACGCGTGTGGTGCGTACAGCCGCCAACGGTGAAGTTTATGTGTCGCCTTCGCTCGCCGCAGAAATGCTGGTGTCACTGACCCAGGGCCAGGCACCCGATCCCTTGCAGGAATTGACGGAGCGCGAACGCGAAATCCTCGGCCTGATCGGCGCCGGCATGACGAACCGGGAAATCGGAGAACGCATTTTTCTGTCAGAAAAGACCATCAAACATTACGTCACCAATATCCTGCAGAAGTTGCAGGTGCGCAGCCGTGTGGAAGCAACGCTGCTTGCTGCGCAGCACGACAGGTCCGGTTTGCGTTAGGCAATTGGGTTGCGCTTGGCTGGGGCCGCCACCTACAAACAGTTTTCGCTCGCATTCGCCCGACGAAAACGCCCGCATTTACAGTTTTTTTACAGCCGGTAGATCAATCTCATCCCCGTTTTTACGCGCCGGTCTCCACACTCCCCTCATTCATTTGAATCAGGAGTAGCTCATGGATATCGTGTTTGTCGCCGCCGCCGCCGGACTGTGGGGCCTGATGGTCTTGCTGGTCTGGGGTTTTAAAAAGCTCGAAAAACCAGCCGGAGGCCGCTCATGATCAGCCTGGAGGTTCTTTACGGTTTTGGCGGCATGTGCGCAGTCCTGCTGCTCGCCTATCTGGTTTATGCGCTGATCCGCGCTGAGGAGTTTTGATGAGTACTTCCTCATGGGGCTTGTTGGCCCTTTTCCTCGGGCTTTTGCTTGTGGCGGCCTGGCCGCTCGGCATCTGGCTGGCGCGCCTGAGTTCTGGCAATGTGCCGCTGTGGATGCAGCGGGTCGAAGCGCCGCTGTTCCGTCTCGCGGGCACCTCCGCGAAGGAGTCCATGAACTGGTCGCACTACGCGCTGGCCGTGCTGGCCTTCAATGCCTTGGGCGTGCTGGTGGTTTATGCGCTGCAGCGCTTGCAGGTCTGGCTGCCGCTCAATCCGGCCGGCATGGTCGCCGTGTCGCCGGATTCGGCGTTCAACACCGCCCTCAGCTTTGTCACCAACACCAACTGGCAGGGTTATGGTGGTGAAGCCACCATGAGCTACCTGACGCAGATGCTAGCGCTCGCGGTGCAGAACTTTTTCTCGGCGGCCACCGGCATCGCCGTGGTGTTCGCCCTGTTTCGCGGCTTTGCGGCGCGCTCGACCGGCGTCATCGGCAACTTCTGGGTAGACGTGACGCGTATCACAACCTGGCTGCTGGTACCGCTGTCCCTCGTGTTCGCCGTGTTCCTGGTGGGCCAGGGCGTGATCCAGAATTTTGACGCCTACAAAGACGTGACGACCCTGGAGGCCACCAGCTACCAAGTGCCCAAAAATGACCCCGACGGTCAGGCCCTGAAAGACGACAAAGGCAACCCGGTTTTGCAAAACCTGAAGACCAGCACACAGACACTGGCCATGGGCCCGGTCGCGTCGCAGGAAGCCATCAAGATGATTGGCACCAACGGCGGCGGTTTCTTCAATGCCAACTCGGCCCATCCTTATGAAAATCCGACCGCGCTGAGCAACTTGCTGCAGATGCTGGCGATTTTCCTGATCCCCGCCGCCTTGTGCTTTGCTTTCGGTCGCGAGGTCGGCGACCAGCGCCAGGGCTGGGCCGTGCTGGCGGCGATGACGGTGATGTTTGTGATTGCCGTGATCGCCATCACACCGGCCGAGCAGGCCGGCAATCCGCTGATCGGCGCGCTGGGCGTGGACCAAGCCACCAGCAGCCTGCAGTCCGGCGGCAATATGGAAGGCAAGGAAACCCGCTTCGGCATCAACGCCTCCAGCCTGTTTGCGGTGATCACCACCGCCGCCTCGTGCGGCGCGGTGATCGCCATGCACGACTCCTTCACGCCGCTGGGCGGCATGGTGCCCATGGTGATGATGCAGCTGGGCGAAGTGGTGTTTGGCGGCGTCGGCAGCGGCCTGTACGGCATGCTGATCTTTGCCATTCTGGCGGTGTTCATTTCGGGCCTGATGATTGGGCGCACGCCAGAGTACCTGGGCAAGAAGATCGAGGCGCATGAGATGAAGCTGACCTCGATCGCCATTCTGGCGACGCCGATTCTGGTGCTGACCGGCACGGCGATTGCCGTGCTGGCCGGCGCCGGCAGGGCCGGCATTGCCAACCCCGGCGCCCATGGCTTGTCAGAAATTCTTTATGCCTTCAGCTCAGCCGCCAACAACAACGGCAGCGCTTTTGCCGGGCTGTCCGCCAACACGCCGTTCTACAACACGCTGCTGGGACTGGCCGTGTGGCTGGGCCGCTTCGGCGTGATCGTGCCGGTGCTGGCGATTGCCGGAGCCCTGGCCGCCAAAAAACGCCTGCCCGTCACGGCCGGCACCATGCCGACCCATGGTCCGCTGTTTGTGACCCTGCTGATTGGCACTGTCCTGATGGTGGGTCTGCTCAATTACGTCCCGGCGCTGGCGCTGGGCCCGGTGGTCGAGCACCTGATGCTGTGGCCCGGTCACTGAACCGCCGAACAAGAAAAGTCGAGTCAATGCTATGAAAACGAAAACCTCTCTCACGCTCCTTGATCCGGTGCTGCTCAAGCCGGCCATCGTGGCGTCTTTCACCAAACTGAGCCCGCAGGTCCAATGGCGCAACCCGGTGATGTTTGTGGTCTACATCGGCAGCATCCTGACGACCTTGCTGGGCCTGTTGGCCCTGCAGGGGCAGGGAGAAGAGTCGGCGGGCTTCATCCTGGGTGTCTCGCTCTGGCTCTGGTTCACCGTGCTGTTTGCCAACTTCGCCGAAGCACTGGCCGAAGGACGCAGCAAGGCGCAGGCCGCTTCGCTGCGCAGCCTGAAGAAAAGTACTTGGGCCAAAAAGTTCAAGGACCCCGTCAACAAGATTTTCCACGGTACGACCTGGTTGCCCGAGCAGGCCGAAAACCTGAGAAAAGGCGATGTCGTGCTCGTTGATGCAGACGACATGATTCCGCTCGATGGCGAAGTCATCGAAGGCGTGGCCACCGTGGACGAGAGCGCCATCACCGGCGAATCGGCCCCGGTGATCCGCGAATCGGGCGGCGATTTTTCGTCGGTCACGGGCGGCACCCGTGTGTTGTCTGACTGGCTGGTGGTGCGCATCACGGTCAATCCGGGCGAGTCGTTTCTGGACCGCATGATCAGCATGGTCGAAGGCGCCAAACGCCAGAAAACACCGAATGAAATCGCGCTGACGATTTTGCTGGTGGCGCTAACCATCGTGTTCCTGATCGTCACGGTCACGCTCCTGCCGTTCTCTGTTTTCAGCGTCGGTGCGTCTGGTGCTGGCACCGTGGTCAGCCTCACCGCGCTGATCGCCTTGCTGGTGTGCCTGATTCCCACCACCATCGGCGGTTTGCTGTCGGCGGTGGGGGTGGCTGGCATGAGCCGCATGATGCAGGCCAATGTGATTGCCACCTCGGGCCGGGCCGTGGAAGCGGCCGGTGATGTGGATGTGCTGCTGCTGGACAAGACCGGCACCATCACCCATGGCAACCGGCAGGCCGCCACTTTTTTGCCCGCCCCCGGCGTGACCGAGGCGCAACTCGCGATCGTTGCCGTGCAGGCGTCGATGGCCGATGAGACGCCGGAGGGCCGCAGCATCGTCACGCTGGCCCAACGCCTTGGTGCGGTCGAGCCGCTGGTGGGGGAAAGCCATGAAGTGCCGTTCACGGCGCAGACCCGCATGAGCGGTGTCGATGTCAAAAACAGTGACGGCAGCATGCGCCAGCTGCGCAAGGGTGCCGTGGATGCGATCCGCAAACACATTGAGTCGCTGGGCGGCGGCCTCCCCGCGCAAGTCATCCGGGCCGCCGATGAAGTCTCGCGCCGCGGCAGCACGCCGCTGGCGGTGAGCGATGGCAACAGCGTGCTCGGCATCGTGGAGCTGAAGGACATTGTCAAGGCCGGCATCAAAGAGCGCTTCATGGAACTGCGTCGCATGGGTATCAAGACCATCATGATCACCGGCGACAACAAGCTCACGGCGGCGGCGATTGCAGCCGAGGCCGGTGTCGATGATTTTCTGGCCGAGGCCACGCCGGAGGACAAACTCAAGCTGATTCGCCAGTACCAGGCCGAGGGCCGATTGGTGGCCATGACCGGCGACGGCACCAACGACGCGCCGGCGCTGGCCCAGGCCGATGTGGCGGTGGCGATGAACAGCGGCACCCAGGCCGCCAAGGAAGCCGGCAACATGGTCGATCTGGATTCGAACCCGACCAAGTTGCTGGAGGTGGTGGAGACCGGCAAGGCCTTGCTGATGACACGCGGCTCGCTCACCACCTTCTCGATTGCCAACGACGTGGCCAAATATTTCGCCATCATTCCGGCAATATTCGTGACCACCTACCCGCAGCTGGCGGCCCTCAACGTGATGCGTCTGGGCAGTCCATCATCGGCCATTTTGTCGGCGGTGATTTTCAACGCGCTGATCATCATGTTTTTGATCCCGCTGGCGCTCAAGGGCGTCAAGTACCGGGCCATGGGCGCGGCCATGCTGCTGCGCCGCAACCTGCTGATTTACGGTTTGGGCGGACTGATCGTGCCCTTTATCGGCATCAAGGCGATTGACCTGTTGCTGGTGGCGTTGCATCTGGCCTGATGCCTGGCTGCCCTAGCAACAAATTGAAAGGAACTCTCATGAAAAACATTCTTCGTCCGGCACTCGTGCTGTTCTTCATCCTCACGTTGGTAACCGGTGTGGCCTACCCCCTGCTGGTGACCGGTGTGGCGCAGTCATTGTTTGCGACGCAGGCGGGCGGTAGCCTGATTCTGCGTGATGGCAAGCCGGTCGGCTCCAGCCTGATCGGCCAAAACTTCAGTGAACCCCAGCATTTCTGGGGCCGCCCTTCGGCCACCGGCCCCATGCCCTACAACGCCTCGGCGTCCAGTGGTTCCAACCAGGGCCCGCTGAACCCGGCGTTGACCGACGCCATCAAGGGCCGCATTGAAGCCTTGCGCGCCGCTGATCCGGGCAACACGGCACCGGTGCCGGTGGACCTGGTCACAGCTTCCGCCAGCGGACTGGACCCGCACATCAGCCCGGCTGCGGCAAACTTTCAGGTAGCCCGCGTGGCCAAGGCGCGCGGCTTGCCAACCGACAAGGTGCAGAGCCTGGTGGCGCAGCAGACCGAACCACCGCTCCTGCCCTTTTTGGGTGAGCCGCGCGTGAATGTGCTCCAGCTCAATCTGGCACTTGAAGCCATTCGCTAAACCCACATCGGCTCGCCACGGCACGCATGATCCATGGGCTCTGACTTGGGAACGCTCTTGTACGCACTGGCCGCTGTGTGCGTTCCGCTGGTGCTGGCGTGGGGCATCGGCCGTTGGCAGGATCGCTCGAAAAAGCGACGGGAACGGCATCGGACGTGAGCGTGGGAGCAAAGCGCATTTGCGGGGGACCGCATCTCCACCCGCACGCCCAGACGCACTGCGGCCTTAACGCTTTCTTTACACCGCACCGAGAGGTTTTATCCCCGTTTTTACGGCGTGATTTCTATCCTTTTCCCATCGTGCTTTCTATCAACAGCACGCTGGAGTTCACGATGAATTTTCTTTCCGTTCTGGCTTTTCCGGCTGCACGCGCTGCGTACCGTGGTCATGCCCTGACTTTTGTCGACCCGCATCCGGCCCCAATTGCGCTTGCGACCAAACGCTTCGAGCTGATGAATGTAGTGGTTGCGAGCAAGGATGCGTGGCGGGCCCGCCAAGCCTTGCAGGCCTGCCCTGACACGGCCATTGTTCGCTGCTCGCCAATGCACAAAGACGCGAGGGTCAAGCTGGAAGTCCGTTTTCCCGCCGGACGGGGCGACACCGTGATCGACCGCATCCTGAGCTGTTTGCCGAATGGCCAGATTGGCGGCATCGTTGCCTACGCCAAGGTGCTACCCTTCGCTGCACGCCCTGTTTGACACGAAAGACCCCCCCTTTGGCTTACACCCACGAATCCCGCCCGGACCCCGATCAGCTGCTGGCGCAAATCCGCGGCGAAGACGCACGCGTCGGCAAGCTGCGCATTTACTTCGGCGCCGGCGCCGGCGTGGGCAAAACCTACGCCATGCTCAATGCCGCCCAGCGTGAGCAGGTGGCCGGACGCGAGGTGCTGGTCGGCGTGATCGAAACCCATGGCCGCAGTGAAACCGCCGAATTGCTGGCCGGGCTCAAACAGCTACCTCAACGCGAGGTGCCCTACCGCGGCCGCACCCTGTATGAATTTGACCTGGACGCCGCCCTGGCCGCCCACCCGGCCGTGTTGCTGGTTGATGAGCTGGCGCACAGCAATGTCGAGGGCTCGCGCCATCCCAAACGCTGGCAGGACGTGCAGGAGTTGCTGGATGCGGGCATTGACGTGTGGAGCGCCATTAATGTCCAGCATCTGGAAAGCCTGAATGGCACGGTGGGCGCCATCACCGGCATCCGCGTGCAGGAGACCGTGCCCGACACCGTGCTGGACCGCGCGGACGAAATCATCCTGGTCGACGTCACGCCGGATGAGCTGCTGGCACGCCTCAAGGCTGGCAAGGTCTATCTGCCGCAGCAGGCCGAACGCGCGGCGCAGAACTTTTTCCGCAAGGGCAACCTGATCGCCCTGCGCGAGATTGCCCTGCGCCGCACCGCCGAACATGTGGAAGACGACGTGCGCAGCTACCGCATCGAGCAGTCGCAAGCCGGCGGTAGCCAGGCCCTCGCCAGCGCGTCGGCCTGGAACACCTCCGGCGCCATCCTCGCCTGCGTCGGCCCGCAGGAAGGGGCCGAACATGCGGTGCGTAGCGCCGCACGGCTGGCCGGCCAGCTCAACGTGCGCTGGCACGCGGCTTATGTCGAAACACCCGCCCTGCAGCGCCTGCCCGCCGCGATGCGCGACCGCACGCTGGCCGTGCTGAAGCTGGCGGAAGAACTGGGGGGCAGCACTGCCGTGTTGACCGGCAACGACGTGGCGGGCGAACTGGTGCGGCAGGCCGATACCCTGAACTGCGCCACGCTGGTGACCGGCCGCCCCCGGGCACGGCGCTGGCCGGCGCTGCGGCGTCTTTTGCGCCCGTCCCTCGCGCGCCAGCTCGCCACCCTGGCCCCGGCGCTGGACATCATCGAGGTTGGCGGGACCGAGAGCACCCGGCGCTTGCCCCAGGCCGTGCCGCGCAGCGGGCTCGAGGCGGAAGAGGCCGTCCCGTGGCGCGACGCCTGGCCGCGTTATGCCTGGGCCGGCGCCGGCTGCGTGCTGACCACGCTGCTGGCCTGGCCGCTGCTATACCGGATCGACCTGGCCAACATCGTGATGCTGTTCCTGCTGTATGTGGTGCTGGTGGCGGTCAAGCTGGGGCGTGGCCCGGCCATTCTGGCGGCCGTGCTCGGCGTGGCCTCATTCGATGTGTTTTTCGTGCAGCCGCGCTTTTCGTTTGCGGTCAGCGACGTGCAATACCTGGTGACGTTTGCGGTGATGCTGGCGGTGGGTCTGCTGATTGGCCAGCTCACCGCCAGCCTGCGTTTTTCGGCCAGCATCTCGGCCAGCCGAGAGCGGCGCGCCCAGGCCCTGTTCGAGTTGACGCGGGACCTGTCTGCCGCGCTGCAGGTCGTCCAGGTGGTGGAGCTGGGCGAAGCAGCTGTGCAGCGCAGCTTTGGCGGCCAGGCCCGGGTGCTGCTGACCGATGCCAACGACCAGCTGGCGCTGGCCAGCGATTTGCCAGCCTCGATTGACGCCAGCATTGCCGACTGGGCGTTTCACAACGGCCAGCGCGCCGGCCTGGCCACCGCCACCCTGCCGTCCCATGCCTGGCATTACGTGCCGCTGCAGGCGCCGATGCGGATTCGCGGCGTGCTGGCGCTGCAGCCGGCGCAGCCGCGCTGGCTGCTGATTCCCGAACAGGTGCAGCAGCTGGAAACACTGGCGCGCCAGATCGCCATTGCGATTGAGCGGGTGCACTATGTGGAAGTGGCGCAAACGGCGGTGGTGCAAATGGAATCCGAAAGCCTGCGCAACGCCTTGCTGGCGGCCATTTCGCATGACGTGCGCACCCCGCTGACCGCGCTGGTCGGGCTGGCGGAATCGCTCGAACGCTCGGCCCCCCCGCTGGCCAGCAGCCAAGCCGCCACGACCCGCGCCATCAGCCAGGAAGCACGCCAGCTCAACGCGCTCGTCACCAACCTGTTGGACATGGCGCGCCTGCAAAGCGGCCAGGTCAATCTGCGCCGTGACTGGCATTCGGTTGAAGAACTGGTCGGCAGCGCCATCCGGGCGGCCCAGCATGCACTCGGCCACGCGGTGGTACAGACCGACGTGCCGGCCGAGCTGCCACTGGTGGAGTTCGACGCGGCGCTGATGGAGCGGGTACTGGTGAATCTGCTGGAGAACGCGGCCAAATATGGGGGCGCTGCCGGGCCGCAGGCGCGGCCGATTCTGCTCAGTGCCCGGGTTACGCCGACCACGCTGGTGCTGAGCGTGCGCGACTACGGGCCGGGCCTGCCGCCGGGCAGCAAAGACCAGGAGCAAACACTGTTTGACAAGTTCACGCGCGGCAAGACCGAATCGGCGACGCCGGGTGTCGGCCTGGGGCTGGCCATCTGCAAGGCGGTGGTGGAAGCGCACCGGGGTACCATCACGGCGGCCCAGGCCTTGGGCGGTGGTGCAGAATTCATCCTGACCCTGCCGCGCAAGCCGCCCCCGGAGCTGCCCGACCTCCCTGATGCCTGAACGCCAGTCCAACTCGTCCACCCCAGCCATGCCAGCCCCCGTTGCCGTCATCATTGAAGACGAACCCCAGATTCGCCGCTTTGTGCGCGCTGCGCTCGAAGCCGAGGGCTGGCAGGTGTTTGAGGCCGACTCGGTCAAAAGAGGGCTGACAGAAACGGGGACACGCAAACCCGACTTGCTGGTGCTGGACCTGGGCCTGCCCGACGGCGACGGCCTGGAGCTGATCCGCGACGTGCGCGGCTGGTCCGGCGTGCCGATCGTGGTGCTGTCGGCACGCTCGGATGAAGCCGACAAGATTGCAGCCCTCGATGCCGGGGCCGACGACTACCTCACCAAGCCCTTTGGCGTGGGCGAACTGCTGGCCCGGGTACGCGCCAACCTGCGCCGACCGCGCGCCGCGCCAGGGGAAGGCTCGGCCGACGCCGCCAGTGAGGCCGATCCGCTGTTTCGCTTTGGCGAGGTTGAGGTGGACCGGCAGGCGCGCCTGGTGCGACGCGGCGGCGCCGAGGTGCATCTGACCCCGATTGAGTACCGCCTGCTGACGGTGTTGATCGCCAACGTGGGACGGGTGCTGACGCACCGCCAGTTGCTGCGCGAGGTGTGGGGGCCCTCGCACGCCGAGCAAAGCCACTACCTGCGGATTTACATGGGCCACCTGCGGCAAAAGCTGGAAACCGACCCGGCCCAGCCCCGGCATTTTCTGACCGAAACGGCGGTGGGCTACCGGTTGGTCACAATTTGAATAAAATAAGCCTCTAGCCCTCGCCAAATCTGCGCAAGTAGCTACTAAATAAATAGCAAAATGACAACCTCCAATTCTCCCCCCTCCTTTCGCCGCGCCGCACCGCCTCCTGGTCGGGTGCCATCCACCACCGTTGGCACGGGGGCAACAGGCGCCGGCGGCACCCTGCGCCTGAACAAGCGCATGGCTGAGCTCGGCCTGGCGTCACGCCGCGAAGCCGACGACTGGATTGGTCGCGGTTGGGTCAAGGTCAATGGCGAGATCGCCACCATGGGCATGCAGGTCACGCCCGATGTGCGCATCGAAATCAACAAGCAGGCCCAAGGCCAGCAGGCCAATCAGGTCACGATTCTGCTCAACAAACCGATGGGCATTGTGAGCGGCCAGGCCGAAGACGGCCATCTGCCCGCCATCACCCTGATCCAGCCGCAAAACCGCTGGACCGAGGACAACGCCCGTTTCTTCTTCCACCCCAAGCAGCTGCAAAGCCTGGTGCCCGCCGGGCGGCTGGACATTGACTCCATCGGCCTGCTGGTGCTGACGCAGGACGGCCGCGTCGCGCGCCAGCTGATTGGCGAAGACTCGGTGATGGAGAAAGAGTACCTGGTGCGGGTCAGCTACATCGGCTTCATCGAACCCGATGGCCGCCCGGACCGCCTGCTGCAGATCAATGATGGCGACCCCGTCACCACCAATGTGCAGGCGATGTTCCCGCCCGACGGGCTGGCCAAGCTGCGCCACGGCCTGAGCCTGGACGGCCAGGCCCTGAAACCGGCCAAGGTGGAATGGCAAAACCCCGAGCAGCTGCGCTTTGTGCTGACGGAAGGCAAAAAGCGCCAGATTCGCCGCATGTGCGAGCTGGTCGGCCTGAAAGTGGTGGGTCTCAAGCGCGTGCGCATCGGCAACGTGATGTTGGGCAATCTGCCGGTCGGCCAGTGGCGCTACCTGGCACCGCACGAGCGCTTCTAGTCGGACCCGGAGCTCTTCGGGGTCAGCCCATTACCGTGACTTGATGCCGGGCGGCCCTGAAGCCATGCCGGCCTCCGGCAGGTCAAAACTCAACATCTGGTCGACGTCGAGTACGTGTCTTGCGTCGGCCCCGGCCGCCTTGAACTCGTGATCACCGGGCATCACCAGGGGAATATCGACCTCCGCCGCCACCGGAGGGCGAGACAACCCGTCGATGTCGGAATCAAACAGGCCCAGATCGAGGTCCAGATCCAGCATGGGAGGAGGCAGAGTCTCATCCACGGAATAATCTGTTTGGCCGTTCAGCGCCAGATCGGCATCAAGAACAACGCGCTGGGCCACGTCGTGCAGCAGCAGCAGATCCCGGAATGCGGCCAAATCAAAAACCGGCACCTTGGCCAGTTGGGGGTTCTGAAGGATATAAGCCCCCAGCAATTCCAGGATCGTGGACGTCGACCAACATGCCGTGATGCGGGACAGAACATCGGGGTAAGACTCCAGGCCCTTGCCTTCATTCTTGAATACCGCGAACTCGGGAACTCTGGCGTTGAACAGCAGATTGAAATCCTTGCGAAGGCTTTGAAAATCAGATTTCAGACTGAGCGAATGAAGCAGGCTGAGCAAATCCAGGTACAGCGACGGATTGGGCGCGTCACTTTCGTCAATTTGCTTCGCGAGAATTCGCACGGCCCGGTCGGTTTGACCCAGCGAAACAAAAAACTCCGCTTGCTGCCGGACATCCAGCGTCGCCTCTGAATGGAGCCCGGGCACAGGCGCCGGCGGGGAGACCACCGCGAGCGCTGCAGGCTGCTTGCGATTCGCCGCGTGCACCACGCTGGATTGCATCAGGTCATCAAACGCCGACTCACTCATTTCCACCAGGCTGACACCCGGCTCGGATGAGGGGCCGGAATCAGCCACCAAGCCCGACACAGCAGTTGAGCGGGCCTTTTTCGGCTCCGGTGTCTCGTCCAGCTCCTGGTGGGCCGTCGCCGGGGAGGTGGAGGGCCCGGGCCCTGGTTCAAGTTCTGGCGCTACTGCCGCTGGCATGGCGTCGGCGCCGCTCCACCAGTTGTCGTCACCCGTATGAACGCGGCGCTGCCGGGTCCAGAGTAACGCCAGCGCCGCCAGACAGACCAGCACCAGGGCGATCAAGCCATAAATCACGCTGCCCGGAAAGCGCTCTGATTCGGCCTTTTGCAGTCGCATTTTCAGATCCGCGAGGCTGCTCTCATTCTTCGCGGTCAAGGCCAGCAAAGTCTTCACATTGCCTTCGAGCGTCTGTATTTTTTCCAGGTTATGCAACGCGTCCTCAGACGGGGGGAATGTCATGTATGCGTCAAGATTCGCGACCCGGTCTGACAGCAATTCCAGAGGGTCCAGCTTCAATCGTGATTGCCCGGTCGTTCGCCCAGGCTTTTTGGCTTCATCGGACTGTGTTTGTTTGGGCGCGGCAATCGCCGCCCTCACGTCAGCGCGCTTGTCGACAATTCCCTGTCGCGCAGCCTGCGTTGGCCCCCGAACGGTCTTGGTCTTGACGGGCTGTGCCGAATTCGCCACCACGGGCGATGGCCTTGGAGCCGCGGCAACATCAGGAAGCAAAACCACTTGTGCAGGCGGTCGCGCAGTTCTTGAGGGCAGCTGCGCCCCTGACACAGGTGCTGCGACTTCGCTTGGCAAGTCGGCCAACAGGACATAGCGACGTGTTGTTTTTTGTCCGCAGCCAGTACGCAAGTAGACCGTGACAACGGGCTCGTCGACGACCGCCGAGGACAGAACCCGCACATTGGCCGTTTGGGCTTGCGCCGTCGCTTCGACGACAACACGCACACGACTGGCCTCCTGACGCGTATCGGCATGAAATACATCGGCATCAAAGCAGAAGGACGAGGCGTCCTCGCCTGCATCCATCTGAACCGGAATCACCATATCCAGGGGCTGGCCTACCAGCGCAGCACCACGCACGCGACCCAGCGTGAGCGCCTCACTGCCGAAAGCGACACAAATTAATGCGACCCCTAAGATACTGGCTTTATGTTCCAAATCAGCTTTCCCGAGTAATCATTTTTTTCACGCCGAATTGGCAACCCGCTGTTGTACTTTGTGGGATTGTGCCCCACAGTCTCGCGCCCCTGAATTTGGCGTTAGTCTACCTACTGTCAATATCGATGGACCGCAGACAAACTTAAGCCGCTTTTATTGAGTTAACCGCCGCTTGGATCGCTCGGCTTGCAGCCCCGGCCATTGCCCCGTGCGCTCTTGCGGGTCAGCTAGCACAAATCACGCGAAAAAACACGGGCCCCACCTCTACCGCCGCAACGGCTGGCGCACCCACAATAAGCGGGGGCGTCGAGATTTTTCATCCGGCGCACCGACTGCCATGGCCAAACCGGCATCCAAAACCCAACTCAAACATCTGCGCACGTCGGACCTTCGGGCCATTGCCCAGTTGGCGACGCAAGCCACGGCAGGGGTGACCCACATCGCCGAAGGCGTGCACCAATCGGTATGGCGTACCCTGGGCGCACCGGGTGGCGCCATGCCAGGGCAAACCCGTGGCCTCACCGGGATGGTTTACCGGAGTGTCAGGGGGATAACCCGACTGCTGGGCCTGGGCGTGGATACGCTATTGGCCAAGCTGCAACCTCTGCTCGACTCGACCGACGAAGCCTATCCCGGAACACCCCAACGCGAAGCCGTGCTCGCGGCGCTCAATGGCGTGATGGGGGACCGTCTGGCCGCCAGCAACAATCCCTTGGCAACGCCGATGACGCTGCGCTACCGCGGCGAGGCCCTGAACTGGCAGGCCTTGCCGCCCGCGCCCGAAGTGACCGGAAAAGTGTTGCTGCTAATTCACGGCTTGTGCATGAACGACCTGCAGTGGCATACGCAGCGCAGCGGACAGAAGGGAAGAAAAGGGCAAGTGCAGGACCATGGCGAAGCCTTGGCCTCAGCGCTGGGCTACACCCCGATCTATCTGCGCTACAACTCCGGATTGCACATCTCGCAAAACGGGCACGAACTCTCCACCCTACTGGAGCAACTGCGCGCACATTGGCCCACTCCGATCGAGGAGCTCAGCGTCGTGGCCCACAGCATGGGCGGCCTGCTGATCCGCAGCGCCGTCCATGACGCCCGGCAGGAGGCACTGCACTGGCCGACACAGCTCAAAAACATCGTGTTTCTGGGCACGCCGCACCATGGCGCGCCATTGGAGCGGGCCGGCAACTGGGTAGACTTTATTTTGGCAAGCACGCCCTACACGGCGCCTTTCGCCCTGCTGGGCCAACTGCGTAGCGCGGGCATCACCGACCTGCGCTACGGTTATCTGCTGGATGCCGACTGGCAGGGCCACAGCCGATTTCGCCGCAAAGCCGATAGCCGTCAGCTGGTACCCTTGCCAATGGGTGTGGCCTGCTATGCCGTGGCCGCAACGACTGCGGCCAAACGCAGCACCCTGCCCAGGCACCACCTGATGGATGCGGTGATTGGTGACGGCCTGGTTCCCCTGCCCAGCGCCATGGGCCAACACGAGGATCCACGACGCCGCCTGGCTTTTGCGAAAGCGTCGCAATGGATTGCCTATCGCACAAACCACCTGGCCTTGCTGAGCAGCCCCGAAGTGACGCGGCAATTGCTGCGGTGGCTGACGCCAAAACCAGGCTAAAGCCAAGTCCTGCGCGCTCAAAATGCCCGGCCGCGACCGAAAAGCACGCGACAAATTTGCCGGGGCTGAGAAAGTTTGCGATAATCGCGAGTTCCCCTGATTGTGTCGGGGGAGACAAGACAGCGGCTCATTCACTTTTACCGGTGGGGGGCCCTCACTGAGCCCTTTAGGATTTCCAAAATGAAACGCACTTACCAACCCTCCAAGATCAAACGCGCCCGCACTCACGGTTTTCTCGTTCGCATGAAAACCCGCGGCGGCCGTGCTGTGATCAACGCTCGTCGCGCCAAGGGCCGCAAGCGTCTGGCAGTCTAGTTCTGTCTGCACGCATAGCGCGCAGCTGACTTGCAGTTCTGGCGCAGCCTCAAATTGCAGCGACTGAAAACGCGAAGCCAGTTTCAGGCCGTGCTGTCTGGCGGCACCGTAGCCAGAACGGCCCACTTTGCTTTGCACTGTGCTGCGTTGGATGTGTCGGTGGTCGAACAGAAAACATCAGAGCCGTCAAAGGCGCCTCCAGTGGCGCTTTTTGTCGTGCGGGACGTGTGGATGGGCGCCATGGTGCCCAAACGCTGGGCCAAACGAGCCGTTACACGCAATACCATCAAACGCCAGATTTACAGTGTGTGCACCGAGTTCGAATCGGTGCTGCAGGTGGCTGCCCATGTCGTGCGTTTGCGTGTCGGGTTCGACCGCAAACAATTTATCAGCGCCACATCCGATGAGCTCAAGGCCAGCGTTCGGCTGGAGTTGCAGCAATTGTTCGCACGCGCCGCGGCTCGCTCGGCTGCGCCTGTCCGTCAAGTCAGCATGCCATGATCAAGCGTTTGTTGATTGGCTTGGTGAAGGGCTACCGTTTGCTGCTCAGCCCTTGGCTGGGTTCTTCTTGTCGCTTCGAGCCGACTTGCTCTGCTTATTCATTGCAGGCTTTGCAGGCGCATGGCGCTGCAGCGGGCAGCTATTTGACACTGGCGCGTCTTGCACGCTGCCACCCTTGGTGTGCGGGCGGGCATGACCCCGTTCCGACCGAAAAACCCCGGCTCTTTACCCAGCTGATTTCATCCTCCACTCATAAGAAGTCTTCATGAACGATATTCGCCGCACCATTTTGTGGGTGATTTTTGGCTTTTCCATGGTCTTGCTATGGGATCAGTGGCAGGTTTACAACGGCCATAAAGCCACCTTCTTCCCAGGCCCAGCCAAATTGGCAGCGCCAGCCCATCCGCCGGTGGCCGCCTCCAGTGTTCCGAGCGGAGTTCCTGCTACGAATTCAATAGCTGGCACCACCCCTGTAGCGGGCGCTGCAACCGATATTGCCTCTACTTCGAGTGCGGCACCTGCGCCCCACGAGCGCGTTGTGGTGACGACCGATGTGCTGAAACTGACGTTCGACACCGAAGGCGGCTCCCTGGTGCAGACCGAATTCGTCAAGCACGTCGACATGGCCGATAAGACCAAGAAGTTCATTCTGCTGGACGAATCAAAGGACCGTACTTACATGGCGCAAACCGGTCTGATCGCCGGCGCCGCAGGTGGCACTTTCCCCACGCACAAGACGGTCATGAACGTGGTGCCAGGCGAACGTACCCTCACGGATGGCAACAAAGAGCTGGTTATCCGGTTTGAGTCCCCCGAGTTGGGTGGCGTGAAACTGGTGAAAACCTTTACCCTGGCCCGTGGCGCTTACGCCATGACGGTCAAGCATGAAGTGATCAACGTGGGCACCGCCGCCGTGTCGCCGCAGCTCTACCTGCAATTGGTGCGCGATGGCAACAAGCCACCGGGTGAGTCCTCGTTCTATTCCACCTTCACCGGCCCGGCAATCTATACCGAGGCCAAAAAGTACCAAAAAGTAGAGTTCAGCGACATCGAGAAGAACAAGGTCGATATCGAAAAACAGGCGGAAAACGGCTATGTGGCCATGGTGCAGCATTACTTTGCCAGCGCCTGGCTGCTCGGCGACGGCATCAAGCGCGATTTATTCATGCGCAAGGTCGATACCAATCTCTATGCCGTTGGCATGATCACGTCGCTGACCGACATTGCGCCGGGCACCAGCAAGACCGTGGAAGCCAAATTTTTTGCCGGTCCGCAGGAAGAAAAAGGGCTGGAGTCTTTGGCCCCCGGGCTGGAACTGGTCAAGGACTACGGCTGGCTCACCATCCTGGCCAAGCCGCTCTACTGGCTGCTCGACAAGATCCACAGCTTCATCGGCAACTGGGGTTGGTCGATCATGGCTTTGGTGCTGCTGCTCAAAGCCGCTTTTTACTGGCTCAATGCCAAGGCGTACGCCAGCATGGCCAAGATGAAGGCCGTCAATCCGAAGATCACGGAAATGCGTGAACGTCTGAAAGACAACCCGCAGCAGATGCAGCAGGAGATGATGCGCATCTACCGCGAGGAAAAAGTCAACCCGATGGGTGGCTGTTTTCCGATCATGATCCAGATTCCGGTTTTCATTGCCTTGTACTGGGTGCTGCTGTCCAGCGTCGAGATGCGCAACGCGCCCTGGGTTTTGTGGATTCACGATCTCTCGTCGCCTGATCCTTTCTACATCCTGCCGCTGGTCATGACCCTGACCACGGTGCTGCAGACCGCCCTCAACCCGGCACCGCCTGACCCGCTGCAGGCCAAGATGATGTGGTTCATGCCCCTGGCGTTCAGCGTGATGTTCTTCTTCTTCCCGGCTGGTTTGGTGATTTACTGGATCACCAACAACGTGTTGTCGATTGCGCAGCAGTGGGTGATCAACACCCGCATGGGTGTGCCACCGCAGTTCAACCTGCCCAAGTTCAAGTAAACATGGCCGCTATGCTGGTCCCAGCAAGTGCGGCACCGCCTTCCGGCGGGCTGCCACTTGACTTGGGGCAAGCGGCCCGCGGCTGAGTTGCGATGTCCCTGCCGCGTCATCAGGACCCCATTGCCGCCATTGCCACCGCGCCCGGTCGGGGTGCCGTGGGCATTGTGCGGGTCAGCGGGAAAAGTATCGGAGCGCTGATTCAGGCGCTTTTTTCACGTCCGCTCAAGCCGCGCGATGCGACTTACACCCCGTTCTTGGATAGCGCTGGACTGGCGATTGACCAGGGACTGGCCATTTATTTTCCGGCACCTCACTCGTTCACCGGAGAGGATGTGCTGGAATTGCAGGCGCATGGCGGGCCGGTGGTGTTGCAGCTGTTGCTGGCGCGCTGCATCGAAGCCGCTGCCGAAATCGATCCCGTCCTGCGTGTACCTCGGCTACCAGGCCTGCGGGTGGCGCTGCCGGGTGAATTTTCCGAGCGCGCCTTTCTTAACGACAAGATCGATCTGGCGCAGGCCGAGGCTATTGCCGACCTGATTGACGCCAGCACCGAGGCTGCGGCCCGCAGCGCCAGCCTGTCGCTGTCGGGCGCATTCTCTAGGGAAATTCACACCCTGCGTGACGCGCTGATTCATCTGCGCATGCTGGTGGAGGCGACGCTGGACTTTCCTGAGGAAGAAATCGACTTCCTGCGCAAGGCGGACGCGCAGGGGCAGCTATCAAAGCTGCAGCAAACCTTGCAAAACGTGCTCCAGCGAGCGCGCCAAGGCGCGCTCTTGCGTGAAGGCATCAAGGTGGTCATTGCGGGACAGCCCAATGCAGGCAAGTCCTCGCTGCTCAACGCCCTGGCGGGGGCCGAGTTGGCGATCGTCACGCCGGTGGCCGGCACCACCCGAGACAAGGTGCAAGAAACCATTCAGATTGAAGGCGTGCCGGTACATGTCATTGACACGGCAGGTTTGCGCGACAGTGACGATGAGATCGAAAAGATCGGTATTGCACGGGCATGGGACGCCATCGAGGCCGCTGACGCCGTTTTATTCTTGCATGATCTGACTCGCATGGATGCTATTAATTACATAGCTGATGATGCGGTCATTGCGGGGGCCATAGCCCAAAAACTGCCTTCAAACATCCCCGTCATTGATATCTGGAACAAAGCCGATGCCATAGCCGCCCCGGATCGGGCATGGGGACTGACGCTGTCGGCCAAAACTGGCGCCGGACTGGACACCTTGCGTCGCAAGCTGCTGGAAGTTGCGGGCTGGCAGTCGGCCCCCGAGGGCGTCTACATTGCCCGCGAGCGCCATGTGCAGGCACTGCGCCGGGTGGATGACCATTTGCGGGAAGCTGGAGACCATATGGCCGCCAACGCACAGTCGTTGGACCTGCTGGCTGAAGAGCTGCGTCTGGCTCAAAATGCATTGAATCAAATAACCGGTGAATTTACCTCGGACGATCTCCTTGGGGTGATATTCTCCAAATTTTGCATCGGCAAATAGTTTGATTTTGTGCTTGCCCAAGACGAAGACCCATTCAGCCGCACAATAACGCCTGCTCAATGGAGGACACGGACGGAACGACGTGTCGCGCTGACCTGAAAGAAGAAAATGTCACTATTCGACTGGTTCGCCAGCAAAAAAACAGCAAAAATTACATCTACCCGTGAAAGTCACGGCTTGGGATATGTAGAGGCCACGGTGCCCCAGATGCCGCCTGACCGAGTTCGGGGCAAACCTGTCCCAACGCCAGCCGGGCACGCGGTGAATCACAAAACCGAGCGCCTTGAGAATCGTGAGCTGATCTATAGCGTCGTGCGTGACTCGATGATTCGTAGCGGGGTGCTGGCGGCCAGTTACAAATTCAAGGTTCTGTCACTCGATGCGCGAGGCCGCCAGTACCTCATCATGATGGACCTGGTCAGGCAGTCGACAGATATCACCGATCGCCTCGCCGAAATTGAAGCCAGAATGGCCGAAATTGCCAGAACTCGTCATGACATTCTGGTCACAGCCGTCTACTGGCGCGTGAACGAGCGGGTCACGGCAGGCCTGTCGTCAACTCAGGCGGTTCGCGCGCATCACCTTTCCAACATGGTGTCAGAACCCCAGGCCACGCGCCTACCTGCAACATCCGAATCGTCGACCAGACCGGTGCCCGCATATGAACCGTTGCAGGAAGACGAAGTTGCGGCATTCAAACGGGCGCTGGCCGGTGTCACCCCTGCAGCAGCTCGCTGGGCGTCCGGCCAGATCGTCACTTCCGGGCGACGAAACCCGGCACCACCTGCCGAGTTTGAAGACACGCAAATAGTTGACTCAAGCAGTCACGGCTCGCCGCTCAGCGGGACCCAGTACGGGGACTTGAACTGAACTTTGCACCGACGGTCAGCGTCCATCGAAATCAATCAGGGTATAGAGCGGCAGACCGGCGGCTCTGAGTTTGTCGGAGCCACCAAGTTCGGGCAAGTCCACCAGGGCGGCACCTTCAATCACTTGAGCCCCCAGTTTTTCGAGCAATTTCATGCCGGCCATCATGGTGCCGCCGGTCGCGATCAGGTCATCAATCAAGAGCACGCGATCACCGGATTTGACGGCATCGGTATGCAGCTCAACGGTGGCGCTGCCATATTCCAGTTCGAAGGTTTCTTCCACCGTTGTGAAAGGCAGTTTGCCCTTCTTGCGGATGGGCACAAAACCCACGTTCAGTTGATAAGCAATCACCGCACCCAAAATGAAGCCACGGGCATCCAGTCCCGCCACCACATCAGGGCGCCTGGCTGGATCCGTGTAGCGTTGAACAAAGGCGTCGATCAATACCCTGAATACCTTGGCGTCCTGCAACAGCGGTGTGATGTCGCGAAACTGCACCCCCGGTGCCGGCCAGTCAGGCACGGTGCGGATGTGATCTCTAAGGTACTGGTTGACACTGAGGTTTTGCATGGATCATCCGGTTGGGATTGAAACCGTATTGTGCACCGCGCCCGCATCCCGACCGCGCATGGCGAGGTCAACCCTTGAGCAGTTTTTGCTCGGCGAGAGCCAGCATTTCAGCCTTGCCCGAGAGCACCAGGGTATCGCCGCCTTCAATCAGCGGATCCAATGCCACCGCCTTGACCTTGCCGCCGCTGCGTCGCAAGCTGACGACGCGAACATCAAATGCGTGCAAGGCCAGATGGCTGAGCGGTTTACCAATGGACTTGGCGGCCAGGGGCAAGGTCAGGGACGACAGACGCTCCTGATGGAGTTCATCCACCGGGTCGTCGTCCACCCCGTAAAAATAACCACGCAGCAGGTTGTAGCGGGCATCACGTTGCTCCTGCACGATGCGAATCACACGTCGCATGGGTACACCCACCAGTGCCAGTGCGTGGCTCGCCAGCATGAGCGAGCCTTCGATCGCCTCGGGGACCACCTCGGTGGCGCCCGCCTGCCGCAACGCCTCGAGATCGTGGTCGTCCTGCGTGCGAACGATGGCGGGAACCTGGGGTGCATGGGCCCGGATATGGGCCAGCACTTTCATGGCGCCCGGTACCTCAAGGTAGGTAATGACCACGGCACTGGCCCGCGCCAGCCCCGCCGCCATCAGGGCCTGAAGACGGGCGGCATCGCCAAAAACTACCGAGTCACCGGCGGCCGCGGCCTGCCGCACCCGGTCAGGGTCCAGGTCCAGCGCCATGTACGGAATACCTTCCAGTTCCAGCATGCGCGCCAAGTTCTGTCCGCAGCGGCCATAGCCGCAAATGATCACATGTTTGTTGACGTTGATGGATTTGCGGGCGATGGTGGTCATTTGCAGGGACTGTTGCAGCCACTCGCTGCTGACCAGCTTCATCACCACCTGGTTGCTGTACAAAATAATGAACGGCGTGGCGAGCATGGAGAGCACCATGCTTGCCAGTATCGGGTTGAGCAATGCGGGAGGCACCAGCGCATTTTCGTGGGCGAGTGTCAGCAGCACGAACCCGAATTCACCCGCTTGAGCAAGGTACAGTCCGGTGCGCAGTGAAACCCCGGCGGTGGCGCCCAACGCGCGCGCCAGGAAGGTAACCAGCGCGGCCTTGAACAACACCGGCACCGTAACCAGCAGGAGCACTAGCGGCCAGCGCTCCAACACCAAGCGCCAGTCGAGCATCATCCCGATGCTGATGAAAAACAAGCCCAGAAGGACATCGTGAAAGGGCCGAATATCGGTCTCCACTTGCTGTTTGAATTGCGTCTCTGAGATCAGCATGCCCGCAATAAAGGCCCCCAACGCCAGACTCAAGCCCGCCAGCTCCGTCAGCCAGGCCAGCCCCAAGGTGATCAGCAGCAGATTCAGGACAAACAGTTCTTCGCTTTTGCGCCGGGCCACCAGCGTCAACCAAAAGCGCATCACGCGCGGACCACCTACCAATAGCAAGGTAATTACTATGGCGGCCTTGAGGGTCGCGACGCCCAACGTCGAAAACAACTGCTCCCCGGTAGCCCCTAACGCCGGGATCAATACCAGCAATGGGACGACGGCCAGATCCTGAAACAGCAGCACACCCATGACGCGCTTGCCGTGCTCCGACTCCATTTCGAGGCGTTCGTTCATCAGCTTGACCACAATTGCCGTGCTACTCATCGCAAGGGTGCCGGACAGGGCCAAGGCCGTCTGCCAACCCATGGCCCAGAGGCCTGGCGCCATCTTCGCCAGAATCAGGACGGCAGCGGTGGCGCCGAGCATGGTCAGCAACACCTGGAAAAAACCCAGTCCAAATACATGATTGCGCATGGCGCGCAGTTTGGGCAGATTGAATTCAAGCCCAATGACAAACATCAGGAAAACCACCCCGAACTCACCCAGATGGCGCACGCCGTCGGCGTTTTTTGCCACGGCTAGCGCATTGGGCCCGATGACCACGCCTACAGCCAGATAGCCCAGCATCGGGGGAAGCTTCAAGGAGCGACAGGCAACCACGCCCAGTACGGCGGCCAGCAAATAAAGTAGGGTCAGTTCCAGAGGGCTCACCCCTAGATACTAACAAGCGATGCGCCGACCGATAATATCCGACCATGACACAACAACACACGCCAATATCGACATTTCAACCGGCGCGCGCCATCCGTCTGGCGCAGGAAACACTGGACATCGAAGCTGCAGCTGTGCTGGGTTTGAAACGGCGCCTGGGTGACTCGTTTTCTCGTGCGGTGGAGATGATGCTTCGGGTGCGGGGTCGAGTAGTGGTGATGGGGATAGGCAAAAGCGGCCATATTGGGCGAAAGATCACCGCCACGCTGGCCTCGACGGGAACACCCGCCATGTTCGTGCATCCGGCCGAGGCCAGCCACGGCGATCTCGGCATGATCAAGCCCGTCGATCTTGTATTGGCCATTTCGAACAGCGGTGAATCAGAAGAATTGACCGCCATTCTGCCAATGCTGAAACGCATGGGAGCCCCCTTGATTGCCATGACTGGCAAAGCTGAATCGACGCTGGCCTGTCATGCGGATATTTTTCTGGACTGCGGGGTCGAGAAAGAAGCCTGCCCTTTGAATTTGGCGCCCACGGCGAGCACCACGGCGCAGCTTGCGATGGGTGATGCACTGGCCGTGGCCCTGCTGGACGCGCGCGGCTTCAAGGCTGAGGATTTTGCGCGTTCCCATCCCGGCGGCGCCTTGGGACGCAAGCTGCTCACGCACGTCAGCGATGTGATGCGCACCGGTGATAACGTGCCCCAAGTTGGACCGCAAGCCAGTTTCAGCGAGTTAATGCGCGAGATGAGCGCCAAGGGCCTGGGGGCGACGGCCATCGTGGATGCCAATTTGGCAGTGCTGGGAATTTTTACAGATGGTGACTTGCGCCGCCTGGTTGAAAAAGGCATCGATTTGCGCGCCACCACGGCGCAACAGGTCATGCACCCCAAGCCCAGTACCATCGCCAGCGATGCCCTGGCCGTGGAGGCCGCCGAATTGATGGAGCAGCACCGAATTACCAGTGTACTGGTGCTGGACACGGCGGGCCGCTTGTGCGGCGCACTCAATAGCAACGACCTGATGCGTGCCAAGGTGATCTGATGGCTGACCCTGCACTCAATTTTCCGCCTGAGTTGTTGCTCAAGGCACAAGGCATTTGCGTGGTTTTCTTCGATGTGGACGGAGTCCTGACCGACGGCGGTTTGCACTACACGGAAACGGGGGAAACGATCAAGCGCTTCAACACGCTGGACGGCCATGGCCTCAAGCTGCTTCAACGTGCTGGCATCATCCCCGCAATTATTACGGGGCGCGACTCGACACCCCTGCGCTTGCGCCTTGCGGCCTTGGGCATTGACCATGTGCATTACGGCACCGAAGACAAACATCCCGCCGCCGAGCAAACACTCGCCGCCTTGGGGCTGGACTGGGGCCAAGCCGCGGCGATGGGTGACGACTGGCCCGATCTTGCGATGATGCGGCGCTGTGCACTGGCCTGCGCGCCGCACAATGCGCATGTGGAGGTCAAGGCGGTTTCGCATTACGTGACAAGGGCCAAGGGCGGCAATGGGGCGGTCAGAGAGTTGTGCGACCTGCTTCTTATTGCCAGCGGCAAGTACGCGCGCCTGCTGGAGGAAACTGCGCGGTGATCAAGCTCGTGCGCGTGGTGTGGGAGCGCCTGTCGCTCTACTTACCCATAATTCTCATGGCGATGCTGGCACTGGGAACCTATTGGCTGGTGCGCAGCACACCGATGCTAATGCAGCCAGAGAAAGAGGCACCAGCGCGGCATGAGCCGGACTATTTCATGCGCAAATTTTCAGTCAAGACGTTTGACGGCACGGGCAGGCTCAAAAGTGAAGTGCTGGGAACTTATGCCCGCCACTACCCTGACACCGACACGCTGGAAATCGATTCGGTGCGTATTCGCTCGTTCAACGAAGAGGGGCGTCTGACAACGGCGACCGCCCGACGCGCGTTGACCAACGGGGATGCGTCGGAAGTGCAGTTGTTTGGCGATGCGCGGGTGGTGCGCGAGCCCGCGCCAGATATCGCCGGGCAACCCCAGCCGCGCATGGAGTTTCGCGGCGAATTTTTGCATGCATTCATGAATACTGAACGCGTCAAATCGCACAAACCGGTGGAACTGATACGCGGGAACGATGTATTCACCGCAGATTCGATGGATTTCGATAACCTGGACCGCGTGATGCAGCTCAAAGGGCGTGTCAAAGGCACGCTGGTGCCTGACGCCGCCAAGAAATAGATAGCCAACCTAAGAGTATGTCCAAACTCGTTTTTATCACGGGCGCATCCAGTGGCATTGGTCAGGCGCTGGCTTGGCGTTTTTATCAAGCGGGTTATTCGCTCGCCTTGGTGGCGCGACGCACGCAGGAGGTCAACACATGGGCTGGTATTCGACAGATAGCCGCCAATCGCCATCGAATTTACAGTGCTGACGTCGCCGTACCGGACAGCATATTTGCTGCGGGCCAGGCCTGCCTGATGCAGCAGGGTGTCCCCGACGTTGTAGTCGCCTGTGCCGGGATCAGCGTCGGCGTAGACACGACCCAGCGAGCCGATATTGATGTGATCGCCCGAACGTTTGCCACCAATAACACAGGCACGGCTGCAACATTTCACCCTTTTCTGAACACCATGATCCAACGCGGCTCGGGCGCCGTGGTGGGGATTGGCAGCGTCAACGGTATCCGGGGCTTTCCCGGCCATGGCGCAAATTGCCCAAGCAAGGCGGCCATGATCAGCTACTGTGAGTGTCTTCGCGGAGAACTCCGAGGCAGTGGCGTAAAAGTGGTGACCTTGTGCCCAGGTTATATCGATACCCCGTTGACGAAGAAGAATACCTATTCCATGCCCTTTCTGATGCACCCGGATGAATTTGCGGAAAAGGCATTTAGGGCAATTGAGGCTGGCGTCAGTTATCGCGTGATCCCCTGGCAAATGGGGATAGTGGCCAAGGTGTTACGGTTGTTGCCCAACTGGCTATTTGACAGCGCTTTTGCCGGACGCCCCCGAAAACCACGCGGCCCAGATCTCTGAGCAACAGCCCCTGACTTGTCACCTTGAGTGAGTGCAGTGAATTGAAAACAGCTTGAAACAATAAAAGGGCCACAAGGGCCCTTTTATTTTGATTGGCGTAAAGCCAGTCGACTGCTTAGTAGCTGCTACGGCCACCGCCGTAACCGCCGCCGCCACCGCTACGGCCACCGCCGCCGCCAGCACCGCCGCCGTAACCGCCGCCGCCACCGCCGCCGCTACGGCCAGCACCGCCGCCGTAACCGCCGCCGCCAGCACCACCACCGAAGCCGCCGCCGCCAGTGCGGGGAGGACGAGCTTCCATCGGACGGGCTTCGTTAACCACGAGGCCACGGCCACCGTATTGTTGACCGTTCATGCCGTTGATAGCAGCTTGTGCTTCAGCATCGCTGCCCATTTCCACAAAGCCGAAGCCTTTGGAGCGGCCGGTGTCACGTTCCATCATGACCTTGGCGCTAGTGACAGTACCGTGTGCAGCGAATGCTTGCTGCAGGTCTTCGTCACGGAAAGTGTAAGGCAGGTTGCCTACGTAAAGTTTGTTGCCCATGAAAGGACTCCTCAAAATGACTCAAAACGCGATGGAGTCCAAAACCGCTATACCCCGCAATCAACAAAACAATGAAGACTTAAAGCAGACGCGAAACTGACTAAACACCGCAAACTTGTACAACCGATTTCCGACAATACAAGTTAATTATGCGTCAAGTTTTATATTTTCACAATCTTTTTTGCTGGAAGATGGAGAACGGTGTCAAGCCGCCTGATCAGGATAGGCGCCGTGGCGGATCTTCGGTGTTTGGGGACGGCGTCTCTTGATCGTCATAATTTCGCCACTGCGTCATGGCGCGACGCATGGTGAGCACCTGACGCTCAAAAGTGGGACACGCGGTACAAATCGCCATGTGCAGACGTAGCGCCAACCGATCACGCCATGGTAGTGCACGGTCTTCCCGCGCAATCACCAACGCAGTGACTTCTTTACAGGTTCGTTGAAAAGGCATCATGTAGAGTTCCGGTTGGCAAACCAGTTCAGCTCCAGGCACTCGCGCAGCCTAAGCCGGGCACGATGCAACTGAACATATAAGTTAGTCGGTGTCAGGCTCAATTCCTTACAAATTTCTTCGCTGGAAAGCTCCAGCCACTCCCGCATCAGGAACAAGCGTCCCTGACTGGCTGGCAGCTTGCTGGCGCAGGCATCCAGTACTTCGAAGAACTGCCGACTGCTGATCTGCTGCTCGGGGTTGCCCCATTCTGACGGGGCCTGTGAGAAGTGCCCGTCCGCCTTGAACCCGATGAAGTCCAGCGGGTCAGCGTCGTCATCGCCAGAGCCGTCAAGACCGCAGACCTCACGGCTGTGATGCCGTAACGCGTCGATCACCTTATGCTTCAAAATGCCAATCAGCCAGGTCTTGAGCTGCGAACGATTGGCGAATGACTGTGGTTTGGCCAGTGCCGCCAGCACGGTTTCAGACACGGCATCCTCAGCCCACGTCTCGTTTCGCAACTGCAGTCGGGCAAAACGCAGCAAATAGCTGCGGTGGTCGATCAGTTGCTGTTCAAAGGAGGGCGTGGCGGCGATAGTCATGGTGGCCATTGCAGTGTAAAGCGATTGGCCGGCGTGCAGGAACTGCACAAGCAGTCGCGCCAGTGAGCAGCTGGCCAGTGGCGGCATGCACGGCTGACGTGCACAATATCGGGGCATGAAACGCTCAAATGGTGAAAGCGTCAACCCACGTCCCGTCGGGGCCCGGCTCTGGCCGCGCCGCCTGGGTTGGCGGCTGGCGCTGGGTTTTGGATCGGTGGTAGCTTTGATGCTAATGGCGCTGGCCTTGGCCAGCCTGGAAATTCGATCCATCACGCACCTGACCCAACGTTTTGCCACCCAGGATATGCAGCGCCTTCTGCGCGTACAAACCCTCTCGCTGTATACCGAGGGTGCCGGCAACGCCTTGTTGCGCCTGATGAACGCGCCACGTGAACACCGTGTTCTTGAATACACCGAGGTAGACGAACGCAACCGCCGCATCGAAGGCATCATCGCCTCGCTGGCGGATCTGCTGGACGACCCGGCGCAGGAAAGTACATTGCAGCGCCTGGTGGCCGCCCGCGCGGCCTATTCCAAAGCGTTCAAGGCCACGGTGGCTGAGATCGAGCGAGATCGCCCGAAGGCCGCCATGCGTGTCTATACCGAGCAAGTGCAGCCTTCGCTTGAAGAAATGCTGATTGAATCCAACACGCTGATCAACCGCGAACGTGAGCGGGTGGAACGGCAGATGCTGCAGGCCCAGAAAAGCTTCGAGCAACTGGCCAAGTGGGTGGCGATGCTGTCACTGCTGGCCGTGATGCTGGCCATTGTGCTGGCGTTGCGCACGACGCGCAGTGTGGTGACGCCGTTGGCCCAGCTGGAGGCCACGGCTCTGCGTATTGCCGGGGGCGATTATTCCAGTCCGGTGCTGGCCACTAGCGCCGAAGAAGTGAATCGGGTGGGCCAGGCGCTAACCACCATGACAACGGCCATCGCCGCACGGGAGCGAGACATTGAAAACCTGGCATTTCGTGACCCACTAACCGGTCTGCCCAACCGCACCTACTTGCTCAAACCCACGGCGGAACAGGAAGGCCGCAACAACTGCCTGATGTTGATCGACCTGGCGCGCCTGAAGACCATCAACGAAAGTCTGGGTTTTGCCACAGGCGACACTTTAATCAAGGAAGTGGCGCAGCGCGCCGACACGGTGGTCAAGCGGGCGGCAAGCAGCGGGCTGATCGGTGGCCACTATCCACTGGTAACCCATCTGGCGGGTGGCCGGTTCGCAGTGTCGTTCAGTGCCCCGGACCGCCCCACGGTGGAACGTTTGCGTCTGCAGCTTGAACAGGCCATGGCGCAGCCGGTGCTGTGCAGTGGCTACAGCGTGGACTTGAGTCTGGACTATGGTTTTGCCGACTCGACGGGGCAAAATGCGCCGCGCCCGGTGAGCACCCTGTTGCGCAACGCCGAGGTCGCCCTGCACGCCGCAAAACGGGCCGCCGTGCGGTTTGCCTGGTACAGCGAAGCCCAGGAAGCGGCGCGCCTGAGCCATCTGGGCCTGGTATCCGACTTGCGCGTGGCAGTGGCCACGTCCCAACTGCAAATGTGGTTGCAGCCCAAGTTTTCACTGAGCACAGGCCGGGCTGTAGGGGCCGAAGCGCTGGTGCGCTGGCAACATCCGCAACGGGGTTTTGTATCACCGGCCGAGTTCGTGCCCTTTGCCGAGCAAACCGGCTACATCGGCATTGTCACGACCTGGATGCTGGGTGAAGCCCTGCACATCCTGGCGCTTTGGGCACCCCATCACCCGGAACTCAGCATCAGCGTCAACGTGAGCACGCGGGATTTGCAGGACCCGAAGTTTTGCAGCCGCGTCAAACAGCTGATCGAATTGCACGGCGTGGACCCGCGGCGACTGCGCCTGGAAATCGTCGAGAGTGGCCTGATGGAAGACCCGCAACACAGCGTCGCTGTGCTGCATGCCCTGGGTCAACTTGGCGTGCAGCTGTCAATTGACGACTTCGGCACCGGTTATTCGTCCCTGGCTTACCTGCAGCAACTGCCGGTAAGTGAGCTCAAGATTGACCGGAGTTTTGTAGGCCACGTCGATGTCCTGCCGGCGACGCAGCGCCTGGTCAAGTCCATGATTGAAATGGGCCACGGCATGGGCCTGCTGGTCACCGCCGAGGGAGTGGAAACCGAAGCCGAAAAAGAAACCGTCACGCGCTTGGGCTGTGATGTGATGCAGGGCAATCTGGGCAGCGGCCCGCTGCACGGAAAGGCGCTGCAGGCCTGGTTTACCGGCCTGGGACCGGTCCCGGCATGAACGACAAAGTTCGAATCAAATTGACCGCTAGCCCACACCGAATAAGCGCAAGCAGCTACTAACTAGATAGCAACAGCAGCCACGGGTGGCGCTCGCGGCGCCAATCCCTTGGGCACTACCAGTTGGCTTCTCGCTCCGGCGTGGCGCTGATCTTGTGGATTGACAGGTCAGCCCCGTCATATTCTTCTTCCTGGCTTAGGCGCAAACCCATGGAGCTCTTGAGCACGCCGTAAACCACCAGCCCCCCCGCCACGGCCCAGACGACACCCATGGCCGTGCCGATGAGCTGAGCGCCCAGCGTAACCCCGCCCAAACCACCCAGGGCTTTGCTGCCGAAAATGCCGGCTGCAATGCCGCCCCAGGTGCCACACAGCCCGTGCAGCGGCCAGACTCCCAGCACATCGTCGATCTTCCATTTGTTTTGCGTCAGCGTGAACATGAAGACAAAAATGCCCCCCGCCACCGCGCCCACCACCAGCGCGCCCAGCGGGTGCATCAGGTCCGAGCCGGCGCACACGGCCACCAGGCCGGCGAGCGGGCCGTTGTGGACAAAACCGGGGTCGTTCTTGCCGGCAATCAGTGCGGCCAGCGTGCCGCCGACCATGGCCATGAGTGAGTTCACGGCTACCAGCCCCGAGATTTTGTCCAGGGTTTGGGCGCTCATGACATTGAAACCAAACCAGCCGACGGTGAGCACCCAGGCGCCCAGGGCCAGAAAGGGAATACTGGAGGGCGGATGCGCCGAGATGCCGCCATCCTTGCGGTAGCGGTTGGCGCGGGCACCCAGCAGCATGACGGCGGGCAGCGCGATCCAGCCGCCCACCGCATGCACCACCACACTGCCGGCAAAGTCATGAAACTCTTCGCCCGCGAGGCCCTTGATCCAGGCCTGCACGCCAAAGTGCTGGTTCCACACAATGCCCTCGAAGAAGGGGTAGATGAAGCCCACAATCACGGCGGTGGCAATCAGTTGCGGCCAGAACTTGGCGCGCTCGGCAATGCCGCCCGAGATGATGGCCGGAATCGCCGCCGCAAAGGTCAGCAAGAAGAAGAACTTGACCAGCTCGTAGCCGTTTTTGGCCATCAGTTGTTCGGCGCCCACAAAGAAGCTGGTGCCGTAGGCCACACCGTAGCCGACCATGAAATAAACCACGGTGGAGACGGAAAAATCCACCAAAATTTTGACCAGGGCATTGACCTGGTTCTTGCGGCGCACAGTGCCGAGCTCCAGAAATGCAAAACCAGCGTGCATGGCCAGCACCATGACTGCGCCAAGAAGAATGAACAGGGTGTCTGCGCCCTGTTTTAGTGCTTCCATGAGAACCTCTTTGGGGTGAAATGAGTTGTATTGGTGCGTTTATATTGAAAATACTTTAAACGCACCAAACTAAAGCAAAATTCACGCCAAAGCTGTGCCAAACGATCCAAATCTGTGCAAATCAGGACTGATGGCGGCTCTTCCGCGTCGCGCGACGAGGAAAAAACCGGGTGTCAGCCCTTGTTGTCTTGCGCTGGAGAAGGGGCCGCCGCAGGGCTGCAGGTAACCGGACCGGGCTGGCCATTCGCTCAATGGAGCCTAGACTTGGATTTATACTCACCTTTTGCGCCGATTTGATCCAGGATTGCGGGCGCCGAAGCCGATGAGCTTCGAAATTCAGCTAAACACGGCCACCGTCACTCCACCAGGTAACCCGGCCCCGCGTAAAGCGTTGCCGGGTTTTTTTATGTTGATTGCCACACCACAGTCCATGCACTTTGCTGACGCTTTGCCCTTGCAAAGCGGCGCTGCCCTTCGCGACTATTCACTGAGTTTCGAGACCTACGGCACCCTCAATGCCGACAAATCCAATGCCGTGCTGATCTGCCATGCCCTGAATGCCTCGCACCATGTGGCGGGTGTCTACGCCGGCCAAGAGAAGTCCGAGGGCTGGTGGGACAACATGATTGGCCCGGGCAAGCCGCTGGACACGAACAAACTCTTCGTCATCGGCGTCAATAACCTGGGCTCCTGCTTCGGCTCCACCGGGCCCATGCATGTGAACCCGGACACCGGCCGCGTCTATGGCGCCGATTTTCCCGTGGTCACGGTCGAAGACTGGGTCAACGCCCAGGCCCGATTGCTGGACGCCTTGGGCATCCAGACCCTGGCGGCCGTGATGGGTGGCTCCCTGGGCGGCATGCAGGCGCTGAGTTGGGCGCTGCAATACCCGCAGCGCGTGCGCCACGCCGTGGTGGTGGCCAGCGCGCCGAACCTGACGGCCGAGAACATCGCCTTCAACGAAGTGGCGCGCCGCGCCATCGTGACCGACCCGGATTTTCATGGCGGGCATTTTTACGAGCACGGCACCGTGCCCAAGCGGGGCTTGCGCATCGCCCGCATGATTGGCCACATCACCTACCTGAGTGACGATGTGATGAATGAGAAGTTTGGGCGCCAGCTGCGCGCCGTCAGCAAGGATGGGGACCTGGGTGCCTATCTCTACAGCACGCAGGAGGTCGAGTTCCAGATCGAAAGCTACCTGCGCTACCAGGGCGACAAGTTTGCCGAGTACTTTGATGCCAACACCTATTTGCTGATCACCCGGGCGCTCGACTACTTTGACCCGGCCCGCACCTATGGCGGCGATCTGAGCCACGCGCTGGCGCGGGCCACCTGCAAATTCTTGCTGGTGAGCTTCACCACCGACTGGCGCTTTGCGCCGAAACGCAGCCGCGAAATCGTCAAGGCCCTGCTCGACAACCGACGCGACGTCAGCTACGCTGAAATCGACGCTCCCCACGGACATGATGCCTTTTTGCTCGATGACGCACGCTACATGGGCGTAGTACGCTCTTATTTTAATAGCATTATCCAAGAGGTGGCGGTATGAGCGATCTGGCCACGATGCAGTCCCTTGCCCGGATGGTGCCCGAAGGGTCCCGCGTTCTTGACCTGGGCTGCGGCGACGGCGCCATGCTGGCGCATCTGCAACAAACGCGCGGCTGCACTGGCTACGGCATCGAGATTGCGGATGCCAACGTGCTGGCTTGCGTCAAGCGTGGTGTCAACGTCATCCAGCTCAATCTGGACGAAGGGCTGAACCTGTTCGCCGATGCCTCATTTGACGTGGTGCTGCAGATTGACACCCTGCAACACCTGCGCAACGCCGAGGTGATGCTGCGCGAGACCGTGCGCGTGGGGCGCATCGGCATCGTCGCCTTCCCCAATTTTGCGCACTGGCCGAACCGCCTGAGTGTGCTGAAGGGCCGCATGCCGGTGACGCGCCGCCTGCCCTACCAGTGGTACGACACGCCCAACATCCGCGTCGGCACCCATGCCGACCTGGCGCAGCTGGCCGAGCGCAGCAAGTTGAAAGTGCTGGACAGCTTCGGCCTGCAGGATGGGCGCACCGTGCGCTTCTGCCCCAACCTGCTGGCGGGCACCTCGGTCTATACCTTGTCGCGCTAAGGTGTCATGATGGACAGCAGTTTTCAATTACCGCCCAAGGAATTCTTCATGAATGCCCGAGTACCCGAATCCACACTGAACGCCGCGCAAGTACTGAGCGAGGTGACCCGCGCTTGGGACGACGATATCGTCCATCGGCTCGAAGACTACATCCGCATCCCCGCCAAGTCGCCCGCGTTTGACGCCGATTGGGCGCAAAACGGCTTCATTGACACGGCCATGTGGGACGCGGCGACCTGGGTCCAGTCGCAGAAGGTCGAAGGCCTGACGCTGGAAATCATCCGGCTGGAGGGCCGCACGCCGGTGCTTTTTTTCGAGGTGCCCGCCTCAACCGGCGCGGCCAACGACGCAGGCGGCCCGGCAAAAGCGGTTTCCGGGCAGACCGTGCTGATGTACGGCCACCTCGACAAGCAACCCGAATTCACCGGCTGGCGCAGCGACCTCGGGCCGTGGACGCCCAAGTATGAAGACAGCAAGCTCTACGGTCGCGGCGGCGCCGATGACGGCTACGCGGTGTACGCCAGCCTGGCCGCCATTCAGGCGCTCAAGAGCCAAAATGCGGCGCACCCGCGCATCGTCGGCTTGATCGAGACCTGCGAAGAAAGCGGCTCCTACGATTTGCTGCCCTACATCGACGCCTTGCGCACCCGTCTGGGCGACGTGGCGCTGGTCATCTGCCTGGACTCGGGCGCCGGCAACTACGAGCAGCTCTGGCTCACCAGCAGCTTGCGCGGCATGGCCAGCGGCGTGTTGAAGGTCGAAATCCTGACCGAAGGCGTGCATTCGGGCGATGCCAGCGGCCTGGTGCCCTCCAGTTTTCGCATCATGCGCCAGGTGCTGGACCGGCTGGAAGACAGCGCCACCGGTCGCATGCTGCCGGCCTCGTTTCATTGCGAGGTGCCGGCCGACCGCCTGGCCCAAGCCCGGGCGACGGCGGCGATTTTGGGCGACGAGTTATACAAGCGCTTCCCTTGGGCGCACTACGACTGCGGCGGTTCCACCCAGTTTGCCCTGCCCACCACCACCGACCCGGTGCAAGCCTTGCTGAACCGCACCTGGGCGCCCACTCTCAGCGTGACCGGCGCCGAGGGCTTTCCGGATTTCAAGAACGCCGGCAACGTGCTGCGGCCTTACACCGCGTTCAAGCTCAGCCTGCGCCTGCCACCGCTGGTGGATGCCGCCACGGCGGTGCAGCAATTGAAGACCTTGCTGGAAGACAACGCGCCCTACCAAGCCCGCGTCACCTTTGAAGGCGAAGGCAGTGCCACGGGCTGGAATGCACCCGGCACGGCCCCGTGGTTCGAGCAGGCGCTGAGCGCCGCATCACAAACCTACTTTGACGCCCCCTGCGGCTACATCGGCCAAGGCGGCACCATTCCCCTCATGAACATGCTGTCCAAGGGTTTTCCGAAGGCGCAGATGATGGTCTGTGGCGTACTCGGCCCCAAGAGCAACGCGCACGGACCCAACGAGTTTTTGCATGTGCCCTACGCCAAGAAGCTGACGGCGGCCGTGGCCCAGGTCATCGCCCAAATCCCCTGACCTGACCCGGCACGACGCTCCTGGCCCGGTTTCTGCAAGCCTTATTGCAGGCAACTTATTGATTCACGCATGGACAGCACACTCTCCACTTTTGTGTCCCTCGATGGTGACAACCTCGCCATCCAGGACTGGCCGCTAGACCCGGAAACAAGCTTGCGCGGTGTCGTCCTGCTGGTGCATGGCCTGGGCGAACATGCCGGCCGCTACGACCTTGTAGCCCATCAGCTCAACAACTGGGGTTTTGCGGTGCGCGGTTATGACCAGTATGGCCATGGCGACTCGGGCGGACCCCGTGGCGGCCTGCCCACGGACAGCCGGCTGCTGGACGATTTGGCCGACATTGTGGACAGCACCCGGGTGCGCATGGCTTCCGGCACACCACTGATTCTGTTGGGCCACAGCCTGGGTGGACTGGTGGCCGCGCGCTTCGTGGCGCTGGGCCTGCGCCCGGTGGAGGCGCTGGTCCTGTCCTCGCCGGCGCTGGACCCGGGGCTCACTTGGCTGCAGAAGTTGCTGCTGGCGATCGTGCCAAAACTCGCACCCAACTTGCGCGTGGGCAACGGGCTGGACCCCGCGCTGATTTCGCATGATCCGGCCGTGGTCGCCGCCTACCGCGCCGACAAGCGGGTGCATGACCGCATCTCGGGCCGGCTTGCGCGCTTCATTGCGGATAGCGGGCCAGCCACCTTGGCGCAGGCGCCTGATTGGAAGGTGCCGACCCTGCTGCTGTACGCCGGGGCCGACCAACTGGTTAACCCGGCCGGCAGCCGGGCTTTCGCGGCGGCGGCGCCGAAAAAGGTGGTGAGTTCCCGTTGCTTCGAGGCGCTCTACCACGAGATATTCAATGAGCTCAAGCCCGCGCCCGTTTTTGCCGAGCTCAGGGCATGGCTGGACGCCCGCTTTTAAGTTGCCAGCGCCCGGCGCTGCTGCAGGCTGAGCCAGACCAGTGCCGCGCCGGTCAGCGCCACGGGCACCAGCGAGCCGTAATTCAGCAGTGCCCAGCCGCGCGTGGTGACCAGCACACCGGAGGCAAATGAACTCAAGGCCAAGGTGGCGAAGACAAAGAAATTCAGGGCCCCTTGCGCCCGGTCTTTTTCCTCGGGCGTGTAGGTTTGCAGCGACAGCGTGGTGCTGCCCGTGAACAGAAAATTCCACCCGACGCCCAGCAGGAGCAAGGCGATCAAAAACTGGTGCAGGTCCACGCCGGAGAGGGCCACGGCAATGCACAGCGCATTGAGCACCACGCCCACGCCCATGATGGGCAACGCGCCAAAGCGCTTGATCAAATGGCCGGTGAAGAACCCCGGCGCGAACATGCCGATCACATGCCACTCCAGCACCAGGGCCACATCGGAAAACGGCAGACCGCATTGCTGCATGGCCAGCGGCGTGGCAGCCATCAGCAGGTTCATCACGCCAAAGCCCAAGGCGCCCGCGGCCGCCGCCACAATGAAGGCTGGTTGCCGCATGATCTCGGCCAGCGGACGGCCGCTGTCCGTTGAGTTTTTCACGGGCGGCGGCGGAAAATCAATGAAGGTCAGCACGGCCATCGCCAGCACGGCGACCCCGGCCAAGGCCAGGTAGGCGCCGGCAAAGGGCACATCCGTCAGCGTGCGGGTGTGCTGGGCCAAGTTGGGGCCCAGCACCGCGCCGATCAAACCGCCGGCCATCACCAGCGACACGGCTTTTTCGCGCCAGGCGGCGCCGGCAAGTTCGGCTGCGGCAAACCGGTACAAATTGGCGTTGGCGTTGTAGTACCCCGCAACCACGGTGGCCGCACACAAGAGCCAGAAATTCTTGTTGACGGCGGCGTAGGCACACAGCAGGCACGAGGCCAGCGCCACCAGCAGGCCCAATTGAAACGACAGCTTGCGCCCGAAGCGATGCTGCGTGGTGGCCACCAGCCCGGTCGACAGCGCCCCGCCGACCACATAGCCCATGACGGGCAAGGTCGCCATCCAGCCCAGCGGCGCCAGACTCAAGCCCACCAGACCGTTGATGGCGATGAAGGTGACATTGTTGGTCAGGAAAAGTCCCTGGCAGATGGCCAGCAGCCAGAGGTGTCGGTTCATGGGGAGGTAGGGCCGTGCAAAAAAGAGACTTGCATTTTCACCGGTTTGACGGCGCACATGCTCAAGCCAGATTCAGCGCGCCAACAAATCACCGCCTGATCCGACATCTATTTGACATATTGCCCCGTTAACTTAGGCGCTTCCAACAGGAGTCACCATGGGCACGGCCATCAACATCAATGCACTGAACAAGACATTTCGCGGCGGACGCAAGGCGCTGCACGATATTCATCTGAATATCAAAGCCGGTGAGATGGTGGCGCTGATTGGCGCCTCCGGCTCGGGCAAATCCACCCTGCTGCGCCACATGGCCGGCCTCATGGCGGGCGACGGCGCGGGCCAGGGTCTGATCCAGATCCACGGCAAGACTGTGCAGCAAAACGGAAAAATCGCGTCCGATATCCGCCAGACCCGCGCCGGCGTGGGTTTTGTCTTTCAGCAATTCAATCTGGTGGACCGGCTGCCCGTCATCGTCAATGTGCTGGCCGGCACGCTGCACCGCGTGCCTTTGTGGCGCAGTCTGCTGCGCTGGTTCACGCCGGCTGAAGTGGCCTGCGGCGTGGAGGCATTGAGGCGCGTCGGCATCGCCGAGTGCTGCGGCCAGCGCGCCTCGACCCTGTCGGGCGGCCAGCAGCAGCGCGCCGCCATTGCGCGCGCCATGGTGCAGGGCGCCAAGGTAATCCTGGCCGATGAACCGATTGCCTCGCTCGATCCCGAATCCTCGCGCAAGGTCATGGACATCCTGGCGCGCGTCAACCGCGAAGACCAATGCACGGTGGTGGTGTCGCTGCACCAAGTGAACGTCGCCATGAAGTATTGCCCCCGCACCGTCGCCCTGCACCAGGGCCGCATCGTCTATGACGGTCCGTCGGTGGCGCTGACGCCTACCCTGCTGCGCGAACTCTATGGTGCCGACGCCGACGACATCCTGGCGCTGGGCGACCACATCTCCAGCCTGCAAGACAGCGGGCGCGCCCTGCCGCACCTAGCCTGGCCGGCATCGCTGGCAGCGCGTGCCCCGCTGGCCTGCGCGGCCTGACTTCTGCAACGCATTGGTACCGCTTTTTTTGAAGGACTTATCCATGATCAAGAAACGACTCGCCGGGCTGGCCGCTGCCATGCTCATCGCCATCAATCCCGTGGTGGCCCAGGAAGTGCGGGAAATGAACTTCGGCATCCTGTCCACCGAATCATCGCAAAATCTCAAGCAGGATTGGCAGCCTGTGATCAACGACATGAGCCGAAAACTCGGCATCAAGGTCACGGCTTTTTTTGCGCCGGACTATGCGGGCGTGATCGAAGGCATGCGCTTCAATAAAGTGCAGTTTGCCTGGCTGGGCAACAAATCCGCAATTGAAGCCGTGGAGCGCGCCAACAGCGAGATTTTTGCGCAGACCATCAATGCCGATGGCTCGCTCGGCTATTACAGCTTCGTGAGCGTGCACAAGGACAGCCCCTACAACACGCTCGACGACATCTTCAAGAACGCCAAAAACATGAGTTTTGGCATGGGCGATCCCAACTCCACCTCCGGCTTTCTGGTACCGAGCTACTATGTTTTTGCCCTCAACAATGTCAACCCCAAAACCGCCTTCAAGGCGGTGCGCGGTGCCAACCATGAAACCAACATCATGGCCATCGCCAACAAGCAGGTGGACGCCGCAGTGCATAGCTCCGATGTGCTGGAGCGCATCCAGACGCGCCAGCCCGACATCGCCCATCAGTTACGCCAGATATGGAAATCGCCCCTGATTGCTTCCGACCCGCTGGTGTGGCGCAAAGACTTGCCGCCGGACGTCAAAGCAAAAATCAAGGATTTCTTTCTGGCCTACGGCAAGTCCGGGCCGGATGCGGCGCGTGAAAAGGCGCTGCTGAACAAACTTACGCTCGGCGGCTTTCAGGACTCCAGCAATGCGCAACTCAAGCCAGTGCGCCAGCTTGAGTTGTTCAAGGAAAAAATCAAGCTGGAGGCCGATGCCAACCTGCAGGCCGAAGAAAAGAAAACCCGCCTGGACGACATCAGCCGCAAATTGAGCGAGCTCGCCAAGTCCTGATTCAAATCTCTCCTCTGTCCAACTGTTTTACAGGAACTTCCCATGATCAAGAAACTGTTCGCCGGCCTGGCCGGTGCCACGCTCATCGCCCTGAACCCGGTGGCGGCCCAGGAATTGAAGGAAATCAATTTCGGCATCATCTCGACCGAATCGTCGCAAAACCTGAAGTCGGACTGGCAGCCGATTCTGGATGGCATGGCCAAAAAGACCGGCATGAAGGTCAGCGCTTTTTTTGCCTCGGACTACGCCGGCATCATCGAAGGCATGCGCTTCAACAAGGTGCATGTGGCCTGGTTTGGCAACAAGTCGGCGATGGAAGCGGTGGACCGCGCCGGCGGTGAGGTGTTTGCCCAAATGGTCAACGCCGATGGCACACAAGGCTATTACTCGCACCTGATCGTCCACAAGGACAGCCCCCTCAAAACACTGGACGACATGCTCAAGCAGGGCAAGAACCTGTCTTTCGGTAATGGCGACCCGAACTCCACCTCCGGCTTTCTGGTGCCGAGCTATTACGTGTTTGCCCAGAACAGGATCGATGCCAAGACCTTTTTCAAGCTGACGCGCGGCGCCAACCATGAGTCCAACGCGCTGGCCGTCGCGAACAAACAGGTCGACGTGGCCACCAACAACAGCGAAAACCTGGACAAGCTGAAAGACAAGCTGCCCGAGAAGTTCAACGACATCCGCGTCATCTGGACCTCCCCTTTGATCCCGCTGGACCCGCTGGTCATTCGCAAAGACCTGCCCGAAGCCACCAAGGCCAAAGTGCGCGACTTCTTCTACAGCTACGGTCAGGGCGGCCAGCAGGAAAAGGATGCCTTGTTCAAGCTCTCCAAGCTCTCCGGCTTCAAGGCCTCCAGCAACAACCAGCTCCTCCCCATTCGCCAGCTGGAGCTGTTCAAGGCGCGCAACAAATTTGAAGCCGATATGACACTGGCGGCCACCGACAAACAAAGCAAGCTGGCCGACATTGACAAGCAGCTGGCGACGCTGGGCAAGGTGCAGTAATGCGCGTGGCATCCCGCACCAGCCTGTTTGGCTTGTTCACATGGGGCCTGCTGCTGGCCTTGCTGGCCGGCTCCTGGCGGGGTGCCGATATGCGTCCGTTCGATCTGGTGCGCGACGCCGGCAACATGGCCACCTATGCCGCCGACTTTTTCCCACCCAAATTTGGCGACTGGCGGCTGTATCTGCAGGAAATGATCGTCACCCTGGAAATCGCACTGTGGGGCACCGCCCTGGCCGTTGTGTTTGCGGTGCCACTGGGCTTGCTGTCCTCCTCCAATATTGCACCCTGGTGGATTTACCAGCCCATTCGCCGCCTGATGGATGCGGCCCGCGCCATCAATGAAATGGTGTTTGCCATGCTGTTTATCGTGGCCGTCGGGTTGGGCCCCTTCGCCGGTGTGCTCGCCCTGTTTGTGCACACCACCGGCATTCTGGCCAAGCTGTTTTCGGAGGCGGTGGAGTCCATTGACTCCCAGCCAGTCGAAGGCATTCGCGCCACCGGCGCTAACGCGTTGGAGGAAATTGTCTACGGCATCATCCCGCAGGTGTTGCCCCTGTGGATTTCATATTCGCTGTACCGGTTCGAGTCAAATGTGCGCTCGGCCTCGGTGGTGGGCATGGTCGGGGCCGGCGGCATCGGCGTCATCCTGTGGGAAATCATCCGCGGCTTTCAATACGCAGAGACCTGCGCCGTGATGATCATCATCATTGTGACTGTGACGGTGATTGATGTGATTTCTGCGCGGATTCGCAAATCGCTGATTTGAAGGAGGCAATTGGCGCGACTGGGGTTCAATGGCTGGCCTTAGGCGCCATTTTTCGGTCTTTCCTTGAATGGCTGTTGCCGAAGCGGCACGAGTCATTCGAGTTTGATGCGCCAATGACAAGTACCGACCAGCAGCGGGTACCGGCCAGAGGCAGCTTACGGGCAGAAAATTCTTCACTGTCGAGGGTCCATAAAGCTGTCGCTCAATTGGCTGCGTTAAATCCACATTGCTGACGCTGGCAGCGTGAAAATTGTTAATAGGAGTGCAGCGGGAGCTGACACTCAGGCGCATGGTCTACTGGGCTATCGTTCAGACAAATGAAACTGTCCTGGTCAAGTTTTTTCGTACAGACCGATAGGTTGTTTGATTGCCGATTTCTGCTCGAAAGCATTGGGTGGCAAGTTGCCCAGTGTGGAGTGCAACCGCTGGCTGTTGTAGAAGCTGACGA
>NZ_QEII01000263.1 GCF_003347515.1 Rhodoferax ferrireducens | reverse complement strand
CCTGCCGACCCAACGCGCCAGTCAGGTGGGCGACTTGCTGCCCCATCGCTGGCAACCTCAAACCATTCGTTGACGACTAATGCATTGACGCGCTCATCGCGTCAATGTGTGTTCCCCAGTTGCTTACACTGGGCATCCCATCTTGAAGGCCGACTGATGAGTTGAGATAGTGTGCGCGATGAACATCATGCACACCATGGCGAGCGAAGCTCGCACCACCAAAGTCCCCAAGCGCCGGTTCTACAGCCCTGAACTCAAGCTTCAGGTTGTCCAGACAGCCACCAACATAAGCCTTCAGCCAATCAGCTGCGCGCGGTCAAGATGGGTTTGCTGGGCGCTTACCGACCAAGCCCAGCCTGTGGTTTGCGAAGCCAGCGTGCACATGAAGGCTGCGTTTGCTGCAAGTGGCGGGGCCTATGGGAGTCGTCGTTTGCGCACGGCAGTGGCCTCGCGAGGGATCGTGATTGGC
>NZ_QEII01000262.1 GCF_003347515.1 Rhodoferax ferrireducens | reverse complement strand
TCGCCCATGGCGTGTCCAAAACTGTCATTCACGGTTTTGAAATAGTCCAGATCAAGAAACAAAACAGCCACGCGCAGACCTGAGCGTCCGGCCCGCGCCAGGCTCTGGATCAGTTGCAAGCGAAACAACCAGCGATTCGGCAGGCCGGTGAGTTCATCGTGGGTGGCCTGATGCCGCAGTGATTCTTCAAATGTCTTGCGCTCGGTCAGGTCGCGCACATAGGCAATGGCGTGGTGCCTGCCATCGTCTTCCCAGTTCCCCAGCGAAATATCCACCGGCAACAGATGGCCGTCGCGGCGCAGCAGTTTCAAATCTGCCAAGCCCATGGCACGGGGATGCGGCGTCATGAAGTAACCCCGCATCGATTGCGCATGACGGTCGCGCAGATGCGGCGGCAAAAACATGTCCACGTTTTGCCCAATTAACTCGTTTAGAGCGTAGCCCGTTAGCGCTCCCATGGCTGGATTGGCCATCAGAATCCGCCCGGAGTTGTCCACCCACAAAATACCATCGGGCGCCGCGTTCAGCGTTACTTTTTCGCGCAGGTACTGTGCCTTCATGCGCTCCAGCGGTCGGCGCAGGGATTCGCTGAAGGTGGCATGGAGTAAATACAGGTAGGCTGCCACCTTGTATAGATGCCCCAACACATTGGCCCCATCTTTGTCGACGATCCCTAGCATCGTGACAAACAGTTCGGAGATCGCCGACAAAGCCACTGCAAAGCGAAGCGCCATGCCACATTCGTGTGCCAATTCATCTCGACGATGCCACAACACGCCAAGCGTGACAAGATTGACGGCGATGATCAACCATTCAAGACCAATCTTTAGCGGCGTCAGGCCCTGGCCTTGAATGAAGAACGCAGGCATGCGCTCGGGCCAGCGTAAGCCCACGTAGCCCACAGCGCAGACGAGCGCCAGCATCAGGACCAGGGCAAAACGCTTTTTCGCGGTGGTGACGGCAGGCATCGCCGGCAACAAGGCATAGACCAGCAGGGCGCTGGCGGCGAGAAGGCGCGCGACCAGCCAGAAAAAAATGGATTTTTGTGGGCTGTTGGCGGTTAGGGCATCCGGCATGCCCGCATAGCCCAGGGTGTGCAGAAAGTCGAGCAGGCCCACACCGAAAAAAGCCACGCCCAGCAACACCACAGCTCCCTTGCGCGCCGACAAAATGGCGCGGTAGCCGGTGACAAAAACCAGCATCGCCACGACCACCGCGAACAACTCAATCACGGTGTGCCAAAACACGAAAACCGCCGGTTCAATCACAATTTGCCGGGCCGGGTGTGACACCCACCACAGCAGGGGTATCGCCAATGTCAGCAGGATCCAGCCTACGGCATTATTTTTTGAAAGGTGAGTGTGTTCATGCTGCATCTACGGGAATTCTATGTTCTTGCGGCTCCCGCGCAGCGAGGCGACCGTGTCAAGCGCCCAAGCGGTGAAGACGTGAACTTTCAGGAGTCAGCTGGAATACCGCCACAGTGCCGACCAGGTCTTGTGCTTGCGCCTTCAGACTGCTGGCCGCAGCCGCCATTTCTTCAACCAGGGCCGCGTTTTGCTGCGTCACCTGGTCCATTTGCGAGACCGCCTCACCCACCTGGGACACGCCCTGGCTTTGTTCGCTGCTGGCGGCACTGATCTCGCCCATCAGGTCGGTCACGCGTTTGATGGAACTCACGACCTCGGTCATGGTGGTGCCGGCCTGATCGACTAGAACGCTACCTTGCGCCACCCGTTCCACACTGGCGTTGATCAGGCTCTTGATTTCCCTGGCGGCTTCGGCGGAACGCCCGGCCAGCGACCGGACTTCGCTGGCCACCACCGCAAAGCCGCGACCCTGTTCACCGGCGCGCGCGGCCTCCACGGCCGCATTCAAGGCCAGGATATTGGTCTGGAACGCAATGCCGTCGATGACGCTGATGATGTCAATAATCCTCCTGGAGGAATCATTGATGTCTTTCATGGTGCCCACCACCTGGGCTACAACCTCCCCGCCCCGGACGGCCACAGTACTGGCGCTCCGGGCCAACTGGTTGGCCATGGCCGCGCTGTCGGCGTTTTGTCTGACGGTAGCGCTGAGCTGTTCCATGGAGGACGCGGTCTCTTCCAGGGCGCTGGCCTGCTGTTCAGTGCGGGCTGAAAGGTCATGATTGCCCGAGGCAATCTGCGAACTGGCGGTGGCCACGCTCTCGGAACCCATGCGTACATTGGCAACCACATTGGCCAAGTTCTGTTGCATTGCCGACAAGGCCTGGAGCAGTTGCGCCACCTCGTCCCGGCCTTGCGACTGAATGGTCTGATTTAAATTGCCTTGTGCGATAGCGTTGGACACCCCCACCGCATGGCTGAGCGAGCGGGAGATGCCGCGAATCAGGGCAACACCGAACAGGATGGCGAACAACACGCCTGCCATGATGGAAATGACAGCGACGATCCGGATCGTGGCGTAACGCTCCACGGCGGCGGCATAGTCCCTTCTGGCGCTGTCGAGCTGGAAATTCATCAACGCTTCAATGCCTTCGTTCACCGGACCGTAAAGTGGCCTAACGGCTTGCACGACCACGCGGTTGGCTTCATTGATATCGTTGGCACGCAGTGCTGCCACGGCAGGCCTGAGGCCCTGCTGCACGAATTTGCTGCGACTCTCGGCAAAGGCTTTGGCGAGCTTGCCCTCATCCGGGGGCAGTGAGGTTGCCATGTAGGCATCCCAGACCTTGCTGATGGTGGCGATGTTGGCCTCAACTTCCGCCGTGTTCGGGGTGATGGTCTCGGGGGTTGGCGTGACCAGCGCGACGGCGATGGCCAAGCGGTTGCGCAGCAGTAATTTCTGGATCTCGGCAACTTGCCCGGTTGGGATCAGACGCTCTTGGTACACCGAGCGCAGGGCTTCGTTGGAATGACTGATGCCGAACAGGCCTACGCTGCCAATGGCAATCAGCAAGGCCGACAAAATGCCAATCAGAATGGTCAGGCGCGTGGAAATTTTCAGATTAATCAAGAGATGTCTCCAACGGTAATGTTTAATATTCAGGCCGTGATCGCCTGCATGGCCAGCACTTCAAATTCGGACAAGGGCATGGGCTTGCCATACAGATAGCCCTGATAGGTCGGGCAGCCAAACTGTTCTAGGCAAGCGCGTTGCTCCTCGGTTTCCACACCCTCGGCGATCACTGCAACCCCGAGATTGCCGGCCATGCCGATGATGGTTTGAACAATGACGGCGTCGTTGTGGTTGGTGACAATATTGCGCACAAAACTGCGATCGATCTTGAGTTGCTGAATGGGCAGATTGGTCAAGTGGGCCAGAGAGGAATACCCCGTGCCAAAGTCATCCATTGAAAAGTGAACGCCCTGACGGTTGAGCGTCTTCATTTTGTCGATGGTGTCGTTAATGTTGTGCAACACCACACTCTCGGTCAGCTCCAGCTTGAGCCGTGCCGGATTGACGCCCGTTTGGGTCAATACCCTGCTCACCATGGCAACGAAGTCGGGTTGACGAAACTGGTGGCCGCTGACGTTGACCGAAAGCAGAAATCTTTCAGTTGCCGGATTGGTCGACCATTCCATGAGCTGCTCGCAGGCCTTTTGCAACACCCATTCGCCAATCGGCATGATGAGTCCCGATTCCTCGGCCATGGGAATGAACTGGTCAGGCAGCACCAAGCCGTGTTGGGGGTGCTCCCAGCGCAGCAACACTTCGGCGCCCAATATACCCAGCGTGTTGTCCATCTGTATCTGGTAATACAGCTTGAGCTGCTTGTTCGGCAGGGCGTCACGCAGTTCAACCTCCAGTGCAATTCGTGATTCGATAGATGCCTGTATTTTGGGGTCGTAAAAGCGCAGGGCATTGCGCCCACTGCTTTTGGCCTGGTACATGGAGATGTCCGCGCGCTTGAGTAAATCGTCGATGGTGGCGTTCTGACCCAGAAACAGGCACAAACCCACGCTGGCGGCACCGTGGTGAGGCTGATTTTCCAGCATGCAGGGCTGGCTGATAGCTGTCAGAATCTTTTTACCAATAATCATCGCCTGCAATTCGGCTTGCGCTTCATTCGGGCTTAAATCAACCAGCATGACGACGAACTCGTCGCCACCCAGACGGGCAACTGTGTCGGCCTGGCGAATGCAGGACTGGATGCGTCCGGCGATTTCTACCAGAAGAGCGTCGCCGACATCGTGGCCACGGGTGTCGTTGATGCTCTTGAAGTTGTCCAGATCGATCATCAGCACCGCGCCATAGAGTTGGTTGCGGGTGCTCACCGACATTGCCCGCTGCAGGCGGTCACGCAGTAACCGCCGGTTAGGCAGCTTGGTGAGCGGGTCGTAGAAGGCGAGTTGGTGAATGGCTTCCTCATTCACCCCAAGTTTGGTCTGCATCTCCTGCAGCGCTCGCATCACTTTACTGATTTCGTCCCGGCCCTCAATCGCGATGGCGGTGTCATACCTTCCACTCGAAATCTGTTTGAAAATGGCGATCACCTGTTTCAGCGGATTGACAATGGATGTGGTCAATGTCAAGCCCAGCCAGGTCATGATGAGAATCGCCACGCCCAGCGCGCTGAGCGCCACCAGTCGCGTGGTTTCATAGCGTCTGACGCCAAAGGCGTAAGCTTCCTGAGCCGTCGTGAACTGCAATTGGTTCAAGGCTTGGAGAGCCGGGCCGGCTTGGTCGTAAAGCGCATGCGCTTTGCTCGCCAGCATTTTTGTTTCAAGATAGTCGCCGGCCCGCAATGACGCAACTGCGGGTCGCAAGGCCTCGTCGACGAAGGCTCTCCGGTTTGCCGAAAATCGGTTGGCCAGTATCCTTTCTGTGGGCGTCAGCGCGGCAGATGTAAAGGTAAGCCACAAGGCGCTGATCGCATCGATGTTTTTTTCTATGGCATCGGCAGCCGTGGACGCGACCAACTTGTTCATCACGAGTGTGGTGTGCTGGCCCGTCGGCGCAGCAATACTGACCTCAGTGAGCGACGCCTGCAACAGCATTCTGTTGGTCAGCATGAGGTTGGCAATGTGGGACAGTTGCTGCGTCGGCAGCATTCGATCTTCGTAGACAGATCGCAAACTTTCCTTGGAAGCTGCCAGTCCCAGAATGCCTGCGGCTGCCAGTAGCAGGGCAACCGACGCCGCCAACCCCATCAGCGTGAGCAGGCGCACACCAATGTTGACGTTCAACAAAAATCGCGGGACATGAAAATGAAAATTCTCAAGCTGTTTGAACACGGGCGCCTTAGTCCTCGCAGGGACATATCGTAACTTTCCGTCAAGCGTCAAGCGCTCACGGATGGGTAAACGAGGCGTGTTCAGGGCCTCAACGACCTGGAGCCGGGGTCAGGGGCCATCAGATTGATTGATGGTTATACCAGCAGTTGTCGCTCTGAATCAATAGGCGTTTTCAAGTAGATCTACAGATTCAGTGTCTCGCAGGCCTGTACGATGTCTTGGGCCAGGCTCGCCAGCTTGCACCGCCGACTTCGCGCCGATTTGCGCAGCAACTCAAAAGCGTCGCTGCGTTTGAGGTGGTGCTGCATCATGGTGATGCCTACGGCGATGCTGATGTCTCGTTCGTCATCCAGTGCCGCTTGCAGATGTTGCTGGGTCGACCGCAAATCCTGCAGTTCGTTGGCGCGTGCCATGGCGGCCTCAATGGCGGGTAACAATTGCGGAATATCCAGCGGTTTGATGGCATAGCCCAATGCGCCGCAGAGGGTGGCCTGCTCAACGGTCTGGGGGTCACTGTAGGCGCTGAGCATCATGAACGGAATGTGGTCGAGTTCACGCAGACGCCGGGCCAGGAACAAACCGCCCTGACCGGGCATGCGCACGTCCAGGATGGCCAGATCGGGCCGCACACCGCCGGCCAGCCAGGCCTCGGCGTCTTCGGCTGATTCCGCCGTGGCCACGCTGTAACCGGCGTCGGTGAGGCCGCTGGCAATCATGGCGAGCACCAGGCGGTCGTCCTCAACGACGAGAAGTTGCTTGCCCTGGGCGGTTGCCTTGGTGGCTGTCATATGGGTTATTTCAAATCCAGGGAAATTACGGGGGGCTCCAGCGTCAGAGACGTTATAACCCGGTCGCCATGTTGTTCCCTGACAATGCTGGCGCCATGGCGAGGCATCAATGCCGCGATCAACTGCAGGCCGCTATAGGGTGTGTTGGGCTGACCCGCCTCGATGGGCAGTTGACCCGCGTTGATGATGTTGATCTGCACGGCGTCCGGTTTGGCGCCTTTGCGCAATGTGATGCTCACATGCCCCTGCGTCTTGCCCCCGTGTTTGACCGCATTCACAATCAACTCGTTGATGATCAGCGCGAGGGGCACCGACTCCTTCTCGGCAATGACGCGGGGTATCCACACGGGAGGGATGTCCACGATGGCGGCTGTCTGCCACAGGTTTTGAACTTCGTCGGCAATGGCCCCGGTCAGTTCGCACAGCCGCACTGACGACGTGATGGCACGACCTTGCAAGCCGTGGATGACCGAGATACCCTGCAAATGGCTGATGGCCTGATTGATGGGCTCAGCCGTCGTGGGGTGTTTTTGAGCGAACTGGCGCAAAAGGCCGGAAATGCCTTGCAGATTGTTCTTGATGCGGTGATGCACTTCACGAACAAGCAGGTTGCGATGGGTGGCCTCGTTGCGCAGGCGCTGCTGTTCCTGCAACTGACTGCTGGTGGTATCTGTGAAATTACCGACGTGATGAGTGACCTCGCCCTTTTCATTCATGACGGCTGTGCAGGTAACCCGCGCCGGGTAATCTTCACCGTTCTTGCGTCGTTGCCACATGTCGCCGTGCCACGCGCCGGTGCGTCGGGTTTCACTTAACACCTCTTCATAGAATGAGGGTGCTTGCAGGTCTGACCGGAGGAGGGCTGTTGTTTGTCCTTCAAGGTCGCGCTGGGAGTAGCCTGTCATCAGTTTGAACGCTTTATTTACCCGCAAAATCTTCGAGTTTGCATCCATGACGACGATGCCTTCCTGGCATTCGAATGCGATGGCGGCAATGCGCAGTTGGGCGTCAGCGTGCTTGCTCTCGGTGATGTCGGTGACGGTAATGCGCACGACCGTTGCCTCGAATTCCGGACGCAGGCAGTCCAGTCGGGCTTGAAAGCTGCTGCCGTCGTCGCGTCTCATGGCCAACTCGCAACTCAGTCGTTCGTGCTGCCCTAGCGCGCTGCGCAAGAACAGGTGCCAACGGTCGCCGTCCTCGGGCATGACATGACTGGCGAAATGGCGGCGAAGCAATTTTTTCCGATCTTCGCCCAGCAGCGTGGCGCAGGTCACATTGATTTCGGCAATTTTCCCCTCGCCCGTTACGGTAAGGTAGCCCACGGGGGCAAAGTCGTAGAGGTCGACATAGCGGTCGCGGGATTCCTGAAGCGCGAGATGAGCCCGGCGCAGCTCCTCATTTTGGGTCTGCAGCTCGATCTGGTGGGTCTGTAGTTCGTGCAGCAGTTGCTCGACAGAATGTGCCGGCAGTGGCGGGACACACGTGGGTTGCGCTTCGGCAGCCATCTGCAGCCGATGTGTTGGGGTTGGTGTTTTGTTCATGGTCGACAACGCTGTCTCGGACTGCTTGCCAATAAAGTATACCGATGCCGTGTGCTGGCAATGGACGGTACGCTGGCAAACAGACTTTAGCGGCTCACCCGCAGCCTAATGGGGTTCAAATTTATCGACAAGTCCCATGCCTTTATTTGTATCGACCGGTTTGCCGGCGCCGGGGTAACCTTGTTCATCTTGTGCCATGCGTTTACGTCAGTAGCCACTTCATGTCCTTCTTTTCACTTCTGCGGTTTTCATTTTCCGGTTTGACGCCGTTCCCGCCCATTGGCGTCCCGTGGCCGGTGGTCGCACCATGAGCAACGCTTTTCTATGGACTGGCGACACGGTGACGTTTCGGCGTGGCGAGACCTATGCCGCGGCTTTGCGTCGCGCGGGCATCGATGACCTGGGGCCGGCCACGGGCCAGCTGCGCTCACGGTATTTTTGTGGCATTGGGGCCTGTCAGGCCTGCCTGGTGTCGGTGGAGGGTGCGAGCCCGGTCGAGGCCTGTCTGACCCCTGCCAAAGCCGGTGCGCGCCTGAGCCCTGCGATGCCCTTTCTGCAGGAATCCGGCCATGCTTGAGCCGGACGTGCTGGTGATTGGCGGGGGGCCGGCGGGCGTTGCCGCCGCCACGGATCTGGCCGAAATGGGGTTCACGGTTCTTCTGGCGGAGCAGCGTGATCGCTTGGGCGGAGCCATTCACCGTGCTTACGTCGGCGAAGGCCGGTCGCCGCTGCCCGTGCCGGGACGCCATCGGCGCAACTGGCAGCGCCTGCAGCAAAGGGTGATCCAGGCGGGCAGTCGCATCGTCACGCAATGTGAGACGATATTTCTGGGTGTTGATGGTGACGCACGGTTTCTGCTCGACGACCGCAGGGCAGGCCGTGTCATCAGCCTGCAGCCACAAGCGGTGGTTCTGGCGCTTGGTGCGGTTGAGCGCGTCTCGCCCCGGCCCGGCTGGGAGTTGCCGGGCGTGACCACGGCGGGCGGCATGCAGGTGCAACTGAAAGAAACGGGGGAGGCGCCCAAGGGACCGATTCTGGTTGCGGGCACAGGCCCGCTGTCGCTGGCACTGGCGGCCCAACTTACCGCGACCGGCAATCCGCCGGTGGCGGTGCTGGAACGGGGTCAACCTTTTCGCGCGGCATTCGCCCATGTCGGCGCGGCGATCGACGGCCTGCGCTCCTGGTCCAACATGATGGAGGGCTTGGGCTACGGCGCGCGCCTGTTGCTTGCCGGCGTGCCGTACCGGACCGGCTGCACGGTTACCGCCATTGAGGCCGTGGCCGAAGGATTGCGTGTGACCAGCCAGCACGCTAATGGAACGATCAGTCACCATCAAGTGCGCCACCTCGCGCTGCACGATGGGCTGGCATCCAACAACACCGGACTGCCAGCCCAAAGCATTGCCGGTGTTTTCGTAGTCCGGGCCGGCGACTGCCGTGAGGTGCTGGGCGCGGAGGGGGCTAGCAGCGATGGCCGCCGGGCGGCGCAACTGGTGGCCAAGCAGCTCGGGCGCCCGTCGCGCGAGGCCGCGTTTGATGCGCAGCTTTTCGCGGCACGCCGAACGCAAAACGCGATTGGGAAACTATTCGATGCGCCTGCTCTGTCGTCCACGCCAGATACCGTGATCTGCCGCTGCGAGGGTTTGCGCCGGGCCGATTTGGAGGGGCTCAAGGGCGTGCAGTCGGCGCGCGAAATACGGCTTGTCGGGCGCTTTGGCATGGGGGCCTGTCAAGGCCGGTTTTGCGCCCGCGCGGTCAAGGAAATCGCGGCTGAAGCGGCTGTGAGCTTTGACGCAGGCGAGCTGGGCGGTGCAACACTGCGATGGCCTTTGCGGCCGGTGTCGGTGGCCTCGCTTGCCGCCTGGACGGATAGCTAAAGTCAAGAAGTTAAGAGAAGTTTTGAAAACCGGCAATACATAGGCCATCAACAGGAGAAGGCGATGAAACTGAAAAATCGACGTAATTTCACCATCAACATCGCAGCCATGGTGGGCGCGACGTGTTTGACGGGCAACGTCATGGCGCAGGCCAAGGCCGAGCCCATGTCAACCTGGGACCGCATCAACAGCACCAAGACATTGCGCATCGGCGCGGTCGCCGGTGCGCCACCCAATTACCAGAAAAATCCTGGCACCGGTGAGTGGAGCGGCATCATGATTGACTTTGCCAAAGACCTGGCGGGCAAACTGAAAGTACGTCTGGAGATTGTTGAAACCACCTGGGGCAATTCTGTGCTGGACCTGCAGACGAACAAGATTGATATCTTCTTCGGTCTGAATCCGACGCCGCAGCGCAAGGAGGTGATCGAGTTTTCCGATCCGCTGTACCAGAATGCCTACAGCCTGATTGCCAAGAAAAACTTCAATCCCAAGACCTGGGATGAGCTCAACAAGCCAGAGGTCACGATTGCCGTGGACGTTGGTTCCTCCTATGACAACCTGGTCACCGCCCTGTATGACAAGGCGAAGATCCTGCGATTCGAAAAATCCAACGACGCCACCTTGGCTGTACAGACAGGTCGCGCCGATGTGCAGCCGCTGGTCGTGACGGTCTCGGCTGGCATGATCAAGAAGAACCCCAGCATCGGGCATTTGATTGTGCCCGAGCCCATCAAGGCCACCACCACCAATGCCGGCATGCGCAAGGAGCAAAGCAAGGTCTGGCAAGAGTACGTCGGCAAGTGGATTGCCGAGCTGCGCAAGACCGATGCCGTCAACACCATGGTGCTGTCCAACCTGGACAAGCTCATGGGCATCAAGCGCGACGAGATTCCGGTCATCGTCAAGTTCTGACCCATTACATCCTGGGGATTTTGTGTATCAGTGGAATTTTGATTTTCTGTGGGACTATCGGCATCTGTTCGTCTCGGGCCTGCTCTACACCCTGGGCTATACTTTTCTGTGTATCGTCCTGGGGCTACTAGTAGGTTTGGTATCCGGTATGGGGCAGTTGTCAAAATCAGCACTGATTCGCGTGCCTTTCAAAGGGTATGTCGAGCTGTTTCGCGCGACGCCGGTCCTGGTGCTGCTCATCTGGTTCTACTACGCTTTGCCGGTGCTGCTCGGCATCGAGATGTCGCCGGCCATGGCCGCCGTCCTCGCTCTGTCACTGTATGGCGGTGCGTTCTATTCCGAGATCATCCGGGGCGGCATTATTTCCATCGATCCGGGGCAGACCGAAGCGGCGCGTGCGCTGGGCATGACGAAGTTTCAGATCATGCGGCGCGTAGTGCTGCCGCAGGCCCTGCGGCGCATGACCCCGCCGCTCATGAACCAGTCGATCATGCAGCTGAAAAATACCTCGCTGGTTTCCGTGCTCGCCTTGCCGGATCTGGTCTATCAGGGGCAAGCGGTCGTGCACGAAACCTACCGCCCGCTGGAGACCTATACGCTGATTGCCTTGATGTACCTGGCGGTCTTGCTGCCCATCACCAGCCTCGTGAAGAAGCTGGAGAGCCGCGTCTCGGTCTGAATGCGGCCTAAGCTGTGAATTGGAAAATGTCTTGATGGAAGCCATGATTGAAATCAGTGGGTTGCGAAAGCAGTTTGGCGACAACGTTGTATTGAAGGACGTGTCCATGCGGGTCGACAAGGGCGAGGTCGTCGCCTTGATCGGCCCGTCCGGTTCCGGCAAATCCACCTTGCTGCGATGCATCAACCTCCTGACCATTCCGGACGGCGGCAGCATCCGCGTTGGTACGCATGAGATGAGCTATACCGGCGACGCCACCCGCTTGCCCAAGGACCGTCAGCTGGCGAGTTTTCGGGCCAAGACCGGCATGGTGTTTCAGCACTTCAATTTATTCCCCCACATGACCGCGCTGCAAAATGTCATGGAGGGCATGGTGACGGTGCTGCGCCAACCCAAAGCCGTGGCCCGGGAGTCGGCGCAAAAACTGCTCGATAAGGTAGGCTTGTTGGACAAAGCCATGGAATATCCGCATTGCTTGTCGGGCGGGCAGAAGCAGCGGGTTGCCATTGCGCGCGCTCTGGCCATGCAGCCGCAAGTGATGCTGTTTGACGAAGCCACCTCGGCGCTGGACCCGGAACTGGTTGGCGAAGTGCTGGCCGTCATTCAATCACTGGCCAAAGACGGCATGACCATGATCCTCGTGACGCATGAGATTTCATTTGCCCGGGAAGTGGCCGACCAGGTCGTCTTTATGCGCGATGGCGTGGTGGTGGAAAGTGGCCAGGCCAAGGACGTCATCGATTGGCCCACGCAGGCCGCCACGAAATTATTTCTGGCCCGTTTTCACGACAAGGCACCGCAAGCCGTCGCGCCCTGAAATCGTCGGGGCGACAGTGCGCTCAAGTCTTGCGCGGGCTCGCGATCGCAAGCCAGGCGGGCCACGGCGGCGCCGATCAAGGGGCCAAGACAAATGCCGTCCCCCTGCATGCCGGTGGCGATGATGAGCCCGTCCAGTGTGGGATGGCGCCCCACGATGGGCAGGCCATCGCGGGTGGTGGCGCGAATGCCGGCAAAAGTCCGGATCACGCGCTGACGGGCCAGGGCCGGGTAGACGTCGAGCGCCTCACGCAAAATCGCGGACACCGTGCGGATATCGGTCTGGCGGTCCGTCAGTCCTGCCTCGCGGCTGCTGCCGATCAGGAATTGGCCCGTGCGCAGCGGGTCAATCACCAGATTGACGCTGTTCTGCCCCGGCGAGGTGGCGCGTTTGGCTGCGAGGTAGCCGGCTGACATCAGCGGACCCGGAAACGCCGCAAACCCCGCCGTAGCGCGGTCGGTGATGATCAGTTGGCCCTTGCGCGGGATCAGGACCTCGTCCAGCCCGAGCAGCGCGCTGGACTCGAAGCCCGCCGCCACCACAACCACGTCGGCCGGGATCAGGCCCGCGCTGCTTTCCACCCCCGTCACGCGCCCATTCAGCACCACAAGTCGGTGCACCGGGGTGTGATGGCGCGGCACAACACTGGCGCAGGACAGCAACCGATTGACCACCTGGTAACCGATGGCGTGCCCGTCAAGGGGCACTTTGAGCCCCGCCAGCACACTCGCGCCCAGGCCGGGAATCCGCTGCAAGAGATCATGCCGGCTCAGCGGCAGGATGAGTTCGCCTTGACTGGCCAGATCGCGCCCCTGGCTGTCGATCAACGCCACTTCCGCGGCGCTGCGCGCAAACAGATAAGTTGGCCGGGTATGAAACAGATCCGTCAGCACACCTTCGCTGACCAGCTGTGCGTAGAGGTCGCGGGCTTCACGCGCCAGACGCATCATGGTGCCGGGCCGCTTGCTCGCCACCGACACAGCGCCGTCCGAGGCCCCGGTAGCGCCCGCCGAAGGGGAGTCCGCCTCCAGCACCGTGACCCTGGCCCCGGCGCGTGCCAAGTAAAAAGCCGTTGCGGCGCCAACGATGCCCGCACCAATCACGACAACATGAGGAAGGGGTCTACTGGGGGGCATTCAGTTACTTGTTGTAAATAAAGATTATCGGTCGCGACGGGGCCGATTGCTTGCAGATCGATAATCCGACGGTTACAAATGTCATGCTCAGGCTTGTCGGTTTTATTGGAACTGCCCAGGAAAATCATGACGAAGCCGCAATGGCAGAAACAGAAAAATAGCATGCAAAACGTCAGCCTGACCTTGGTCCAAACCTTCTTCATGGTGGCACAGGCAGGCTCGTATTCGGCGGCGGCACGCAGTCTCAATATGTCCTACCAGTCGGCCGCCAACCATGTGCGTCGCATGGAGCAACTCATCGGCGAGCAACTGGTCAAGTCGGACCAGGGTGGCAAGTCCATCACACTGACGACGCGCGGCCAGCATTTGTACAAATTGCTGCAACCGGAAATCGAGCCCATGCTGGCACGCTTGGGCATTATTCTGGACAAGGAGCGTCCGATTGTCCGGATCGGCCTGCCGCAGGCGGTGTTCTTCTACCTGCTGCCGGAGATACTGGCGGCATTCCATGCCATCCATCCGGACGTGGATATTCTGGCCTACGAGCGTGACACGTCCCTGGCGGACCTGCTCAAGGAGGGCAGTCTCGATGTGTGCGTGAGCGAGCGCTATTTTGGCGATGCGGGTGTGCCGCAGCATCTGATCTGCAGCTCCAGCCTGGCGCTGGTTTATCCGCGCACCTGGGGCCTGCCGCCGGCGCCAGCGGATATTGCGCAATGGGCCCGACACCGACCGTTCATTACTTACGAGCCGGGCCAGATGCTGCGCAATCTGGCGCTGGACTTTTTGCGTCTCGACGGGCAGGAGCCGCGCATCCTCATCGCCACCTCGGGCAGTTCCAGCGTCAAGCGCTGCGTCGAAGAGGGGCTGGGTTTTGCGCTCATCCCCAGCTGGTGTGTCGACGCGCGCGACGTCAATCTGGTGGCGCTTGATCTGGCGGAGAGCTTGCCCACCGTGCCCATCTACTTTGGCGAAGCGTCTTTCCTGAATGCCAACCCGTATGTGCAAACGCTGTGTCGCCTGTGTGGCGAGATGATCTCCGCACGCCTCAAGTGCGGTCAATCTTCCAGGCCAGCGCCACCGACGTCGTTGTCTTGATGACCCCCTCCAGATTGCGTATCTCGTCGAGCAGGGCATTCATGCGCACCGCTGATTCGGCACGCAGCAGCGCCACGTAATCAAACTCGCCGCTGACCGCGCACAGCTGGCGCACTTCCGGCATGCGCTCCAGGTGGCTCTCCACCTCGCGGCCGGCCTTGGGCTGCAGGGTCAGGCCGACAAAAGCCTGCAGGCCCTGATTCAGCACATCCTGCGCCAGCCGCACGGTGTAGCCGGCAATCACGCCCTCGCGCTCCAGCCGGCTCAGGCGCGCCAGCACCGTGGTGCGCGCCGTGCCGAGTTTGCGCGCCAGCGTGGCGGCGGATTCGCGCGCGTTGGCCTGCAACAGGGCGATCAGTTCACGGTCGAGCTTGTCACGCAAGGCGGGTGGCGTAGGGGGCATGCAGAGACCTTGTTAGTCGAATTGGCGAAATAATAGAACGAAATGACGAACCAAGCGAATTATTCGTCAAATTCACACTCCGATGTGACAACACCGACTCCTAGACTCAAGCTATCAATTCAACTAAACAGGAGATATGTCATGCGTGTTGTTCTCATGGGTGCCGGCCACATTGGCCAAACCATTGCCAGCCTTTTGTCCCGCTGTGACGACTACCAGCTCACCGTGGTGGACCGCAGTGCCGACGCGCTGCAGGCCTTGCGCCATCTGCCCCTGGAAGTGAAAGTGGTGGACACGGCTGACGCCCGTGCCCTGCGCGCCTGTCTGGCAGGCCAGCAACTGGTGATCAACGCCTTGCCCTACCACCTGGCGACCACGGTCGCCACCCAGGCACTGGCGGCCGGCTGTCACTATTTCGATCTGACCGAAGACGTGAGCGCCACGCGCGACATCATGCGGCTGGCGGAAGGCGCCCAAACTGCCTTCATGCCGCAGTGCGGGCTGGCGCCGGGCTTCATCGGCATCGTCGCCCATCACCTGAGCAAGTCATTCAGCAGCTTGCACGAGGTGAAGATGCGCGTCGGCGCCTTGCCGGCTTTTCCCACCAACTCGCTCAAATACAACCTGACCTGGAGTGTGGACGGCCTCATCAACGAATATTGCCACCCGTGCGAAGCGATTCGCGATGGCGGCATCATCGAAGTGCTGCCGCTCGAAGGGCTGGAGCACTTCTCGCTGGATGGCACCGAGTACGAGGCCTTCAACACCTCCGGCGGCCTGGGCACCTTGTGCGAAACCCTGCAGGGCCGCGTGCAGACGCTGGACTACAAGACCGTGCGCTACCCCGGTCATTGCGCGATCATGAAAATGCTGCTGCAGGAGTTGGGCATGAAGTCGGACCAGGAAAACCTCAAGGACATCCTGCGCCGCTCCGTCCCGCTCACCATGCAGGATGTGGTGCTGGTGTTTGTCACGGTCAGCGGCGAGCGCGATGGCAAGTTTGTGCAAGAGGTGTTTGCCCGCAAGATTTTCGCCGACCGCGCTGAGAGTGCACCCTTGAGCGCCATCCAGATCACCACCGCCGCCGGCATGTGCGCGGCGGTGGATTTGTTCCGCGAGGGCAAATTGCCGCAATCGGGCTTCATCCGCCAAGAGCAGGTAGAGTTGCCCGATTTCCTGGCCAACCGCTTCGGCAGCGCCTACCAGCAGTCGCGCCAGGTCGAGTCCATCGGTTAGTTCCACTTCGAATTCAAAGCGATATGTCGTTGCGCCGCCTTGCCGTGCTAAAGCACTGTCTGCGGCCGCGCGCCTAATCTCGCATTGAATTGGAAGTGGAACAATCACCCGTCAGCTCGTGCATCCAACTTGTTTTTTCGGAGGTTCTCATGTCCCGTCTTTCCATTGACGCCTTGCTGTCTGCTCTGGGCGTCAGCCCGCAAGCCAGCACCGGTGGTACCTTGCCCAGCCACTCCCCGATCGACGGCGACGTCATCGCCCAGCTGCACGCCACGTCGCTTGACGCGGTGGCGGCCACGGCCGAGCGCGCCCATGCCGCCTACCTGCGCTGGCGCCAGGTGCCGGCGCCGCAACGCGGTGAACTGGTGCGCCTGCTGGGCGAAGAATTACGCAGCCACAAGCAAATGCTGGGCGAGCTGGTGACGCAGGAAGTCGGCAAGGTCAGCTCCGAAGGCCAGGGCGAGGTGCAGGAGATGATCGACATCTGCGACTTCGCCGTCGGCCTGTCGCGTCAACTGCATGGCCTGACCATCGCCAGCGAACGCCCCGGCCACCGCATGATGGAAACCTGGCAGCCGCTGGGTGTGGTCGGCGTCATCACCGCCTTCAACTTCCCCGTCGCAGTATGGGCCTGGAACGCCGCGCTGGCGCTGGTGTGCGGCGACGCCGTGGTGTGGAAACCGTCCGAAAAAGCGCCCCTGTGCGCCTTGGCGGTGCAGGCGCTGTTTGAGCGTGCCTGTATTCGTTTGGACCAGCCGGAGCTGACGCGTGACCTGTCGCAAGTGGTGCTGGGGCTGGCCGACGTCGGTCAGGCCCTGGTGGCGCATCCGCGCGTGGCCCTGGTCTCGGCCACCGGCAGCACCCGCATGGGCCGCGCCGTCGGGCAGGCGGTGGCGGCGCGCTTTGGCCGCAGCCTGCTGGAGCTCGGCGGCAACAACGCCATCCTCGTCGCGCCCTCGGCCGACCTCGACATGGCGGTGCGCGCCGTCGCCTTCTCCGCCGCCGGCACGGCCGGCCAGCGCTGCACCACGGCGCGCCGGCTGATCGTGCATGAATCGGTGTACGACGATTTGCTAGAGCGACTCAAACGCGCTTATGCCAGCTTCCAGATCGGCCCGCCGCAGGACGACGGCACCTTGCTGGGACCACTGATCGACAAACTGGCATTCGACGCCATGCAGGCCGCGCTGGTCCAGGCCCGGGGACAAGGCGGGACCGTGACCGGTGGCGAGCGCGTGTTGCAAGACCGCTATCCGAATGCCTATTACGTGCGTGCCGCGCTGGTGGAAATGCCGGCGCAAAGCGAGGTGGTGCGCCATGAGACCTTCGCACCGATTCTGTATGTGCTCAAGTACCAGACGCTGGCCGAGGCCATCGCCCTGAACAACGACGTGCCGCAGGGCTTGTCATCGGCCATCTTCACGACCGATTTGCGCGAGGCCGAAACCTTCATGTCGGCGGTCGGCTCGGACTGCGGCATTGCCAACGTCAACATCGGCACCTCGGGCGCGGAGATTGGCGGCGCGTTTGGCGGCGAGAAGGAAACTGGTGGCGGCCGCGAATCCGGCTCGGACGCCTGGAAGGCCTACATGCGCCGCGCCACCAACACCGTGAACTACTCCAGCGCCCTGCCGCTGGCGCAGGGGGTGCGTTTTGACATTTGACGGATAGCGGGCCTGTCACGCCAAGGTCATGCGCGGCCGGGAGAATCGGAGGGTTATAACCCGCATAAGTGGCCCGACCATGTTTCTGTGCAAGACCGACAAGGCCCGCGACGAGCTGGCCACCAAAAGCCGCACGCTCTCGCAGCGCGAGCGGGCCGCGTTGCTGATGGCCGATGGCGTCCGCACCCGCAGCGAGTTGCGCGTGCTGCTGCAGTGCGACGACGAGCTGATCGAGAAGCTCGTCGTCGCCCGCTACCTCCAGTCGGGGCCGCGCCCTGGCGCTGTCCCGCTTCCCGCCGAGGCATCCGCCGCACCAGTAGCACCAGTAGCCAAGCACAGCACCGACAACTTCGACGGCAAGCGCTCACTGGCCACCACCCGTATGTTTTTGTTCGACATCGGCGAGCGCATGTTCGCCCGGCTCCATCCCGATAAGGCGCTGTGGTTTCGCGAGCAGTTGCGTGAAGCCCGGGACCGCGACAGCATGCTCAGCGTGGCTCGCGACATGATCAGCGCCGTCGAGGAAATAGCCGGCTTCGAGCGCGCCGACAGCCTGAGCGAGCGCATAGCCATGCTGCTGCCGCCGGAGGGATGAGTTCAACGCTCTAACGCGCCCCTTCATCGATGCGAATTCGCCAAAGCGGTCGCTCAACGTGCTGAATCAGATTTTGGTCGTGGCCGGCGCGTGATTTCGTGGCGGCTTGCGCTGCGCATTTTCAGTTAGACTGAACCAAAGGAGTCATCACTATGGCAGGCGTAATCGGTAAAGATCCCAACATGAAGAAGAGCAACCACGCAGAACTCGAAAGGCTCAACCTGGAGCGCAAGCGCAAGTTGGCAGAAGCGGCCAGCAAGTTCGTTCAAAAGAAACCTGTCGCACCCAACAGCGAAGCAGCCGTGAAATAACGGCTACTCAGAAAAAAATGAAGGCCCCAATCAAGGGGCCTTCATTTTTTTTGCTCAGTTTGTGCAAACGAGTCAATAAACGCTAAACGCCGTAAGGGAGCTTGGAGGCCATCATCTTCCTGCGGTCAATCTTGCGCCCGTCAACAATGAACGTTCCGTCACCAACAGCATGAACCATGCGCTTCTCCTTACGCGTGGTATCGATGTATGCGGCAACTGCCTCTAACACGACAATGTTGTGCTTTTCAACGATGTCGATGACCTTGCACTCTATGTTGGCGAGGCACTCCTGGATTAAGGGCGGCTTGACGACTTTGCCCTGCACAGGCGTGAGCTTGAACTTGGCAAACTTGTCCGTGTCTTTTCCCGAGCAAGTCCCTATACCGACCACCTTATCCAGCATATCAACCGTGGGAATGGCAATGACGCATTCCCTGTTTTTTCGCAAGGCCGCGAAAGAGTGATTCCATTCACCCGTGGTGATGGCAAAGACTGGCGTGAAATCCATCACCATGGTCCAGGAGATCGTCATGATGTTGTCTTTCTGTTCATCATGTGTCGTCACCAGAACAACAGGCCCTGATTCCATCAGGGTAAAGGCCTTGTTCAGTTCCAACTCATGCATGAGAGCACCTCTTGATATTCCTTTGACCGATGGTCAGGCCAAGCTCGCATGCCTTATGTCATTAAGGCGCCGGCCCTCAAGCCCCAAGCCCCGCCAGCCACGACTCAATCTCCCGCATCGCAGCATCCGTCGCCGCCGTCAGGGCGCGCACACCGCCCTGGGCATCGGCGCTGGTGGCTGGCTGCTGAATCGTTACGCGGCGTTGCGCCACCAGCAGTTCGCCGGTGGGGCCGGGCTGCGTCAGCGTGGCGCGCAGGCGCAGCAGGCCCACACTCTGGGTCGGTGATTCAAACAGCTGGCTGAATTCTTCCAGCTCAATGCGCAGCATGCGCGGGGGCTGCTGGCCGGCCAGCGTCGCGGTCGTTTCGCTGCGGTTCACGCCGTCACTCGGGTTGAGCAAGGCGCGGCGCTGGCCGAGGTGTTCGCGCAGGCGCTGGCGCACCAGCTGCGCCGGCGTCATGCTCCAGCGCGCCTGGGCGTAGGGATGGAGCAGCTGGGCGTTGGTGTAGGCCAGGCGGTACATGACGGCGGTGTTGTCCAGCGCCGGGTTGGCTTCAATATCGGCGATGGCCAGCGGGGCCAGTTGGGCGGCCGGGTTGGCCGCTGGCGTCGTCAGCGTGCCGGGGCCGAAGTCGTACACCGCCGAGCGCACCGGGCGGCCAGGCAGGGAGCAGCCGGCGAGTGCCGCAATAATTATGCAAAATAGGCCTCTAGCCCCCGTGGAATAAGCGTAAGTAGCTACTGAAGTCATAGCGTCTTTCATGGTTTGCCTGGGGTGGCGGAAAAGCCTGGTTCACCGGGGCCGGGCACGATGGGGCCGTTGCCATAGAGCAGGGACTGCGGGTTGTCGTTGACGGTGCCGGCGGCGCGACTCAGCTGGCGCGCGGTGCGGGCCGCGTCGTCCACGGCGCGGTTGACGCGCGGCAGGGTGGCGGTGTTCAGGGTCTGGCCGATGGCGCCCAGCGTGCCCATGCCTTCAGCCAGCTTGTCCAGCGTGCCGCCGGGCTCGTTCATGCGCTCGGTCACGGTGCGAAAGGCGCGGGCCGAGGCGCGCGCTTCATCGGCGCTGTCGCCCACCCGCTCGGAGGTGTCCTGCATGGTCTTGAGCGTGACATTGGCGTCTTTCACCAGCTGGGGCAGCACCTTGTCGGCCCCGGTGGAGAGTTGCTTGATGCTGGCCGCCGCCTGGCCCATGCTGTCAATGGCGCCCATCAGGCGTTGCTGGTTGGCCGGGGCCAGCAGCAGGTTGATGTTGCGGCTGGTTTCTTCGAGTTGCAGAAAAATGCGCTCGCCCTGGTCGCTCAGTTTGGAGATCAGGCCGGGATGCATCGGGATGCGCCCAGGGGTTTCGTCGCTCGTGGCCAGCGCCACTTTGGACTCACCCTTGTCATCGAGTTGCACAAAGGCCAGGCCGGTGACGCCCTGAAAACCCAGGGTAGCGAAGGTTGATTGGGTGATGGGCGCCTGGTCGTCAATGGCAATGCGGACCAGCACCTGGCCGACGGCTTGCGGGTCAAAGCGGATGTCCGTGACCTTGCCCACGTTCACGCCCTTGAAGCGCACGGCGGCCTGCGGCTGCAGGCCGGTGACGGCGCCCATGCTGGTCAGCTCGTACTCGCGCATCTGGCGGTTATCGCGCGTCAGCCAGACCGCCAGGGCCACCAGCAGGGCCATCAGCAGCAGCACAAAGGCGCCGGCCGCCACGGCGTGGGATTTGTTTTCCATAAGGGTTCTCTTTTTACACTGCCTGTGGCTGTGCGTGCAACAGGGCGGAGGCGCGCTGCCCGCGTTCCCCCAGGAAGAAGTCTTGAATGAAGGGATGCTTGAAGGCCATCACCTCGGCCGGCGTGCCGCTGACGATGATGCGCTTGTCGGCCACCACGGCGATGCGGGTGCTGAGTTCGAACAAGGTGTCCAGGTCATGCGTGACCATGACCACGGTCAGCCCGAGCTCGCGGTGCAGGGAACGCAGGAGCGCGCAAAAGGTGTCGGCGCTGTCGGGGTCGAGCCCGGCGGTGGGCTCGTCGAGCAGCAAGAGCGGCGGGTCCATCACCAGCGCGCGCGCCAGTGCCACGCGCTTGACCATGCCGCCGGACAAATCAGAAGGCATTTTGTGCGCCTGCGAGGGGTCCAGCCCGACCATTTGCAGCTTGACCATGGCGACCTCGCGAATCAGCGCACGCGGCAGACCGCGCAGCTCGCGCAGCGCGAAGGCGATGTTTTCCAGCACCGTGAAGGCCGAAAACAGCGCACCATGCTGGAACAGCATGCCGACACGGCTGGCCGCACCGTCGCTGCCCAGTTGCGCGGCCGGCTGGCCCAACACGGTCACGCGCCCGCGCGCCGGCTGCGCCAGCCCCAGGATCTGGCGCAGCAACACGGTCTTGCCGCTGCCGGAGCCGCCCACGATGGACAACAACTCGCCGGCCTGAATGGTCAGGTCCAGGTCCTGATGCACCACGGCGTCGCGCCCTTCGCTGTGAAACACCGACCAAAGTTTGTCGATCTCCACCACGGCCTCTGGGGGGCGGCCGGCTTCGGGTGCGGGCATGGCGGGGTTCATATGCCGATGTCCTTGAAGACCACGGCAAACAGCGCGTCCACCAGAATCACCATAGTGATGGAGGTCACGACCGAGGCGGTGGTGCCCTGGCCCAGGCTTTCGGTATTGGGCTTGACGCGCAGGCCGTAGTGGCAGCCGATCAGGGCAATCAGCAGGCCGAACACCACCGATTTGCCCACCGCCAGGCTGAGGTTGGAGACTTGCACGGCGCGCGGCAGGGCGGCAAAGAAATAGGCCGGCGTCACGCCCATGGTCAGGTCGGCCGCCAGCATGCCGCCGAGCAGCGCCGCCAGCGTGGTCCACACCGTCAGCAAGGGCATGGCCAGGGCCATGGCGATGGCGCGCGGCATCACCAGCCGGTAGCCTTTGGCGATGCCCATCACGCGCATGGCGTCGAGTTCTTCGGTGACCCGCATCACGCCAATTTGCGCCGTGATCGCCGAGCCGGAGCGCCCGGCGATCAGGATGGCGGCCAGCACCGGCCCGAGCTCGCGGATCAGCGACAGGCCCAGAATATTGACAATGAAGGCATCGGCGCCAAACTGGCGCAGCTGCTGCGACATCAGGTAAGCCAGCACCACGCCAATCAGAAAACCCACCAGCGCCGTGATCGGTAAGGCGGTGGCGCCAATGTGATACAGATGGCCCGACACATCGCGCCACGGCCCTTTGGCCGGCGAGCGCGCCAGTCTGAGCAGGTCCAGCAGCAGTTGCCCAATCAGGCGCACAAACCCGCGGACATGGTCGATCAGGAACCAGACCTGGCTGCCCAGCAACAAAAAAGCCTGCCACGCCGACATGCGCCGCAGCACCGGCGGCGGCACCGCGAACTGTTCGATTCGGGCCAGCATGGTGCGCTGGGCATCAAGAATCAACAGATGGGTAGGCCATTGGTGGCCCCAGGCGTTCCACAGCAGTTGGGCGCCGGTATGGTCCAGCCGCTGCAGGCTGCGCAAGTCCCAGGTCCAGGCCGCTGCCGCAGGTGTCGTGGCGTCGCGCAACGCCGACTGAAGCCGGGCCCAGGTTACGGGCTCGGCCAGCCGCGCCGCCGTCCAGCTGCCTGACAGCAGCACCCCCGACCCGTCGGGCGTGGTGTGCGGTGTGATGCGGGGGGTGGTTTCCTCCATGAAGGGCGTCAATGCAGAAGGGGCGGTCAATAGTGGGTGATCCAGCATCGTAACGCCAACGGTGGGCCCGGGCCGTAGCGCCGTCAGTTTGTCGTGTCCACAGCCAAGTAAGCTATCGCCATGAGCACCACATTCGACTACATCATCATCGGCGCCGGCACCGCCGGTTGCCTGCTGGCCAATCGCCTGTCAGCGGACGCGAGCAAGCGCGTCCTGCTGATCGAAGCCGGCCGCAAGGACGACTACCACTGGATTCACATCCCGGTCGGCTATTTGTATTGCATCGGCAACCCGCGCACCGACTGGCTCTTCAACACCGAGCCGGAGGCTGGCCTCAACGGCCGGGCGCTGCGCTATCCGCGCGGCAAGACCCTGGGCGGCTGCAGCAGCATCAACGGCATGATTTACATGCGCGGCCAGTCGCGTGACTACGACCAGTGGGCCCAGCTTACCGAAGATGCGGCCTGGACCTGGGCCAATGCCCTGCCGTATTTCAAGCTGCATGAAGACCATCACAAAGGCGCCAGCGCCGCGCACGGTGCGCGCGGCGTGGCCCCCGAACTGATGCGCGACGATGCCGACCCCTACCGCAAAGTGCTGCGCCACCGCAATGCCGGCGGCGAATGGCGGGTCGAGAAACAGCGCCTGCGCTGGGATGTGCTGGACGCGTTTTCCCAGGCCGCGCAGCAGGCCGGCATCCCCGCCACCGATGACTTCAACCAGGGCAATAACGAGGGCGTGGCCTACTTCGAAGTCAATCAAAAAGAAGGCTGGCGCTGGAATACAGCCAAGGCCTTTTTGCGGCCCACCTGTTACGGGCGGCCGAATTTCGAGATGTGGACCTCGGCCCAGGTGGCCAAGTTGCTGCTGGAAACCCAGCCGGATGGCAGTCAGCGCTGCACCGGCGTGCAGGTCTGGGCCAATGCCGAGATGATCACCGCCACGGCCAAGGAGGAGGTGATCCTGAGTGCCGGCAGCATTGGTTCGCCCCAGCTTCTGCAGCTCTCCGGTATCGGTCCGGCCCAGCTGCTGCAACAGCAGGGCATCGCGGTGGTGCATGACGCGCCGGGCGTGGGCGCCAATCTACAGGACCATCTGCAGATTCGGGCCGTGTTCAAGGTCCAGGGCGTCAAGACGCTGAACACGCAGGTGAGTTCACTCTGGGGCAAGGCCATGATTGGCCTGGAGTACGCCCTGAAGCGCACCGGCCCCCTGAGCATGGCGCCCTCGCAGCTGGGGGCCTTCACCCGCAGCGACCCGGCCCAGCCTTACCCGAACATCGAGTACCACGTGCAACCGCTCAGCCTGGAGGCCTTTGGCGAGCCGCTGCACAGCTTCAATGCCTTCACGGCCAGCGTGTGCAACCTCAACCCCACCAGTCGCGGCACGGTGGCCATCAAAAGCAATCGCTTTGAGGATGCGCCCGCCATTGCGCCCAATTACCTGAGCACCGAGGCGGACCGCAAGGTGGCCGCCGATTCGCTGCGCATCACGCGCAACATCGTGGCGCAACCGGCGCTGGCCAAATACCAGCCGCAGGAATGGAAACCCGGCACCCAGTACCAGACCGACGAGGACTTGGCGAAACTGGCAGGCGACATCGCCACCACCATCTTCCATCCCGTGGGCACCACCAAAATGGGCGCGGCGGATGACCCGATGGCGGTAGTGGACTCGCGCCTGCGGGTGCGCGGCCAAGGCGGCCTGATTGCCGGCCTGCGCGTGGTGGATGCCGGCGTCATGCCGCTGATCACCAGCGGCAACACCAACTCGCCCACCCTGATGATTGCCGAGAAAGCGGCGCAGTGGATTGTCGAGGACACCGCCCGGCGGGTGAAAGGGTAAATCCTTAAAGGGTAAATACCGATTCGAAAAGTGGTTTGGGCCATTTACATTAACGCCAATCGTCAACAGGCCACAGGCCTGCTGAAGGAGAGCGGCCCAGGAGACAAACGCCTACGGGCACATAAAAAAGTAACGCATGCATCAGCACAGCGCTTGAAAAAGGCACCGGCAATCCCGGTGCCTTTTTTGATTAAATAGGCCGCTAGCCCCGTAACCATTGCGTAAGACGCTATTATTTTAATAGCTATGAGTGACAAAAACCGGGTGCGACAATCACCCGATGGAATTGTTGATTGTCGCGGTGGCCTCGCTCCTGGCCGGTTTTGTGGATGCCATTGTGGGCGGCGGCGGCCTGATTCTGATACCCGCTCTGTTCGCCACTTTCCCCACCACCCATCCCGCCACCCTGTTTGGCACCAACAAGGGCGCGTCCGTCTGGGGCACGGCCTTTGCCACCTGGCAATTCAGCCGCCGGGTCGAGATGCGCTGGGCCGCCCTGGTGCCGGCCGCCGGCGCCGGATTCCTCGCGGCATTCGCCGGCGCCTGGCTGGTCACCGTGGTGTCGCCCGACTTTCTGCGCAAGGTCTTGCCGCTGGTGCTGCTGGTGGTGCTGGTCTATACCGTGCTCAGAAAAGACCTGGGCCGCCACCACACGCCGCACTTTGAGGGCGCCAAAGAGGCGTATGCGGCGGCGGCCGTCGGGGCGGTGATCGGTTTCTACGACGGCTTCTTCGGTCCCGGCACGGGCAGCTTTCTGGTCTTTTTGTTTGTGCGGGTGCTGGGCTACGATTTCCTGAGCGCCTCCGCCGCCGCCAAGCTGATCAACACCGCGACCAACGTGGCGGCGCTGATTCTGTTTGCCGCCAAAGGCCATGTCTGGTGGCACTTTGTGCTTGCCATGGCGCTGGCCAACGTGCTGGGCAGTCTGCTGGGCTCGCGTCTGGCGCTCAAGCACGGAACGGGCTTTGTGCGTGTCGTCTTTATTCTGGTGGTGAGTGCGCTGATCCTGAAAACCGGCTACGACGCTTTTCTGCGCTGAAGGCTCTCAGCGGCGGCGGGGCGTGGCACTGGCGGCTTTTTCCGGTGCGCTGGCCGCGGCGGCTGCGCCTGGCGGCCAGGGCATCTCAGTCAGGGTGCGGGGCTTGCCAATCGGGGCTGTGGCCTGGGACTTTTGCACGGCCTTGATGTCATCGCTGCTCGGGTATTGGTTTTGCAGCCAATAGTCAATCACCCGGCGGGCAATGGGTGCCGCACTCTGGCCACCGAAGCCGGCGTTTTCCACGATGATGGCCATGGCGATTTTGGGGTCTTCCGCCGGCGCAAACGCGGTGAACAGCGCATGGTCGCGAAAGCGCTCCTCCATCTTGGAGGCCACGTATTTTTCGTTTTGCTTGATCTGCACCACCTGGGCCGTACCGGTCTTGCCGGCACTGGTGTAGGTGGAGCCCTTGAAGCTGGCGGCGGAGGTGCCCTCGATATTGACGCCCACCATGGCCTTCTTGATGATGGCAATGTTGGCCGGTTTGGCGATCACCTCGCCGACCGATTCATGGGTTGTGGTGGTGGGCGCATGCGTCAGGACGTCCACCACTTGCCGGACCAGATGGGGTTTCATCTTCACGCCGTTGTTGGCGAGGGTGGCGGTGGCCGAGGCCAGTTGCAGCATGGTGAAGTTGTTGTAGCCCTGCCCGATGCCCAGCGAGATGGTTTCGCCGGCATACCATTTTTGTTGGTCGGCGCGCCGGTAGGCCCGGCGTTTCCAGTCGGTCGAGGGCAGCAGGCCGCGCACTTCGCCGTGAATGTCGATGCCGGTCAGCTCGCCGAAGCCGAAGCGCTGCAGCTGGTCATGGATGGTGTCGACCCCCATGTCATTGGCCAGCATGTAGTAGTAGGTGTCGCAGGACTGCACGATGGACGTGTACATATTGACCATGCCGTGTCCGCCTTCCTTGTCATCGCGAAAACGGTGGCCGCCGAGCATGAAAAAACCGGGGTCGAGAATGGACTGTTCGGGCGTGCGTGCGCCGGTTTCCAGGGCTGCCAGTGCCATGAAGGGCTTGTAGGTGGAGCCGGGCGGGTAGGTGCCGCGCAGCGCCCGGTTCAGCAGCGGCTTGTCGGGTGATTCGTTCAGCGCTTGCCAGCTCTCGCTGTCAATGCCTTCCACAAACAGGTTGGGGTCGAAGGTGGGCTTGCTCACAAACGCCAGTATTTCGCCGGTCTTGGGGTCGAGCGCCACCAGCGCCCCACGGCGCTCGCCAAACAACTCCTCCACCAGATGTTGCAGCTTGATGTCGATGGACAGCTGGACGGTGTTGCCCGGCACGGCGGGACTGCTGGCCAGCCGGCGCATGGCGCGTCCGCCGGCCGAGGTTTCCATCGAGTCCACCCCGGTGCCGCCGTGCAGCTGGGCCTCAAAACTCTGCTCGATGCCCAGTTTTCCGATGTAGTCGGTGCCGCGGTAGTTGGCCTGGTCCTCGGAGTCGTCAATCTTCTCTTTTTCCGCCTGATTGATGCGCCCGATGTAGCCGATCACGTGGCTGGCCAGTTCCCCATACGGATAGTTGCGAAACAGCCGGGCCTTGATGTCGACGCCGGGGAAGCGGTAGCGTTGCGCCGCAAATTTGGCCACCTCTTCGTCACTCAGGCGGGTGCGCAGCGGCAGCGATTCGAAGCTCTTGGATTCGTCCTGTAGCTTCTTGAAACGGCGCCGGTCCCGCGCTGTGATGTCCAACACCTGGGACAGCGCATCAATCGTCTGCTCCAGATTGGCGACCTTGGCCGGCGTGACCTCCAGGGTGTAGGCCGAATAGTTGGACGCCAGTTCAATGCCGTTGCGGTCCAGGATGAGCCCGCGATTCGGTACCACCGGCACAATCGCCGTGCGGTTGTTTTCTGCCTGCTCCAGCAAGTCGTCGTGGCGCACGATTTGCAGGTACGCCAACCGGGAGGCCAACAGCACAAAAGCCAACACAATCACGATGCTGGCCACCAGCACCCGTGTCCGAAAGCGCGACAGGTCGGCTTCGACGTCGCGAAGTTCCGTCATGGCCGCCGCCGCGCCGGGCCGCCCCGGGGAAATGAAGCCCCCGAGGGGCTGGAGCCTGCGGCTCCAAACCTGCTTGAGCAGGTTTGGACAGGCGACAGAGGCGAAGCGTCTCCCGAGCCGCGGCCTGCAAGGCCTCGCGCAGTACACGAAGTGACAAGCGTGGGGGCCATGTGACTACAGCGGCCGATGCGCATCGGGGTTGGGCGTCCTTCGTTGCGGCAGCAGCAAAATGACGCTGACGACAGGCCACAGCAGCGATTCAAGGAGCGGTGCCAGCAGCATCCACAGACCGGGAAAAGCACCGCCCGCCAGCATGCGAACGGTCAACTCGATCGCGTGGGAGGCGACAAACAGGGGCAGCACCTGAAAGGCCTGTGAGGGCACCGGGAACCAGAGCAGGCGGCGGTGAATGGCAATGGCCAGAAAACTCAGCACGGTGTAGGCCATGGCATGTTGTCCCAGCATCGCGCCCTGATGCACATCCACGAATATGCCAAAAACAAAGGCGACACCAATCCCCACCCGCTGAGGTTGATGAATGCTCCAGAACACCAGGAGCAGGGCCAAAATATCGGGGGTCCAGGCGGCACGACCCCAGAGGCCCATGTTCTGCACCATGTTCAGGGTCAGCGCTGCCAGCAGGCTGCCCCAAATGAAGAACGGATTGGCGGGCAGCAGCAGCTGATGCCCCGGTCGCATGATCATTTTCGGGCTCCCTTCTTGGCCGGCCCGGGAACGGGTTCCGCTGCGGGACGCGGTGTGACCTGGGTGGTGAGCGGCTGCAGCACCATCACGTGCATCACCCCGGAAACCAGGGCCAGCGGGGCGCAAGTGATCCGGGCAAAGGCTGAATCCACCCGGCGTTCGACCTTCTCCACCCGGGCCACCGGCAGGCCTGGCGGGTAGACGCCGTCCACGCCACTGGTGGTCAGCAGGTCACCGGCTTGCACATCCGCGTTGGCGGCCATGAAACGCAGCTCCAGCGTACTGGAGCGCAAGGACGGGTCGCCAAAGGCCACGCCGCGCGCGCCGGTGCGTGTATTGAGCACGGGAATTGCCTGGTCCCGGTCGGTCACCAGCGTCACTTCGCTGACCAGGGGGTAGACCCGTGTGACCTGGCCCAACACGCCGGCTTCGTCCAGCACGGGCGAGCCGGCCGTCACGCCCGCGACCAAGCCACGGTCGATGATGACTTTGCGGGTGTAGGGGTCGGCGGCGTCATACAGCACCTGCGCCGCCTGTGACGGGGTGGTCACGCGCTCGCGCAGGCCCAGTAGCTGGCGCAGCCGTGCATTTTCCAGTGCCAGCTGGTCGACCTGGTTGGCGCGCTGGGATTGCCGGTTCATCTTGTCCAGCGCGGCTGCTTCGTTGGCCTGGGAGGTCTTGAGCGATTCAAAATATTTTTGACCGCCCTGGGCCCACGCCACAGGTTGCAGGGCCACCCACTGCACCGGGTACAGCACGGTGGCCACCGCGACACGCAAGGGCTTCGCGATCTCGAAGCGCGCGTCGGCCACCATCAGGAACAGCGCCAGCACGCTGAAGAAGATCAGTTTTGACCGGGCCGAAGGGCCCTGTCTGAAGAAGGGGGGTGGAGTACCGTCCAGCGTACCAAGTGGCATCGCTGCACCTAAAAATTATTCGCTGGTGAAAATGGAACCCAGACGGTCCATCCGCTCCAGCGCCATGCCGCAACCCCGTACCACACAAGTCAGGGGATCTTCCGCCACCAGCACCGGCAGGCCGGTTTCTTCCGCCAGCAGGCGGTCCAGGTCACGCAAAAGCGCGCCACCGCCGGTGAGCATCATGCCGCGGTCGGCAATGTCGGCGCCCAACTCGGGCGGGGTTTGCTCCAGCGCATTTTTCACCGCCGACACGATGTTGTTGATCGGGTCGGTCAGAGCCTCCAGAATTTCGTTGCTGGAGATGGTGAAGCTGCGCGGCACACCTTCCGACAGGTTGCGGCCACGGACTTCCATCTCGCGCACTTCACTGCCGGGAAAGGCCGAGCCAATTTTTTTCTTGATCGCTTCCGCCGTGGGCTCGCCAATCAGCATGCCGTAGTTGCGGCGGATGTAGTTGATGATGGCGTCGTCGAAGCGGTCGCCACCGACGCGCACACTGCCCTTGTAGACCATGCCGCCCAGCGAGATCACGCCGACCTCGGTGGTGCCGCCGCCAATGTCCACCACCATGGAGCCACTGGCTTCGCTGACGGGCAGGCCGGCGCCGATGGCGGCCGCCATCGGCTCTTCAATCAGGTAAACATCGCTGGCGCCGGCACCCAGCGCCGATTCGCGAATGGCGCGGCGTTCGACCTGGGTGGAACCGCAAGGCACGCAGATGATGATGCGCGGGCTCGGGCGAAAGATGGAGCGCGGGTGCACCATCTTGATGAATTGCTTGAGCATCTGCTCAGTGACGGTGAAATCGGCGATCACGCCGTCTTTCATGGGGCGAATGGCTTCGATATTGCCGGGAACCTTGCCCAGCATGGCCTTGGCTTCCTTGCCGACAGCCTGGATGGTCTTTTTGCCTTGCGGGCCGCCTTCGTGGCGAATGGCAACAACGGAAGGTTCGTCCAGCACGATACCTTTGTCGCGTACGTAAATCAGGGTGTTGGCAGTGCCAAGATCAATCGCCAAGTCAGTGGAGAAGTACTGACGGAAAGCTCCAAACATTTAAAATCCTCTCGGGCATGGCGTGCACTTCGGCGCGCCACCACCATGGTTTGACTGGTTCAATTTCGTATTTGTCTGGCAAAAACCTGCGGTGGCGCGGGCCCGATGCCAAAGGCAGGATAATACCTTATCCCCTGTGTATAACTTGGCTGGAAATGCCTCTGCGGAGGTGTTTTACAAGCAGTTTCTAATGAAAATACGTTATGTCCCTGACTTCTGCTGACATCGCCCGCATTGCCAATCTTGCCCGTCTGGAGCTCCAACCGGACGAGAGCGAGCGCATGCTGGCGCAAATCAATGGTTTTTTTGAAATCGTTGAAAAAATTCGCGCGGTGGACACCATCGGTATCGAACCCCTGGCACACCCCATGGCCACAATCCAGGACATCACCTTGCGCCTGCGCGAGGATCGGGCACTGGAGCCCAATAACCGAGAAGCCAACCAGCGCAACGCCCCGGCGCTTGAGCACGGCCTGTTTCTGGTCCCCAAGGTGATTGAATAAACAATGAAAAACGACACCACTGTTCTGCATGACCTCACCGTGGCCCAGCTGGCCACCCAGTTGCGCGAGCGCAAAGTCTCCGCCGTCGAGGCCGCCCAGCACTTTCTGGCGCGCGCCAAGGCGCATACGTCCCTGGGCGCTTTTCTCGATATGAACGAAGAAGTGACGCTGGCGCAGGCACGCGCAGCGGATGTGGCTTTGGCTGCCGGCCCGACCACGGCTGTGCCCAGCCTGTTGGGCGTGCCCCTGGCGCACAAGGATATTTTTGTCACCCGCGATTTCGTGACCACGGCGGGTTCCAAAATGCTGGCCGGTTATCGCTCCCCTTTTGATGCCACGGTGGTGGCCAAGCTGGCCGAGCAGGGTGTGGTGACCTTGGGCAAGCTCAATTGCGATGAGTTTGCCATGGGCTCTGCCAACGAGAATTCCGCTTTTGGCCCGGTCAAAAATCCGTGGGACGTTACACGCACACCGGGCGGATCCTCGGGCGGCAGCGCGGCGGCGGTCGCGGCCCGTCTGGTGCCTGCGGCCACCGGCACCGATACCGGCGGCTCGATTCGCCAGCCGGCCTCGTTTTGCGGCATCACCGGCATCAAGCCCACGTATGGGCGCGCCTCGCGCTACGGCATGGTGGCGTTTGCGTCCAGCCTCGACCAGGCTGGGCCGTTGGCGCGCACGGCCGAAGACTGCGCGCTGCTGCTGTCCGCCATGTGCGGACCCGACCCGGACCGGGATTCCACCTCGCTGGACGTGCCGGCGGAAGACTTCAGTCTGTCACTCAACGCGTCCCTTGACGGTTTGCGCATCGGCGTGCCGGCTGAGTTTTTCGGCGAAGGCCTGTCCGCCGACGTGCACAGCGCCGTGGACGCGGCGCTGAAGCAATATGAAAAATTGGGCGCAAAGCTGGTGCCGATTTCACTGCCGCGCACCGAGCTGTCCATTCCGGTGTATTACCTCATCGCCCCGGCCGAAGCCTCCAGCAACTTGAGCCGCTTTGATGGCGTCAAGTTCGGTCACCGCGCGGAGAAATACGTTGACCTGATCGACATGTACAAAAAGACCCGCGCCGAAGGTTTTGGCGACGAGGTCAAGCGCCGCATCATGATTGGCGCCTACGTGCTGTCGCACGGTTATTACGACGCCTATTACCTGCAGGCGCAAAAAATCCGTCGCATGATTGCCGATGACTTCCAGCAGGCCTTCAAGGTGTGCGACGTGATCGCCGGGCCGGTGGCGCCCACCGTGGCCTGGAAGCTGGGCGGGCACGGCAATGATCCGCTGGCCGACTACCTGGCCGACATCTTTACCTTGCCGGGTTCGCTGGCCGGTTTGCCCGGCATGAGTATTCCGGTGGGTTTTGGCGCGGGCCATATGCCGGTGGGCATGCAGCTGATCGGCAACTACTTGCAGGAGGCCAGGCTGCTGAACGTCGCGCATCGCTTCCAGCAAGCCACTGACTGGCACGCCGCCAAGCCCGAAGGATTCTGAACATGAACGCATTTGTTGAAACAGCGCCGTCGCCCTCGCGTGCGGTCATCCCGTCGCCGCTGGTGATGGGTTACGAAGTCGTGATCGGCTTCGAGACCCATGCCCAGCTCTCCACCCAATCCAAAATCTTCAGCCGGGCGCCCATCGCGTTTGGCGCCGAGCCCAACACGCAAGCCTGCGCGGTCGATTTGGCCCTGCCCGGCACTTTGCCGGTGATGAACAAGGGCGCCGTGGAGCGGGCCATCGAGTTCGGTCTGGCCGTCGGCTCCCACATCGCCCCGCGCAGCGTTTTTGCCCGCAAGAATTACTTCTACCCCGATTTGCCCAAGGGCTACCAGATCAGCCAGTTTGAGATTCCGGTGGTGCAGGGCGGCGAGATCGTCTTCTTTCTGGGTGAAAACAAGATGGCGGTGCGCCTGGTGCGAGCGCACCTGGAAGAAGACGCCGGCAAGTCGCTGCACGAAGACTTTGTCGGCCAGACCGGCATCGACCTGAACCGCGCCGGCACGCCTTTGCTGGAGATCGTGACCGAGCCCGATATGCGCTCCAGCGCCGAGGCCGTGGCCTACGCCAAGGAGCTGCACAAGATCGTGACCTGGATCGGCATTTGCGACGGCAACATGCAGGAAGGCAGCTTCCGCTGTGACGCCAACGTGTCGGTGCGCAAGCCCGGCCAGCCCTTTGGCACGCGCCGCGAGATCAAGAACCTGAACAGCTTCAAGTTCATGCAGCAAGCCATCGACTATGAAGTGCGCTGGCAGATCGAGCAGCTTGAGGACGGTCACGCCATCCAGCAAGCCACCGTGCTGTTCAACCCCGATACCGGCGAAACCCGGGCCATGCGGACCAAGGAAGACGCGGCCGATTACCGCTATTTCCCGGACCCGGATTTGCCGCCGCTGGTGATTGGTGAGGACTGGATTGCGAAAGTTCGACTAGGCATGGATGACTTGCCTCGCAAGGTTGCGGAGCGCTATGTGCGCGAGTTCGGATTGACAGAGTACGACGCATCGGCATTGACGCAAAGTAAAGCCGTCATGATTTACTTTCAATCCGTCATTTACGCTAGGGCCGTGCCTGTATCACCCAAGCTGGCTGCGAACTGGATTATGGGTGAACTGTCACGGCGACTGAATGCTCAGGACATCACGATCGAGCAAAGCCCGGTGAAGCCTGTGCAACTGGCCGATCTCATCCTAAGCATCAATGCGGGCACGATTTCCAACAACGCCGCCAAGCAAGTGTTTGATGCGATCTGGAACGGCGAGGGCGAGGATGTTGATGCCCTGATTGACGCCAAAGGCCTCAAGCAAATGAATGACACCGGCGAACTGGAAAAAATCGTCGATGATGTTCTTGCCGCCAATCCAAAAAACGTCGAGGAATACAAGGCGGGCAATGGCAAGGCGCTCAACGCCTTGGTTGGCCAGATCATGAAGGGCAGCAAGGGCAAGGCCAATCCGCAGCAAGTCAACGACCTGCTGCGCAAGAAGCTGGACTAAACCAGCAGGTACTTGCTTGCGCCCGCTTCGCGGGGTCAACGGGTTCTGCCCGCCTCCGTGGCGGGCACGCCGGACTGCATCGCCCAGAGCGCCTTCAGGCGCACCTGTTCTTCGTCAAAGCGGGCGTTGACGCGTTTGAGTTCGCCGTCCTGATCGGCAATAAAGCGGCCCTGCACGGCCAGGCTTTGGGTCACCTCATCGACCTGGCGGCGCACCGAGGGCGGGGCTTTGCCCGGGTCTTTCCGGTAAAACTCCATCTCCTGGTTGATGACGGTGCGCTGAGCGTGCAACTCATCAACCCGCTTGGCCGCCGCCTGTCGTACGACCTCGATCTGGGCCAGTGCCTGGACGCGTTCCTTGTCATGCACGGCCTGGTTGGGGTAGCGGATCAGCAGCGCCCGGTCGCGCCGTTTTTCTTCAATCAGGCGAGCCCGTTCTTCCTGTTCCGCTTTGACCTTGGCCTCAAGCTCAATGCGTTCCGCAGCGGTCGGCGTGGGCGCCACCCTGGCTTTCACCGTGCCGCTGGCGTTGAGCATCCTTTGTTCGCGGTCGCTGCACTCGGGAATGGGCCGGTCCGAGGTCAGTTTGCGGCCGCGGGCGTCCACGCAGGTGTAGATGTCCTGCGTCGCTTTCGGTTGCGCCTGCGTCGAGGTCACACCTGACAGGCTCACCAGCAACAAGGCTGTGGCCGCGCCCGTGATGAGCTGCTTCCCCGCGGACCCCGCAAACCTCGTCCAGCTCAACATGTTTAACTTTCTTCGACGCCATAACGCTGGCGGTAAGCCAGCACGCGTTGATGGTCGGCGGCCAATCCGCCGGCGCTGTGCGCTGCCAGATACTGCATCAAATCAGCCAGCTTCGCAATCGCGCAAACCTGCAGACCCAGCTGCTTTTGTACGAACTGCACCGCGCTGTGCGGCACATCGGCGCCGTTTTCAACCGCTTTTTCCTGCCGGTCCAAGGCGATGACCACCGCGTGGGGCGTCGCCCCGGCGGCGCGGATGATGGCAATCGATTCACGGGCTGCCGTACCCGCCGACATCACGTCGTCCACGATCAGCACCCGCCCTTTCAAGGGCGCGCCCACCAGGGTGCCGCCCTCGCCGTGGTCCTTGGCTTCCTTGCGGTTGTAGGCAAAAGGCACGTTGCGTCCCAGGCGTGCCAGCTCCACCGCCAGCGCCGCGCCCAGTGGAATGCCCTTGTAGGCGGGGCCGAAGATCATGTCGAATTCAATGCCGCTGGCCAGCAGGCGCTGCGCATAAAATTGCGCCAGCCGCCCCAGCTTGGCGCCATCGTCAAACAGGCCGGCGTTGAAGAAGTAGGGGCTGATGCGGCCCGCCTTGGTTTTGAATTCACCGAAACGCAGCACGCCACAATCCACCGCAAACTGCACAAAATCCTGCGCCAGGGTATCCTGCGGCGGGTTTTGTCCAGTTCTTGTTCCAACACTCTCTGACATGGGAAATTCCTTGTTTAAATTGACCAGCCTCAACCTCAACGGCATCCGCTCCGCCACCACCAAAGGCCTGGAGGCCTGGCTGGCTAAGACCAAGCCTGATTGTATTTGTGTGCAGGAAGTCAAAGCGCAGGCCGCCGATGTGCAGGGCCGCTTTGAGGAACTGGCCGGACTCAAGGGCCATTTTCACTTCGCCCAGAAAAAAGGCTATTCCGGCGTGGGCATCTACACCCGCCATGAACCCAGCGATGTGCTGGTCGGCCACGGCTCAGGCGAGTTTGACGCCGAGGGCCGTTGTGTGGAGCTGCGCTTCGACACGCCCAGCGCCAAACACTCCATCATCAGCTGTTATTTTCCCAGCGGCTCGTCGGGCGAGGAGCGGCAGTTGGCCAAATACCGCTTTCTGGAGGAGTTTTATCCGCATCTGCACCGGATCAAGTCCGAGCGAGAATTTATTTTGTGTGGTGACGTGAACATCGCGCATCAAGAAATTGACCTGAAAAACTGGAAGGGCAACCGCAAGAACTCCGGCTTTTTGCCCGACGAGCGCGCCTGGATGACCAAGCTGCTGAGCGAAGCGGGGCTGGTGGACGTGTACCGGCGGCTGCAGCCGACCGCCACCGATGAAGCCTACACCTGGTGGAGCAACCGCGGCCAGGCCTACGCCAAGAACGTGGGCTGGCGGCTGGACTACCACCTGGCGACGCCGGCCCTGGCGGCTCTGGCGCAGGCGCACACCATCTACAAAGACGAAAAGTTTTCGGACCACGCCCCGATCACGATTGACTACGATTGGACGCTTTGATTGCGCGCTGATCAGCGCTCGTCGTAACTCACCACCAGTCGTTCGCTGGTCGGGCGGGCTTGGCAGGACAGCACAAAGCCTTTTTCTGTTTCCCAGGTTTCCAGCCCGAAATTTTTGTCCATGTGCACACTGCCTTCCAATACCTTGGCGCGACAGGTGCAGCAGACGCCGCCCTTGCATGAAAAAGGCAGGTCCAGACCGGCGGCGAGCGCCACGTCCAGCACCTTTTGCTCAGAACCCATCTGCAGTTCGTGTGGTTTGCCGTCCAGTACCACCGTCAAGGCGACCTTGCCAATGATCGGCAGCTTGTGGCTGGCCAGGGCGGCCTGGCGGTCGGCCGGTGTGAGTTCTTCCAGCGTCGGCGAGGTGAACCGTTCCGTGTGCACGCGGTTGGCGGGCACACCGGCGGCCAGCAGCGCCGTCTCGGTGGCTTCGATCATGACTTCGGGGCCGCAGATGAACACTTCGTCCATGCTGCCCACCGGCAGCAAAGCGTCGATGAGGGCGCGAATCTTGTCGCCGTCGATGCGGCCTTGCAGCAAATCCGACTCCTGCGCCTGGCGCGAGAGGATGTGGATCAGCGTGAGGCGATCGGGGTAGCGGTCTTTCAGGTCCTGCAGCGACTCATTGAACATCACGCGGGCCATGCTGCGGTTGCCGTAAATGAGGGTGAACTTGGAATCGGGCTGCTCTTCTAGCGTGCTCGCCATGAGAGACAGAATCGGCGTGATGCCGGAGCCGGCGGCAAAACCGACGCGGTGCAAGGCGCGCGGGCGCTTTGACACAAAACGTCCGTCCGGCGGCATCACGGCGAGCGTGTCCCCCACCTTGAGTTCATTCGCCGCCCAGTTGGAAAACACACCACCCTCCATTGGCCGGATGCCCACCACCAGTTCATGCTGGTTCGCAAGGTGGCTGCGGGTGCAGCAGATGGAATAACTGCGCCGCACATCGGCGCCCTTGATGCTGGCGCGCAGCGTCAAGTACTGGCCGGGCTGGAAGGCAAAGGTCTCGCGCAGATTTTCCGGAATGGCGAGTGTGAGGGCGACCGACCCTGCGGCTTCGGGGCTGATGCGCGCAAGCTTGAGATCGTGAAAACGGGGCGGTGTAGACATGGAGGGGACGCAGAAGCGCTCAATAAGGTTTGAAGTAATCAAACGGTTCCATGCATTGCAGGCAGCGGTACAGCGCCTTGCAAGCCGTGGAACCAAAATGCGAGGTTTCGGTCGTGTTTTCTGAGCCACATTGAGGGCAGATGACCGCTGGCTGTGCGTAGTCAGCTACCTTTTTGGCAGCAAACTGGACCACGTTGCCGCCCTGGTTGGCACACGCGCTGGCCTGCGGCGGCGCAATGCCGTAGGCCCGCAGCTTGGTCCGCCCCTCGGGCGTCATCCAGTCGGTGGACCAGGCCGGTGCCAGCTGGGTGAGCACGCGGGCGCTCACGCCGGCTTGCGCCAGCGCTGCGACCACGTCGTCTTCCATCTGGCTCATCGCCGGGCAGCCGCTGTAGGTCGGGGTGATGACCACCTCCAGCCCGTCGGCGCCTTCGCGCACGGCCCGCAGAATGCCCATTTCGCGCAGCGACACCACCGGAATTTCCGGATCCGTCACGGACTCCAGCAGGGTCCACACCGCGTGATGGGGGTCAGAGGGCTGCTTTGCCGCAATAGGCCCGTCCGGTAAGAGTGCTGCGTTCATGGTATTTACCAGACCGCTTCGGGATGGACGCGGGCCAGGCTCTGCATCTCGGCCAGCACAAATCCCAGGTGCTCGGAATGCAGGCACTGTTTGCCGGTGGAGACGTGGCCGTCGGTGCTGGGTCGCTTGAGTGTGGCCTGGGCCAGCGTGTCGTTGACGACGTCGTTCCAGGCGACTTGCAGGCTCGTTGTCGTCACGCCGACGCCGGCCGCAATGGCTGCCGTTTCCATCGCGCTGGGCGTCCAGAATTCCTGTGTGTAAGGCATTAAATGGTCCAGGGCCGCCTGGACCCGGGCGTGTGATTCCTCGGTGCCGTCCCCCAAACGCAGCAGCCAATCGCGCGCGTGGCGCAGGTGGTATTGCGTTTCCTTGAGTGACTTGGCGGCAATCGCCGCCAGTTGCGCATCCTTGGAGACCTTGAGCGCATCCCACACCAGCACCATCAGGGCGCTGTAGAGAAAGTTGCGTGCAATCGTCACCGCATAGTCGCGGTCACCCGCCGCGGTGGGTGCCAGTGCCGTGCTGTGCGGCAATTCCAGCAAGGTGTAGTTGCGGAATTCCGGCACATCACGAAAGTACGCCAGCATGTCTTCGGTGGTGCGGCCATCGTTGCGCAAGGTCGCGACATGTTGGTATAACAAGCGCGCCTGACCGATCAGGTCCAGGCTGTTATTGGCCAGGGCCAGATCTTCTTCCAGGATCGGGCCATGGCCACACCATTCGGCGTTGCGCTGCCCGAGGATCAGGGCGTTGTCGGCCAGATGCAGCAGGTAGTCGGTGTGCGCCGCCATTACATGTGCCCCACTTCGTCAGGGATTTCATAAAAGGTCGGGTGACGGTAAATCTTGTCGGCCGCGGGCTCGAACATGGACTCTTTGTCCTCCGGCGCGCTGGCCGTGATGCTGGCCGAGGGCAGCACCCAGATGCTCACGCCTTCCTGGCGACGGGTGTAGACATCACGCGCCATCTGCAGTGCCTGCTGTGCATCGGCGGCGTGCAAACTGCCGCAATGCTTGTGCTCCAGGCCTTGCTTGCTGCGGACAAAAACTTCCCAGAGGGGCCATTCTTTCAATGCGGGTGTGCTCATGCTGCTTCCTTCGTTGTTTTGGTTTGCTGTTTGCGGGAATAAGCCAGCGCGGCTTCGCGCACCCACTGGCCATCTTTGTGGGCCTTGACGCGTGTCGCCAAGCGCTCTTTATTACAGGGGCCGTTGCCGTTCACGGTGGACCAAAATTCGTCCCAGTCAATTTGCCCATAGTCGTAGTGCTGACGTTCTTCGTTCCACTTCAGATCCGGGTCGGGCAGGGTCACGCCCAGCACCTTCGCTTGTGGCACGGTGGCATCAATAAACTTCTGGCGCAGGTCATCGTTGGAGATGCGTTTGATGCCCCAGCGCATGGCTTGGGCGCTGTGCGGACTGTCGGCGTCGGGCGGACCAAACATGGCCAGGCACTTCCACCAGAAGCGGTTGACCGCGTCCTGCACCATGGCTTTTTGCTCGGCCGTGCCCTTCATCATCACCAGCAGGGCTTCGTAGCCTTGGCGTTGGTGAAAAGACTCTTCCTTGCAGACGCGGATCATGGCGCGGGCATAAGGGCCATAACTGCAGCGGCACAGCGGAATCTGGTTCATGATGGCGGCGCCGTCCACCAGCCAGCCGACCACACCGACATCGGCCCAGTTGAGCGTGGGGTAGTTGAAGATGGAGCTGTATTTGGCGCGGCCGCTGTGCAGCCCTTCCAGCATCTCATCGCGGCTGGTGCCCAGCGTCTCGGCGGCGCTGTACAAGTAGAGGCCGTGCCCGCCCTCGTCTTGCACCTTGGCAATCAAAATGCACTTGCGTTTGAGGCTGGGGGCGCGGCTGATCCAGTTGCCTTCGGGCAACATGCCAACGATTTCGCTGTGGGCGTGTTGGCTGATTTGCCGCACCAGTGTTTTGCGGTAGGCCTCGGGCATCCAGTCCTGCGGCTCGATCTTGCCATCGGCATCGACCTTGGCGTCAAACCGGGCCTGCCATTCTGGATTTTCTGTCGAAGGCGCCAGGGGCACCGACTTCAGGCCGGGACTGTCCGGCACATTAAAAGACTGGGTATACATGTTGTCTTATCTCCTGTGGAGTGAAAAAATTCTCGTTAAAGAAGCCAGGCCGGCGTGCGTTTATCCAGAAAGGAGGCGATGCCATCCTTCCCTTCATCCGTGGCACGCTGGCGGGCAATACGTTGTGCCGTTTCTTCGATGACCGCGTCGTCAATGGGGCGACCGTTAATCGCCTGAATCAACTGCTTCGCCGCCTGCTGGGCCTGTGGCGCGCCCGCCATCAAGGCCTCCACCAGGGTGGCAATGCCGGCATCCAGTGCATCGTCGGGCGTCACTTCGTTGATCAGGCCGATCGCCAGCGCTTTGTCCGCCGGAATCCGTTCGGCCGACTGGAAATAACGCAGCGCGTGACGGGGTCCGATGGCGCGCAAAACATACGGGCTGATGACCGCCGGAATAATCCCGAACTTCACCTCGGAGGTGGCGAACACCGCATTGGCGGACGCCACCGCCATGTCGCAGGCCGCGGCCAAGCCGGTACCGCCCCCGAGCGCGGCCCCTTGCACCCGGGCGATGGTGGGCTTGGACATGTCCGAGAGTCTGCGCAGCATGCGGGCAAAGCGGCGCGAATCGACCAGGTTTTCCGCTTCGCCATAGGTCGACGCACGCTTCATCCAGTTGAGATCGGCGCCGGCGGAAAAATGCCGTCCCCGCCCACCCAGAATCACCACGCGCACCGACGGGTCGGCATCGAGTTCGGAACAGGCCGCGCTCAAGTCGCCGATCAGTTGCTCGTTGAAGGCGTTAAACACCTCCGGACGATTCATCCAGATCGTGGCGACCCGACCGCTGCGTTCAATTTCTACGGTCTCAAACATGTGATGCGATTACTTGGCCAGGGTCCAGTCACCGTTCTTGATCTCCAGCATGTTGAATGCGGTGAGGTCAAGTCCCAGATGGTCGGTCGCCGACATATTGACCTTGCCGCCGGTGCCGATGAAGCCCTTGGTGGCTTCGATCGCGTCGCGCACCTTGGCCTTGTCGGTGCTGTTGGCCCGCTTCATGGCATCCACCGCCAGCATCAAACCGTCGTAGGCATGGCCGCCGAAGGTCGAAACGTCGGTTTTCCATTTTTCGGAAAAGGCCTTGGCGTAGGCGGTGGTGACCGCTTTCTGCGGGTCGTTGGCCGCCAGCTTGCCGGAAATTAGCAGCGCCGCCGCCGGCAGGCGCACCCCTTCGGCCGCCGGGCCGGCCAGCTTGATGAACTCTTCCGACGCCACACCGTGGGCGTGGTACAGCGGCAAGGTGATGCCGAGTTGTTTGTAGTTCTTGGTGACGATGGCCGGACCCTGGCCGAGACCGTAAACGAACACGGCTTGCACGCCAGCCGTGTTTTTGATTTTGGTCAGCTGCGGACTGGTGTCCGTGTCTTTCGGTCCGTAGGTTTCGTTGGCCACCAAGGTAATGCCGAATTTGGCGGCCACGCCTTCGGTTTCCTTCTTGCCGGACTGGCCAAAACCACTGGTCTCCGACAGCAGGGCGACCTTGGTGAGGCCGCGTTTCTTCATATCCTCGAATACCTTTTCCGAGGCCATGCGGTCGGTGTGGGGGGTCTTGAACACCCATTTCTTGACCGGCTCGACGATCACCACGGCACCGGCCAGGGAGATGAAGGGCAGGCCGGCTTTTTCCACCAGGGGCACCATGGACATGGTGGAGCCGGTGGTGGTGCCGCCAACCAGAATGTCCACCTTGTCATCTTCAATCAGGCGCTTGGCAAAGCCATTGGCCTTGCTGGCATCGCTGCCATCGTCGTAATGCACCAGCTGCAACTGGCGACCGATCACGCCGCCGTTTTTATTGAGTTCATCGACATACATCTGCAAGGTCTTTAGCTCCGGGTCGCCGAGAAAGGCGGCCGGGCCGGTGACGGACAGGACCGAGCCGATCTTGATCGGATCGGCGGCGAAAGCTGCCATGGCGCCCAAGAGCACAGTGGCCGCGACCGCCAGTTTTTTGAATTTGAATTTCATGGTTTTGTCTCCTTCGTTGTAAAAAATTAAATGCGCTCGATAACCAGCGCAATGCCTTGCCCAACACCGATACACATCGTGCAGAGCGCATAACGCCCGCCACGCCGTGCCAGTTCATAACTCGCGGTGGTGACCAGCCGGGCGCCACTCATGCCGAGCGGATGGCCCATGGCAATCGCGCCGCCGTTCGGGTTCACCCGTGCTTCATCGTCGGCCAGGCCGAGGTCGCGCAGCACCGCCAGACCCTGCGCGGCAAACGCTTCGTTCAGCTCGATGACGTCCATCTGGTCCAGCGTCAAACCGGCCTTGGCCAGCACCTTGCGCACGGCCGGCGCCGGGCCAAAACCCATGATGCGCGGCGCCACGCCCGCAGTCGCCATGGCCACGACACGGGCACGAGGGGTGAGTCCATGCTGGCGTGCTGCCGCTTCAGAGGCGATCAGCAGCGCACAGGCCCCGTCATTGACGCCCGAGGCATTGCCGGCGGTCACGGACAGCTCGGGGCCGTTCACGCCCTTGAGCTTGGCCAGCATCTCCAACGTGGTTTCCGGGCGCGGATGCTCATCGGTATCGACGATGACCGGTTCCCCCTTCTTGCGCGGAATCAGCACGGGCACGATTTCGGGTAAGAAGCGACCCGCCGCGTGGGCGGCCGCCCAGCGCTGTTGCGAGCGCAGGGCAAATACATCCTGGTCGGCGCGCGAAATGCCGAAGTCTTGCGCCACGTTGTCCGCCGTTTGCGGCATCGAATGCGTGTCATACAACTTCTTCATCTGCGGGTTGGTAAAGCGCCAGCCGATGGTGGTGTCAAAAATCGCCGCACTGCGCGAATAAGCGCTTTCCGCCTTGCCCATCACAAACGGTGCGCGCGACATGCTCTCAACCCCGCCCGCAATCATCAGCTCGGTGTCCCCGGCCTTGATCGAGCGGGCTGCCAGGCCGATCGCATCCATGCCCGAGCCGCACAGGCGGTTGACCGTGGTGCCGGGCACTTCAATCGGCAGGCCGGCCAGCAGGCCGGACATGCGCGCCACATTGCGGTTGTCTTCGCCGGCCTGGTTGGCGCAGCCATAGATGATGTCATCCACCCGGGTCCAGTCGACCTGGGGGTTGCGCTCCATCAAGGCCTTGAGCGGAATGGCGCCCAGGTCGTCAGCGCGAACGCTGGCCAGGGCGCCACCGTAGCGGCCGATCGGAGTGCGGATGGCATCGCAGATAAAAGCTTCAGTCATGGATTTCGTGAAAAAACACGCTCGCTTGATATAAAAAAGATAGCTGCTTTCGCATATGTAGCAATGGCTAGAGCACTAAAAGACTAAAAATTTGTACTTTCAAGCCGTCAGACTTGTTTGGGCCGTTCGTCGATCACCCGGCGGGCCTTGCCGGTCAAGGTGCGCGGGATGGATTCGAAATCCATGACCGTCACCTTGGTGGAGATGCCGGCGATGGTTTTGATGTGGTGCTGCATCTCCTTGGCAATCGCCTGGACTTCCACGGGCGACAAGTGACCGGAAAACTCACGCTGCAGCTCGCAACGCACTTCGACGTTGTCAAGGTGGCCGTCACGGGTGAGCAGGATTTGGTAAGTCCCCACCAAACGCTTGTCGCGCAGGATCTGCTCTTCAATCACGCTCGGGAAGACGTTGACGCCACGCACGATCAACATGTCGTCGGTGCGGCCGGTGATGCGGTCCATGCGCCGGAAGCTGCGCGAGGTGGGTGGCAGCAAACGGGTCAGGTCACGCGTGCGGTAACGAATCACCGGCATGGCTTCTTTGGACAGCGAGGTGAAAACCAGCTCGCCTTCTTCACCATCGGCGACCACTTCGCCGGTCTCCGGGTTGATGATCTCGGGGTAGAAATGATCTTCCCAGATGACCGGGCCGTCTTTGGACTCGATGCATTCACAGGCCACACCGGGCCCCATGACTTCCGTCAGGCCATAGATGTCGATGGCGTCAATGCCCAGCTTGCGTTCGATCTCGTCGCGCATGCCGTGGCCCCAGGGCTCGGCACCGAAGATGCCGATCTTCAGGGAAATGTCTTCGGGCTTGATGCCCTGGCGCTCAAACTCCTCGGCAATCACCAGCGAATAAGACGGCGTGACCATGATGATCTCGGGCTGGAAGTCCTGGATCAACTGCACCTGTTTTTCGGTCTGGCCGCCCGACATGGGGATCACCATGCAACCGAGGCGCTCGGCGCCGTAGTGGGCGCCCATGCCGCCGGTGAACAAGCCGTAGCCATAGGCGATGTGGCAGGTGTCGCCGGCGCGGCCACCGGCGGCGCGGATGGAGCGTGCCACCAGATTGGCCCAGTTATCAATGTCCTTGAGTGTGTAACCGACGACGATGGGTTTGCCGGTGGTGCCGGACGAGGCGTGCACGCGTGCCACCCGGGTGCGCGGCACGGCAAACAGGCCAAACGGGTAGTTGTCGCGCAGGTCGATTTTGGTGCTGAACGGAAACTTGGCCAAGTCCGCCAGGGTTTTCAGGTCGTCGGGGTGCACGCCTTGTTCATCAAACTTCTTTTTGTAGTGCGGCACGTTGTCGTACGCGTGTTTCAGCGTCCACTTCATGCGCTCCAGTTGCAGGGCGGATATTTCGTCACGGCTGGCGGACTCAATCGGCTCCAGGTCACCGGGCATGGGTTTTTTGACGGGCATGTTTGTCTCCTCTGGGTCATTTAATTAGTGGGCGTGTGCGGCCTGCTGCAGGCCGGCGATCACTTCACCGCTGATGCGGTAGCTTTTTCCGCGAAACAAAGCAATGGTTTTGCCACCCCGCACGCGCACCGTGACGTCATACACGCCGGTGCGTCCGGTCAGCGAGCGCTCGACCGCCTCGGCCTCCAGCACGTCGCCTTCCCGGGCGGGCGCCAGAAAGTCGATATGGCAGGCCGAGGCCACGGTGTTCTGGTTGTGGCTGTTGCAGGCATAGGCAAAAGCGCTGTCGGCCAGGGTAAACAGGTAGCCGCCGTGGCAGGTCTGGTGGCCGTTGAGCATGTCGCCCTGCACCGGCATCGAGACCAGGGCGTAACCCGGTTTGACGCCGAGCAGCTGCATCTTGAGCGCCTGGGTCGCGCGGTCACGCGACCACATGGACGCCGCCACTTCTTCGGCCAAGGCTTGCGGATTGGGATGGGGCTCAGTCATGAAAATTCTTCTTTGCAAAAACGTGGTGTTGAATCAGCGGCGAGACCCGGTAACGGTCCTCGCCGTAGGCCAGACCGAGGTTGCAAAGCACCCGGTTGAGGGTGGGCAGGCCGACACGATCGGCCCAGGCCAGCGGGCCGCAGGGGTAATTGACGCCGAGCCGCATGGCGGCATCGGCCGCTTGGGCATCACACACGCCTTGATTGACGGCATCGGCCGCTTCATTGGCCAGCATGGCGACGCTGCGCATCACGGCCAAACCCGGCACATCGCCGAACCTGGAAACTGCCAAACCCGCGGCCTGAAGCAAACCGATCGCCTGTGCCGCGCTGGTGCTGTCGCATTGCGTCGCCACGCTGATGGCCAGCCGGGTCACCTTGTTGTAATCCAGCGCCAGATCAATCAGCACGGTATTGGCGATGCCGGTGTCAAAGGCCCGGCGCGTGGCCGTGCGGCCATCGGTGATATACAGCTGCGCCTCACCGGCTGAGACCAGCAAGTCACCGTTGGCGCCTGCCTGGCTAAAGCGGATGTGGTTGGTGCGCAAGCGCTCGGCCAGGGCTTGGGCGGCGACAGAATCGCCGTAAATGACCACGCGCTCGGGTATGGCTTGCGTCGCCTCGGTGTGTGGCGCAGGGCGAAGCGCACCGTCGCGGTAATCATAAAAACCGCGGCCTGTTTTTTTGCCGAGAAAACCGGCATCGACCAGGTCTTGCTGAATCAGGGACGGCAAAAAACGCGGGTCGTTAAAAAACGCCTGCCAGACCGAACGAGTCACGGCAAAATTAACGTCGTGGCCGATCATGTCCATCAGCTCGAACGGCCCCATGCGAAAACCTCCGGCTTCGCGGAGGCAGGCGTCGATGGTGGCGGCATCCGCGCCACCTTCATTCAACACGCGCATGGCTTCGGCGTAATACGGCCGCGCGACACGGTTGACGATGAAGCCCGGCGTTGATTTGGCATGCACCGCCGTTTTGCCCCAAGCCGTCGCCGTGGCAAACAGCGTTTGCGCCACGGCCATGTTGGTGGCCAGGCCGGAAACAATTTCCACCAGGGCCATCAGAGGTGCCGGGTTGAAAAAATGCAAACCCGCCAAGCGCTCGGGGTGCTGCAGGGCGGCTCCAATCGCGGTGACGGAAATCGAGGAGGTGTTGCTGCCAAAAATGCAATCCACGCCGACAAAGGCTTCGAGCTCGCTGTACAGCTTTTGTTTGGCTTGCAGGTTTTCGACAATCGCCTCAATCACCAGGCTGGCATCGGCCAGATCGGATAGGGCATTAACGGCGATCAGGCGTTGACCTGCCGCAGTGGCAGCTTCCGGGCTCATCCTGCCTTTTTCGACCATTCGGGCGAACTGGGCACGAATGCCGCTCACGGCCTGTTCGGCCGCTTGCGGACGCGTATCGAGCAGCTTCACCGGATGACCGGCAGCGGCGGCCACCTGGGCAATACCGGCACCCATGGCGCCGGTTCCGACCACGGCGATCACGGACTGCTGTGCGAGCGCGCTCATCCGTTCAGGCCCCCGTGAAATTAGGCGGGCGCTTGGCCACGAAGGCGGCAACCCCTTCGGTGAAGTCGGCACTCCAGCCCAATTCGCGCATAAAACCGGCTTCCATCGACAGCTGCTGTTCCAGCGTATGGCCGGGGGCGGCATGCATGGCTTGCCGGGTGCGCACCAGCGCTTTGGTCGGCGCGGTGGACAGTTGCAGCGCCAGGGCATCCACGGTGCTCGCGAACTCGGTATCCTCCACGGCGGCCCAAATCAGCCCCCATTCGGCGGCCTTTTCCGCCGGCAGTTTGCCTGCCAGCAACGCCAAGCCCATGGCGCGTGCCATGCCGACACGTTGCGGCAAAAACCAGGTGCCGCCGGTGTCCGGCAGCAGGCCCACTTTGGAGAAGGCTTGTAAAAACGAGGCCGATTTGCACGCCACCACCAGATCACAAGCCAGCGCCAGACTCGACCCGGCGCCCGCCGCAACACCATTCACGGCGGCGATGGTCGGCACGCGCAGGTTTTGCAGACGCAAGATCAGGGGTTTGTAGTTTTGCTCCACCACATCACCCATGTCGGGCACGGCCTCGCCGGGCACAAACTGCACCTGGCTATCGGACAAATCCTGCCCGGCGCAAAAACCGCGACCGGCGCCGGTGAGCACCAGCACACGGATGGTTTTGCTTTCCTGCACCTGGTCCAGCGCCATCCGCAACTCGGCGTGCATGGCCGCGTTGAAGCTGTTCATCTTGTCAGGGCGATTGAGCGTCAGGTGGGCAATACTGCCCTGCAGCTCAAAGCGGATATTTTCGAAAGTCATGGCCTTGCCTTAGACGTGGTAACGGCGCTGGATCACGCGGAAGCGGTTGGCGACAAAAGCCGAATCCGAGTAAGAGGCATTGGCCGCCGGGTTGCCGCCGGTGCCGTGGTAGTCGGAGAAGGCGGACGACTGGTTGACAAACACGCCGCTGGTCAGGTTGATCGACAGCGCGACCTTGGAGCGCCAGGTGGCGGTGGTCATGGCGTCAATCACTGCCGGGTTGGTGGAGTAAATGCCGGTGGTCAAGGCGCCGTGGGTGCTCACAATGCGCTCCGACAAGGCAATCGCCGCGGCGGTATCGGCCACTTTGACGACAAAGGTGATCGGGCCGAAGCGTTCTTCCATATAGGCTTTTTCATCGGCCGCATCGCAGGCCAGCAGCACCGGCGTGCGCACCTCGGCGTTCGGAAACTCGGGGTTGTCGAGTTTTTTCGAGGCCAGAATCACCCGGCCGAGCGCGCCGCTGTTGGCTTGCTCAACGCGTTTCAAGGTGTCCGCTGACTGCACCGCGCCGAGTACGGCGAGCGCGACTTCCGGCTTGGCCAGTGTGCCCTCGATGGTGCGGGCGAGATCAGCACAAACCTCGTCGTAGGACTTGTGACCGTCTTCGGTGTCAATCCCGCCCGCCGGCACAAACAGCGCCTGCGAGGTGGTGCACATCTGGCCGGAATACAGCGCCAGCGTGAACGCCAGGTTGCGCAGCATCGGCTTGTAGGCATCGGTCGAGTCAATCACGATGTTGTTCACGCCTGCCAGCTCGGCATAAACCTGGGCCTGACGGCAGTTGTCGATCAGCCACTGGCCAAACACGTTGCCGCCGGTGAAGTCCACCGACTTGACCGCCGCATGGGTCACCAGCTGTTGTGTGGTTTCGCGTTTGTCCGCGATACACAGGGTGACCAGGTTGGGATCAATGCTGTTTTCAGCCAGCACGGCGCGGATCGTGCGCACTGTGATGGCGGCCGGCAGAATCGCGTTGCTGTGCGGCTTGACGATCACGGCATTGCCGGTCGCCAAGGCGGCAAACAGGCCGGGGTAGGTATTCCAGGTGGGGAAGGTGCCGCAACCGACGACAACACCGACACCACGCCCCACCACCTCAAAAAGCTTCTTCATCACCAGCGGCGGGTTTTTGCCTTGCGGTTTTTCCCAGAGGGTTTCGGTCGGCACAAAACTCTGTTCGCGGTAGGCATAAGTCACGGCCTCCAGGCCACGATCCTGCGCGTGCGGTGAGCCGGCCTGAAAAGCCATCATCCAGCCTTGGCCGGTGGTGGTCATCACGGCGTGCGCCAGCTCAAAACTCTGCTGATTCAAGCGGTCCAGCATTTCGATGCAAATGCCGGTGCGTCCTTCGCAGCCGGCGGCTTGCCAGCCCGGCATGGCTTTTTGGCCGGCATCGATCAGGGCTTGCGCGTCACACACCGGGTACGCAACGTTGAGTTCAACGCCGAAGGGCGACTGCTCGCCGCCCAGCCAGCCGGTCTGGCCCGGCTGGTCGATCACAAATTGTTGACCCGGATGCGCCTCAAAAGCGCGCTTGCCATCGTCGGCGGCCGTTTCGCCATAGGTCTTGGGGCTGGGCATTTCGTTATAAGCCGCCCAATAAGCACGGGTCTGGATGGCCTTGAGCGCCAGGTCGAGTTTGGCGCGGTGCTTTTCGAAGAGGGGATGGGACATTGATTTTTTTCCTAAATGAGGGACGTGTTCGATTGCCTGCGGATGACTTCAGTCGTCAACAATTTTTCATTCAACTGTTTTTAATTTAGATCAACTTTAGCACATAGTGATTCATTTTGTATTGAATAAAGTTGTATTGTTGTATCGCGTTGCAACTTGATGTAGGCATCCAGAACGCCGGATGAAAACCATGATCTTTCTCGGACGGTACAAAATTCCCCGGGCTTGCCAAAGCGTGCGGGCAGCTAAGATTCACGCCTTTATGTCAGCCGCCTTCGGCCATTCCAAGTGATTGATCCCATCCAGAAACACCTTGCCGACTTTCGGCAACAAAGCCGCATGAAGGCGGGCTCACTGATCATTTCCGTTTTTGGCGATGCTGTTTTGCCGCGTGGCGGGCGCATCTGGCTGGGCAGTCTGATTGGCCTGCTCAAACCGCTGCAACTCAATGATCGGCTCATCCGGACCGCCATTTTTCGCCTCGTCAAGGAGGAGTGGATGTACTCCGAGGCTATCGGTCGGCGTGCGGATTACATGCTGACACCGGCCGGGCAGCGTCGTTTTGAAGAAACGGCGCGCCATATCTATGCGTCCAACTCACCGCTCTGGGATCGCCGCTGGCGCCTCATCCTGACCGTCGGAGAGCTGGAGCCCAAGCAGCGGGAGCGGCTGCGTCGCGCCTTCTTCTGGCAGGGTTTTGGGATGGTGGGCTCGGACTGTTTTGTGCACCCCAGCACGGATCTGACGACGGCCTTTGATGCACTGATGACCGAGGGCATGAGTGATCTGCTCAAGCATTTGATGCCTTTGCTCGCGGCCCGCGCCGGCTCGGATCTCTCGGCCAGTGACGCTGATATGGTGCAGCGCGCCTGGAACCTGGAGCAGCTCGGTGCGTCCTATGCGGACTTCGTGGCGCGCTATCAGCCCATGCTGGACCAGCTGCGCCGCGATGTGCAGGGTGGCATTGACGACGAATGCGCCTTCTTGTTGCGCACACTGCTGATCCACGACTATCGCCGGCTGCTGCTGCGGGATCCTGAATTGCCTGACGTGCTGTTGCCCGCCCACTGGCCGGGGCAGAAAGCCCGCCTGCTGTGCAAGGAACTCTACCGACGCCTGCTCGCGCCCTCGGAGCGTCACATCGAGCTGCACATGAAACTGTCCAGCGGCATGACGCCTGGCGTGCTGCCGATGTTGGCGGCACGGTTCCAGACCGAAGACCCGCTAATGGCCCCGGTTTGACGCGTGCTTTTGGCTCGGAATGTCCTGCGACAGGCAAGGGAAAACCCTCTTGACAAGCAATAAAGCGATACAAATAAACGATTTTCTTAAAGTTTCTGTATCAGTTAATTGACAGAAGTCAGCTTGGGTTTCAAAATCGCAAAGTATGGGCGCGTAGCCCTTGACTGAAACGATAAGGAAAAAATGCTCAAGCAATCGGTTAGCGACTTGGTTTTCACCCGAAGCGGACGGCCCACCTGATGCTGGCCCAATTCCTGCAATTCCTCTTCTCCGGCGTCACCGTCGGCGCGACCTACGCGCTGGCGGCGCTGGGCTTCACGCTGATCTACAACGCCAGCAACGTCATCAACTTCGCGCAAGGTGAATTCATCATGCTCGGCGGCATGCTGGCGGTGTTTTTCAGCCAGGCCGGGCTGCCGCTGCCGGTCGCGCTGGTGCTGGCGATCGCCGTGCCGGCGATCGTCGGCGTGCTGCTGGAGAAACTGGCGATCGAGCCGGTCAAGGGTGCCGAGACCGTCACCCTGATCATCATCACCATCGGCGCCTCGCTCGTCATCCGTGGCCTGATTCAGGTCTGGCTCGGCAAAGGCACGCACAGCCTACCGGCCTTCTCCGGCGAAGTGCCGATTGCCATTCTCGGCGCCACCCTGATGCCGCAAAGCCTGTGGGTGCTGGGCGTCACCGCCGTCGTCGTGGTGGCCCTGTGGTATTTTTTCAGCCGCACCCTGCACGGCAAGGCGATGCTCGCCACCTCGTTCAACCGGGTCGCGGCTGAGCTGGTCGGCATCAACACCAACTGGGTGCTGTTCATGAGTTTTGCCATGTCGGCCGGACTCGGGGCCCTCGGCGGCATTCTGGTCACGCCCATCACCCTGACCTCGTACGACGTCGGCATCATGCTCGGCCTCAAAGGTTTTGTCGCCGCCGTCGTTGGTGGCCTCGGCAACGGGCTGGGCGCCGTGCTCGGTGGCCTGTTGGTCGGCATTCTGGAAGCCATGGGCGCCGGTTACATCTCGTCGGCCTACAAGGATGCGATTCCTTTTGTGCTGATCCTGCTGATTCTGTTTTTCATGCCACGCGGCCTGTTCGGCGGCAAATCCACCGACCGGGTCTGATCCATGCAAAAAAACACCTACCTCGGCCTGTACCTGGTCATCGCCATTCTGCTGGTGCTGCCTTTTGTGCTGCCCAACAGTTTTTACGTCGATCTGGCGATTCGCATGGCGATCAACGCCGTGATCGTGCTCGGCCTGAACCTGCTGATCGGCTTTGCCGGCCAGATCAGCCTGGGCCACGCCGGCTTTCTGGGCATTGGCGCTTACGCCTCCGCCGTCTTGCCGACCCACTTCGGCTGGCACCCGCTGCTGGCCATGGGCGCCGGCGCGCTGGCCACCGGCCTGCTGGCGGCCTTGCTGGCGCGCCCGATCTTCAAACTCAAGGGCCATTACCTGGCCATGGCCACGCTCGGTCTGGGCATCATCATCAACATCGTGCTGCGTACCGAAGCTGCCCTGACCGGCGGTCCGGACGGCATGGCGGTGCCGGCTTTCGGCTTGTTCGGTTTCGAGCTGGCCAGCGACAAACACTGGTATTGGGTGGTGGCGCTGCTGCTGTCGGTCAGCGTCTGGGCCTCGCTGAACCTGATCGACTCGCCGTTTGGCCGCGCCCTGCGCGCCTTGCATGGTTCGGAAGTGGCATCCCAGGTGGCCGGTGTCGATGTGGTGCGTTACAAAGTCTCGATTTTTGTCATCTCGGCCGTGTTTGCCAGCCTGATGGGCAGCATCACCGCCCACTACGTCGGTTTTGTCACGCCCAACTTCGCCGACTTCTTTCATTCGATTGAACTGGTCACCATGGTGGTGATTGGCGGCATGGCCTCGGTCTACGGCTCGCTGGTCGGCGCCGTGCTGCTGACCGCCTTGCCGCAGGCGCTGACCTCGCTGGAGGGCTGGGAAACGGTGGCCTTTGGTGCCATCCTGATGAGCTGCATGATCTTCATGCCGCGCGGCCTGGTGCCCACCTTGGCCGCCAAATTCGGCAAGGGAGCCTGACCATGGCCCTGCTTGAAGTCAACCAGCTCTCGATCCAGTTTGGCGGAGTCAAGGCGGTGCAAAACGTCAGTTTCAGCATCGACGCCGGCATCATCTATGCCGTGATCGGCCCCAACGGCGCCGGCAAAACCACGCTGTTTAACCTGATTACCGGCGTTTACACCCCGACCAGTGGCACCATCCAACTCGACGGTGAATCCATCGGTGGCAAAGCCCCGAACGAACTGGCACGGCGCGGCGTGGCCCGCACCTTCCAGAACCTGCAGATCTGCATGAACATGAGCGCGATCGAGAACGTGATGGTCGGCGCGCACCTGCGGCTGGACCGCAATCCGCTCAAGGCGGCACTGCGCTGGCCCTCGATCAAGCGTCGCGATGCCGAACTGCGGGTTGAAGCGGCGGAACTGATGTCTTTTGTCGGGCTGGCGCAGTACGTCGAGGCCCGCGCCGACAGCATGCCGTACGGCGCGCTCAAACGCCTGGAGATTGCGCGCGCCCTGGCCTTGAAGCCGCGCATCATCTTTCTGGACGAACCGGCGGCCGGACTGAACCCGAAAGAAACGATCGAAGTCGACGCGCTGGTGCGCAAGGTGGCGGATTCCGGTGTCACCGTGGTGCTGGTGGAGCACGACATGAAGATGGTGATGAACCTGTCGCAGCGCATTCTGGTGCTGGATTACGGCAAGAAGCTGGCCGAAGGCAGCGGGGACGAAGTGCGCCGCAACCCCGACGTGATCGCCGCCTACCTCGGCGCGCACGCTTGAGCCCAAGAACAAAAACAAGAACCGCAAGAAGGAAGCCCGCATGCAAGCACTGCGCATCATCAGCGAAGAGCACGCCAATCTGTGGCGCATCGCCACCAGCCTCGACCAGGTGGCCGACGAGATCGACGCTGGCGCTCCGCCCGAGCCGGCCTTTTTCAATGCCGTGTTTGACTACATCGAGCAGTTTGTGGACCGCTCGCACCACCCCAAGGAAGACGACTTCCTGTTTCGCCTGCTGCGCCTGCGCAGCGACAAGGCGGCCACCGTGCTGGACGCCCTGCAGCAGGAGCACCGCAACGGGCCGGGCCAGCTGCAGGCCTTGCGAGTCCAGCTGTTGCAAGCCGGCTATAGCCCGCGGGTCGCGCCGGTCTTCACCGCCGCCGTGCGGCTGTACACCCAAGGCCTGAAAAGCCATATCCGGGTGGAAGAAAAAGACATCATGCCGCTGGCACGCCAGGCCTTGAGCGCGCCGGACTGGGCCGAGATCGACCGCGCCTTTCTGGACAACAACGACCCGCTATTTGGCGCCAGCGCCAAGGCCGAGTTCCGTGAGCTGTTTCACCGCATTGCCAGCCTGGCGCCGGAGTCCATCGGCCTGGGCGGGCACAGCGCCGGCCAGCTGTTGGCCGGTGCGGCGCCGGCCAACACCGAAGTGCTGCTGCGGGTGGAGAACATGCAAAGCTGTTACGGCCGCATCCAGGCCCTCAAAGGCATCAGCCTGGAAGTGCGCCGCGGCGAGACGGTGGCGCTGGTGGGCGCCAATGGCGCCGGCAAGACCACTTTTTTGCGCACGCTGTCGGGCGTGCAGCCGATGAGCGCCGGGCGGATCGAGTTCGACGGCGAGGACATCAGCAAATTGCGCTCGGACCTGCGCATGCGCCGCGGCATCTGCCAGAGCCCGGAGGGGCGCCAGGTGTTCGGGCCGCTGTCGATTGAGGACAACTTGCGCCTGGGCGCTTACACGCAGCCCAAACACCAGGTCGAGGGTGATCTGGACAAGGTGTTTGCCATGTTCCCGATCCTGAAGGAAAAGCGCCAGCTTCCGGCCGGCACCCTGTCGGGCGGTCAGCAGCAGATGCTGGCGATTGGCCGGGCCCTGATGGGGCGGCCCAAGCTGCTGCTGCTGGACGAGCCCTCGATGGGACTGGCGCCGCTGCTGGTGCAGGAGGTGTTTAACGTGGTGAAGACACTCAAGGCCCAGGGCATGACGATTCTGCTGGTGGAGCAAAACGCCTTTGCCGCGCTGGCGATTGCCGACCGGGGCTACGTGCTGGAGACCGGCAAAGTCACGCTGACTGGCACCGGCCAGGAGTTGATCAGCAATGAGCAGGTGCGCGCGGCGTATCTGGGGATGTAATCCAGCTTGGGTGGCGCAAGTCTCGGGTCGGGATGACCGATGAGGACACAATGAGGTCATCCAGCCAGAAAGAGTTGCCGGCCGGGCGGCTTTGGCGCACACCGCTTTACACAGAAGAGAAGTTTTTGCGCCGACGCCGATCAGGCATTGAACTCGCTATTTAATTTATAGCTACTTGCGCAATGTCTGCGCGGGCTAGAGGCCGAAAACGTATAAAATGCTGCACTACACCACCGTTCCCGTCACCGCCTTTCAGCAAAACTGTTCCCTCGTCTGGTGCGATGAAACCCTGCAAGCGACCGTCATAGACCCCGGTGGCGATCTCAACCTGCTGCTGGCCGAGGTCAAGCGCCGCGGGCTGACGCTGACGCAGATCTGGCTGACCCACGCCCACATCGACCATGCTGGCGGCACCGCCGAACTGGCGGCAAACCTCAAGCTGCCCATCATCGGCCCGCATCCGGCCGACCAGTTCTGGATTGACGGCCTGCCCGAGCAGAGCAAGCGTTTCGGTTTTCCCCATTCGGACGCCTTCACACCGACGCGCTGGCTGGCGGATGGCGACACGGTCAAAGTTGGAAACTGCACGCTGCAGGTGCGGCACTGCCCCGGTCACACGCCCGGTCATGTGGTGTTTTATTCTCCCGAGATCAAGCGGGCTTTTGTCGGAGATGTGCTGTTCGCCGGCTCTATTGGCCGCACCGATTTCCCGCAGGGCGATCACGACACGCTGATTGCCAGCATCGTCGGGCGCCTGTGGCCGATGGGTGACGACACCGTGTTCATTCCCGGGCACGGGCCGGAAAGTACCTTTGGGCGCGAACGCAAAACCAACCCCTACGTGGCAGGGACCTGAGCCCTCAGCGCAGACTCGTGATGTAGTGGCCCAGATTTTCTATATCTGCGTCGTTCAGGGTCTGCGCGACGCTGGTCATGTTGCCGGCGTCATTGGTGCGTTTGCGCTCCTTGAAATCGCGTAATTGTTTGACGATGTAGTCGTATTGCTGCCCTGCCACCTTGGGGATTTCGTTTTGTCCCGCAAACCCTCCCAGATGACACATGGCGCAAAGCGTTTCATCGGCCTTGGCCCGGCCGAGCTTGATTTTGGCTTCGTCGGCCTTGAAGCTGGACGGCTTGGCGAGCTGCGCGGCGTAGTAGTTGGCGATGTCGATCATGTCCTGGCGGCTTAAAGGCAGTGCCATCGGCGTCATCAGCGGATCGCTGCGCCGCCCCGCCTTGAAGTCTTGCAACTGGATATAGAGGTAGCGCCAGCTCTGGCCTGCGAGGTTGGGAAAGGTGCCCGCCACGGAGTTGCCGTCGACCCCATGGCAGGCCGCGCAAGCGGCGGACTTGGCCCGTCCGGCCTCGATATCCTGCGCCGCCGCAGGCGCCAGCAGCAGGGAGGCCGATACGGTGGTGGCGAGCCATGCCGAAATCTTGGGCATCCGCGCTTATTTCGCCAAGGCAAACACCGTCATTGAATTGCCCCGTTTGAAATCCAGCTGGGTATTGCCGCCGCAACCCATGGCCACATACTGCTGGCCCTTGACGGAATACGACACCGGCATGGCATTGGCCCCGGCACCACAGTTGTACTCCCACAGCAGCTTGCCGGTCTTGGCGTGCAGGGCGCGGAACAGGCCATTGCCTTCACCGTAGAACACCAAGTCGCCAGCCGTCGCGAGGGCGCCACCAATCAAAGGCTGCTCGGTGTCGAACTTCCAGGCCATCTTGCCGGTGTCCACATTTACCGCGGCCACACGACCCCACTGCTTTTCGCCCTCAATCACCTTGAACGCGCCACCGAGCCAGAGCTTGCCGCCGGGATAGGCGGCGGCCTCAACGTGATACGTCATCGGCTGATGCAGATTCAGCGCATAGGTCAGGCGATGCTGTGGGTTGAAGGCCATGGGCGACCATTCCACACCGCCATTGGCGCCCGGCAACATGCGCGCGCCCTGGGCCGTCGGCAGCACCCACATGTTTTCCTGCGGGATCATGGCTTCGGAGAAGCGAATCAACTCGCCCGTTTCACGGTTGTGCACATAGACGTGCCCGGTCTTGCCCGCGTGCATCACGGCCGCCACCATTTTGCCGGCCTTGTCCCGGGCATTCAGCAGGATGGGCGGACTGACGGCGTCCAGGTCCCACACATCGTGGGCGATGTACTGGGAGTGCCATTTGTAGGCGCCGGTGTCGAGGTTGATGGCCACCATGGAGTTGGTATAGAGGTTGTCGCCCGGACGCATGGCGCCATACAGGTCGGGCGAAGGATTGCCCACCACAAAGAAGAGGGTGCGCGTCTTCAAGTCCACGGCGGGATTCATCCAGACCCCGCCGCCAAGCGTCTGATAGAAGGAGCTGTCGCGCGCCAGTTGGGCCTTTTCGGCGGCAATGTCGCGGTGCATGTTGCGACCGGTGGCGTCAACCTCGGCCCAGACGCCCTCATGCCCCTTTTCCGGGATGGAATAAAAGGTCCAGGCCAGTTTGCCGGTGGCTGCATCGAAGGCCTTGATGAAGCCGCGAATGCCGTACTCGCCGCCGTTGGTGCCGATCAGCACCTTGCCCTCCACAACCGTGGGTGCCATGGTTTCGCTATAGCCTTTTTCCGGATCGGCGATCTCGGTTTCCCACAGCACCTGACCGGTCTTGGCGTCCAGCGACACCAGCTTGGCATCGAGTGTGCCCATGAACAATTTTCCACCTTCAATCGCCACACCCCGGTTGTTAGGGCCGCAGCAGAAGGTGGTGATGGGCCCCATCTTGTGCTTGTAGTGCCAGAACTCCTTGCCGGTGACGGCATCGAGCGCATACACATGGTTGTACGAGGTCGTCATGTACATGATGCCATCGACCACGATCGGGGCCGTTTCCATCGACTCCCGCACCTCGGTCTGGAACGTGAAGACCGGTTTGAGCTGTTTTACGTTGCCCGCATTGATCTGTTTGCCGGGGTAGAACCGGGTCTGCGCATAGTCACCGTGGGTATGCAGCCAGTCCACCGCCTGCCCACCTGATGCGTTCAACTGGGCCTGTGTCACATTGATGCCCTTGGTCATCGCCGCGGCACCTGCACCCACGCCCATTTGACCCTGGATTTCCTGCCCGTTCGCCGCACCGGCCATGGCACAAAGCGCCAGCACCGCAGTGAACCCGTGTGTTGATTTCAAATGTTGCATTTGTCATCTCCCCTCGTTGATTTAACGGAATGGCAATGTGATCTCGCCTCCGAAAAAAAGGACTCCCCGGCCGATCATTAAATTCACGGACGGGAGACTACAGATTGCGAAAAATCAAATATTCCAATTGCGCGCTCAATGCACACTGGCATTCCGGCGGGCGGCGGCGCAAGCAGGTCGTGATGGCCCGAGATGAGTGTCATCGACCGACAGAAGGAGACACGATGCAAACAGTCAAGTTGATCCGCTTGGGTCTTTTGCTAGGGCTGCTGGGCAGCCATGCGCCAGGGGCGTTTGCCCAGAGAGGCATGGATCAGATCAATATCAATGGGCAGTTTGTGCTGGCGGCGAAAGCCGGCCGGATCGAGCGAGTCGTCGCGTTGCTGCAAGAGGGTGCCAAGGTGAATTCCCGCGACCGCAATGGTGACTCGCCCTTGAACACGGCCGCCGCCAAAGGCGACGTTGCCCTGGTGGATGTGCTGCTGAAAGCCAACGCCGATGTCGATCTTGCCAACCTGGCCGGCGTCACCCCCTTGATGGGGGCGGCCTTCAGCGGCAACGCGGAGATCGTGCGCAAGCTCCTGGCGTCCGGCGGTCATATCGACCCGGTCGACCGCGTCCAGAAAAACGCCGCCACTTACGCCGCCGGCAATGGCTGCCGTGACTGCTTGCTGGCGTTGATACGGGCCGGCACGCAGGTCAATGCCGCACTGAAAAATGAGCTCACGTTACTGATGTGGGCTGCTGCCTATGGGCACGAATCAACGGTTCGCCTGCTGCTGGAGCAGGGCGCCGATCGCCACCTCAAAGACCGGCGCGGCAAAACCGCAATGGACATGGCCCGCGAGGGCCAGCACACGGCTGTCGTGCGCCTGCTGGAAGAACCCTGATTTGCTATTTTATTTATAGCTGTCTTCGAACTGCCTATCTGGGCTAGAGGCTAAAAACATTATAAATCTCTGCTCCGCCTAGCCCTTTTTGGCGCGCTCGTACAACGGCATCACTTTGGGCAGATTGGCTTCTATCTCGGCGATGCGGGCGTTGCCCGACGGGTGGGTTGACAGCCACTGCGGCGGTGCACCTTTGCTGGTGGCAGCCATTTTTTGCCACAAGGTGATGCCGGCGCGGGGGTTGTAGCCGGCGCGGGCCGCCAGCTCCATGCCCACCAGATCGGCCTCGGATTCGTCGCTGCGACTGAATTGCAGGGTCAGCAACTGGGCGCCGTAGTTGGTCACCGTTTGCCCGAGTTGGCCCAAACCGAACACCTGGCTCAGCAGGCTGGCACCGATGCCGGTGGCGGCGTTCTTGCCCATGCGCGCGCGGGCGTGCTCGCGCAGGGCGTGGGCAATTTCGTGCCCCATCACCATGGCCACTTCGTCATCGCTGAGCTTGAGCTGATCCAGAATGCCGCTGTAGAACGCAATCTTGCCGCCGGGCATGCAAAACGCGTTGATTTGCTTGCTGCCAATCAGGTTGACTTCCCAACGCCAGTCTTTGGCGCGCGGATTCCAGTCAATCGTAAAGGGAATGATCCGCCTGGCTATCGCGCGCAGGCGTATCACTTGGGGGTGGTCTTTGCCGCCCAGCGCGTGTTTTGCCGCCGCCTCTTGCAGCATTTGGGCATATTGCTGGCCGGAAGAGCGCTCCACGGCGTCGGCCGGCACCAGCTGACTGAACGCCGAGTTGCCGCCGACATCAATCCCGTCGCGTGTCTGGGCCAGGGGCGCGAGCACGGGCGACAGGGCCAGCAGCAAGGCCATGCCCTGCAGCGCCAGCCGGCGTCGCGGTTGAAGGGAGGCGGATGGCGTCGTGTTCATGGTCGGTCTCAATAGTTGACAAGGCTGCGCGTATTATTCCTGCATGACATCAAGTGCCCCCGACGCCCGCCAAATCAAGCCTACTTGGCTTGCGACTTTCAAGGTTTATCTGGAGCCCCCCACGGTGCGGATGCTGCTGCTGGGGTTTTCCGCCGGCTTGCCGCTGCTGCTGGTGTTGGGCACCTTGAGTTTCTGGTTGCGCGAGGCGGGCATCGACCGTACCACCATTGGCTACCTGAGCTGGGTCGGCCTGGCCTACGCCTTCAAATGGGTCTGGGCGCCGCTGGTGGACCGGATGCCCATTCCCTTGCTGACGCGCTGGCTCGGACGCCGGCGCAGCTGGCTGCTGCTGGCGCAATTGGCGATCATGGTGGGGCTGGTGGCCATGTCCTTCAATGATCCCCAGGTGGCGCTGCAGCCCGTGGTCTGGGGCGCACTGGCCGTAGCCTTCGGTTCGGCCACGCAAGACATTGCCCTGGACGCCTTCCGCATTGAATCCGCCAACACCGACCGCCAGGCGGCGCTGGCGGCGGCCTACCAAACCGGCTACCGTCTGGCCATGATCTGGGCCGGCGCGGGTGTGCTGTGGCTGGCCGCGCGGGCTGAAGTGGTCGGCGTGACGAGCTACCAGCACGGGGCCTGGCAAGCCGCCTATCTGGCCATGGCGGCCAGCATGTCGCTGGGTATGCTGACGGTGCTGCTGTCGCCGGAACCGCTGCGCCTTCCGATGGCCAAGGCCAAAAATGCGTCGGAATGGCTGCGAAGCGCCCTGATTGAGCCTTTCGCCGACTTTCTGCGGCGTTACGGCAAACAGGCGCTGCTGATCCTGGCGCTGATTGCCGTCTACCGTATCAGTGACGTGGTGATGGGCATCATGGCGAATCCGTTTTACGTCGACATGGGCTACACCAAGGACGAAGTGGCCGCAGTGACCAAGATTTACGGCGTCATCATGACCCTGGTCGGTGCTTTTGTGGGCGGCGTGCTGGCGATGCGCCTGGGCGTGATGCGCGTGCTGATGCTGGGCGCTATCCTGAGCGCGGCGACCAATCTGCTGTTTGCCTGGCTGGGTTCACAAGGGCACGATGTGACGGCGCTCATCTTCGTGATCTCGGCCGACAACCTGGCCAGCGGCATCGCTTCAGCGGCGTTTATTGCATATCTTTCGAGCTTGACAAATCTCAACTACTCGGCGACCCAATACGCGATATTCAGTTCGATGATGTTACTGGCCCCCAAATTTCTGGCGGGCTATTCGGGCCGCTATGTGGACGCTTTTGGTTATCAGCACTTCTTTACTGCGACTGCCATGCTGGGTGCGCCAGTGTTGCTACTGGTGTGGCTGGCCTCCAGAGCCAAAAGCCAATAAAGCGACCTCAGGCGTTTAGCGCCACGTTCTTCGCAGTGCCATGTCGCAGGATGCAGTCATTCCCTTTTGCAATGAGCCGTGGCTGGGTGAAGCCGATGTCTGGCTGCTCAGAGAAGGCCGCCATCTGCGACCCTGGGAGAAGCTGGGGGCACATCCCTGCACTTTGGGTGGCAGGGCCGGAACCGCTTTTGCGGTCTGGGCGCCCGATGCCCGGCAGGTTTCCGTGGTCGGAGACTTTAATCGCTGGGACGCGCGCCAACATGTGATGCAGCACCGCGTCGAGTGCGGTGCGTGGGAGGTGTTCGTGCCGGACGTGCGTGAGGGCGCGCGCTACAAATTCTCGGTGCAGGCGCTTGATGGTCAGCACGTCCTCAAGACCGATCCTTACGCTTTGCACAGCGAGCGGGGCGCAGGTCGTGCCGGCATTGTGATGAATCTGCCTGAATTCGCGCTGCGACCGACCGGGCAGCGGGCCACGGCCAACGCCCTGACAGCACCCATGGCCATCTATGAGGTGCATGTGGGCTCATGGCGGCGGGCCCATGGCGTATCGCTGGACTGGGATGCGCTGGCCCGTACTTTGGTCCCTTATGTCGCGGCCCTGGGGTTCACCCATATCGAACTCATGCCGGTCAGCGAGCCTCCGTGTCATGGTCCGTGGGGCTGCCAGTCCACCGGCTTGTATGCGCCAATGGCCCGCTATGGAACGCCTGACGCTTTTCGGCGCTTTGTCACGGCCGCCCACGATGCCGGCTTGCAGGTCTTGCTGGACTGGGTGCCGGCCCCATTCCCGGCGCGTGCCCAGGACTCGGGCCCCTTCGAAAGCGCGATGCCGCTCGAAGCCCTTGACCCGTGTGACGCTTGCCAATGCAACTGGATGGCGCTGATTCACAACTGCAAGCGCGTGGAGGTTCGCAACTTTCTGGTCGGCAACGCATTGTTCTGGGTGGAGTGTTACGGTGTTGACGGTCTGCGCGTGGATGCGGTGACGTCCATGCTGTACCGCGATCCCAGTTGTTCCGGGAGCGAATGGGTTTCGCATTACGATGGGGTTCGCGAGAACCATGGGGCCATTGAATTCCTGCGTGAACTCAATCGCATGCTCGGGCAGGAGGCGCCCGGGACGATCACGGTGGCCGAGGAGTCCAGCGCCTATCCCGGCGTGACGGCGCCGCCCGGGGCGGGCGGGCTGGGCTTTCATCACAAATGGAATCTGGGCTGGATGCATGACACCTTGACGTATTTTTCAATGGATCCGGTTCATCGGCCGCAGCACCATGATCGCATCACCTTCGCGCTGATATATGCCTACAGCGAACGTTTTGTGCTGGCGCTGTCACACGACGAAGTGGTGCAGGGCAAAGGATCGCTCTACAGCAAGATGTGGGGCGCCCCTTGGCAAAAGAGGGCGAATCTGCGCGCCCTGTATGCCTTGATGTATGCCCACCCGGGCAGGAAACTGCTCTTCATGGGCAGTGAACTGGCCCAGGTGCGCGAATGGAACCATGACGGTGAACTCGACTGGTCATTGCTGGACAACCCGGACCATGCGGGGGTGCAGCGCCTGGTGCGCGATCTCAATCACCTGTACCGCAGCCATGCCGCGCTGCATGCGCGCGACGACGAGCCTGAAGGGTTTGGCTGGATTGACGTGCAAGACCCGTCACGCTTGGTGTTCAGCTTCGTGCGCCATGGCTTTGGCACGGCGCAACAAATGGTTGTGGTCTGCAACATGACGCCGGTGGCGCGGCAGGGCTACCGGCTGGGCGTGCCGCAGCTCGGCGTCTGGACCGAAGTCATGAACACCGATGCCGTGGGCTACGGTGGCAGTGGCGTGGCCCATGCGGGTACGGTGGTGTCGGAGCGGGTGTCCTGGCAGGGGTATGCAGCGTCTGTGGTGTTGACCTTGCCGCCCTTGGGCGTCCTGTGGCTGGCGCCGGGGGCGGGGCCATGAGCCCGCCAGACGTGTCCACACCCACTGTGTCATGCGAGTCGGGGCAGGCTTGGCCCCTGGGCGCCAGCCCGATGACCCTGCAGGGACAAGCAGGCGTGAACTTCGCCGTGTCCTCCCGCCACGCCGAACGCGTGGAAGTCTGCTTGTATGACGCACAGGGGGCACGGGAGACGGCCCGATTTTCCCTGCCGGCGTGCAGCAACGGCATCTGGCACGGCTTCGTGGCCGGTCTGGGCGCTGGGCAGCTGTATGGGCTGCGCGCCCACGGGCCGTATCAGCCCTTGCAGGGACAGCGCTTCAATCCGGCGAAGTTGCTGATCGACCCTTTTGCACGCGCCCTGGTGGGTGACACCCAGCACCTGTCGCTGGAGCGCGATTACCTGGGGCCCGTCGCCGAGAACGCCACGGCGCTGGACGCCCTGGCGGACCCGACGGACAACGCGTCGCGCATTCCCAAAGCCCGTGTTCTGGACCTGGCGGCGGAGCTGCAGGCCGGCGCGGCGATCACGCCTTGCGCGCCGCTGCCGCCGGAGCGCACCGTACTGTACGAGGTGCACGTCAAGGGTCAAACGCAACGCCACCCGGAGGTGCCCGCCGCCCTGCGCGGGCGTTATGCCGGTCTGGCCAGCGCCCCGATGCTGGCGCACTACCAGCGGCTGGGCATCACAACGCTGTGCTTGCTGCCGGTCCAGTTGTTTATGACCGAAGCGCATCTGCTCAAAAAGGGGCTGCGCAACTACTGGGGCTACAACACGCTGGGCTATTTCATCCCGGAGCCCGCCTACGCCAGCGGCCAGTACCCGGACGAGCGTGCCGAATTCCGGTACATGGTCGACCAGCTGCACCGCCATGGGCTGGAGGTAGTGCTGGACGTGGTCTACAACCACAGCGCCGAGAGCGACACCTTTGGCCCCACGCTGAGCTGGCGCGGCCTGGACAATGCCAGCTGGTACGCGCTGGATGATGCCGGCCAGTACCTCAATTTCAGTGGCTGTGGCAACAGTTTTAACCTCGCGCAGCCCTGCGCCGTGCAGATGGTGATGGACAGCCTGCGCTGGTGGGTGCAAGCCTATGGGGTGGACGGTTTCCGTTTTGATCTGGCCACGGCGCTGGGGCGCGACCCGGTGCGTCAGCATCATTTCCACCCGGTGTCCGAACTGCTGACGGCGATTGGTCAGGACCCGGTGCTGGCCAAGGTCAAGCTGATTGCCGAGCCCTGGGATGTCGGGCCGCACGGCTACCAGCTCGGGCAATTTCCGGCCGGCTGGCTGGAATGGAACGACCGCTTTCGCGATACCAGCCGCGCCTTCTGGCTGGGGTTTGACTGCACGCGCGGCGCCTTCGCGCGGCGGCTCGCCGGCTCCAGCGACTTCTTTGACCATGACGGCCGCAGTCCCCTGTCCAGCGTCAACTTGCTCACCGCGCATGACGGCATGACGCTCGCCGATGCGACCTCTTATAGACACAAACACAACTTCCCCAATGGCGAAGACAACCGCGATGGCCACCACCACAACCTCAGTGACAACGCCGGGGTGGAAGGCCCGACGCAGGACGAGGGGGTGCAGGCGGTGCGCGGGCAGTGGCGGCACGCCCTGTTGGCGACGCTGTTTTGTTCCCAGGGCACGCCCCAGTTGCTGGCAGGCGATGAGCTGGGGCATTCGCAGAGCGGCAACAACAACGCCTATTGCCAGGACAACGAGACGACCTGGCTGGACTGGTCTGGCGCCGACCCCGGCCTGACCGGATTTGTCGCCGGCCTGATCCAGTTGCGCCACGCCCACGCGGCGCTGCGCCATGCGCGCTGGTTCACGGCAGACGACATCCGCTGGCGCAATCCGGACGGCTCCGCTTTGAGCACCGCCGACTGGGACGATCCGCAGTTCCGAAGTTTTGCCTGCCTGATCGAGGTGGCTGACGCAGGCCGGGTGCCGGCCGAGCGCTGGCTGCTGCTGTTTCATGCGGGCAGCCAGGCCCTGTCTTTTGCGCTGCCGCCGGGCCGCTGGCTGCAGGTGCTGGACAGTGCTGCGGCGCGGGTCCTGCCCCAGGGTCAATGGGGGTTAGCCCCGTCCAGCGTGGGTGACATCACCCTGTCACCCCGTTCCGTTTTTGGACTGGTCCAGACGGACAAGCCATGAATTGAACCTTTTAGTTTGCGAGGTGCCTCATGAAAACCAGAGATCTCCACCAACAGGTCCGTCAAACGATTGCCCTTGTTCTGGCCGGTGGCCGGGGTGCGCGGCTGCAGGCCTTGACGGAAAACTGCGCCAAACCTTCCGTGTACTTTGGCGGTAAATACCGGATCATCGACTTTGTGCTGTCGAACTGCCTGAACTCGGGGGTGCACCGCATCGGCGTGCTGACGCAATACAAATCGCACAGCCTGTTGCGCCATTTGCAGCATGGCTGGTCATTTCTGCGCAATGAGTTCAATGAGTTCATCGATTTGTTGCCGGCGCAGCAGCGCGTTGACGAAGCGTCCTGGTACCGCGGCACCGCCGATGCGGTCTATCAAAATCTGGACATTCTGCGCAGTCACCATGCCAAATACATCCTGGTTCTCGCCGGCGACCATATCTACAAAATGGATTACGCCAGTCTGATCGACGACCATGTTGGACAGGGAGCCCCGTGCACGGTGGCGTGCATTGAGGTGCCCCTGGCCGAGGCGAGTGCCTTCGGTGTCATGACGGCGGACGCCACCGGGCGCATCACCCGGTTTGATGAAAAACCCGTTAACCCGCAGGCCATGCCGGACCGGCCGGGGCTGGCACTGGCCAGCATGGGCGTGTACGTGTTCAATGCCGACTATCTGTTTTCGGCACTGGAGTCGGATATCGCCGACCCCGCTTCCCACCACGACTTTGGCAAGGACTTGATTCCGTCCATCGTGTCACGCGGCGACGCGGTCGCTCACCCGTTCGAGCGCTCGTGTGTCAAAACCAACGCCGAGGCAGCGTCTTACTGGCGCGATGTGGGCACCGTGGATGCTTACTGGGCCGCCAACATCGACCTGACTGCGATCATTCCTGAGCTTGATTTGTACGATCGGGACTGGCCCATCTGGACCTACCAGGACACCCTGCCATCGGCCAAGTTTGTCTTCGATGACGATGGGCGTCGCGGCATGGCGGTCGATTCCCTGGTGGCGGGCGGCTGCATCGTGTCCGGTTCCCTGGTGCGGCGCTCGGTGTTGTTCACCGGCGCGCATGTCCATTCTTATTGCAGCATTGAGGAGGCCGTCATCCTGCCAGGGGTCAGCGTGGGACGCCACGTTCGCTTGCGCAAGGTGGTGATTGACGAGGGCTGCCAGCTCCCCGAAGGCATGACGGTCGGATTTGACGCGGCCGAGGATGAGCGGCGCTTCTACCGCAGTCCCCAGGGGGTGGTGCTGGTGACGAGCGCCATGCTGGCGGCACAGACGCAGGGGCCGGCGTGAAGGTGCTGTATGTTTGTGCAGAACTTTTTCCGTTTCTCAAGACCGGTGGTCTGGCCGACGTCAATGCCGGCCTGCCCCCGGCGCTGCAGGCCTTGGGCTGTGAGGTGCGTCTGTTGATGCCCGCTTTTCCCGCCATTGCCGCTCACAGCAGGGGCACGCGGCCCATTGCCTTGTTGCCTGACGGACCCCAGCCATGGGGTCCGGCGCCGGTCCTGCCGGCCGCGGCGGTGGCGCTGGCGACTCTGCCAGTCGTTGCCACGCCGCTGTATCTGGTCCAGGCGCCCGCCTTGTATGAACGTCCGGGAAGCCCCTACCTCGGTCCGGATGGCAAAGACTGGGGCGACAACGCCCTGCGTTTTGCGGCCCTGGGCTGGGCGGCCGCGACCTTGGGCCAGGGGCTCGATCCGGACTGGGTGCCGGATGTCATTCACTGCCATGACTGGCATGCCGGTCTGGCCCCCGCCTATAACCGCGCCTTCGCCGAGGCCGGCCGCTACACACCGGCAAGCGTTTTCACCATTCACAATATCGCCTTCCAGGGCTTGTTCCCCCGCACCGTGTTCCCACAGCTGGGTCTGCCCGCGAGCTACTTTGACGTGGATGGGCTTGAGTTCTACGGCCAGGTTTCGTTCATGAAGGCGGCGCTTTGGTACGCCGACCGGATTGCCACCGTCAGTCCGACGTATGCGCGAGAAATTACCACGGAGCCTCAGGGTTGTGGGCTCGATGGCCTGTTGCGCGCGCGTGCCGAGCTGCTGTCAGGCATCCTCAACGGGGTGGATTACGCCATCTGGAGCCCTGACACCGATGTCTTGCTGCCAGCGACCTACGATGTTGACACGCTGCCGGTCAAGGCCAGCCTCAAACGGGCGCTTCAGCTGGACTTTGGGCTGGAGCCGCGGGGGCAGGCCTTGGTGTTCGGCGTGGTGAGCCGGCTGACGGTGCAAAAAGGACTGCATTTGCTGCCCCAGGTGATCGACGAACTGGTTCAGCGCGGAGGGCAACTGGCCTTGCTCGGGCAGGGCGATGCGGCACTGGAGCAAGCATTCATCGAGGCGTCCCTGCGCTATCCCGGACAGGTGGGCGTGCGCATCGGCTACGACGAGGCCACCGCGCACGCCGTGGTGGCCGGCGCGGATGTCATTGTGGTGCCCTCGGCGTTTGAGCCTTGCGGCCTGACCCAGTTGTATGGCTTGCGTTACGGCACCTTGCCGCTGGTGCGCCGGGTCGGGGGGCTGGCCGACACCGTGGTCGATTGCACGCTGGAAAACCTGGACGAGGGCCGCGCCACGGGCTTTGTGTTTGACGATTTGAGCGCGGACGGCTTGCTGGCCGCCGTGCGTCGGGCCTTTGCCTTGTCGCGCCGCCCCGGGCAATGGGTGGCGGTGCAAAGACGGGGAATGGGGCTGCGATTCGACTGGCCCAGCGTTGCAAAGCATTACCTTTTCCTATACGAGTTACTCAGGCCGGGCGCAGAATAAAGAGTCCGCGTACGCTTTGAGAAGGATCAGCCATGCCGCCCGTCACTGCTTTTGAATATGACAAGCCCATCAACAGCGTCGAAGCCTTGCGCCGCTCCATCTTGAACCGGCTGGTCTATGCGGTGGGCAAGGACGTGCGCTCGGCAACCCAGCGCGACTGGCTGTTTGCGGTTTTTCATGCCGTGCGCGACCGCATCATGGGTTGCTGGCGCGAGTCGCTGGCGCAAGCCGAAGACCAGGATGCCAAGCGCGTGTATTACCTGTCCATGGAGTTTTTGACCGGGCGCGCGTTGACCAACGCCTTGCTGGCCGCTGATATTTACGAGCCCGTCAAACAGGCGTGTGCCCTGCTGGGCGCCGACTTTGATGCCTTGATTGATCTGGAGCCCGATGCCGGCCTGGGCAATGGCGGCCTGGGGCGTCTGGCCGCCTGTTTTCTGGATTCGATGGCCACCCTGGGCCTGCCCGGCATGGGTTATGGCATACGCTACGAATACGGCATGTTTGCCCAGCGCATTGAGCAGGGGCAGCAAGTGGAAGAGCCGGACTACTGGCTGGTCAACGGCCATCCGTGGGAATTCATGCGTCCCGAATTCAGCTACACCGTCCGGTTCGGCGGACGCTTGGTGCCGCAGGATGGGCACTCGCTGTGGCTCGATACCCAGGACGTGATTGCCACCGCCTACGACAGCGGCGTGCCCGGGCACCAGATGCGCAGCGTGGCCACCATGCGACTGTGGTCGGCACGCGCCAGCGGCGGGGTCAATCTGGATGCGTTCAACCGGGGCGACTACATCCAGGCCGTGGAAGACAAGAACCACTCGGAAAACGTCTCGCGGGTGCTGTACCCGGACGACCGTACCGAGCACGGCCGCGAATTGCGCTTGCGCCAGGAGTACTTTTTTGTCAGCGCCTCGCTGCAGGATATTTTGCGGCGCCACCTCAAGAGTCACAGCGGCTTTGAGCAGCTGGCCGACAAGGTGGCGATTCACCTGAACGACACGCACCCGGCGCTGGCGGTCCCCGAATTGATGCGCTTGCTGCTGGACGAGCACCAGCTCGGCTGGGAAGCGGCGTGGTCCTTGTGCACGTGTGTCTTTTCCTATACCAACCACACCCTGATGGAAGAGGCGCTGGAGACCTGGCCGGTGGAGCTCTTGAGCCGGGTGTTGCCTCGCCACATGGGTTTGATTTACGAGATCAACGCCCGCTTTCTGGCCGAGGTGCACGCACGTTTTCCGGCGGACCATGCGCTGTTGCGCCGTATTTCGTTGATCGAAGAGCGTGGCGTGCGCCGCGTGCGCATGGCCCATCTGTCCGTGCTGGCCAGCCACAAGGTCAATGGTGTGTCAGCCTTGCACAGCCAGTTGATGGTGGAAACCATTTTTTCCGATTTTGTGCAGATGTATCCGGAGCGTTTTTGTAACAAGACGAACGGCATTACCCCCCGCCGCTGGTTGGCGCTGGCCAATGCGCCCTTGTCGGCCTTGATCGACAGCCGCATCGGCCCCGACTGGCGGAGTGAGCTGGACCAGTTGGCCCGGCTGCGCGATCTGGCCGATGACACCGAGTTCCAAAACGCTTTCGGCTTGGCCAAGCAGCAGAACAAGCGCCGCCTGGCCGACCTGATCGCCCGCTGCCCCGGCGTCAGCGTGGACCCGCTGAGTCTGTTCGACGTCCAGGTCAAGCGCATGCACGAATACAAGCGGCAACTGCTCAATGTGTTGCACATCATTACCCGCTACCACCGGATACTGGCCCAGCCGCATGCCGACTGGGTACCGCGCACGGTGATTTTTGCCGGCAAGGCGGCCTCGGCCTATCACATGGCCAAATTGATCATCCGCTTGATCAACGATGTCGCGCGTGTGGTGAACAGCGATCAGCGTATCGGGGGCCAACTGCGGGTGGTGTTCATTCCCAACTACCGGGTTTCGCTGGCCGAAATCATCATTCCCGGCGCCAACCTGTCGGAGCAGATTTCCACCGCCGGAACCGAGGCCTCGGGCACCGGCAACATGAAGTTTGCCCTCAATGGCGCCCTGACCATCGGCACCTGGGACGGCGCCAATATCGAGATCGCGGACAACGTGGGGCGGGACAACATTTTCGTGTTTGGCAACCGCACCGAGCAAGTGGCGGAGCTGCGCGGCTACGGCTACCAGCCGCGCAGCTATTACGAGGGGAATTTTGATCTGAAGTGCGCCATTGACCGGCTCTCTGAAGGTGCGTTCTCGCCGGAGGAGCCCGAGCGTTACCGGGAGGTGGTCAACACCTTGCTGGAGTCCGACTATTACCAGCTGCTGGCGGACTATGCGGATTACGTGGCTTGCCAGGAGAAGGTGGATGATCTCTACCGCAGGCCGGCTGCCTGGACGCGCAGCGCCATCCTGAATGTCGCCGGCATGGGTGTGTTTTCTTCGGACCGCACGATCGGTGAATATGCCAGCGAGATCTGGGGTGTCCAGCCGCTCAAGCCCGCCGTGCCTCAAGCGCCATCCTTGTTGCCTGTGTAGCGCAATCGCTGTTTACGTAACTTTACCGCGGCTTCAAGCGTCGGAGGGGGCCCTGCACTAGACTGGCCGCATGAGTCAACACCTGCTGATGATCGAAGACGACGCCCGCCTGGCCCAGATGGTGAGCGAGTACCTGGGGCAATCCGGGTTTGTGGTGAGCCAGGCCGGCGACGCCCACAAGGGACTGGCCAGCCTGCAGGCCAGCCCGCCCGACCTGGTCATCCTGGACCTGATGCTGCCCGATATGGACGGCCTCGAAGTGTGCCGCCGCATCCGGGCCTTGCCGGGTGCGCTGGCGCAGGTGCCGGTGCTGATGCTGACCGCCAAGGGCGACGCGATGGACCGCATCATCGGCCTGGAAATCGGCGCCGATGACTACCTGCCCAAACCGTTCGAGCCGCGCGAATTGCTGGCGCGCATTCGCGCCATCCTGCGCCGGCGCGTGGAGGGCGCGCCCGAGGTCGGCCGCCAATTGCGTTTTGGCACGCTGGAGATTGACCGCGACGCCCGCACCGTGGCGGTCGGGACGCAAGCCTGCGACCTGACCTCTTACCAGTTTGATTTACTGGTGGCCCTGGCCGAGCGTGCCGGCCGGGTGCTTACGCGGGACCAGATCATGGAAGCCGTGCGGGGCCGCGAGCTCGACGCATTTGACCGCTCCATCGACGTGCACATGGGCCGCATTCGCGCCGCCATTGAGCTCGATGCCAAGAATCCGAAGCGCATCCTGACGGTGCGTGGGGTGGGTTATGTGTTCGCCCGCCAGCAAGACTGAGCATGTTTTTCAAAAAACTCTATGTGCGCATCTGGCTGGCCGTCGTGCTGGCGGTGGCGGTGCTGACCCTGATGGTGGGCTGGGCCTGGCGCCTCGCGGCCGAGCCCCCGTTGCGCGAGGTGGTCGTTCGCAACGAGGCCGGACAAGTCATCGGTGGTGGCCGTCTGGGTCGGCTGCGCCCACCGGACGCTGAGCAGGCGGGCCGCTCAGCGGATGAGTCCGAGGACGGCGAGCCCGGGCCCAATTCACGCGGCAAATATGGTAGTGGCCCCGAGTTCACGGTGCGCATGCAGGACGGCCAAACCCTGCACATGCACATGCCGCGTCCGCCGCGGTCGTTCTGGAACCGGCCCCCATTCGGTTTTTTCTGGACGCTGGCGCTGGTCGCGGTCGCCGTCGCGCTGGCCACCTACCCGATTATTCGCAAACTCACGCGCCGCTTGGAGAAGCTTCAAAGCGGGGTTGAGAAATGGGGCGAGGGCGACTTGTCCATTCGCATTCCCGAGACCGGGCAGGACGAGGTGGCCTTTCTGGCCAAGCGTTTCAACACGGCTGCCGAGCGCATCGAGACGCTGGTGAAGTCGCATGAATCGTTGCTGGCCTCGCAAAAATCGCTGTTGGCCAATGCCTCGCATGAGCTGCGTTCGCCTCTCACGCGCATTCGCATGGGGCTGGAACTCATGGGGGCCACCACGTCCCCGACGTTCAGGAAAGAAATTGAACGCAATATTGCCGAGCTCGATCAGCTGATTGAAGAAATCCTGCTTGCCAGCCGGCTGGATGCACGGGAGGCCGATCTGGGGACCATTGAATCCGTGGACCTGATCGGTCTGGCGGCGGAGGAGTGTGCACGGGTGGACGCCGAACTGGAGGTACAACTGGCGCCCGACACCAGTGGCTCAGAGGCCGGGCAGATGAGTCACGCCGCTTTGCCGGTGCAAGGCATCACCAAATTGCTGCGCCGCGCCGTACGTAACCTGCTGGAGAATGCCCGCCGCCACGCAGCGGGCGACATCACCGTGACCTTGAGCAGGAGCAACGGCCAGGCGGTGATCCGAGTCTGCGACCGGGGTCCGGGCGTACCGGCGGCCTTGCGAGAGCGCATATTCGAACCTTTTTACCGCCTGCCCGGTGCGACCGAGCGGGATGGCGGGGTGGGTCTCGGTCTGGCTTTGGTGAAGTCCATCGCCATTCGCCACGGCGGTACGGTGTATTGCGAAAACCGGCCCGATGGTGATAGCGGTGCCTGCTTTGTCGTCCAGCTGCCTTTGGGGTCCGACGGAAGTGTCTAAATGTTGCGAAAAGTCATGGTTTTCGACAAGAAAGTCATCAATATCCCCCAAATGGGGGATAGCGTCGTCGTCGGATGCCCTGTAAAGTTGCACCAACTGCTGTCACAGTAATCAAGTGCTGGAGTCCAGTCAATAATTTAAATAGACGGGCATCCAGACACGCAATGTTTCCAACGACGTCCTTTCGGGGACTTTTACAAAGCCACCTTCGGGTGGCTTTTTTTTAAGCAAAATAGGGATCTAGCCCCCGTCGTTGCTGCGCAGGCAGCTATAGATGCTGTAGCACGTCGGTGGCCTGAATATCGACCAGACAGCGCGTGTGCCCGAGCGGACAGTCCCGTGCAAAGCAGGGCGCGCAGTCCAGCGGGGGCTGGTAGGCGCCGTCGTTCTTGAGCCAGAGCACGGTCGCCCGCGCATTCAGCGGTGGCGTGTGCAGCGGGCTGCTGGAGCCGAAGATCGCCACTTGGGGCACGCCAAAAGCCGCCGCCACATGCATCAGGCCGGAATCATTGCTCACTATGCTTTTTGTAGCTGCTATCGCACTGAATGCGTTGGCTAGCGTCGTTTTTCCTGCAAAGTTCACGCATTTGCCGGGCTGCTCGGCATTCACCGGCGCGGCGATTTCTTCGCACAGATCGAATTCCTTGCTGGAGCCCAGCAAGACCACGGGGGCGTCAAGCCGGCGGGCCAGCTCGGCAAAGTGCGCGGCCGGCCAGCGTTTGGCAGGGCCGTATTCGGCGCCCGGCGCAAACACGTAATAGCCGCCACGGTGCAAGCCCATGTCGGCCAGGGCTTGCTCGACCTCGGCGGCATTTAGCTGCAGTTGGGGCTGGTCGCTCGCAATGTCGGCCTCGCCACTGAGCGCCGAGTAAAACGCGACCATGGGCGGGCGCCGGTCCTTGGGCGGATTTTTGAGCCGGTGCGTCAGCAAGCCCACCCGCGCCTCACCCAGGTAGCCAACCCGTTTCGGGATGCTGGCCAAAAACGGCAGCAGCGCGCTTTTCAGAGAGTTGGGGCAAATGTAGGCGGTGTCAAAGCGGCCTTCGAGCTGTTGCGCCAAGCTGCGGCGCGCCTTGAATTGCAGGCCGCCATGGGCAAAGGGAAACTCGATGACCTCGGCCACCTGCGGCATGGCGCGGTACACCGGCGCCACCCAGGGCAGTGCGCCGACCGTGAGGCGCTCGCCGCGCGCCTGCAAGCGGCGCATCAGCGGCTCGGTCATCACCGCGTCCCCAATCCACTGGGGCGCGATGATGAGGGAGTTAGTGGTGGCCACCGAAGTGTTCGCCCTCTTTCAGTTTGTAGACGGTGCCGCAATAAGGGCATTTGGCCGAACCGCTGTGGGCCACGTCCAGGTAGACCTTGGGGTGACCATCCCAGATTTTCATGTCGGCCAGCGGGCTGGGGCAGTACACGCCACCTTGTTCGTTCAGGTCTTTGGCCAGTATTTCAACGAGAGATTTGCTCATGATCTTGATCTTGCTTTCTTCAGACTTTGCTCAGCCAATGGGCGTATTTGGGATTGCGGCCATTGACGATGTCAAAGAACGCGCTCTGGATTTTTTCGGTGATCGGGCCGCGGCTGCCCACATAGTCGTCTTTACCCAGCTCAATGCGGTCCAGCTCGCGAATCGGCGTCACTTCAGCGGCGGTGCCGGTGAAGAAGGCTTCGTCGCAGATATAGACCTCGTCACGGGTGATGCGTTTTTGCACCACTTCCAGGCCCAGGTCCTTGGCAATATGGAACACAGTGTTGCGCGTGATGCCGTTCAGCGCGCCGGCCGACAGATCCGGCGTGTAGACCACACCGTCCTTGACGACAAACAAATTTTCACCAGCGCCTTCGGACACAAAACCGTTGGCATCGAGCAGCATGGCTTCGTCATAGCCCTCGTCCGTGACTTCCATATTCGCCAGGATGGAGTTGGTGTAGTTGCTGGTGGCCTTGGCCTGCGTCATGGTGATGTTGACGTGGTGGCGGGTGTAGCTGGAGATCTTGACGCGGATGCCGCGTTTCATGCCTTCTTCGCCCAGGTAAGCGCCCCAGGGCCAGGCGGCGACCATCAGATGAATGGTGTTGCCCTTGGGGCTGATGCCCAATTTTTTGTCGCCAATCCAGGTCAGCGGGCGTAGGTAGCAGGATTCGAGTTTGTTCTCGCGCACGACGGCTTTTTGCGCTTCGTTCACCTCTTCCTTGGTGAAGGGGAGTTTCATGCGCAGAATCTTGGCGCTGTTGAAGAGACGGTCGGTGTGTTCTTCGAGCCGGAAAATCGCCGTGCCATTGACCGTGTTGTAGGCGCGCACGCCCTCGAAAGCGCCACAACCGTAGTGCAGGGAGTGGGTCAGGACGTGGATCTTGGCGTCGCGCCAGTCCACCATCTGGCCGTCCATCCAGATTTTGCCGTCGCGGTCAGACATGGAGGGGGGTAGAGGGCTCATTGGGGGGGTCCTTAAAGAGGGGCGCTTGCAAGTCATGCAAAAGTGTGATTTTACGGGGCCGGGCTGACGGTGGATTCAGTCTGTGATTCGCCCGACTGAGCCGGCCGCACCAGCTCCCATTTTTTCAGTTTGCCGTCCCAAAACTCGCAGGTGACGTGCGACTCAGTGCCGTCGGTCCAGCGGTACAGCTCGGGCTGGGTGCCTGGGGGGCTTTGCAGCGCACCCAGTGCTTTGGTCATCGCCACCACATGCAACAGGGTGACGCCCGGGCGCAGCTTGGCATTGAGCATGACGGCGCTGCCGACATAGCCGATGGGCCGGTCGGACGCCCGTTTGAGCACCGTCATCATGCGGGTGAAATGCAGCAGCAGCCACATGATCAGACCTCCCAAGGCGACGGCCACACCGGGCCAACTGTAGTAGTGGTAAGCGGCGGCGACCAGCGCCACACTGGCCAGGGGGACAAGGATTTTTTGAAATTGCATGCCCGGATTCTGGCAGGCTTGCGCGTGAGCCCCCGTGCGGGTATTGCGTAGTCCGCAACCCGTGCCGTTGAAGCTCGCTTACGCCCTCGATGGCGCCGGCCAGCGCACGCACACCGCCAGTCCACCCAGTCGCTGCGAGCGCTTGACCTGCACTTGAGCCCCGAAGACATCGGCAATGCGTTTGACAATCGACCAGCCCAGGCCGCTGCCCGGCTGGGCCTGACCGAGCACCCGGAAAAATCGCTCGCCCAGGCGCGCCATCTCCGGCTCGCTCATGCCCGGGCCACTGTCCTCCACCTGCAGGACGGGCCGGCCCGAGGCCAGTGCCACCTGCACATCGATGCGCGCGCCGTCCGGGCTGTAGCGCAGGGCGTTGTCGATCAGATTGCGCACCAGCACGCCGATCAGCATATCAGTGCCTGCCACCACGCACGGGGCGGCGGCATCGAGTTCCAGCGTTTGATGGCGTGCCAGCGCTGCGGGCGCCAGTTCGGCGGCGACACGGCGCGACACGGCGCTCAAGTCCACCGTGGCGGCCGGCACAGCCGCGCTGCCCGATGTCGCCTCCAGCCGCGCCAGCGTCAGCAGTTGCTCGACCAGCCGGGTGGCGCGGTCGCACCCGGCCAGGGTGACCTGCAAGGCATGGTCGCGTTGTGCGCTGTCGGTCCCGGCGCCCAGCGCCACCTGCGCCTGGGCGCGGATGGCGGCAATCGGTGTCCGCAACTCATGCGCGGCGTCCGCCGTGAAGCGGCGCTCGGACGCCACCATGGCGTCGATGCGCTCGAACAGGGTGTTCAGTGCCAGCACCAGCGGTTGAATTTCAGCCGGTATGTCGCCCAGTACCACCGGCTCCAGCGCCTGCGGACGCCGCTGGCCCAGCGCCTGGCTGAGTTGGCGCAGGGGCGCCAGACCTTGGCGCACCGCCCACCACAGCAACAAGGCCAGCAAGGGGAAGGCAAACACGAGCGGCAACAAGGTGCCGCGCAAGACGGCCCACAAGATCGAGTTGCGCGAATCCGTTTGCTCGCCCACATATACCTGCACATCGCTCTCGCTGCCGCGCGTGGCAAACACCCGCCACTCGGCGTCCTCGCCCAGGCGCACGGTTGCAAAGCCGCGTGTATTGGCGGACATCGGAGCGGTACCGGCATTACTTGAACGCATCACCAGCTGGCCTTCGTGAAACACCTGAAACGCCACCTTGGGCGCGTATTTATGTAGCGAAGGCGCATCGGCCACGTCATCACCGTCGGCGTGGGTTTGCTGTACCACGAGCAGGGCCGCCGCCTGAGCCAGATGGCCATCCAGCAGTTCGTCGAGTTCATGGCGCGCATCGACCCAGGTCATCACCGCGGCGCCCAGCCAGACGACGGTGACCAGGCTAAGTAACAGCGCCAGCAGGCGCGCCTGCAAGGACTTCAGGCGGCGCAGCAACTTCATGCGGGGTCCGGTGAACGCGGCACGGTGTAGCCGATGCCGCGCACGGTCTGGATCACGTCCGGGTGTAATTTGCGGCGCAAGTGGTGGATATGCACCTCGATCGCATTGCTGTCCACTTCATAGCCCCAGCTGTACAGCTTTTGCTCCAGGTGCTCGCGCGACATGACGCGCCCGGCATTGAGCATCAGCGCGTGCAGCAAATCAAATTCGCGTGTGGACAGCGCCACGGCCTTGCCCTCCAGGCTGACCTGTCGCGCTGACGGCTCCAGCAGCACCGCGCCACAACGCAGGGTGTCATTGATTTGACCGTGCGAGCGGCGCACCAGGGAGCGCAGACGGGCGCCCAGCTCATGCAGATCCACCGGTTTGACCACATAGTCGTCCGCGCCCAGATCCAGGCCGCGGATGCGATCGGGCACGGCGTCACGCGCGGTCAGCACCAGCACCGGGGTACTGATCTTGCGCTCACGCAGCGCTTGCAACACGTCGAGTCCGTCTTTCAGGGGCAGGCCGAGGTCCAGCACAGCCGCCATGTAGTCGCCGGACGCCAACTCGCGCTCGGCGGCCACGCCGTCACGGACCCAGTCCACCTGGAAGCCCAATTGGCGCAAACCGGCACGCAGTCCGTCGCCCAGCATCTCGTCGTCTTCAGCCAGCAGAATTCGCATTAAATAATCCAGGGTGATTCATCGGCACATCAGTCGCCATCATCATGGCCGCGCGAACTGTACTGCGTTTTGTCTGACATCATCTCACCGCCAGATGTTTGAGGCGGTGGTGCACTTTGCCATTGCAGCCACCAAAAACCCAGCACCGCGACCAGCATAACCAGCGCCAGGGGACGCCAGGCGCGGCGGATTCCTGTATCGGGCGTGCCCTCCTTCTTGCCCGTCACCATGGCGCGCACCAGATTTTCACGGTGCAGCCAGCTGGCCACGGCGACACCCGCCACATGAACCGCCACCACGAACAGCATGAAGTTCGCCGCGCCTTCGTGCAGGTCGCCCAGCCAATCGCCGCCCACATCGTTGTAGACAGCCCAGCCGGTGGTGACGATGGCGATGCTGGACAGCAGCAGCAGGACAATCGCCAGCGCCCCGGCCGGGTTGTGCCCGACATGGTGCCCAGGCTCGCCCGCCAGCATGGCGCGCACGTATCGAATGACGGCAGCGGGGCCGCGCACAAAGCTGACAAAACGCGCATGGCGCGTCCCCATCAGCCCCCACAGGATGCGAAAGGCCACCAAGCCGCCCAGGGTGTAGCCCAGGGTCACATGCACCAGGCGCCAGCGCTCACTCTCCGCGGTCAGGTAAGCCCCGGCGAAACTCAGCACCATTAGCCAGTGAAACACCCGCACCGGGGCGTCCCACACCAGAATTTTGGTCTTTGCTGTCGATTCAGTCATGGCGTTCTACTTCGGTATCTTGATATCGCGTTCGCTGAAACTGCCCTGTGCCGCGTTGGTGTGGCAGGCGGCGCAATTGGAGGCGCTGCCGACAGAAGCACGCTTCCAGACCCCGGCCGGTACTTCGCCGTCACGGTGTTTGCGCAAAAACCAGGCGGATTTGGAGATGCGATCCTGCGGTGGCACTTCGCTGACCCGCTTGTAGGTGCCTGCATTGGCCTTGAGCCAGGCGCTGATCTCCTTCGCGCTGGCGTCGTCCAGCGAGGCATCGGTGCCGTAATGCTTGTCTAGGGAGCCCATCAGACGCTGCCAGGAAGCGGCCGGCAGCATGCCGGCCGGGTAGGCCAAGTGGCAACCGGCGCATTCCTGCGTGTATTTGGGCAGGGGTGTCACGCTGGAGCCCTTGCTGCCATGGTCATCCGCTTGGGCGGCGTTTATAGCGCCTGTTGCCAGCAGCAGCGCCAGTGACAATTTCTTGAAATTTGAATGGAACATAAGGTTCTTTCAGAGCAGTTGATCGGGCTTTAGCGTTTGAGCGTCAGCAACCAGGCCAGCACATCCGACTTTTCAGCGGGCGTGCATTCACGCCCCATCACGTCCTTGCAATTGCGGCGAAACCATTTTTCGGTTTTGGCCGTGTCGGCAAAGCGCTCCGGGTTGAAGGCCGGCGCCAGCGGCGCTATCACCTTGCCGGTGCTGGCGTGCTTGCCGTCCACGGTCGGCGTGGCGGTGTGACAGGACGAACAACTCCACTTCTTGCCGTGTTGGGTGGTGAACAGTTGCTGGCCGCGCGTGGGTTGGGCCGGTGCGCCGGCCTGCGCGGTGTAGCCTGCGAGTTGCTCTGCCGGTGTGATGGCCTGAGCCAGCGGGCTCAGACCACACGCCAGGGCGGCGAGAACGAGAGAAAGGGAAGAAAAGCGTTTCATGTCGACTCCTTGATGGAGCTGACATTAACGAGGGGAGATTAAGCTTTTCTTAAGTAGACTGGATCAGCCCAGACCGCGCACGATTTCCATCGCCTGCTCGACCCGCTCCACCGCATGGATGGTCAGGCCTTCAATTGATTTTTTCGGTGCATTGGCCTTGGGCACCACGGCCACGCTGAAGCCGAGTTTGGCGGCCTCTTTCAGCCGTTCCTGGCCACGCGGCGCCGGCCGCACCTCGCCCGCCAGCCCGACTTCACCAAAGGCAATAAAACCCTTGGGCAGCGGCTTGCCGCGCAGAGACGAGGTGATGGCCAGCAGCACCGCCAGATCAGCGGCCGGCTCGCTGATGCGCACGCCACCGACGGCGTTGACGAACACGTCCTGGTCCATGCAGGCCACGCCCGCGTGGCGGTGCAGAACGGCCAGCAGCATGGCGAGGCGGTCTTTGTCCAGACCCACGCTCAGACGTCGTGGCGAAGGTCCGCCGCTGTCCACCAGCGCCTGAATTTCCACCAGCATCGGCCGTGTACCTTCGAGCGTGACCATCACGCAGCTGCCGGGTACCGGCTCGGCATGCTGGCTCAGGAAGATGGCGCTCGGATTGCTCACGCCCTTGAGGCCTTTCTCGGTCATGGCAAACACGCCGATTTCGTTGACCGCGCCAAAACGGTTCTTGATGGCGCGCACTAATCGAAAACTGCTGTGCGTGTCGCCTTCAAAGTACAGCACCGTGTCCACCATGTGCTCCAGCACGCGCGGCCCGGCCAGCGTGCCTTCCTTGGTGACGTGGCCGACCAGCACGATGCAGACACCGCTGGCCTTGGCGGTGCGCGTCAGGTGCGCCGCGCACTCGCGCACCTGGGCCACCGAGCCGGGCGCCGACGTGAGCTGATCGGAGTACACGGTCTGGATCGAGTCGATGACGGCGATGTCGGGCTGCATGGTGTTGAGCGTGGCCAGAATTTTGTCCAGCTGGATCTCGGCCAGCACCTTCACCTGCGAGTTATCGAGCCCGAGGCGGCGCGAGCGCAGGGCCACTTGCGCGCCGCTTTCCTCGCCCGTCACGTACAAGGTGTTTTGTCCGCTGCGCTGCAGCGAATCCAGCGCCTGTAGCAATAGCGTGGACTTGCCGATGCCGGGGTCGCCGCCAATCAACACCACGCCGCCTTCGACAATGCCACCGCCCAGCACGCGGTCCAGTTCCTCATGGCCGGTGGGCGTGCGCGCCATGTCGACCGCGTCGATGTCGCCCAGGGTGGTGACCTCGGCGGTCTTGGCCAGCGAGGCGAAGCGGTTTTTGGTCGGGGCGCTGCTTTCGGGGATGGATTCAATCAGCGTGTTCCAGGCGCTGCAGCTCGGGCATTTGCCCAGCCATTTGGGGCTGGTGCCGCCACACTCGGAACAGACGTAAACAGTTTTTTCTTTGGCCATGGCCAAATAATACTGTACGAAACTACAGTTTCTAGCCGATCAGGCGAACTGTTTCAGGCCAGGTCGTAAATGAGGGGGGGAGAAGCGGCATCAGAGACTGCGGTTGCCGGCGAACCGTGTACCGGCTTCCTTGATGCCCCACAGCAGTTCGACCAGGGCCGGGTTGTTCAACAGCGGCTCGCCGCCCAGCACCAGCCAGTAGCCGGCGCCGTCAACCCAGAAGGGCAGGAAGGAATAGCTGGGCAAGAGGAACTCGGGTTCGCTGTGGAAAGACACATAACGTGTCGCGCCGTCCCAGCCGCGACGGGCCTGGCGCGCAGCGAAGTCGGAATAATCGGCGGCAGCGGCGCTCAGGGTGTCCGCCTCGTCCTGTTCCATGCCGCTGCGCCCGAGGCAAAAACCCTCCGCCGAGGCCAGTACCGCGCGCCGTTCGCCCGAGAGCGAGGCAATCACGTGTTGCAGGAAGTCGTCCAGCTTGGCATCCGGCCCCTGCAAGGGCCGCTGCAGCAACTGCACCCAACCCTGCGCCAGGGCTTGCTCGGAAATCGAAGGCGCTATCGCCGCCCGGTCGGCCCAGCCGGCGGCGTCCAGCGTGCGCTCGCCCGCCAGCAGTGCTTGCAGGGCCAATTCGGTGTCGTCGGGCTGCTGGCGGGCAAAGGCATACAGCACGCCCGCCGGCGTCAACATAAACCATTCAGAGGCTGGGGTGGTCATCGAGGTGCCCGTCATTGTTGAAAGAGGAAAAAAAGGGGAAGCCGCGTCACGCACCATGGGGCGTTCTCATGCCGAAGATCAGGGATTCAACGAGAAGGGTCATGTGCTTGCGGTTGCGCGCATCCGCGTCCATCACGCGTGGCGCGGCGCCCTGATTTTGCAATTCATCCATCAGTGCCGTCGCCACATCCTTGCCGGCCTTTTCGGCGTGGGTCACGCCCACCACCAGCTGGTTGCGCTCGATGAAAGGGCGAAACTGCTGGCAAAACTGGCGCAAATCGTCGATCGGGTCGCGCGCCGCCGCATTGATCAGCAGCACCAGCCCGTGCGCATCGCGGCTCAGGATGTCCCACATGAAATCAAAGCGTTTCTGGCCCGGTGTGCCATACAAATGAACCTTGTTCCCGCTGGCGAGTTTCATCAGCCCGTAGTCCATGGCGACCGTGGTGGCCGGCTTCAATGCGCGAACCTGGTCGGTGGCCGCGGTCTCGGTCTGCACGACGGCGATGTCGGACAGGGTCTGGATTGCCGTGGTTTTGCCCGAACCCACCGGGCCAGTAAAGACGACTTTGTATTTGATGGCCATAAATGCGTCAGAAGGATGGGGCAGGCGCCGGGCGCGAGGCTGGACGGTCCAGCGTTTTGGCCACGAGTTGCGACAGGAACACATCGAGCTCGCTCGGTGGCATGCCCAGGCGCTGCGCCCGCTCCTCGGCCTGGGGGCCGTCGATGGCCCGGATGCTGACGGCCGACGCCAGCGCATCGCTCTGGCAGACCCGCTCGATCACCGTCATTGGCGTGTTGGTGGCGATCCAGCCATCGGCCGGATGGACGATGAGCGAATTCTGCACGGTGAAGCGGGCTTCAAATGGATGGTCCAGCACCAGCATCTCGGCGAGCTTGCGCAGAAACACCTGGCCGCCCGGCTCGGGCAGGGCCGCCAGCCGCGCGTGCAATTCGGCGGCGCTCAGACCTTGTGCCTCTATCGGTATGCTCACCGGGTTGACGCGCTGGGGCGTGCGCGCTGCCGGGGGAACGGCCGGCGGGTTGGCCGAGAGAAACGTCGGTGCCGCCCTCGCTGAAACAGGCGCGGCAGCGGGAACTGAAGCGGAAACGGGTGGCGGCGCGGCCGGGCGGGCCGGGCGTTTGACCGACAAAGCTGCCTGTTCCAGCGCCGCCTGCATTTCCTTGGTGCCATAGGGCTTGGCCAGCCAGACCAGCGAATGCTGTTTCACGGTGTCGGCGTCCATCGCAGCCCAGGTCTGGTCGTGCGCGGGCACCAGCAGCACGGCGGGCGTGCCCTGCAGCCGTTGCAGCAGATCGGCCTCGGCCGCCTCCGACCACTGGCCCAATCCCAGGGGCACGAGGTCGGCCACGATCAAATCGGCTGGGGGCAACACGGCCGTGCGGCTTGCCGGCACGCTTTGCCACAGCCAGTTCCGCAAGGTGCGGCTCAAAAAGATGCCAAAGGCTGTTTCCTCGCGCGGTGACAGGCCGGTGACCACCAGCTTCATGCGAGCTCCTGTGTTTGTTGAAGTTGTCGGCTCACGGTTTCCCAGTGTGGCGGCAGCGTGGCGCCGCTTTGCAGCAGGGCGCGGCGCGCCAGCATGAAGGCCAGGTTGTCATGGCAGGTGATGCAATGGTGTAAAAACGCCTGCTGCGCCTGCGTGTCGGCGTTTTCAAAGGCCGTCACGGCCTGTGCCGCCAGCGCCCGTGAATCGTCCCCACTGCAACGGCGGGCGCGGGTGGAAATATCGGCGCTGGGGCGGGCCAGCACGCTCCAGCGTGTGGCCAGCGGTGTGATGCGGGAGAGCCGCGCCTGTCCCGCCTGCGCCTCGAACCAGCGCACCACATGTTCCGCCAGCCGGGCGCGGGCCAATTGCAGCGCCTGGCGCTTCAACAACTCGTCGCGTTCGCCAAAAGCCACAAAAATGTCCGCCAATGCGCCCTGCGCCGGCTCGGCGCCCGGCAGTTCCAGCGCAGCCTGCAGCCGCGTCAGATGCACACCCACATCCAGCGGGTCGCGCAGCAGACGGCGCGCCTGCTGGCGTACCGTCAGACGCGCTGGCCGCGCGCTGGCCTGAACCTCACGCATCGGGGCCGAATCAGTCAAGCAAAGTGTCCATCAGGTCGATCATGAACTCGGCCTCTTCCTGCGTCATGGGTTCAAACCCGTGGGGCAAACCCAGGGCGTCGAGCACATCGGCATCCCCGGCGGCTTGCCCCATGCCGAGCAAGGCCAGCTTGATGGCCGGCAGGCTGTCGGCCATCCGGGGGTGGGCCAGCAGCACATGGGAGATGTCGCTGATGGCGCTTTCCACCAGCACCCGCAACTGGCTGCGCGTCATGCGCGTCAGCGAGGCGAAGGCATCGGCCAGGAAGAAGGCTGCTTCCACTTCGCCCTTGATGGCGCGCCGCGCCGCCGCCTGGTAGCTGTCCACCGGCACCCACTCAATCAGCGACTCGGTCAGGTCGGCCGGCTCCAGCAGGCGCAGGCCGATGAGCTTGACGTCCTTGTTTTCCGTCAGCGCGATGCGGCAACCCGGTTTCAGGTCATCCACGCTCAGCAGGCCGGACTCGGCGCCGGTGGCAATCACCATCTCGTCAAAGCGCTGGGACGGCCGGGCAAACGGAAGGTAGCCGTGCGTGCGGATCATGTCGGTCGCGTCAAACGGGTTGGCATAGACCAGATCGGCTTGGCATGCCGTCAGCAGTTGGGCCTGTTCCAGCGCATTGGCCGGCGTCAGCAGGTGCAGATGAATGCCCGAGCGCCGCTGCAGCGTGGTGTTGAGCATGTGCCAGCCGGCAAAACGTTCCGGCGCGAAGTCCGGTGCAATCAGAAAATTGAGGGTCATGATGCGGCTTTCTCCTCGTCCAGCCATTGCCGATACACCGGTACCAGTTCGGCAATGCGGGTGCGCGAAGGTTTGCGCCGCACCGAGGTGTAGCCCATGATCACGCCCTGGCGGATGTTGGGCACGGCGGTGGCGTAAACCCAGTAAAAGGCGCCATCCTTGCGCAGGTTCTTCACGTAGCCGTGCCACTTTTGGCCGGCGGCGATGGTGTCCCACAGGCCCTTGAAGGCGATTTTGGGCATGTCGGGGTGGCGCAGGATGTGATGCGGCGCGCCCATCAGCTCCTCGCGGGCATAGCCGCTCATCTCCACAAAGGCGTCGTTGGCGTGCGTGATGATGCCGGCCAGGTCGGTGCTGGAGACGATCAGCCGCCCTTCGGGGAAAGGCCTCTCCACCTCGGTGGTGTAGACCGTGCGCGCGCTGCCGTCGGTGTAGGTCAGGCGGGCCTCGATGGAGGGCATCAAGGGCAGATCCATGTCGGGCAGTCCCATGCTGGCCTCCATCAGATCAGTTTGGACAGCGTCTCGGCCGCCCGTTTGATGTCCAGAAAAATCAGCCCCAGCTTGGCGTTGGACTTGGCCAGCACGGTGAGCACGGCCTCAGGGCCGGCGGAACTCATGATGACGTAGCCGCGCTCGCCCTGGATCAGCACCCGCTCCAGCGCACCCCGCGCCAGTTCGCGCGCGGTGCGGTCACCCAGCGACAGCAGCGCCGCCGACATGGCACCAATGCGGTCCTCATCCATGCCGTGCGGCAGGGCCGCGGCAATCATCAAACCATCGGTCGAAATGAGGGCAGATGCCTCAATATCGGCGGTTGAGCCGTTGAGGTCCTCCAGCGCCTGCTGAAACATATCGGTGCGCATTGCTTTACTCCTGATCCGCAAATTTGCTTCCGATTGGACAGGGTTGCGCCACATGCAGTCTTGATTTGGATCAATGCTCTTGGGAATGACCCGGATCAAGTGAGGCTCGCGTTGTGTGCAGCCGGTCCGGCGCGGGCTGCATCGTGAGTGTGGTGGCGCGCGGGGCCACGCTGGCCGCCCCCGGCTTGATCCAGCACCATTTCGGCAACGGGCTGATCATTGGGGAACCCGCCGGCACCCAGACCGGGCGCTTGGCGCAACTCGCCGCGCTGCTGGTGCGCGCCGGGTTTGACGCCACGGTTTTCGAGCAGATCCAGAAAGACACCTGGTACAAGCTGTGGTGAAGGGCGATGTCCGAACGAATCAATCGTTCTCGCGCTTTTCCCTGCCCCGGTCCTCGCCACCCCGGCCTTTGATGTCGTGCTCGTCGCTGCTGCGGTGGCACTCAACGCAATTGTCAAACTTGCTGATGCCTTCTTCAATATGCTTGCGACGAATATTAGAAGGCGTGTGCTCGTGGCAACCGTAGCAGGTGAAGCGGCTGTAGTCATTGCGAACATGGCAGGTCACACAGCTGGCATTGTGGTCGCTATCCAGCAAGAAATATCTATCGTGGTTAAAGGTGGCCGGTGTCCATTTATTCTGTGTATGGCACTGTGCGCAATTGCCGGTGATTTGCCGGTGCAAGGAATCGGAGGGGGACTTGTGGCAGGCCTGGCATTGGTCGCTGGTTTCCTTCTTCAGCAGGGCGTGATTGAAACTGCCATGCACTTGGTAGCGTTTCACGCCCGCATGGTCGCTGTGGCAAGAAGTGCAGTCCTGGCTGATCAGCTCTTGATGGAACGGCGTTGAAGTGAGCGGCTTGGCCAGGGGTATGCCGGTCGTTGTCAATCGGCCTATGTCGGAGGGCTTGTGGCAGCTCACGCATTTCTCGGAACGGGCACCTCTGAAAGACACATGACAGGCAAAGCAATCCGTATCCAGCTGCTTGTGACCCGCAATCAGCTTGCCAGGACCCACCATCAGGTGCGCATACGCGAAGGTCAATATGGCGAGCACCACCAGGTTGATGGCCAGAATGATTTTGAGAGTCCGGCTCATACCCATCCCCAGAACAAGAAGATGCTGAAGATATGGCCCAATGCCAGGACGGCAAACACGATGAAGATGGGAATGTGCACTTTGCGCCACTGCGTCATGGCGCCGAGCGCCACGGAATCCCAGAACACCGATTGTTCCACCTCCGTCTTGGACAGTCCCCGCAGCTGAAACTTCTCGCGCTCGCCTTGTACATGCTGGCGTGAGCGTTTCAACAACATCTTGCCCACCATGCCGCTGATCACATTCACCCCCATGGCAATCGTAGCCAGCCACGGCAGGATGGCGTTGAAATGCACCCCGGCATGGATCAGTACCATCAGGGAGCCCAGCCAGGCGCTGAACTCATGCATTTTGAGCAGCGATTTGGGGTCGCCGCTGGCGACGTACTTTCGCTTGCGCAAGGAGTAGTACAGCGAGCCAACAATGAGCACCGTGCCCGGTATGCCCATGTAACGCCCCACCCATACCAGGTTGAAGCGATGCAGCAGATAGTCCCCCGCCAACGTGGTGGCGGCCAGTAAACCCAGCAGCAGGGTGAAAGGCAATACATGCTCATGCCAAAGTGAATTTTTCATTTACACCTCCAGTGTCACTGCGGTCTTGGGCGTGCAAACGCACAGCAGGCAATTGCCCGGCTCGGGATCAAAGTCAGGCGATTGGGTGTAGGCCACCTCCCCTGTACGGATGCTGGTCTGGCAACTGCCGCAACCACCCGCGCGGCACCCGGAGTTGACGGCAATGCCGTTTGCCTCGGCAAATTCCAGCAAAGAGCCCATTCCCGGCTGCCAGGGTAGTTGCTTGCCGGACTTGGCGAACAAGACCATGACGGCGTCGCCATTGCCGTCAGCAATACTTGCTGAAGCGCGCGCAGCGGCCGATTTTTTGCGCGTCACGGAGGCCGGGCCAAACGCTTCAAAGTGAATGCGCCCGTCTGGAACACCCCAGTCTTCCAGCGCAGGCACCAGACTTGCCAGCATGGGGGTAGGTCCGCAAATGTGGAAGTGGTAGGGCTTGAGCGGCAATAAGCGGCGCAGCAACGCCACGTCGACACGGCTGTGGTGATGTTGGCCCTGTCTGGCAGGGTTATCGACCAAATCGGTGGCCAGTGGGTCACTAAAACACAAGTGCAGATGAAAGTTTGAATGCGCCCCGACCAAGTCTTGCAGGTGCGACTTCATCATCAACTCAGAACTGTTGCGCACACCGTAAAACAGCCAGACCTCGCGCGCGGGCTGTACCGTCAGGCACCAGTTCAGCATGCTCAGCATGGGCGTGATGCCGATGCCGCCGCCAATCAACACCACCGGCGATTCGCTGCGGTCTATATAAAAATGGCCAGAAGGGGCACGGACCTGCAACAGGTTGCCCTCCTTGACATAGTCATGAAAATAATTCGAAGAAACTCCGGGTGCAACCTGCTTGCCCGCCGGTGCGGGCGCACGCTTGATCGAAACGCGGTAGGTGTTTTGCTGTGGCGCGTCGGACAGTGAGTAGCAACGAATGACGGATTCGGTGCCTCCTTGTGAGGCCGGAATATCCAGACGGAAGGTGAGAAATTGCCCTGGCAAAAACGGCGCAAGCGGCCTCCCGTCTTCGGGCTTGAGATGAAACGAGCAGATCTGCCCTGCAGCATCTTCCAGCGCCTTGCGCTCCACACGAAAGGTGCGAAGTCCCGACCAGGCGGCTGCAGTAATCTCTTGTGCCTCTATGGAAACTTCGGACGTCGCGGCGATATCCGACTCTGCCGCAATATGGCGTAGCGCCTGGTAGGCCTGCCAATGGTGCCAAAAACAGATGCCCAGATAGACAGCGATTTGAAGCAGGATTCCTCCTGCAATCCATAGCAACAGATAAAGAGATGTCATAAGTGTCGCAAGCTTATGCCTGCGGCCTTATCTCTTTCTTAACGTATGTCAAACGTTCGCGGCTGCCAGCAAAGGCGCTCTCATTTGCCCCTGGCATTGCCTACATGAACCGCAATGGCATTTAAAGCGACGGCTTAAGATATTTTTCTCGTGAAAGCATTTCAGTCAAACAGCTCGTTCCAGATTGACTTTTCGGGTCGGTGGCCATCGACGGTGGTCATAGACCTGTGCACGCTAACCGGCGTGCCGACGCCGTTTACCGATGCCTTGTTGGGACTGTCACGGCTGCAGGCGCGGGTGCGGGCTTGTGTTGATGTAAATTCACGAATGCCAGTTAGCGCTGACAGCGGTCACTGATGCTGACTTTCCCGGCATTGCCAAGCCGCGCCGGATCTTTCAATGCGTCGCGCAGACCTTGCATCAGTGACTCGACAACAGGCAGCTGCTGCCACGTCGTATTTGTCGGATCGCCGTTGGCGAGCGCCTCGGCCGATGAACGCAGCGGTGCCGTCAGGAAGGCATAGCGATGGCTCAATAGTGGATCGTCCAACAGTTCGAGAAAGCGCAGGTGAATGTAAAGCGCATACAGATCTTTCGTATGGTGCGTACCGATGCTGGTGCCGCCGATATGCATGGCCGGCAATTCCTTGTCCGACGACAGGAAGCGGAACTTGAGCCCCTCGGCAACCGCCGTCGCGAGCAGAACGTGCAGCGTGTCGCGGAAGTTGTGATAGTTTTTCCAAAACGTTGTCTTCCCGAGCCCAATGCGCGCCATCGCGTCACGGGCCGAGGCCGGTGTCTCGCGGTACAGGCGCGCATCGACAGCGTAGCGACGCATCAGCAGGCGCAAGGCCTCGGCATTGAAGAACAGGAAGTAGGTCAATGGGAACGTGATCTCCAGGCTACGGCTCGCCTCGCCAAACAGACTCAGTAGGCATTCGTCGGCGGCGGGGACCAGCTGGTCGAAGACGGCTTCGTCAAAGACGTAACAGTCATGATCGACGATGCCGAAGTTTCCGCGGTGGTTTTCCAGAAGCAAGCTGATGACATTGCCGTGCGCCACACTTGAAAACGGCAAGCGCCACAAATTGAACATCGGCAGTGACGGAAAGCGGTGGGTCAGCACACGCCGCTCCCAGTGACGTATTCCATTTTCTAGTAACACGACCTGGGCACGCCCCTGCAGCAGCGCCAGGCAAGGCAGCAGGAAGTGCAGCGTGAATGGCATCACGATCACATAAAAGCGCGGCAGCGCACTATCCGCTAATCCGTCCTGGAAATCGACGAAGCGCGGCTGATTAAAAACGCGCTGAATCAGCCCGCCGTTAAGCGGCTGTGCCAGCACGCGCCAGCTACGAAATAGAAACGCCACCGGCACATGCACCATGAGCACGGAAACGAGGCCCAACCCGCGCTCGCGCATCGGCCGCATGGCGACGCGCAAGCGCCGCAGGTATGATTTCAGTCGCCAAAGCACCGCCCTTACTCCAAGCAGCGGACCATCGGCCGCCAGTCGCAGCCACGGCCGGTGGCGCCGCCGGCATGAGAACGTATATGAAATTTTGCCATTTCAGCTCGGTTTTCCTAGTACTGCCCGTGGGCGTAGTTCTTTTCTTGATCGCTGCTTAAAAGCGATCTTGCCCACGAAAAACGGGCTGCATAGTCGATGATTAAGCGTAAAGTTTGAGGATTGCGAAATGAGAAATCTCAAAAACAAACCCATCTACTTGTTGGCCGCCAATACTGGTGTGGTGCATGGACGAATGCCGCTGCATCCGCCAATTTGGGGCCCGCATTGGACGGCCTAGGCAGTCTGGAGGCGGCCCAGCGACTGAAACAGCACGGCCCGAATCGGCTGCAGCCGGTCACGCAGCGTGCCGTGCTGCTGCAGTTTCTGGCGCACTTCAAAAACCCCCTGGTCCTGGTGCTGCTGGCCGCCAGCGGCATCTCCGCCCTGACTGGCGACGTCACCGGGGCCCTCATCGTCGGCCTGATTGTGCTGATGAGCGTGACGCTGGATTTTGTCCAGGCCTACCGCGCTGGCCGGGCGGCGGAGCAACTCGCCTTGCAAGTCGCGGTGACCGCTACCGTGCTGCGCGATGGTCAGGCGCACGAGCTGCCGGTGACCGAGTTGGTGCCGGGTGATGTGGTGCTCCTGTCGGCCGGCAACCTCATTCCGGCCGATGCCAGGGTGCTGGAAGCTGACGACTTCTTCGTCAACCAGGCGCAGCTGACGGGTGAGCCGTATCCGGTGGAAAAAAAGGCTCAAGCCCCGCAAGAAAAGGTAGAAATAGCAACAGAAGCGCAGGCCGCCTCGACCGCGCCCGAGGACTGGGCGCTGGACGTGCTGGACGCCGTCTTCATGGGCAGCTCGGTGGTCAGCGGCTCGGCCCGTGTGCGGATTGGCCGCACCGGCAGCGCCACGACCTTGGGACAAATAGCGGTGAGCCTGAGTGAGAAGGCGCCACCCACCGCCTTCGAGATCGGCACCCGGCATTTCGGCATGCTCATCATGCGTTTGACGGTGATGCTGGTGCTGTTCACCTTGCTGGTCAATGTGGCCTTGCACCGCTCCTTGTTGGAGTCGTTTTTGTTTGCCGTGGCGCTGGCGGTGGGCCTCACGCCCGAGCTGTTGCCGATGGTGGTGTCGGTGACGCTAACGCGCGGCGCCCTGCGCATGGCGGCCCTGAAGGTGATCGTCAAGCGCCCCTCGGCGATTCAGGACATGGGTGCGATGGACGTGTTGTGCACCGACAAGACCGGCACCCTGACCGAGGCGAAGATCCGGCTGGAGCGCCATGTGGACGCCAGCGGCCAGGACAACGCGAACGTTCTGGCACAGGCCTACCTTAACAGCTATTTCGAGAGCGGCCTGAAGAGCCCGCTGGACGATGCCATCCTGGCGCACGAAGACATTGACGTCTCCGCCTGGACCAAGATCGACGAAGTGCCGTTTGATTTCGAGCGCCGTCGCGTCTCGGTGCTGGTGCAGCGGGCCGGCGCGCGCCGACTGGTGGTCAAGGGCGCGCCGGAAGACATTATGCGTTTGTGCACCCATTACCAGGACGCTTCCGGCAACACCGTAACGCTTGACGTTGCGACGCGGACTCGCATCAACGCCCTGTACGACAGCTTGGGCGAGGAGGGTTTCCGGGTACTGGGCATCGCCTGGCGCGACGTGCCGCTGGATCACCCGCACGCGGTGGTGTCGGACGAGAGTACGCTGGTGTTCGCGGGTTTTGCCGCCTTTCTGGACCCGCCCAAAGCCAGCGCTGGCGATGCCTTGCGGGCGATGGCCGCCAGCGGTGTGGCCGTGAAAATCGTGACGGGCGACAACGAACGCGTGACGCGCCACGTCTGCACCCAGCTCGGCGTGCCCATCGAGGGCGTGCTGACCGGCACCGAGGTGGCCAAGCTGCACGACGACGCCTTGCGCGCTCGCGTCGAAGGCGTCAATCTGTTTTGCCGCGTCAACCCGTCGCAGAAAAACCGCATCATCCTGGCGCTCAAAGCGCGCGGCCATGTGGTCGGTTATCTGGGCGACGGCATCAACGACGCGCCCTCGCTGCACACGGCCGATGTCGGCATCTCGGTCGAGGGCGCGGTGGACGTGGCCAAGCAGGCGGCCGCCATGATCTTGCTGGAGCGCGACCTGATGGTGTTGCACCAGGGCATTCTGGAAGGGCGGCGCACCTTTGGCAACGTGATGAAGTACATCCTGATGGCCACCAGCTCCAATTTCGGCAATATGTTCAGCATGGCCGCCGCCACCTTGTTCTTGCCATTTCTGCCGATGTTGCCGCTGCAGATTCTGCTCAACAACCTGATGTACGATGTGTCGGAAATCACGCTGCCCATGGACAACGTGGACGCCGAAGACCTGGCGCAGCCCAAACGCTGGGACATGGCTTTCATCCGCAATTTCATGCTGACCATCGGGCCCATCAGCTCACTGTTCGACTTCCTGACCTTTTACCTCTTGCTCAGCCTGTTCAAGGCGCACGAGTCGCTGTTTCGCACCGGCTGGTTTGTGGAGTCGATCGCCACCCAGGTGCTGGTGATTTTTGTCATCCGCACGCGGCGCAACCCCTTGCGCAGCCAGCCTACGCGCTGGCTGGTGCTGACGTCTTTGGGCGTGGTGGTGACGGCCATGCTGTTGCCGTTCACGCCGCTGGCGCCGTACCTGGGTTTTACGCCGCTGCCGCTGTCGTTTTTTGCGCTGCTGGCGGGCTTGCTGATCGCCTACCTGCTGGCGGTGGAAGGGGGTAAACAATGGTTTTACAAACGCCTGATGAAGGCGTGAGCGACGCCAGCGGCTTGACGACGGCGCAGGCCGCGCAGCGCCTGCTGGACGACGGCCCGAATGCGCTGCCCGGTGATCAACGCCGCAGCCTGCGCGCCATCGCCCGCGAGACCTTGCAGGAGCCGATGTTCATGCTGCTGCTGGCGGCGGGCGTCCTGTACCTGGTGCTGGGCGACCTGCAAGAAGGCCTGGTTCTGTTTGGCCTGGTGCTGGTGGTGCTGGCCCTGACCTTGTACCAGGAGGGCAAGACCGAGCGCGCCATGGCGGCGCTGCGCGACCTCACCAGCCCGCGTGCGCTGGTGCTGCGCGACGGGCGGCCGCAGCGCAGCGCCGGGCGCGAGGTGGTGCGTGGCGATCTGCTGGTGCTGGCCGAGGGCGACCGCATCCCGGCCGATGCGCTGCTGATCTCGGGCAGCGAGGTGCAGGTGGACGAATCCCTGCTGACCGGCGAGGCGTTGCCGGTGAGCAAGGTGGCCGGTGCGACCGCCGCGCCGGCAGCCACGGTTCGCCCCGGCGGCGACGGTTTGGCGTACTTGTATTCCGGCACGCTCTTGGTCCAGGGTCACGGCATGGCGCGGGTCACGGCCACCGGCGCGCGCAGCGAAATCGGGCGCATCGGCACGGCGCTGGAGTCGCTCACGCTGGAGCGCTCGCCGCTCAAAAAGCAGACGACCCGGCTGGTGCAAGTGCTGGCGGTCATCGCCTTCATCACCAGCCTGCTGCTGGTGCTGGCCTATGGCCTGCTGCGCGGCGACTGGCTGGCGGCGCTGCTGGCCGGCATCGCGCTGGCCATGGCCATGCTGCCGCAGGAGTTCACGGTGGTGCTGACCGTGTTGCCTGCCTTGGGCGCCTGGCGCCTGTCGAAGCAGAACGTGCTCACCCGGCGCATCGCCGCCATCGAAACCCTGGGCGCCACCTCGGTGTTGTGCGTGGACAAGACCGGCACCCTGACCGAGAACCGCATGACCGTGGTGCAGCTCTATGCACGGGGCGAGGTCGGGCGACAGGGCGAGAGCCTGGCGATTGACTACGCCGCCAGCACCGAGTTGCCCGAGACCTTTCACACCCTCGTCGAGTACTCCATCCTGGCCAGCATGAGCGACCCGTTTGATCCGATGGAAAAAGCCTTCCACCGGCTGGGCCAGCATTTTCTGGCGGACACCGAGCATCTGCACCATGACTGGACGCTCAAGCATGAATACGGCTTGACGCCGGAGTTGCGCGCCATGTCCCATGTCTGGAAGGCCTTGGCGGGCGAGTCGTCGCATGTGGTGGCGGCCAAGGGCGCGCCCGAGGCGATCGTCGATTTGTGCCATCTGGATGAAGACGCGCAGGCCGACATTGGCGCCGCCGTCGAGGCCATGGCGGCGCAGGGTTTGCGTGTGCTGGGTGTGGCCCAGGCGCGCTTCGCCGGCGAGGACTGGCCCGCCATCGAGCACGATTTCGAGTTCGAATTCATCGGCCTGCTGGGTCTGGCGGACCCGCTGCGCGCCGAAATCCCCGACGCAGTGGCGCAGTGCCGTAGTGCCGGCATCCGCGTCGTGATGATCACCGGCGACTATCCCGCCACCGCCCGCGCCATTGCCGCCCAGGCGCAACTGGACGCGGGTGAGGTGCTGACCGGCGACGCCATGGCGCTTATGAGCGAGGCCGAACTGCAGGCGCGCATGGCAACAGTGAGCGTCTGCGCCCGCATTGCGCCGGAGCAAAAGTTGCGCATCGTGCAGGCACTCAAAGCCAATGCCGAGGTGGTCGCCATGACCGGCGATGGCGTGAACGACGCCCCCGCGCTCAAGGCCGCGCATGTCGGCGTGGCCATGGGCGGGCGCGGCACCGACGTGGCGCGCGAGGCCGCCTCGCTGGTGCTGCTGGACGACAACTTTGCCTCCATCGTGCGAGCCGTGCGCCTGGGTCGGCGCATCTTCGACAACCTGCGCAAATCCATGTCCTACATCCTGGCCGTGCATGTTCCGATTGCCGGCATGGCGCTGCTGCCGGTGCTGCTGGGCTGGCCCACGGTGCTGTTCCCGCTGCACATTGCGTTCCTGGAACTGGTGATCGACCCGGCCTGCTCCATGGTGTTCGAGAACGAGCCGTCCGAGTCGGATGTGATGCAGCGCCCGCCGCGTGATGCCATGGCCCAGCTGTTTGGCGGCATGACATTGGCGCTCGCGCTGCTGCAGGGTGTGGGCGTGCTGCTGGTGGTGCTGGGGGCCTATGCCTGGGGCGCGACCTGGCTGACGGAGAAGGAAGCCCGTGCCTTTGCCTTTACGACGCTGGTGATGGGCAATGTGGCGCTGATTTTTTCCAACCGCTCGCGCACCGGCTCGCTCTGGGCCTCGCTGCGCGTGCCCAACCGCACGCTGTGGCTCGTGACCGGCGTGACGCTGGGCTTTCTCGGGCTGGTGCTTTACCTGCCAGGAATAGCGCGCCTGTTTGTGTTCGAACCCTTGGCGCTACCTGACCTGCTGACAGCCCTGGTCCTGGGTTTACTCAGCGTGTTCTGGTTCGAGGCGATCAAATTCAGCCGTCGCCTGATGCAGACGCGGCCGAGGTGATGACACGCCAACAGGTCTCAATCGCTGGGGTCCGATAGCGACTTCACCACATTCAACACCGCTTCCAGGCTGACTTTGACCTTGATTTTTTCCGCATTAAGCGGTGAGCGGATCGCAAACTGCGGGTCGCTGGTATCCCGGTAGAGGTAAGGACGCAGTGGCATGCCGCCCGGATTGACAAGGCTCACCACATGCGGCTGGTTGGCGCGCGCGCCTCGCGCCACGGAAACCGCTTTTTCGCCGTTCACCAATTGCACGTAGGTGCCCGGCGGATAAAACCCGACCACGGCCATCATGGCATTCCCGATCGCCGTGGCATCTTCCGGTGTGTCGGGCACTACGACTGCGGCTGGGTTGAGAGGGGCCATGGCCAGCCTCGTCGTTCGGGGGGCCATCCGGGCGATCAGGCAGTCGGCCGCGCGCAGGAGGCGCCGGCTCGTGCGGTTGCGGGCCAGTCCGGCGGACTCTTCCAGTTCATGGTGCCAGCGAACGATGTCCAGCCAGTCCGCGTCGGTCACGCCAAAGCGCCGGAGCATCTCGCAGCTGATCTGCGGATGTTCCCGGATCAGTTTTCGCTGCGCCGCGCTGGGTATCGGGTTCTGCCGGGCCAGATCGTCCTGCGTGCGCGCCATGCCAATATTCATGACCAGGGCCGACCGGAACAGTGTTTGCCTGGCGGCATCCGGCATGCCCAACCGGTTCGCGGTCTGCGAACAGACGACGGCCGACAACAGGGCGTGGGTCGCGCAATAGCCGAGCGACAGCTCACCCAGGGCCTGAAACAGGACGAACAAGCATTCGTCCAGGTCCTGGTCCAGCAATGCAAGGGCTCGCTTTTCGATGCCCTCCAGTCGTGGCAAGGGGTCGGTGGCGAAGTCGCCCTGGTGCAGGAGGTCCTTCAGCGTCGCCTGTAAATCCAGCCAGTCGGCGCGCAGGTCACGGTCGGGTTCTGGCAATAGAGGGGCGGGGATCGGATCGTTAATCATCAAGTGCCTCCCACTGCAAAGCGGATTCATGTGAGCCCTTTAATCGGTCACCAGCACGGGCACGCGCGGGGCCAGCGCGCACATCAATTCGTAACCCACGGTGCCCGCAGCCCGCGCCACTTCGTCAATCGACAATACGGCACCGTTGGTGGCGCGGCCCCATAAGGTGACCTCACTGCCAAAGCCGGCGCCAACACCAGCGTCGGCCAGCGGCGTGAGGTCGACGGCGAGCATGTCCATGCTGACGCGCCCCACCATGCGGGTGCGGATGCCCTTCACCAGCACGGGCGTGCCGGTGCTGCAGGAGCGCGGGTAGCCGTCGGCGTAACCGCAGGCCACGACGCCGATGCGCAAGGGCTTGTCCGCCACAAACGTTGAGCCATATCCGACTGTAGCCCCCGTCGCCAGGTCTTGTGTTGCTATTATTTTTGAGGTGAGTGTCATGGCCGGCTGCAAGTCCCAGTCGGCGGCGCTGTGTTCAGGGAAATCCGGGGCGCTGCCGTAGACGGCAATGCCGGGGCGTACCCAGTCGGAGGCGACACGGCTGTCGGGATGCGCGCCGGCATCCAGCGGCGTCACGTTGTGGCGCAGGGTGGCGGCGCTGTTGTTCAGGGTGCGTTCGCCGGGCAGGTCCCGCGTGACCTCGGCAAATACCGCCATTTGGGCGGCCACGCCCGGCGCCCCGTCGGCGTCGCTGAAATGGGTCATCAGGGAAATCTCGTCCACCTGGGGCAGGGCATTGAGCCGGGTCCAGGCGGCTCGGTAGCGTTGCGGCGTGAAGCCGAGCCGGTTCATGCCGGTATTCATCTTCAGGAAGACCCGGTGCGGCACGTTGGTCTTGTGCGTGGCCAGCATGTCGATCTGCTCGTCACAGTGCACGGTGTGCCACAGGTCCAGGCGCGAGCACAGTTCCAGGTCGCGCAACTCGAACACGCCCTCCAGCAACAGGATCGGGCCGCGCCAGCCTAGGGCCCGCACGCGCCGGGCCTCCTCCAGGTCCAGCAGTGCAAAGCCGTCGGCGCCGCGCAGCCCCTCGAACACACGCTCAATCCCGTGGCCGTAGGCATTGGCCTTGACGATGGCCCAAACGCGGGCATCCGGGGCCGCCCGTCGGACGCGCCCAAGGTTGTGCCGAAGCGCTTCGGTATGGATGGTGGCTTGGATCGGACGCGGCATGGTTCTCTTGGGGTGACGGAGGGGGCTTTATTTTGCACCTCGGGGGCATGCTATAACGCAGCATCGTTCGGAGACCTATAACAAAACCCACCGTGTCAGTTGCACTGATGCGCGCCTGTAGACAATGAAACGCGGTTTTTTTACCATCATGTCAGCGCAGTTCTTCAGCTCGCTGGCCGACAACGCCCTGTTTGTTGCAGCCGTCCAGTTGCTCAGAACCCGCCATGCGCCCGAGTGGCAACAGGCGGCATTGGTGCCGATGTTTGCGCTGTTTTACGTCATTTTGGCGCCTTTTGTCGGGGCTTTTGCGGACTCCCTGCCCAAAGGCCGGGTCATGCTGATCAGCAATTTCATCAAGGTGGCGGGCTGCCTGCTGATGCTGTTTGGCACCCACCCCCTGATGGCCTACGCTGTGGTCGGTCTGGGTGCCGCCGCCTATTCCCCTGCCAAGTACGGCATCCTCACCGAACTCCTGCCGGCCTCGCAACTGGTCAAAGCCAATGGCTGGATCGAAGGTTTGACGATTGCCTCCATCATTCTGGGCGTCCTGCTGGGCGGACAACTGGTGGGGCCGGTGCTGTCGCCGCTGCTGCTCTCGTTCGACTTTCCGCTGATTGCCACCGGTGTGGATTCGCCGCCGGAGGCCGCCATCGGTGTGCTGATTTTTCTTTATTTCCTGGCCGCGTGGTTTAACACCCATATTCCGCACACCGGTGTCGAGATGCGTCCCATGCCCAAGCGCCTGACCTCCTTGCTGCCCGATTTCTGGATCTGCAATGCCCGCCTGTGGCGCGACAAACTGGGCCAGATTTCGCTTGCCGCGACCACGCTCATCTGGGGCGTGGCGGGTAATTTGCGTTTCATCGTGCTGGCCTGGGCCGCTGCGGCCTTGGGTTATTCGGTGACGCAGGCCTCGGCCCTACAGGGTGTGGTGGCCATCGGCATGGCGGTGGGCGCGGTGGTGGCGTCGATGCGCATGCGCCTGGAGGATGGCCCGCGGGTGATCACGCTGGGTATCGGCATGGGCCTGTTGATCATCATGCTGATTTTCATCACCAACGTCTGGGTGGCGGCGCCATTCCTGATTTTGCTGGGGGCCCTGGGCGGTTTCCTGGTGGTGCCCATGAATGCCTTGCTGCAGCATCGCGGCCATAACCTGATGGGTGCCGGGCGCTCCATCGCCGTGCAGAACTTCAACGAGCAGGCCTGCATTCTGGCACTGGGCGCGGGCTACAGCCTGTCGACCGGCCTGGGGCTACCGACCTTTGCCGCCATCACCGTGTTTGGTGTGGTGATCGCCGGCTTCATGTGGATCATCCGGCGCTGGCATGCCCGCAATTGCGTGCAGCACCGTGCCGAGGTCGAGCACTTGCTGGACATTGCCCGCAACGACAACTTCCACGGCTGAGGCGGCCCTTGGCGTCGCAACCGACCAGTCGGGCGCTCGCGGCCGCGGCGCTCGCTCTCAACGCCTTCGTCTGGGGCGTGTCGTGGTGGCCTTTTCGCGCGCTTCAAGCGCAGGGCCTGCATCCGCTGTGGGCGACGGCCATCATCTATGTGTTTGCGCTGCTCAGTCTGGCCGTGGTGAAGCCGCAGGCCTGGCGCGGCTTCCTGCAGCATCCCATGCTGTGGTGGCTGGTGTTGGCGTCCGGCCTGACCAATGTTGGTTTCAACTGGGCGGTGACCGTGGGCGACGTGGTGCGCGTGGTCATCCTCTTCTATCTGATGCCGGCCTGGGTGGTGCTGCTGGCCTGGCCCCTGCTGGGTGAAAAGCCCAGCACCGGCTCGCTCTTGCGGCTGGCGCTGGCACTCACCGGCGTGGTGATCGTGCTCAAGACGCCGGCATCGCCCTGGCCTTTCCCCCAGGATCTGGCCGACTGGCTGGCGCTGATGGGCGGCTTCTGTTTTGCGCTGACCAACATCCTGTTGCGCAAGCTGAACGGGACACCGGGCGAGGCGCGCATGCTGGCCATGTTTGGCGGCGGCGCCGTCATGGCAGTGGGCGCCGCCGTGATGGGCATGGGCTTGGGCCTGGTGACGGCGCCGCCCGCGCCGGCGCTGGCCTGGTCCGGTCTGGCCCTGGCCGTCAGCCTGGCTTTTCTGGCGGGCAACCTGGCCCTGCAATACGGGGCGGCGCGCCTGAGCGCCAGCGCCACCTCCCTCATCATGCTGTCGGAAGTGGTGTTTGCCAGTGTGTCGTCGGTGCTCCTGGGGACTGGTGAGTTGTCGACCCGCACCTTGCTGGGCGGCGCGCTCATACTTTTGGCCTCACTGCTGTCAGTGCTGTCCTTTGGCCGGCGCTGATTGTTTTGCACTGGGGTGCGACACTGACCCCAACTTTTCTTGAATTGGAGATGCCCATGAGCACTGTGTACGATTTCGACGCCCTGCAAATCAATGGCACGCCTGTGCCTTTGAGTCAGTTCAAGGGCCGGGTCATGCTGATCGTCAACACCGCCAGCGCCTGCGGTTTCACGCCGCAGTTTGCCGGGCTGGAGGAATTGCATCAGACCTATGGCAAGCAGGGGCTGGTGGTGCTGGGTTTTCCGTGCAACCAGTTTGGCGCCCAGGACGCCGGCAGCAACGATGAAATCGCCGAGTTTTGCCAGCTGAACTACGGCGTCAGTTTCCCGATGATGGCCAAGATCGAGGTCAACGGCCCGCACGCCCACCCGCTGTACCAGTGGCTGAGCGCCGAGGCGCCTGGTTTGCTGGGCAGCAAGGCCATCAAATGGAATTTCACCAAGTTCCTGGTTGGTAAGGACGGCACGGTCCTCAAGCGTTATGCGCCGACCGATACACCGGCCGGCATGGCGAAAGACATAGCCGCCGCGCTGGCGGCCTGAACCGACGGGCCCGGCGCCTATTTCTTGCGCCAGGGCACGCCAATCAAGCTCAGGGCGGGCGAGGGGCGGGTCACCGTGGCGTCAAATGGATGAACTTGCACGCCGACGGCCCTGAGGATGCGCTGCACATAGGCCCGGGTTTCGAGGTACGGCGGCACGCCGCGGTAGCGCTCGACCTTGCCTTCACCGGCGTTGTAGGCGGCGGCCACCAGCGCCACATCGCCCTCAAAATAGGCCAGCAACCAACGCAGATAAGTCAGCCCGCCCCGGATGTTTTGCGCCGGGTCAAAGGGATTTTTGACGTTGAAGCGTTCGCTGGTCTCCGGGATGAGTTGCATCAGCCCCTGAGCATTCTTGGGCGACAGCGCCAGGTTGTTGAAGTTGGACTCGGCGGCAATGATCGCCAGCGCCAGTTGCGGCTCCACCTGGTACTGGGGCGCCATCTTCATCACCATGTCAAAGATTTTGCGCGGCGCAATCGCCTGATAGTCCACGCTCGGCTTCGCCGCTTCCACGGGTGCCGGCGGCGCGGGTTCGCGCATGCATTCCGGTACTTCGGTCGTGGGACCACCGACGACCTTCAGCATGCGTTGGGCGGCGTCGAGCCCTTGTTCGGCCGCCGCATGAAAGAAGTACCCAGCCGTGGCATCGTCGCGCGCCACGCCACGCCCGTTGGCGTACATCCATCCCAGGTTGTATTGCGCCTGCGCGTCGCCCAGGCGGGCGCCCTTGCAATACAGGGTGGCAGCGAGCACCGGGTTGCGCGCCACGCCTTCGCCGTTCTCCAGCGCGATGGCCTCCTGACGCAGGGTGGACATGAGGCTGCTGTCGGTCGCGCCCTCCTGGGCGTGTGCAGATGACAGCGACGTGGTTGCGCAGAATGGCAGCAGCACCAGGGATGTGAGGGTCGCGAAACTCGGGCACATGCGCGCGAGTGTCCGCGCATTTTTCTGCGACCTGCTTGCGAAACCTCAACGCCGGACGGAACGCCCTCGGGCGGCGCTTATCGGCTACCGGCAGCGTTGTGCTTCAAACGCTGTTCAAGTTCCACGCAGGTCGCGGAACCTGCCAGACCGGGCTTTTGGCAGGCGTTGTACAAGCACATGGGGCGGGTCAGGAAATTGCTGTCAACGCAGAGCTTCTCGGCCGTCAGGCCTGCTGCCTCGGCTTTAGGCGCAGGCCGGGGTGGCGGTGTTTCAGGTCCGACGGGTGCGGGCGATGCGTCGACCACCGTTGCCGGGCGTGGTGATTCGGCTCTGGCCTCCGGCGTGGGGGCGCTGCGGCGCGGCGCGGCGGTTTTGCCCGGCTTGAGGGCGGCGGCGGGTGGAGTCGTGGCCGCCATTGGGGGCCGGGCATCGGCCGTGGTGCTGGCGAGGGTGGCGGGGCTGATGCCTGGGATGGAGGCTGCCGGGCTGGCCATAGGCGGTACCGGGGCCAGTGGCATAGCGGACAGGCTGGCCGCGCCTTCAGGAGGCGAGGGCGTCACATCGGGCGCCGTGGCCACCACGGTCGCCGTGTCGGCAGCAGAGCTGCGCCAGCCCCACGCCGCCAGGGCAGACACCACAACGAGCAGCGACGAAATCATCAGCCACGGGCCATAGGAGCGATGAGGCCGTGAGCCCGTTGAATCCAATGAATCCAGGGGCAGGCGTCGTTTGCTGGCGTGGGCGTCCTGCCCGGCCCGCTTTTTTACGGGCTTGGATGGCTCAAGCAGGATGGTCTGTGCCTCGCCTTGCGGGTGGCCGGTGCCGGGTTCTGCCGGCGCGGACTTGACCCGCTGCGTCGGCAGGTAGTCGGGTTGGGTCCGTTGGAGCACGGTACGCTCGCCGATTCCGGCGACCGCATCGGACAGCTGCAACACCTCGCCGTCCGGCAGGCAACTGGGCCCCAGCTCGGCGCGCCAGTCAAAGGACGACATGCCGCTGGGGGTGGCGAGGCCCAGGGCGCGGGCAAGCTCCTGTACCGATTGCGGGCGATCTTGCGGCCGGATATTGAAGGCCCCGCCCATGCCGGTCACGAATTCCGAGGAGTAGCTCTGCCCAAATTCTTCCTCAATCGTTTTGGCGATTTTGTCGAAGGGCGGCATGCTGTCATTGACGACGCGGATCGTCGAAGGCACCGGCACCTCGTTGCGCAGCAGGCCGTGCACGACCGCCGCCAGCGAATACAGGTCGGTCCAGGGCCCTTGCTGCATGTCCTTGATATCCGCGTATTGCTCGATGGGCGCGAAATTGACTTTGAGGACGGCGGTGTGCTGTTTGGCGCGGTCGCCGATGGCCACGCGCGCCGCGCCCAGATCCAGTAGCACCGGGGGCCCCAGGTCTTGCAGGAAAATATTGTCGGGCGAGATGTCCCGGTGCAAAGCCGTGCCGCGGTGCAAAACCTTGAGCGCGCCCAGGACCGACCACAAGACCTTGCGCAGCCAGGCCTCGGTCGGCGGCAGGCGCATCTGCAGCCGGGCTTGCTTGAGGGTCATGCCGTGGTACAGCGGCATGACCATGTAAGCCGTGTTGTTGGCTTCCCAAAACCTGAACACCTTGACCAGCGAGGGGTGCTCGAAGCGGGCGAGCATTCGGGCTTCGCCAACAAAAGACTGCAATCCGGCCTGGAAGGTTTCATCGTCGCTGGACGTTCGCACCGAAATGTTCAACACATCGCCCGAGCGGTTCGCCAGCCCCGAGGGCATGTATTCCTTGATGGCGACATCGCGCTGCAGCGAGTGGTCGTAGGCCCGGTACACCATGCCGAAACCGCCTACACCAATCAAACCCAGGATTTCGAACTCGCCCAGCCGGGTGCCGGACACCAGCGCATCTACGTGGGAGACGTCTGGCGTTGCAACGCGGATGGGTAGTTCAATCATGAGTCCTTCATCAGAAGCACGATCATTCAACGCCACCAACAGCCCCGATCGTGCGATGCCAGATTCTAGGGCAGTCGTCCTCTGGTGCCTCGAAAAATGGGGCGGCGCTGTCTGGCGTGCTGGCCTCAGTTGGGGACTGAACGCAAACGGGACGCCGCTTCACGCAAGCAGGCCGCCGTGGTGTCCCAGCCCAGGCAGGCGTCGGTGATGGAGACGCCATAGCGCAGGTCCTGCGGCCGGCCGAGCTTCTGGTTGCCCTCGAACAGGTTGGATTCCAGCATCACACCCTTGATGGCACGGTTGCCGTCGGCGATCTGGTGCACCACGTCCTTGAGCACCAGCGTCTGCAGGGCGTGGTTTTTTCGGGAATTGGCGTGGCTGCAGTCGACCACGATGTTCACCGGCAGCTGCGCCGCCGTCAGCGCGGCCTCGGCCTGCGCCACAGCCACCGAGTCGTAGTTCGGCACCGCGCCGCCGCGCAGGATCAGATGCCCGAAGGCGTTGCCCCGGGTGTGGGTCAGCGCCACCTGACCCTCGCCGTTGATGCCTAAAAATGCATGCGGCTGGGCGGCGGACAGCATGGCGTTCAAGGCCACTTCCAGGTTGCCGTCGGTGCCGTTCTTGAAGCCGACCGGGCTGGACAGGCCGCTGGCCAGTTCACGGTGGGTCTGGCTCTCGGTGGTGCGGGCGCCGATGGCGCTCCAGGCAATCAGGTCGCCCAGGTACTGCGGTGTGATCGGGTCCAGCGCCTCGGTGCCGCAAGGCAGTCCCAGGTCGTTGATGTCGATCAGCAGGCGCCGGGCCAGGCGCAGGCCTTCCTCGACGTGAAACGAGTCGTCCATGCGCGGGTCATTGATCAGGCCTTTCCAGCCCACGGTGGTGCGGGGTTTTTCGAAATACACGCGCATCACGATGAACAAGCGGTCTGCCAGTTCGTCGGCCAGCGTTTTCAGGCGCCGGGCGTAGTCCATGGCGGCGGCGGGGTCGTGAATCGAGCACGGTCCCACGACCACCAGCAGACGCGAGTCGCGCCCGCTCAGGATCTCACCCAGCGTGAAGCGCGCCGCGCTGACGGTCCGGGTCGCTTGGGCGCTGGCCGGAATATCCTCGTGCAACTGGCTCGGCGACAGCAGGGTGTGCTGCGACACCACGTTCAGGTTTTCAAGTTCGGTGGGGAAAGTCATGATGTCGCCCGGTGAAGAGTAATTTATAAGAAATAAGGCTCTAGCCCTCACGGAATGAGCGCAGGTAGCTATTAATTTTATAGTGTTTTTTGGAGCGCCTCGTCCAGCACCTCAATCCAGTGTCGCACCGGCGTGGCGGTGCCACTTTGCAGATGGGTGATGCAGCCGATGTTGGTGGAGGCGATCAGGTCCGGTGGCGCCGCGCCAAAGGTCTCGTTCAGGTGGCCGAGCTTGCGGTCGCGCAGCTGGTAGGCCAAGTCCGGGTTGAGCACCGAATAGGTGCCGGCCGAGCCGCAGCACAGGTGGGCTTCGCAGCCGGTGATCTTGATGTTGAAGCCCAGTTCCGTCATGTACTGCTCGACGCCGCCGCGCAATTGCTGGCCATGCTGCAGCGTGCACGGCGGATGAAAGGCGATGGTGCCAGCGCTGGCCTTGACCTGCTCGCGCAATGTGGCGCTGAGTTCGGGCAGCCATTCGCTCACGTCCCGCGTCAGTGCGCTGATGCGCGCCGCCTTGGCCGCGTAGGCCGGGTCGTCGCGCAGGATGTGGCCGTATTCCTTGACCGTGACGCCACAGCCCGAGGCGTTCATGAGGATGGCCTCCACGCCGGGCTGGGAGTCAAGGCCGGTCGGGGCCGACGGGTCGGCGCGATCCGTCGGGTTCTGATCTGGTTCCTGTGCCTGTTCCTGAAGATAGGGCCACCAGGCGTCGATGTTGGCGCGCATCTCGGCTTTGCCGCCCTCCTGGTCGTTCAGGTGAAACTTCACGGCACCACAGCAACCTGCCTTGGGGGCTATGACGGTCTGGATGCCGGCCGCATCGAACACGCGCGCAGTGGCGCGGTTGATGTTGGGTGCCATCGCCGGCTGGGCGCAGCCGGCCAGCAGCAGCACTTTGCGGGCGTGCACGCGGCTCGGCCAGGCGCCGGCGTTCTGCTTGGGCGGCACCTTGTTTTGCAGCGCCGCCGGCAGCAGCGGGCGCACCAGCTGGCCCAGTGCCATGGCCGGGGCGAACAGCGGCGAGGGCAGGCCTTCTTTCAAGGCCCAGCGTAAGGCGCGTTCCCCCAGCGGACGCGGAACCTGGGCGTCGACCAGCTTGCGCCCGATGTCCAGCAAATGGCCATAGTCCACGCCCGAGGGGCAGGTGGATTCGCAGTTGCGGCAGGTCAGGCAGCGGTCCAGGTGCAACTGCGTCTTGCGCGTGGGCGTTTCGCCTTCGAGCACCTGCTTCATCAGGTAGATGCGGCCGCGCGGCCCGTCCAGCTCGTCACCCAGCAGCTGGTAGGTGGGGCAGGTGGCGGTGCAAAAACCGCAGTGCACGCATTTGCGCAGAATGGCTTCGGCGGCCATGCCGTCGGCCGTGCCTTGGTATTCGGGAGCGAGATTGGTTTGCATGGGGGCTTTACAAGGCGGGGTAAAGGCGGCCAGGGTTGAAGATGCCGGCCGGGTCGAACTCGGCCTTGAGGCGCTGGTGAATCCGGTCCAGCGGCGGTTTTAAAGGATTAAATCTACCTCTAGCCCCCGTCTTATCTTCGTGAGTAGCTATGAATAGGGTAGCTGATCCGCCCGCGTCGGCAGCGGCTTGGCGCAGCTGGGCCTGGGCCTCGGGAGGCGCCCACAGCCAGCGCTGGCCGCCATGCCACTCGATAAGTTGCGCAAAAGGTAGGTCCAGCACCGGCGCGGTTTGCGGCAGGCTCAGGCGCCACAGGCAGAGGTCGGGTGCGGGGGGCTTGAAGAAGGGCAGGGTCTGGTTGTGACAGGCGGCCCAGTCGGGGCCGGCCTGGGCGTTGTCCAGGCGCGTGCCAGGCACCTCTTCAGTCATCTTGCGACAAGCAGATTCCACGGCGGCCACGGCGCCGCGCAGGCGCACGAACAGCAGCTCGGGCCGGGCCGGCGCGGTGTCGTCACGCACCCAGCAACTGGCGTTCAGCGGCAATGGTTGCCCGCCCCAGCGGTGCAACTGGGCCAGCGCACTCGCCTGGTCGAGTTCAAACACCAGCGTCGCCTCGGCCGGGGCCACGGGCAGCACCTTGAGGGAGATGTCGGTCAGCAGCCCGAGCGTGCCCATGGCGCCCACCATCAGGCGCGAGACGTCGTAACCGGCCACGTTTTTCATGACCTGGCCGCCAAAGGTCAGCAGCTCGCCTTTGCCGTTGATGAGCTGGACGCCGAGCACGAAGTCGCGCACGGCACCGGCGCTGGCGCGGGCCGGGCCGCTCAAGCCGGCGGCCACCATGCCGCCCACGGTGGCGCCGGCGCCAAAGTGCGGCGGCTCGAAGGGCAGGCACTGGCCTTTTTCCGCCAGCGTGGCTTCCAGTTCCGCCAGCGGGGTGCCGGCGCGCATGGTGACGACCAGTTCGGTCGGCTCGTAGCTGGTGATGCCGCTGAGCGCGGTGAGGTCCAGCAATTCGCCTTGCGGCACCTCGCCGTAAAAGTCTTTGGTGCCGCCGCCGCGAAGGCGCAGCGGGGTGCGGTCGGCGGCGGCGGCCAGAATGCGCTCGGTGATCTGGCGCAGGGCAGCGGCGGGAGAAACGGTGATGGGGTCCATGCCTGCGATGGTAAGAGGCCGCCGCCACCGCTGGTTTGAATTTTTTGAAACCCCTGGGTTCAAAAATTTAGTCGTCGTGGGGCCAGCTCAGTCGACGAAGAAATTCACCGGCAATCCCGGCACGTCCACGCGCATGGAAAACACGCAGCCTGACAACGGTAAATCCTGGAGCTCCGCCGCGCTGCGGCCGTGGCGCGCGGTGGTGATGAACAGGGTTTGCAAGTCTTCGCCGCCAAAGCAGGGCATGGTGGGGCATTGCGCGGGCGTCGCAATTTCTGTCAACAGGCGGCCGTCGGGCGTGAATTTGCAGAGTCGGCGGCCCTCGAACATGGCCACGTAATAGTTGCCCTGCGCGTCCACCGCGGCACCGTCGGGCCGACCGCGGTAGCCGCCGTTGTCCTCGGCGGGCGCGTACTGCCAGCCCGCCGGTTTGGCGGGGAACTGCGCAAAACGACGGTGCGCCGTCATGGCGCCGCTGTTGAGCTCAAAGTCCCAGGCATGCACGGTGTGGCTGGGCGTGTCGGCCCAGTACAAGGTTTGCCCGTCGGGATTCCAGGCCAGGCCGTTGGCGGTGGTGGCGGGCAGGGTGGCCGGGTCGGTCTTGCGTTCCAGCAGTGGCGTGCGCCCGGCGCGGCAGTCCAGCGCATAGAGGGCAGCGTTGCGCGCCACTTTGGTCTCGTCGATGGTGCCCATCCAGAAGCGCCCCAGGGCATCGCATTTGCCGTCGTTGGCGCGCATCTGCGCCGGGTCGTAGTCCAGCGTGGTGATGTGCTCCAGCGCGCCGCCCCAGGTTTTGGCCCGGAACACGCCGTGGCGCAGGGCCATGACCAGGCCGCCGCTGTTCGCCGGCGCGATGCAGCCGGGCTCGGACGGCATGTCCCAGGTGTCCACCGTGCCCATGTAGATATTGGCGCGCAAAATTTGCTTACCCGGAATATCCACCCAGTACAGCATCTGCTCCTGCGGGTGCCAGAACGGGGATTCGCCCAGCTCGCAGGGCTGGGTGGTGACGGCTTGCCAGGGGGCGGTTTGCAAACTCATGGGGCTCTTTCTACATAAATGCTCATCTCGGCCGACATGGACTCGCCCGGCTGCAGCACGCGCACGCCGAGTGCCTCCGCACTGGCGCCGCTGGCGGCCATGAGATTGAGGGCATTGTTGACATGGCTGACCGGCTCAATCGCCACGAAGTCGCGGGTGGCGTTGGTGAACACCACCAGGCGGCTCAGGTTGGACGTGAGGCGGGTGTGCAATGCTTCATCGCGCAGGTGGACGATGCCGGGCCAGCCCTCAAAGCAGTGGTCCACGTCCAGCGCGGCGCAGTCGGTGTCCAGTCCTGGCGCGGCGGTGTGGTGCGTGGGCAGCTTCTCGGGGCTCATCTCCCAGCGCCCGGTGGCTTCAAAGGCAATGTGGCTGCGCGCGCGTTTGACGAAGTAAGGGTGCCAGCCCAGGCCCACCGGCGCGGCCACGGCCGACTGGTTGGTGATGCTCAAGGATATTTCCAGTGCGTTGGCGCTCAGGCGAAAGGCTTGCGAGGTGTCGAAGGCGAAGGGCCAGGCCTCATCCGGCTTGTGTTCGTAAGACAGCAGCGCAAACTGGGCGCTGGCCTCCAGCACGGTCCAGGGCCGTTGCCAGCCGACACCGTGGATGGAATGGGGTTCTCCGGCATTGTTTTGCACCAGCGGATGGCTGGTGCCGTTCCATTTCAGGGTGGCGTGGCCGACGCGGTTGGAAAAAGGCACCAGCGGGTAGCTGCCCGATTGGCGCACGCTGGTCAACGCATGGGCCGGGGTGGAGCGCAGCACCGGCGTGTCGCCCAGCCACAGGCCGGCAATGCAGCCGCCCAAAGCGGGGGCGATTTCACAACGAAGCGTGTCGCACGAGAGTTCCAGGGCAGTGGTCATGATTTGGGGTCTCCTGGCCCTTATTGTGCCTCGCCGGCAGGGCATGAAAAAACCCACCGGAGCCGGGGCTCGGGTGGGTTGATGGGGTTCGCAGGCCTGCAGCCTGGAAGCACTTAACGGTTGTAGGCAGTCTCGCCGTGGGACGTGATGTCGAGGCCTTCGCGCTCGTCTTCTTCGCTCACACGCAGGCCAATGGTCAGGTCAACCAGCTTGAAGGCGACGAAGGACACGACGCCGGACCAGACGATGGTCGTCAGCACGGCCTTGGCCTGGATCCACACTTGTGAAGCGATCGAGTAGTCGGCGGAAGTCACCATGGTGGCGGTCACCCAGTCAGCCACGTAGCCAGGACCACCCAGGGCTGGCGAGTTGAACACGCCGGTCAGCAGGGCCCCGACGATGCCGCCAATGCCGTGCACGCCAAACACATCCAGCGAGTCATCCGCGCCGAGCATCTTCTTGAGGCCGTTCACACCCCACAGGCAGGCAAAACCGGCCACGGCACCAATCACCAGGGCACCACCGATACCGACGTTGCCGGCAGCCGGGGTGATGGCCACCAAACCGGCCACAGCACCGGAAGCAGCACCCAGCATGGACGCTTTACCGCGCATCAGCGTCTCACCGACACACCAGGCCAGCACGGCCGCCGCCGTGGCACCAAAGGTGTTGATGAAGGCCAGTGCCGCGAAACCGTTGGCTTCAAGGGCGGAGCCGGCGTTGAAACCGAACCAGCCCACCCACAGCAGCGATGCGCCGACCATGGTCAGCGTCAGGCTGTGAGGCGCCATGGATTCCTTGCCATAACCGATGCGTTTGCCCACCATGTAGGCGCCGACCAGGCCGGCCACAGCGGCGTTGATGTGCACCACGGTGCCGCCTGCGAAATCAAGTGCGCCCGATTGCCAGACATAACCGGCTTTGGCGTTCATGGCGTCAACCACGTCCTTGGTGGCGTAAGCGTCAGGGCCCATCCAGAACCACACCATGTGGGCGATCGGGGCGTAGCAGAAGGTGAACCACAGGGCCGAGAACATCAGCACGGCGGAGAACTTCATGCGTTCGGCAAAAGCGCCCACAATCAGTGCGCAAGTGATGCCGGCGAACGTGGCCTGGAAGGCGGCAAACACGATTTCAGGAATGTAGACACCCTTGCTGAAGGTGGCAGCATTGGCAAAGGTGCCAGCCGCGTTGTCCCAGATGCCGCGCATGAACAGGCGGTCAAAGCCTCCGACGAAGGCGTTGCCCTCCGTGAACGCCAGACTGTAGCCATAAATGAGCCACAGCACGACGATCATCGAGAAGGTCACCATCACCTGCATCAGGACGGACAGCATGTTTTTGGAGCGGACCAGACCGCCGTAGAACAGGGCCAGGCCGGGCACCGTCATCAGAATCACCAGCAGGGTGGACACCATCATCCAGGCGGTGTCGCCTTTGTTGGGAACCGGCGCGGGCGCCGGTGCGGCTTCTGCCACAGGCGCTGGCGCGGCGGCGGTCGATGCAGCGGCGGGTGCTGCGGGTGCAGCCGCTTCAGCGGGCTTGGCGTCAGAGGGGGCGGATGCGGCGGGCGCCGCTTCCGGGGCCTGCGCCATTGCGGCTGTGCCACCCATCAGGAGGCTTAAACCCAAAGCTAGGGATGCAAGTAGTTTTTTCATGTTGATGTTCTGTAATGACGTTGAACAGCGAAGGACAGGGCTTGCCGCTGCGCGGCCACGCCCTGTACCGCCAAATTTCATAGCGCTTCCTTGCCGGTCTCGCCGGTGCGGATGCGAACGACTTGCTCCAGGTTGTAGACGAAGATCTTGCCGTCGCCAATCTTGCCGGTGCGGGCGGCGCCCTCAACCGCTTCGATGACGCGGTCCACCAAGGCATCGTCAATGGCGGCTTCGATCTTGACCTTGGGCAAGAAGTCCACCACGTACTCGGCGCCCCGGTACAGCTCGGTGTGGCCTTTTTGACGGCCAAAGCCCTTGACTTCGGTCACGGTGATGCCCTGCACGCCGATGGCGGAGAGCGCTTCACGCACTTCGTCCAGCTTGAAGGGTTTGATGATGGCGGTTACGAGTTTCATGTGTTCTCCTCAATACGGAAATGATCAGTTGCAATCAGCGATGTCAGTTTCATAAGCTTCTCCAACTAGTTAGCGGACGATGGGGACATGCACGGTTCATGCCAATATTATTTTCCTGGCTTTGATGCGGGCGCCATCGATTGGGCGAAAGCAGCTGCGCTAAGATGTATGTATAAATAAACAGTATGCACCAGTTAAGTGCATGAAACTCGGGTGAGCTTGCTGCGCATGCACCCTTTTGGAGAGGAATCCTCATGAGTCTTTCTTTGGTGCAAAGCCGGGCCCTGCTGGGCCTGGACGCGGCGGCGGTCACGGTCGAAGTGCATCTGGCCAATGGCCTGCCCAGCTTCACGCTGGTGGGTTTGGCCGACGTGGAGGTCAAGGAAGCGCGTGAGCGGGTGCGCTGCGCGATTCAAAACTCGGGGCTCGAATTTCCGCATAACAAACGCATTACCGTCAATCTGGCACCGGCCGACCTGCCCAAGGACTCCGGCCGTTTTGACCTGCCGATAGCGCTGGGCATCCTCGCGGCCAGCGGACAGATCGACGCGGCCCGCTTGGCGGGCCATGAATTCGCCGGGGAATTGTCGTTGTCCGGCGAGTTGCGGCCGGTGCGCGGCGCCCTGGCCATGAGTCTGGCCTTGCATGCCGGGCGGGTCGTGACCCAGCTGGTGTTGCCCCCGGACAGCGCGGAAGAAGCCGCCCTGGTGCCCGACGCCCAGGTCTACCGGGCGCGGCACTTGCTGGACGTGGTGCAGAACTTTCTGCCGCTGGCAGCGGACGCCCCGCCCCCCGAGCCCTCGCCGGGATGGTCGCGTGTCACGACCTTGCCCCGGACCCATGCCGTGCTGTACCCGGATCTGGGCGATGTCAAAGGCCAGCTGGGTGCGAAGCGGGCACTGGAAATCGCCGCCGCCGGCGGGCACAGCCTGCTGCTGATGGGGCCGCCGGGCTCGGGCAAGTCCATGCTGGCACACCGCTTTGCCGGCCTGCTGCCGGCCATGACGACGGACGAGGCGCTGCAAAGCGCGGCGGTGGCCAGCCTCGGTGGCCGCTTTTCGCTGGACCGCTGGGCGCAGCGGCCGACCTGCAGTCCGCACCACACGGCCAGCGCCGTGGCCCTGGTCGGCGGCGGTTCGCCACCGCGGCCCGGTGAAATCTCGCTGGCGCACCACGGTGTTTTATTTTTGGACGAAATGCCTGAGTTTCCGCGGGCCGCGCTTGAAGCGCTGCGCGAGCCGCTGGAGTCCGGCACCATCACGATCTCGCGCGCTGCCCGCCGGGCCGAGTTTCCGGCACGCTTCCAGTTGATCGGAGCCATGAACCCCTGCCCCTGCGGCTATTTGGGTTCGGTGCAAAAAGCCTGCCGCTGCACGCCCGATCAGGTCTCGCGCTACCAGGGCAAACTCAGTGGTCCGCTGATTGACCGCATTGACCTGCATGTCGAGGTGCCCGCCTTGCAGTCGGCGGATCTCATGCAGGCCCGCCCCGGCGAATCCACCGCCACCATCCGGGCGCGCTGCACGGCGGCCCGCGAGGTCGCTAATGCCCGCCAGGGCAAGGCGAACCAGGCACTGCAAGGCCCGGACATCGATGCGCACGTGCGGCTGGACGAGGCGGCGGTGAAGTTCCTGAACATCGCGGCCGCGCGCCTGGGCTGGTCTGCCCGCAGCACGCACCGGGCGCTGAAAGTGGCGCGCACGATTGCCGATCTGGCGGGGTCGGACACGACACTGGTCGCGCATGTGGCCGAGGCCATGCAATACCGGCGCGCACTGCGCGCCAGCCTGTAAGCAGCGCAGCCCCTCAGCTGGCTTGAGCGACGCCGTCCCGAACCATCAGCAGCGCAAAAAGACTGCTGACATCGACCGCCTGAATTAGCAATTGGCCGCCGTTGGCCTTGATGAAGTACTTCACCAGCTTGCCATCTGAACTTCCGGTAAAAGGGGTCGGCATGATCTGGGCCGTGTTGAACTCCGGCACGCCATGCAGCGCATCGACCAGCAGGCCAATCGTCTGCTCGCCAAAGCGCACGATGATCACCTGGCTGCTCCGGTCGATGATGGCGGGCCGGCCGTGCAGCAGATAGCCCAGGTCAAAGACCCAAACCGAGCCCTTGTTCACCGCTTCATGCTGCAGCCCCAACAGGCCGATGCAAGCCTTGCGCTCATCCCGGGACACGGTTGAAATTTTCGACGCAGGCAGCGCCTCCAGCACATGCTCGGCGGGCAAGGCGAACAGGACGCCATCAATAAAGAAAGTGGCGAATTCGCGCCCCCCGATGGCATTCACTTCCGCTTGCAGCATCGTGTTGCCCTTGTGGCCGGCGCTCAGACGCCCGCGCACTTCACCAAACGAATCGTAGACCAGTGCCAGCACATCTTCACGGTAGCCATCCGACACCTTGAATTCCCGGTAGCCGCTGGACACCGTACAGCCCATGATCGCGTAATGCCCGTCGTGGATCACGATGCGTGACGCACTGCTGCCGTTGGGTAGATCGAGCAGGGTCTGGTCCAGTTTCAAGGTCGTGCCGACCGGGCGGCTCTGATCCGTGCTGGCAATCACGCAGCCCTGTCGGTCAACGAACAAGGCCGTCACCCCGGCCTTGTTGCCCAGGCCGCTGCGCAGCATGGCGTCCAGTTCAGGCGCTGAATCGAACACGATGCCGATGCCGCCGACCACGCTCGCATCGTCATCGGGGTCGCGGATGGCTGCGTGATACACATAGGTGGGCCGGCCACCGTACAGTGGACTGGGCGCAAACGGTGTCACGCAGTAGTCCTGCTCACTGCGCAGCGCGCGCACCTGCGCCAGCGTGTCGGTTTCGATGAAAGTTCCCAGCACCGTCCCGTCCTCCTGCTCGGGATGGGTGCTGGCCACAATGCAGCCGCTGGCGTCGTAGACGAAGATGCGGGTGTAGACCGTGTACAGGCGGTTGATGTAGTCCAGGATGAGGCTCATGCGCTCGATCTCTTCGCCGTCACGTTCCGGCGCCGCCAGTGCCACGCGCAACTCCGGCGTCAAGGCCCACCAGCGACAGTCATCCGAGCGCTCGTAGAGATTGCGGTCCAGCAGATCAACCAGCAGGTGCGACACGAATTCCGAATCACGCAGGCTGGACGCCAGCACCGTTTCATACAGATCGCCAATCGATTTGGCAAACAGCTCGTTGCTGCGGGCACCGGTTTCGCTGATCTGGTCCAGAATCGTCTTGAGCTTCATCTGCTCGCCGCGCTGGCCGGTCGTCATCACCTGGCCGTTCCACACCACGCGCTGGATGGTTTCAGCGGCCGTCATGATCTCGTACAGCGGGGGCGAAAAGGACTGGGCGTGCGACAGCAAACCTGCCGCGACGCCGGGATCGAGCGCTGCCAGGGTGCCGCTGCCACCGCCGGTAAACGCCACGTCAACCGGAATCATGACCTGGCCCTGCCAGCCCGGTGGCCCAGGATAGCCCTGGTAGCCCTCGGAACGGAAGGTGCGCACCAGGTATTCACGGCCCGCAAACATCATCAGTTTCGCGGTCGAGCCGGGGTTGACCGGCACCACGGCACCGGGTGGAATCCACAAGGCATCCGCACTTTCAATCACGCGATTCTCGCCATCGAGCAGCATCATGTTCGAGCGTCCGGCCGGATCGCGATGCGACTGGAAGATGCCCGCCATTTCCTGCTCGAAGTTAAAGCACAGACACAGCACGCCGACGACCACGCCGGTGTCCGGGTGCAGCATGCGGCGCGAATAAATCAGTGCCTGCTTTTTGGCCGGACGCAGATCCGTGGCACGAAAGGTTTCGACATAGGTGGTGCTGGCCAGCGTCTGGGCCAGCAGCGGATCGACGCTGCCTTCCAGCGGCGTGGCTTCGTCAATCTGCACCAGCACATTGCCGGCGGCGTCGAGCAGAATGATCTCGTCATACACCGTGTATTTGCTGCGGTAGGCGCGCAGCCGCTGGCGAATGGCGGGCGGGTTGTCGCTCAGGCCGGCGACAAAGGCGCACAGCTCGTTGTCGGTGGCCAGAAAACCCACATCGGCGGTGCGTTCAAACAGATTGCGCACCACGATGTCGATCACATACTGGGCTTTGGTGCCGATCTCATCGAGCACGGTGGCAATTTTTTCCTTCACCAGGCTGGCGACCAGCTCCTGCTCCAGACGATTGAATCCCTCGCGCGTGGCCGCCATGGTCGGCAAAATGGTCCTGGCTTCGACTGGGCAGTTCATCTTGGCCGAGGATTCGATCATGCGCCACATCAGGTTCAACTCGTGCAGCGATTGTTCGCAGCGAATCACGTCGCGCATGTAGGGCAGATAGGTGTCAATCTGCAGCGGGGCCGCGGTGTTCATCATGGGGTTGCCTGTTCGTTGGTGCTTTGTGAATGAGCGGCCATCAGCTCTGACACGGTCTTGGGGCGACCCAATAGAAAACCCTGAATCAGGCTGCAACCGAACTGGCGCAGGTAGATGAGTTGCGCATCGGTCTCGACGCCTTCGGCGATGACCTGCAGTTTCATATGCCGCCCCAGGTCCAGAATGGTGCGCACGATCGCGCCATCGCCCCGGTCGTGCGGCAGGCCGCTGACAAAGGAACGATCAATTTTCAAGGAGGAGATTGGCAGATTCTTCATGCGTGACAGCGACGAATGGCCCATGCCGAAATCATCCAGGCTGATCTTGAAGCCCAGTTGCCGCAAGGCGGCCATCACCGGAATGACCTTGTCGGGCTGCTTCATCACCAGGCCCTCGGTCAGTTCCAGGCAGAGGTGCTGCGGCGCCACCCCGCACGCCTCCACCACGGCCATCAACTCAGCTGGCAGACGGGCATTGACAAACTCGGGCGCCGCCATGTTGACGTTGACCTGCAAGTCCTTAAAGCCGGCGCGCTGCAGAAGGGCCAAATCATGGCAGGCGCGCTTGACCACCCAGCGGCCGATCTGCACGATCAGGCCGCTCTGCTCCGCCACCGGGATGAACACGTCGGGCGGCACCACGTCGCCGCCGGGCCGCCGCCAGCGAATCAGCGCCTCGACCGCGACCATGTGCTCGGCGTCGCGGCCAAACACCGGCTGGTAGACCAGAAAGAATTCGTCGCTCACCAGCGCGTGCTGCAATTCGGCTTCCATCGTCAATTGCCGGGCCAGCGCCGAGCGTTGCTCGGCCAGGGTCCCGGCGGTACCGCTTGAGAAAAAACTCAGTCCGTTGCGTCCGCCGTGTTTGCGGCGGTACATGGCGGCATCGGCGCTGCGCATGAGCTCCGAGCCGGTCCAGCCGTTGTCGGGGAAGATGCTGACCCCCACGCTGGCCGACACCGTCAATTCCTGACGCTCGAACAGAAAGGGCTGGCGCGCGGCCAGCAACACGCGCTCGCCCAGGGCCTGCAGTTGCGCGATCGAACCGGCCGGCGTCACCAGAATGGCGAACTCATCGCCACCCAGCCGGCCCACCGCACACCCGGGCAGATCAAGTCGCTGCAAGCGCTGTGCAAAGTCATGCAAGACCAGATTCCCGGCCTCGTGGCCGAAGGCGTCGTTGATTTGCTTGAATCGGTCGAGGTCGATGTTCAGGACCGCGAACGAGGCGCCCGATGAGGTGGCGCTCAGGCACGCCGCATCCAGCAGATGGTGAAAATGCTTGCGATTGGCGAGGCCGGTCAGGTCATCGACCTGCGCCAGCTGCCGGATCAGTTCCTGCTGCTCCAGGCGCTGTACCGTCTGCGCAATCAATGCGCCTATGGTCGTGGCGAGGCTGGGCAACTGGGCCTCGCGCTGGCGTGACAGACTGCTGTAGAACTCCAGCACGCCATGGCTGTGGCGGCGTCCGCCATCCGTCACATAAGACACCGGAAACGCATAGCCTGACTGCAAGCCGCACTCATGGGCGCTTTGACAACGCAAGAAATCCGTGCCGTTGACCATGTCTTCCACCCAGGCGGGCCGCATGGTGCTCCAGACGTTGCCGACCAGACCCTCGCCCGGCGCCAGACGCAGCGTGGCGCTTTGCCGGCGGAAGGACGCTAGCGGATAGTCCGGCTGGTGCCACTGATACTTGCAGGCCAGCCGATGGTCGCCCATCTGTTGCTGCTCAAGTGACCAATAGGCGCCGCACTCCCAGCCCAGGTTGTCACACACCAGTTGAATCACCTTGGTCACGGCCTCGCCCAATGTCGGCGTGCCGATGAGAAACTGGGTCGACTCGAAGCAGAAGCGCTCCCGCATCGCGGCCAGCCGGGATGAGGTGACATCGACCACGACCCCGGTCTGCACGCTTGGCCCGGGCAGGCGCAGGGGCTCCGACACCAGACGCAGCCAGCGCAAACCGTCAAACTCGTTGATGATGCGAAATTCGCATTCGACGGCCTGGCCGGGCTCACGCAGGGCGGCCATCAGGCGCAAGACATCGTCCGGGACCACCTGTTCGAAACAGCTGTTGCCGGTGCGGTGCAGCCCGGCGTTGACGTCCAGCAGGTTCGCCGCCCCGGTCGACAACACCCATTGGCCGGTCTGCGGCTCGCACCACCAGCGGCCGAACAAGCCTATTTTTTCAGCGGCGTCGGGCAAACTCGCCTGTAGCAATGCCGGCCCCAGTTTGCGGGTCAGGTCCGAGACGTGTGGGGCGGTGGGATCGGGACGGGACAACAAAGAAGGTTCAAGCATGGCAGCCTAACGACCCGGTTTTCGGGCGAAGACCGGCTAGGTACGCAACATTGATGCCAGTTGCGCCCTGTGGGGAAGCGATGCGCTTGCTGCTGACCTGCGCTCAGGTGCGCAAGCGGCGCGGGCGTGCCATCTGGGCGGCCGGCAAGAGGCCGGTGAACATGAGTGTGATGACCGCGAGGCGCGCGTGGGCGACGGACTCGCCCAGCAGGCCGGCCAGCAGCGTCATCATGTCGCTGCGCAGGTACCACAGTGCCTGGATGTCGGGTGCGTAGAGGACGCGTGCCCAAACCCGTGCCAGTTGGTGGCTTTCGCTCAAACCGGAGAGACTGTCCAGCATCGCCTGACGAATGTCCTTGATGCGGCTCTCGGGGTGGGGGTCCCGCACTGGTTCGCCAAACAGGCTCATCAGGCTGGACGCAAATTTTGATTTTTTCCAGCTCATTTTTTTTAAGAAAAGTTGCCATGCCATGGTTTGCCCACAAACCGCAGCACCGTGATGGGGCCAAGCACCTGCGTCATCGCAAAACGCCGTCGCATGGATTGCACCATTAAGTGGCGGCGCCAGTCGTTTCATTTCGTGAGGACATGTAACAGCGTCCTTACATGCTTTTGCTACTTAATTTATAGCTGTATGCGCTTATTTGACGAGGGCTAGACCCTTGTTTTTCATAAATATTTGCCATAATCCAGTCCATGCAAGACCCTGTTTCCCACGACCGCCGCCTGGTGGGCTGGCTGTCGCTGGCGCAACTGATCAGCTGGGGCAGCATTTTTTACATGTTTGCCCTGGTGATGGCGCCGGTGGAGCGCGAACTGGGCTTGAGCCGGGCGGAATCCTCGCTGGCCTTCAGCCTGGCCTTGCTGGTCGAGGGCTTCATGGCCTATCCGGTGGGCCGCTGGATTGAGCGCGGCCATGAGCGCGCCGTCATGACCGGGGGCTCGGTGCTGGCCGGTGTTTGCCTGGTGCTGCATGGCTTCGTCACCGATGTGATCGGCTTCTACGCGGTCTGGGCCGGGCTGGGCGCCGCCATGGCGGCCGTTTTGTATTCACCGGTCTTTGCCGTGGTCACGCGGCGTTTCCCCCATGATTTCCGTCGCGCCATCATCACCATGACGTTTCTGGGCGGGCTCGCCAGCACGGTGTTCATCCCGCTGACCGCCTGGTTGATCACCGCCTGGGGCTGGCGCCATGCGCTCACGGGGCTGGCGGCGCTGCACCTGCTGGTCTGCGCCCCGCTGCATGCGTTCACGCTGCGTGGTGCGCCGCGGCCCGTGCCACACGACGCGTCCGGCAGCGCCGCCATGCCCCAAAATCTGTCCCGCCATCTGCGCAGTGCCCCGTTCCTGCTGATCGGGGTGTTCGTGATTCTGATGATGGCGGTGACGGTCGCCTTGCCGGCGCACATGGTGAGCTTGTTGCGTGAGAACGGCCTGCGCGAGGCTTGGGTGATTGCCATCCCGGCCAGCATCGGCCTCATTCAGGTGCTGGGCCGCCTGCTCCTGTATTTCTTTGAGCAGCATTTCGATCTGCATCTGGCCAACCGGCTGATTCCGTGCCTGATTCCGCTGGGGCTGCTGGCCTTGCTGGCAGCACCCCTGGCCGCAGAAGGACAAGTCGCGGTAGTGCTCCTGTTTGTGCTGCTGTACGGCATGGGCAACGGCATGCTGACCATCGTGAAAGGCACGGCCATGGCGCAGTATGTGAACCGCGAGCACATGGCCAGCCTGAATGGGGCGCTGGGTGTACCGCTGGCGCTGGCACGCGCCGCTGCGCCCTATCTGCTAGGTGTGTTGTGGACGCAGCAATCGGGTTATACGCATGGTGTGTGGCTGTTGCTGGCCCTCAGCCTGGTTGGCGTGGCCGCCTTGATGCGCGCGCAGCGGATCGCCCTGGCGCGTCGCCCGCAGCCGGCCTGAGCCTCGGAGTCTGCTCGGCACGGCGGCCGCCGATTTAGCGGCTGGCGGATTGCAGGCTGTTGCCCTCAACTCTCACTTTGGTCCCAACCGTGGCCGAGGTGCTCTGCTCCACGGTGTGGGTGCTGCCATCTTCCATCCGCACACGCACCTCGTACACGGTTTCCTTCTTCATCTTTTTCTCCACGGTATTGCCGGCGAAGCCACCACCGACGGCGCCCAGGATGGTGGCCAGGGTCTTGCCATTGCCGGCGCCCACCTGGTTGCCCACCACCGCGCCCAGGACACCGCCGGCGATGGCACCGCCGCCGCTGCCGCTGCCGTCGCGCTGGATCGGCGTGACCGACTCCACCGTGCCGCAGTTGGCGCAGAACGGCCGGCTCACCCGGCCCTCAGGGTCACGGGCCGAGGCATTTGTGCCCGTGTCACGCTCGCTTCTGTTTGCTACTGATTTCGTAGCCGTTGGCGCATGATTGGCGGGGGCTAAAGTCCTTTTTGGTGTCAATACCTTGGCGCCATCGGAGGGTGCCGCGAGTGCGGCTGCCGACCCCGGCGCGGGGGTCACCGCCTCGAAGGGGGCGGACGGCGTGGGGGACAGCACGGCGAGGCTGGGCTCTTCCGGCTGGGTCTGGATGTGAATCAGGGTGGCGCCCATGGCCAGCACGGCAACCGCGAGCACGCCGACCGCCGCCCACAGCGGTTTACTGGCAGTCGAGCTGGGTGAGGGGTTCTTTAACGTAGCGCTCATGATGGTTTTCCTTGGCAGAGATCCGCAATGGATCTGACTGCGCCAAAGGTAAACCAATTGCTGCAAAGCAGCGTGTCCAGTTTGTAACCTTAGGTAAATTACAGGTTCGGCGCCAGCAGGCGCTGCAGTGCCTGCTCGTTCATGTGCCGGCGTGCCGCCAGGTCTTTCAGCTGGTCGTCGCCAATTTTGCCGACGCTGAAATAGGTGCTGTCGGGGTGCCCCAGATAGAAGCCGCTGACGCTCGCCGCCGGCGTCATGGCCAGGCTCTCGGTCACGCCCATGCCGATGTCATGGCACTGCAGCAGCTCAAACATGTCTTGCTTGACGCTGTGGTCGGGGCAGGCCGGGTAGCCGGGCGCCGGGCGGATGCCCTTGTATTTTTCCGCTATCAGCTCTTGCGGCGTCAGCGCTTCGCTGGGCGCGTAGCCCCACAAGTCGGTGCGCACGCGGTGGTGCAGGTATTCGGCAAAGGCTTCCGCCAAGCGGTCCGCCATGGACTTCAGCATGATGGCCGAGTAGTCGTCGTGTGCGTCTTCAAACAGCTTCTCGCGCTTGTCCACGCCAATGCCGGCGGTCACGGCGAACACGCCGGCGTAGTCCTGTGCCACGCCCTTGGGCGCGACGAAATCGGCCAGGCAACGGCTGGGCCGCATCACGCCGTCGATCTCATGCTTTTCGGTTTGCTGGCGCAGGCCGTACCAGGTCATGGCGACCTCGCTGCGGCTCTCGTCGGTGTAGAACTCGATGTCGTCGTCATTCACCGTGTTGGCCGGGTACAGGCCGATCACCGCATTGGCGGTGAGCCAGCGGCCTTCGATCAGCTTTTTCAGCATGGCCTGGCCGTCGGCATACACCTTGGTGGCCTCGACACCGACGATCTCGTCCTTGAGAATCGCGGGAAACGGTCCGGCCAGATCCCAGGTCTGGAAGAACGGGCCCCAGTCGATGAACTTGGCCAGTTCGGTCAAATCGAAATTCTTGAAGACGCGGCGGCCCAGGAACTTCGGTTTGGTGGGCGTGTAGCGGGCCCAGTCCACCGGCGTCTTGTTGGCACGCGCTTTCGCCAGCGGCCACATCGGCGTCTGCTTCTTGTTGGCGTGCTGCTGGCGCACCCGTTCGTAGTCGGTGTTGAGCTCGGCCACGTAATCCGCCACCTGGTCCGACAGCAGGCCTTGCGCCACGCTCACGCTGCGCGAGGCGTCCGGCACATAGACCACCGGGCCTTCGTAATGCGGCGCAATCTTGACGGCGGTATGCACGCGCGAGGTGGTGGCGCCGCCAATCATCAGCGGGATTTTCTTGATGCGGAAGTAGTCGTCCTTTTGCATCTCGCCGGCCACGTACTGCATCTCCTCCAGGCTGGGCGTGATCAGGCCGGACAGGCCCACGATGTCGGCGCCCTCGACCTTGGCGCGGGCCAGAATCTCGTGGCAGGGCACCATCACGCCCATGTTGACGACGTCGAAGTTATTGCATTGCAGTACCACGGTGACGATGTTCTTGCCGATGTCGTGCACATCGCCCTTGACGGTGGCGATGATGATCTTGCCCTTGGTGCGCACGTCGCGCCCGGCCGCCTCGTCCAGCCGTTTTTCTTCCTCGATATAGGGAATCAGGTGTGCCACGGCCTGCTTCATGACGCGCGCGCTTTTAACCACTTGCGGCAGGAACATCTTGCCCTGGCCAAACAGATCGCCGACGATGTTCATGCCCGCCATTAGCGGGCCTTCGATCACATGCAGCGGCCGCCCGCCCTTGGCCAACACATTTTGATACGCTTCTTCCGTGTCTTCGGTGATGAAGTCGGTCACGCCGTGCACCATGGCGTGGCTCAGGCGCTGCTCTACCGTGGCCGGGTGCTCGGCCGTGCCGCGCCACTCCAGCTTTTTGCTCTCGTCCTTGGCCGCGCCCTTGGCGTTTTCCGCGATCTCCACCAGCCGTTCACCAGCGTCAGGCCGGCGGTTCAGCACCACGTCTTCGACCCGTTCGCGCAGTTCCGGCTCCAGGTCGTCATAGACGCCGACCATGCCGGCGTTGACGATGCCCATGTCCATGCCGGCTGAAATGGCGTGGTACAAAAACACGGTGTGAATCGCCTCGCGTACCGGGTCGTTGCCGCGAAAACTGAACGAGACATTGGACACGCCGCCCGACACCTTAGCGCCCGGCAGGTGCTGCTTGATCCAGCGCGTGGCGTTGATGAAATCGACGGCGTAGTTGTTGTGCTCCTCGATGCCGGTGGCAATGGCGAAGATATTGGGGTCGAAGATGATGTCTTCCGGCGGAAAACCCACCTCGTCCACCAGGATGCGGTAGGCGCGCTCGCAAATATTGATCTTGCGCTCGTAGGTATCGGCCTGGCCCTGCTCGTCAAACGCCATCACCACGGCAGCCGCACCGTAACGGCGCAGCAATTTGGCCTGGTGCTTGAACTGCGCCACGCCTTCCTTCATGCTGATCGAATTGACCACCGGCTTACCCTGCACGCAGCGCAGGCCGGCCTCGATCACGCTCCACTTGCTGGAGTCAATCATGATCGGCACGCGGCAAATGTCGGGCTCGGAGGCGATCAGGTTCAGGAAGCGCACCATGGCGGCCTGACTGTCGAGCATGGCCTCGTCCATGTTGATGTCGATGATTTGCGCGCCGTTTTCCACCTGCTGGCGAGCCACCGCCAGCGCCTGCTCGAACTCGCCATTCAAAATCATCCGGGCGAAGGCCTTGGAGCCGGTCACATTGGTGCGTTCGCCAATGTTGACAAAAAGCGAGTCGGCGCCAATGTTCACCGGCTCCAGACCGGACAACTTCATGGGGGGAACAACGATATCGGACATGCGTCTCACCTGTAAATGACAAAAAAGCAGGTGAGCGTGGTTGGGACTATCCAAGCCTGACGGGTCGGCTGACCCGCTGCAACGCTCCTTGGAAGCTGGCTATTTTAAGGGGTTTGCCCGGGTGCCCGCTGGAGCGCCCGGAATTGACGATTCGGCGGTTTGGGGCTATACCCTGAATGTCATAAATGGCGGTATCCATGCTTAATTTGCATCCTTTTCGTTTGATGAAATGCGGATCCCATATAGTGGCACGACAAATCATCCCTCCCCACACACACACGAGAAGACAGTAATGACAGCTTCAAAAATCATCTACACACTCACAGATGAGGCGCCATTGCTGGCGACCTTTTCTTTTCTGCCCGTGATCCGGACCTTTACCGCCCCGGCGGGCATCGACATTGTCGAGAGCGATATTTCGGTCGCGGCGCGGGTTTTGGCCGAGTTTCCGGAGTACCTTAACGACAGACAAAAAGTGCCCAATACGCTGGCTGAACTGGGCAAGAAAACCGGGGAGCCGGACACCAATATCATCAAGCTGCCCAATATCAGCGCTTCGGTCGGCCAGCTGATCGCCTGTATTCGTGAACTGCAGGGCAAGGGCTACGCCATTCCTGACTTTCCCGAAGATCCCAAGACGGACGAAGACAAAGCGATTCGCACCCGTTATTCCAAGTGCATCGGCAGCGCCGTGAACCCCGTGCTGCGCGAAGGCAACTCCGACCGGCGCGCTCCTCGTGCCGTCAAGGAATACGCGCGCAAGCACCCGCATGCCATGGCGGAGTGGAGTCAAGCCTCACGCTCGCATGTCTCGCACATGCACCATGGCGACTTCTACCACGGTGAAAAGTCCCTGACGCTGGACAAGGCCCGTGACGTCAAGATGGAGTTGATTACCAAGAGCGGAAAGGCCCTGGTGCTCAAGCCCAAGGTGTCGCTGCTGGCCGGCGAGATCATTGACAACATGTACATGAGCAAGAAGGAGCTGGTGGCCTTCTACGAAAAGGAGATTGATGACGCACACAAGACGGGCGTGATGTTCTCGCTGCACGTCAAGGCCACGATGATGAAGGTGTCCCACCCCATCGTGTTCGGCCATTGCGTGAAGATTTTCTACAAGGATGCTTTCGCCAAGCACGGTGCGCTGTTCGACGAACTCGGTGTCAACGTCAACAACGGCATGGCCAATCTGTACGACAAGATCGCCACGCTGCCGCAATCCAAGCGCGAAGAGATCCAGCAAGACTTGCACGCCTGCCATGCCAACCGTCCCGAGCTGGCCATGGTGGATTCGGCCAAGGGCATCACCAACTTTCACTCGCCCAACGACATCATCGTGGATGCGTCCATGCCCGCCATGATCCGCAACGGCGGCAAGATGTGGGGCGCCGATGGCCGCCTGAAGGACGTGAAGGCCGTGATGCCGGAGTCGACCTTTGCCCGCATTTACCAGGAGATGATCAACTTCTGCAAATGGCACGGCAATTTTGACCCGCGCACCATGGGCACCGTGCCCAACGTCGGCTTGATGGCCCAGCAGGCCGAGGAATACGGCTCGCACGACAAGACCTTCGAGGTGGCCGAAGACGGCGTCGCCAACATTGTTGATATCGCCAGCGGCGAAGTCTTGTTGTCGCAGAACGTTGAAGCCGGCGACATCTGGCGCATGTGCCAGGTCAAGGACGCGCCGATTCGCGACTGGGTCAAGCTGGCCGTGAACCGCGCCCGCAACTCCGGCATGCCGGCCATTTTCTGGCTCGACCCGTACCGTCCGCACGAAGCCGAACTGATCAAGAAGGTCACGACCTACCTGAAGGATTACGACACCACCGGCCTGGACATCCAGATCATGTCGCAGGTGCGCGCCATGCGTTTCACCCTGGAGCGCGTCATCCGCGGGCTGGACACCATCTCGGTGACCGGCAACATCCTGCGCGACTACCTGACGGATCTGTTTCCGATCATGGAGCTGGGCACCAGCGCCAAGATGCTCTCCATCGTGCCCCTGATGGCTGGTGGCGGCATGTTCGAGACCGGCGCCGGCGGCTCTGCCCCCAAGCACGTCAAGCAACTGGTGGAAGAAAACCACCTGCGTTGGGATTCGCTGGGCGAGTTCCTAGCCCTGGCGGTGTCGCTGGAAGACTTGGCTCTCAAGACCGGCAACAACAAGGCGAAGATTCTGGCCGAAACGCTGGATGCCGCCACAGGCGTGCTGCTGGACCACAACAAAGGCCCGTCGACCCGCACCGGCGAGTTGGACAACCGCGGCAGCCATTTCTACCTCGCCATGTACTGGGCCCAGGCGCTGGCTGCGCAGACGGACGACAAGGACTTGCAGGCGCATTTCGCGCCGCTGGCCAAGTCACTTACCGACAGCGAGCAGCAGATCGTGGAAGAGTTCAAGGCCGTGCAAGGCCAGCCGGTCGATATTGGCGGCTATTACCTGGCTGACCCCGTGAAAGTCACGGCGGTCATGCGCCCGAGCAGCACCTTCAATGCCGCATTGACGGCTGCGCAAGGCTGAGGGTCAAATCAGACTGATCCGTGCCACGGTGCGGATTGGCAAGGGCAGAAGGAGAGAATCCTTCTGCCCTTTTTGTTTTCTGGTGTTCTAGACGGCTTCCCAGCGCCCGCTGCTGCCGACTCAAGTGCGTTAAACGCACTAAGTATGTACAATAACACGTACATATAAAGAGGTGTTTTATGGATGCTGTGACCTATTCTTCGGCCCGTGCCAACCTGGCCAGCACGATGAACCGTGTTTGCGAAGACCACGAAGCCTTGATCATCACGCGCAATGGCGAACAATCGGTGGTGATGCTGTCGCTGGAAGACTACAACGCGCTGGAGGAAACGGCGTACCTGCTGCGCAACCCCACCAATGCCAAACGTCTTCTGTCTGCCATCGGACAACTGAACACTGGCAAGGGCACGGAGCGGGAATTGGCCTCGTGAGGCTGGTCTTTGCTGACGAAGCGTGGGAGGACTATCTCTATTGGCAAAAGCAGGACGAGCGAATGGTGGAGCGGATCAACAAGCTGATTCGTGAAACACAGCGCGAACCCTTTGCCGGCGTTGGGAAGCCTGAGCCGCTGAAGCACGCGTTGTCGGGATATTGGTCCCGGCGCATCACGGACGAACATCGCATGGTTTACAGGATCGAGGATGACGCGTTGCTGATTGCGCAACTGCGCTACCACTACTGAGTTAAGTGGCTTCTTGGGCGGCTTCTTGGCCGCGTCAAACGTCTTCCCAGCGCCCGCTGTTGCCGGATTTGAAGAGGGCATCGATCACGCGCATGTTGCAAATCGCATCTTCCACGCCGTAGGGCAGGGGAATCTCGCCGCGCACCGCCTGCGAAAAGGCATCGCCCTGCAGTGTGTACATATTGCAAGGCGCCAGGGTCTCAGTCACGGCAGACGCCCCGCCCGGCGTGCCGGCATTGTCCAGAAAAATCCGGGTCGTACCGCCCAGCGGGGCGTTGAACGGGATTTCGAGTTCCACGCGCTGCTGGGTGCCAATCACCTGCACGCGCTGGTAGGGCACGGACTGGGTGGACACCGTGAAGTCCAGCCGGCGCCCATTGCCAAAATCCAGAATCGCGCTGGCGGTACGGTCGGTCTGGAACTCCGGGTCGAGGTCCAGCAAGGCCATCACGCGCAGCGGCTCAGTCTCGAACAAAAAACGCCCCGCCACGATGGGGTAGCAGCCAATGTCGTACAGCGCGCCGCCACCTGTCTCCAGCCGGTTCCGAATATTGTCCGGCTGGCGGTTGAAGAACGAGAAAAAGGCCTGCACCGCGCGCAGCTCACCCAAAGCCCCGCTGCGCACCAACTCGCGCGTGCGCAGCCATTGCGGGTGAAAGCGCACCATGAAGCCTTCCATGATGTGGACCTTGTCCGCCACCTCGCGCAGCTCGGCCGCCTGCGCGGCATTCAGCGCCATCGGTTTTTCGCACAGCACATGCTTGCCGGCGCGTGCGGCGGCCAAGGTCATCGGCACATGCAAGTCGTTGGGCAGGGGGTTGTAGATGGCCTCGATCTCGGGGTCGGCAAACAGCGCTTCGTAGGAGCCATAGGCCTTGGCAATGCCCATGTCGGCCGCCACCGCGCGGGCCTGGTCCAGCGAGCGCGAGGCAATGGCGCCGATGTGGCTCCATTGCCCTTGCTGCAGGGCCGGAATGACCTTTTCACGCCCGATCTTGGCGGTGCTGAGCACGCCCCAGTTGACTTTTTTCATGGTGACGGGCTCGGTTACCGGCTCAGGCCGCTTCTTTGTAGAAGAACGATTTTTGCAGCGCCCGCCCGGGCAGCGGCGCCACCGCCTCGCGGATCGCGCCGATGTGTTCGGGCGTGGTGCCACAGCAGCCGCCCACGATGTTGACCAGGCCCTCGGCGGCAAATTCATGCAGCAGCCGGCTGGTGTCCGCTGGCGTCTCGTCAAAGCCGGTGTCGCTCATCGGGTTGGGCAGGCCGGCGTTGGGGTAGCAGCTGATGAAGGTGTCCGGCGCCACGCGCGCCAGCTCCTGGATGTAGGGCCGCATCAGCGCCGCACCGAGGGCGCAGTTCAGGCCGACGGCCAGCGGCTGCGCATGGCGCACGCTGTACCAGAAGGCGGTGACGGTCTGGCCGCTCAGGATGCGCCCGGAGGCATCGGTCACGGTGCCGCTGATGATCAGCGGCAGGCGCTCGCCCGAGGCTTCAAAGTACTCGTCAATCGCGAACAGGGCGGCTTTGGCGTTGAGCGTGTCGAAAATGGTTTCCACCAGCAGCGCATCGCTGCCGCCTTCCACCAGCGCCTCGACCTGTTCGTAATAGGCGGCGCGCAGCTGTTCGAAGCTGACGTTGCGCGCGCCGGGGTCGTTCACATCGGGGCTGATGCTGGCGGTCTTGGGCGTTGGGCCCAGCGCGCCCAGCACAAAGCGCGGGTGCTCGGGGGTGGAGAACTTGTCGCAGGCGGCACGGGCTAACTTGGCCGAGGCGAAGTTCATCTCGCGCGCCAGATTCGCCATGTCGTAATCGGCTTGCGCCACGGTGGTGGCGCCAAAGGTGTTGGTCTCGATCAGGTCGGCGCCAGCGGCCAGGTAGCGCTCGTGAATGTCGGTGATCACGTCCGGGCGCGTCAGCGACAGCAATTCGTTGTTGCCCTTCACATCCTTGTGAAAGTCCTTGAAACGCTCACCGCGGTACTGCGCCTCGTCCAGCTTGAAGCGCTGGATCATGGTGCCCATGGCGCCGTCCAGGATCATGATTCGGTTCGCCAGAATGGCGGGCAGGGCTTGGGCGCGGGTATATTGAAGTGGTTTCATAGCGGGTGCATTGTAGAAAAGATCGAATTCCTGCGCGCCCGGCCCGTGTTTGACCCGCCGGGCAAAAGCCGGTGAGGACTTGAAAGAAAACAAATGAATAGTTTCAAGACATGCTGCGCCTTGTGGCTGGCCCCGCTGCTGTTGCTGGCGGCGGGTTGCCAGCCGAAGGCGGCGCCGGGCTGGTCCGGCTATATCGAAGGCGACTACGTCTATGTGTCCTCGGCCCTGGGCGGCACCCTGTCGCAGCTGAACGTGCGCACCGGCGATCAGGCCACGAAAGACATGCCCTTGTTCGCGCTGGAAGCCGAGAGCGAGCAGGCGGCGCGCCTCGAAGCCGACGCCCGGCTGGCGCGCGCCAATGCCCAGCTCGCCAACACCGCCAAGGGCAAGCGCAGCGACGAAATTGCGGTGATTCAGGCCCAGATCAGCCAGGCCAACGCGCAGGCCAGGCTGACCGCGGCGGAACTCGCGCGCGAGGAGCAGTTGGTGCGGCAAGGTTTTGTGTCTGCCGCGCGGCGCGACGAGTTGCGTGCGGCGCAGGCCCAAAGCAGCGCGCGGCTGGACGAGCTGGCGGCCCAGCTGCGCGTGGCGCGGCTGCCGGCGCGTATTGACGAGCAGGCCGCCGCCGTGGCCGACACCGATGCCGCCCGCCAGTCCCTGCGTCAATCGGCCTGGCGCGAGGCGCAAAAAGCCCGCACGGCACCGGCCAGCGGTCTGGTGGCGGATACGTTTTTTCGCGTCGGCGAGTGGGTGCAAGCGGGTCAGCCGGTGCTGGCGCTGCTCCCGCCTGGCAATGTCAAGGCGCGCTTTTTTGTGCCCGAAGGCCTGGTGGGCCGGCTCCAGGTGGGCGCGGCGGTCCAGATCGTGTGCGACGGCTGCGCGGCGCCGATCCCGGCCCAAATTTCCTTCATCTCGAATCGGGCCGAGTACACGCCGCCGGTCATTTACTCTAACGCGCAGCGCGCCAAGCTGGTGTTCATGGTGGAAGCGCGGCCCAGCCCGGCCGACGGCGCCCGGCTCAAGCCCGGCCAGCCGGTCGATGTGCTGCCGGTGGCCGGGGCCACGCCGTGACCCTGGCGGTTGACGTCAGCGGCCTGACCAAGCGTTACGGCGGGCGCGCCGTCGTCGACAACTTGTCGATCCAGCTGGAAACCGGACGCATCTGCGGCTTTCTCGGGCCCAACGGCAGCGGCAAAACCACCACCATCCGTATGCTGTGCGGGCTGCTGACGCCCGACAGCGGCTCGGGCACCTGCCTGGGGCTGGACATCATTCGCCAGGCGGCGCAGATCAAGCACCAGGTCGGCTACATGACGCAGCGCTTTGGCCTGTACGAAGACCTGACGATCCGCGAAAACCTGGACTTCGTGGCCCGCCTGTTCGAGCTGCCGCAACGCAAGCAGGCGGTGGACCAGACGCTGGGGCGCCTCGGCTTGACGGATCGCCAGCGCCAGCTAGCCGGTGCCCTGTCCGGTGGCTGGAAACAGCGCCTGGCGTTGGCGGCCTGCCTATTGCACGAGCCGCGCCTCTTGCTGCTCGACGAGCCGACCGCCGGCGTTGACCCCAAAGCGCGGCGCGATTTCTGGGATGAAATTCACCGGCTGGCGGCGCAGGGCATCACGGTGCTGGTCTCGACCCACTACATGGACGAGGCGGCCCGCTGCCACGAACTGATGTACATCGCCAACGGCCAGGTGCTGACACGCGGCACGCAGGCCGACATCATCGAGCGGGCCGGCCTGGCCGTCTGGTCCATCGTCGGTGAGCATCTGGAGGCCCTGGTGGCGCCGATCCAGGCCTTGCCCGGCGTGCTCAGCGTTTCGGCGTTTGGCAATACCCTGCATGTGGCCGGCGTTGATCCGGCGCTGCTGGAAGCTTCGCTTGCACCGTACCGGGAACGCCCCGAGCTGCAATTGACGCCTGCCCAGGCGGATCTGGAAGATGTGTTCATCAGCCTGATGGACCAGGCGCGTGACACCGACCGGGGAGTCGCCGCATGAGCGCCTCCTTCTCCTTCGCGCGCGTGGCGGCCATCATCATCAAGGAGTTCCAGCAGATGATGCGCGAGCGCCTGACCTTTGCCATGGCCATCGGCGTGCCGGTGATGCAGCTGATCCTGTTTGGCTACGCCATTAACAACGACCCCAAGGGCTTGCCGACCGCGCTGGTGGCCTACGACAACGGGCCGCTGGCACGCAGCCTGGTGGCCTCTGTCCAGAACACCGGTTATTTCCACATCGTGGCCCAACCGACCACCGAGGTGCAGGCGGAGCGCCTGCTGGAAACCGGCGAGGTCCAGTTCGTGCTGGCGATTCCGCCGGATTTCTCCAGGCGCGTGGTGCGCGGCGAAAAACCCGCCGTGCTGGTGGCGGTAGACGCCACCGACCCGTCCGCCGCCAGCAACGCCATCGCGGCTCTGGGGCAAATCACGCCGCTGGCGCTGGCGCATGACCTCAAGGGCGCGCTGGCCGGGCTGCAGTCGCGCGAGCCGCCGTTCGAGCTGCGCATTCACCGCCGCTACAACCCCGAAGGCCTGACCCGCTACAACATCGTGCCCGGTCTGATCGGCACCATTCTGACCATGACCATGGTGATGCTGACCTCGCTGGCCATGACGCGCGAGCGCGAGCGCGGCACCATGGAAAACCTGCTGGCCACGCCGGTGCGGCCGTTCGAGGTGATGGTGGGCAAGATCACGCCCTACATCATCATTGGTTACGTGCAGTTGATCGTCATTGTGCTGGCGGCCATTCTCTTGTTTCAGGTGCCGATCGTGGGCAGTTTTACGCTCCTGATGGCGGTCATTGGCTTGTTCATGCTGGCCAATCTGGGCGTGGGCTTTACCTTCTCGACCCTGGCGACCAACCAGCTGCAGGCGATGCAGATGACGTTTTTCTTCTTTCTGCCCTCAATGCTGCTGTCTGGCTTCATGTTCCCGTTTCGCGGCATGCCGCCGTGGGCGCAGGGCCTGGGCGAAATACTGCCGCTGACCCATTTTTTGCGGGCCGTGCGCGCCATCATGCTCAAGGGCGCCACCTTCAGCGAAATCGCCGCCAACCTCTGGCCGATGGCCTTGTTTTTGCTCGTCGTCGGCGCCATCGCCCTCAAACGTTACCGCCAGACGCTGGACTGAAGTCGGGTCAGTTCCAAATCCCGGGACAATAGGGGTGTTTACCTCGTCGTCATGGCGAGCGCAGCGCGGCAATCCATGGCTCCCGGATTGCCGCGCTGCGCTCGCAATGACGAGGTTATGGCAGTTTTATATAAGAAATTGACCTCTAGCCCCCGTATAGTCTGCGCAAGCAGCTATTAAATTTATAGCTACAGATTTTGTCTATCCATCTCATTCTTCAAGAAGTCTTCGGCTACGGCGAGTTCCGCGGGCCGCAGCAAGCCATCATCGAGCACGCTGTGGCGGGCGGCGACGCACTCGTGCTGATGCCCACCGGCGGCGGCAAATCGCTGTGTTACCAGATTCCGGCGATCGCGCGCGAGCAGGCCGGGCAGGGCATCACCGTGGTGATTTCGCCGCTGATCGCGCTGATGCACGACCAGGTCGGCGCGCTGCACGAAGCCGGGGTCAGCGCCGCGTTTCTCAATTCCACCCTGTCGTTCGAGGAAGCCGCGCAGGTGGAAAAACGCCTGCTGCGCGGCGACATCACCTTGCTGTATTGCGCGCCCGAGCGGGTGACGACGCCGCGTTTCCTGGCGCAGCTCGACTCCTTGTACGAGCGCGGCAAATTGAGCCTGTTTGCCATCGACGAGGCGCACTGCGTGAGCCAGTGGGGCCATGACTTCCGACCCGAATACCGCGCCTTGACGGTGCTGCACGAGCGCTATGGCAACGTGCCGCGCATCGCGCTCACCGCCACCGCCGACACACTGACCCGCGCCGATATCGTGGAGCGTCTGCAGTTGCAGGACGCGCGCCTGTTTCTCAGCAGCTTTGACCGTCCCAACATCAGCTACACCATCGTGGAAAAGACGCAGGCCACGCAGCAGCTGCTGCGCTTCATCTCCAACGAGCACCGGGGCGAGGCCGGCATCGTCTACTGCCAGTCGCGCAAACGGGTGGAAGAGATTGCCAATATGTTGTGCGACGAGGGCATCGCGGCCTTGCCCTACCACGCCGGGCTGGACACCAAGGTGCGCCAAGCCAACCAGGACCAGTTTCTGCGCAGCGAAGGCATTGTGATGGTGGCAACAATAGCTTTCGGCATGGGCATTGACAAGCCCGATGTGCGTTTTGTCGCGCACCTGGACATGCCGAAAAACATCGAGGGCTATTACCAGGAGACCGGCCGCGCCGGGCGCGACGGCGAGGCCGCCGACGCCTGGATGTGCTACGGCTTGCAGGACGTGGTGAACCAGCGCCGCATGATCGACGAGAGCCCGGCCGGCGAAGAATTCAAGCAGGGCCTGCGCGGCAAGCTCGATGCGTTGCTGGGCCTGAGCGAGGCCACCGATTGCCGCCGTGTGCGCCTGCTGCACTACTTTGGCGAGGAGAGCAAAGCCTGCGGCAATTGCGACAACTGCCTGCGGCCGCCGGCGGTGTGGGACGGCACCGATTGCGCGCGCAAGCTGCTCAGCACCATTTACCGCGTGCAGCAGATGGGCGGCAGCTATGGCGCGGTGCACATCATGGACATTCTGCGCGGCAAATCCACCGAGAAGGTGACGCAGCGCGGGCACGAAACCCTGAGTACCTTTGGCATTGGCTCGGCCTTCAGCGAAGTACAACTGCGCGGCGTGCTGCGCCAGCTGATCGCCATCGGCGCCGTGGCGGTCGATGCCGAGGCCTTCAATACGCTGAAGCTGACCGAGGGTTCGCGCGCCGTGCTCAAGGGCGAGGTGCCGGTGCAGCTGCGCGAATCGGTCTCGACCCCGGCCGAGCGCAAGGCCAAACGCGGCAGCACCGCTTCGGTGGTCAAGGCACCCGCATCACTGGACGCCGAGGGTCAGGCGCGCTACGTGGCATTGAAAGCCTGGCGTGCCGAGGTGGCGAAAGAACACAACCTGCCCGCCTACGTGATTTTTCACGACGCCACCCTGGTCGCGATTGCCGAACGCGCACCGCAATCGCTGGACGACCTGCAGGGCCTCAGCGGCATTGGGGCGAAAAAGCTGGAGGCTTATGGGGACGAGGTGTTGCGGGTGATGGAGAGTGTCTGATGGCCTTCTGGCCGAACCACTCAGTCCCCACCCCCAAACAGGTCATTGAGCTTCTTGGCGCCATCTGGCGCCGCACTGGACGTCATCGGTATGCCCTTCGGATACTCCTCGGCGATCCGGTCCTCCCAGTACGTCGTCGGGTTGGGTGCGCTGCAAAGCCGCCGATAAACCTCTTCAGGAACCTGCTTGTAGGCCAGGACGGTTTTGTTGTCCCAATGCAGGTCTAGCTGTCGCGATGCGGTGTCGTAGTCGGCCTTCTTGATGCGGCCGCTTGTGAACGTCTTGGTGGGCATGTCTGAGTTCTCCCATAGAAGGTCGGCAAGGCGAGATGCTGCAAGTTTACTCAGGTTGTTGTGCCAGTCGATGGTGCAGTCTGAATGCCCGGAAGCCCCTTTGCTGACATATGCCGAGCCAGATTGGGCGCCCGAAACCTGACATTCGAGCCATCGACAAGTGGACTTCAGCTTTCGACTGAGTTGACGCTCGACTCTTTGGATTTGGCGCCGAAGAACCGTCGTTCGTTGACGGGCTTTGCACCTCTCGCGCTGAAGCCCAACGCGACCTTGACGACAGAAGCCCAGGGGGAGTGTGACAGCGTACCCGCACAGGTCGTCTGGTTCCTCATCGTGCCACCATCAATGCCCCCGGCTCGTCGTCCTCCTCAGGCTGCAACGGCCAGCTAGCGTTTGCTCGCCACGGCGGCTAGCGTCTGACGAATGCCTTCCGCATACGGCGTCTTGCGAATCGGTCCGATCAATTGCTGCAGCGCTGAGTCGTCCATGATCACCGGATCGGTCAGCAGGTAATTCATCTCGACCATCTCGCGCACGACGGGTTTGAAAAGACCGATCAGGCGCAGCATTGTCTTGCCTGCTACCCGCAGCTTGAGCCTCTTGCCGGTCTGACGTTCCATCTCCGATACCAGCTCGCGCTGCGAGGTGATGCCCGCGCCTGCTAAGTTCCAGATCTTCCCGAATGCGGCTGGAGTGTCCACCAGCTTGGCGACCACGGGACCGACATCGGGCACGAAGACGAACTCATGCGGCGGGTCGATCGGCCCGACCATGTCCGCCGTGCCGCCATTGACGGCGGCCACCGCTGGGAGGTGCAGCAGGCTGGTCTCTACGCCGGGACCGTAGAAGTCCGGCAGGCGCAAGACGGTCGCGTTGATCCGGCCGTCCGCGTGCGCCTGCATCAGCAGTTCCTCCTGCGCCTTGCGCATGCGTCCCTTGAAGGAATTCGGCTCACGGGGCTGATCTTCCCGGACCGGGTTGGCCTTCGTCATGCCGTAGGGGTAGACGGTACCGATCAAGATGATGTTCTTGACCCCCGCAGCGATGGCGCCGGCAAGCGTCTTGCGCATGAGTTCGGGGTGAAGCTCGAACTGCCAGTAGTTCACGCCGACCAGGTAGATCAGCGTCTTGACACCAGTTGCCGCGGCCCGCACGGAGGCCGGCGAGTCGGGGTTCCAGGTGACGATCTCGGCCAGCCGATCGGCGCCGAAGGCCTTGCGCAGGCTCGCTTCGGTGCGACCGATCACACGGTAGGGCTTGCCTTCGCTGCTGAGGGCGGCGGCGATGCTTTGACCGATGGCGCCAGCGGCGCCGAACAGGGCTACTTTAGACATGAAAATTCTCCCGGGGTTGAACTTAAGTTGAATGAGGGGGAAAGAGGGCCGTAGCGATCAACGAGACGCGCGACAGCGCGGCCTTCAGATCCGTGGCGAGGGCCGAGTTGTTCATGCTGGGCGCCGTTGAGGTCGAATGCTGTCGTTGCTATGGATTGCAGTTTACAAAATCGTCGGGTAAATGAAAATTACCTAAAATCGCATTACCTCTATAAATAAATGCATACCATGACCGAGAATGAGCCGAACTGGGAGTGGTACCGAACCTTCCTCAGGGTACTGGAGACCGGTTCGCTGTCGGCAGCTGGACGCACCATGGGGCTGACCCAGCCGACGGTCGGACGCCACATCGACAGCCTCGAGACGGCGCTCGGGTTGAAGCTGTTCACGCGCACATTCGATGGCTTTGCGCCGACGGACGCCGCGCTCGAACTGCTGCCCTATGCCGCTGGTCTGGCAACGACCGCGGCAGCGCTGCGCAGGGTGGCCAGCAGCCACGGATCAGGCGTTCGCGGGACGGTGCGCCTGACTGCGAGCGAGGTCATCGGCGTCGAGGTGCTCCCTCCGATCCTTGCGGCGCTGCGCAGGGAACACCCAAAGTTGATCATCGAACTGGTTCTGTCGAACAAGGTGGACGATCTGCTGCATCGCGAGGCCGACATTGCTGTCCGCATGTTCCGGCCTTCACAGGACGCGCTGGTGGCCAAACGGGTTGGCGGCGTCGAAGTGGGGCTGCACGCACATGAGCGCTACCTGACGGAGCACGGCGTGCCCAAATCAATGGATGAGTTGTCGGGGCACGCGATCATTGGTTTCGATCACGAGAATGCGTTCATCCGGAAGTTGCAGGATCAGTTCCCGGCGTTCTCGCGGGCTGCCTTTGCATTTCGTGCCGACAGCGACCTGGTGCATCTGGCTGCTATCCGCGCAGGCTTCGGCATCGGCATTTGCCAGTCGGCGCTGGCGGCGAGGGACGAAGCAATCGTTCGCGTATTGAAGACCAAGTTTTCGCTGACGATGGACACCTGGATCGCGATGCACGAAGACCTGCGAGAGAGCCCACGCTGTGCGGTGACTTTCGCGGCGCTCGCGGCGGGGCTAAGTGCATACCTGCGGCGCCCATAGACTCCGATCACATTTCCACGTCCGACATTGATCCAGAGGCCCTTTGCCAAGGGCGTTCGTTCTATTGGAGATGACGAGGTCGGCGTATCGGAACAGCTGAGAGCAGACGTTCGCGCGTGAACGCAATTGGCCGAGACTTGACCGCCACCTGAGTTCAACGAGCACCCGCTTCGCTGCAATCCGGGTCCACAGCTTTCTCCATACCTGACTTTCAATTTTGACGGTCGGGTTCGGGTGATTGTGACCGGCTCCAGAAGACCCTTTGCCGCCGGTCACGACAGGCAGCTTACGGGTTACCCAATTCATTGCCCTTCAAAAGCCGTTCGTGGCGGACTTCAACGGGCACAAGCTGCCTTTCGTTTCGCTCGTCCGAACGACAGCTTCAGATTAGTACAACATTTGGAGTACGAATTTAGGCTCAAACCATTGGCTGGTGCTGGTGAGTGAGAACTTGGCCAGACCCTTTTGCACATCTAGAGTGATATCGTCGGCTGCAATGTCGACAGGAGCGCGGACTCGCCGCGCTGTATCAGGAGGATGATCAATGAACGTTTCAAAGCCAGCGATGAAGATGCCCGAGCTACTGGTCTTTGCCAGGTTGTTCATAGTTGGCTTTGTTGGGGCAGAGATCTGCCGGGCTACCTTTTACCTTGGTGGCGGGTTCGCTCAGGAGCTAAATGACATTTCTCTCTGGGCGAAGGTCGTTGGGATTTTCACCGGACTGGCGCTCTGTCTGACTTATGCAGTCAGACGAGGCGCATCCGTTGCCGCTACGCGAATGGTTCGCAGTTTTCGGCTTGACTTGCTGATGGCGATAGGCGTCGGAGTTTGGTCCAACGCACTGACCTTGCCGTGGCTTTCGAAATTCCATGCAGCGCTGAGATCTGCGGATCCTCATTGGGCGCCAGTCGTTTTTCTCCTTCTCTGCACTGTACTGTTATCGCCCCTCTTTCAGCAGTACTGGCCGAGGCCAAAGAAGGTACCTCCGCAGCTGTACTTCATCACGGACGAGGAAATCGATGACAAGAGGGACGATTTGCTGGCGAGCGAGAGTCAGGCAACGTCGTTCGCAGAGACAGTCCTCGCAAGCGGCGCACACCCAGGGCTGGTTTTTGGTGTCGATGGCCCATGGGGTGTCGGCAAGACCAGCTTCATCAACCTTGCTGAGCGCTACTGGGAAAGTGCCGCGGACAAGGTCATTGTTTGTCGATTCGAGCCACTCCGCTATGCCTCTGAGCCTGACCTTGCGGATCGCCTTATTCGCGATCTATCGGCCGCCATCCAAAGCAAGGTCTTCGCACCAGAGTTCAGGCCAGCGGCGTCCCGGTATACCCGATTGATCAACGGAAAGGCCGACGTTTCTTTCCTAGGTTTCAAGCTTTCACTGGAGCCCTCGCAGGAAACGGTCGATGAACTTCTCGATGACATTGACGATGTTCTTCGCCGCATCGGCCGTCGCGTAATCATCGTTATCGACGACCTGGATCGCTTGGACGCGAAAACAACGAACAATGTGTTGTTCGCAACGAAGCGCACGTTCAAGCTCTCTCAGGCCACTTACGTCCTCTGCTATGACACCGAGGTCCTTGCGGGCAGCATGGAAGAGGGGTCGAGAGCGCGTGAGTTCCTGGAAAAGTTTGTGACGATCAAGCTAAGCCTGTTTGTCGACAGTGTCCTGGTCAAGTTTTTTCGTACAGACCGATAGGTTGTTTGATTGCCGATTTCTGCTCGAAAGCATTGGGTGGCAAGTTGCCCAGTGTGGAGTGCAACCGCTGGCTGTTGTAGAAGCTGACGA
>NZ_QEII01000261.1 GCF_003347515.1 Rhodoferax ferrireducens | reverse complement strand
CCAGCGCGCCACCCTGGCTGAACTGGAGTCGCAGTTGGCCATTGCCGAACGCAAGGTAGCGCGCTATGCGGAACTCGAAGGTTCGGTGCCGCAGAAAGAGATTGAGGCCGCCCGTTTTGAGCTGACCGCCTTGAAGCAGCGCCGCGCCGCCGTGGGCGGCAGTCTGGGCGACGCCGAGGCGCTGGTGGCGCCGGTGTCGGGCGTGATCAGCGCCGCCAGCGTGGTGAACGGCCAGGTGGTCGAAGCGCGGGAGGTTTTGTTCGAGATCGTCGATCCGGCTCGGCTGGCCGTCGAAGCCCTGGCTTACGACCCGGCGCTGGTCGAAGGCATCAGCAGCGCCAGCGTGCCGCTGCCGGGCGGTGCGCTGGACTTGCAGTTTGTCGGCGGTGGCCGGCAGTTGCGCGAACAGGCCTTGCCGCTGCTGTTTCGCGTCAAAGCCCAGAACGCCCCGGTGGCCGTGGGCCAGCCGGTGAAGGTGATTGCCAAGACCTCGCGCACGTCCAAAGGCGTGGCCGTGCCGCAAGCCGCCCTGGCGCGCAACAGCGCCGGCGACACCGTGGTCTGGGTGCATCTCGGCGCGGAGCGCTTTGGCCCGCGCAAGGTGAGCAGTCAGCCGCTGGACGCTGGCACGGTGGCTGTCACTGCGGGCATCGCCAGCGGTGAGCGCGTCGTCAGCGTCGGCGCCAATCTGCTGGCACAGGTGCGCTAGGCATGTTCGATTTCATCATCAACACCAGCCTGAAACAGCGGCTGATTGTGCTGGGCATTGCCTTGCTGCTGGTGGTCTATGGGATCTTCACGGTTCAAAAAATGCCGGTCGATGTGTTCCCCGACCTCAACAAGCCGACCGTGACCTTGATGACCGAGGTGGGCGGCATGGCGCCGGAGGAGGTCGAGCAACTGGTGACCGCGCCGGTCGAGTCGAGCATGAACGGCATGCCCGGCGTGAGCCGCGTGCGTTCGGTGTCGGGCGTGGGTCTGTCCATCGTCTACGTCGAGTTTGATTGGGGCTCCGACATCTACCGCAACCGCCAGCAGGTCAGCGAGCGGCTGAATCTGGTGCGCGAGCAGTTGCCGCCGGGCGTGGTGCCGCAGCTGGGCCCGATCTCGTCGATCATGGGTGAGATCCTGCTGATCGCTTTGCCCGCTGACCCGGCGAAAGTGAACCCGATGCAGGTGCGCGAATACGCGGACTGGGTGATGCGCCCGCGCCTGTTGACCATTCCCGGGATCGCGCAGGTGATTGCGATCGGCGGCGAAGTCAAGCAGTACCGGGTCGAGATCAACCCGGCGCAATTGAAGGCATTGGGCGTTGAGCGCGAGAAGCTGGAAGGCGCGTTGAAAGACTTTGGCGCCAACACCAGCGGCGGTTTTCTGGAGGCGCAGGGGCGCGAGTACCTGATTCGCCAGATCGGTCGTACCACGCGCATCGAGGATTTGCAAAACCTGGTCGTGGCGGTAAAAAACGAGCAGCCAATTCTGCTGAAGCAGGTGGCGGAGGTGAAGCTGGCCCCGGCCATCAAGCGCGGCGACGCCGGCTTCAATGGCAAGCCGGCGGTGGTCTTGTCGGTGCAGAAGCAACCCAGCGCCGACAGCGTGACGCTGACGCGCGCCGTGGAACAAGCCATGCTCGAACTGTCAAAAGGCTTGCCGCAGGGCATGGAAGCCCCGCAGTTCCTGTTCAAGCAGGCCGATTTCATCGAGCATTCAGTGCGCAACGTCGAGGAAGCGCTGCGCGACGGGGCGATTCTGGTGGCGGTGATTCTGTTTCTATTCCTGCTCAATGTGCGCACCACCCTGATCTCGCTCACGGCCATTCCGGTCTCGCTGCTGGTGACGGCGCTGGTGTTTCACTACTTCGGCCTGTCCATCAACACCATGACGCTGGGTGGCCTGGCCATTGCCATTGGCGAGCTGGTGGACGATGCCGTGGTCGGCGTGGAAAACGTCTTGCGCCGTCTCAAGCTCAATAGCGCGCTGGCGATGCCGCGGCCGGTGGCGGAAGTGATCGCGAAAGCCACGCTGGAAGTGCGCTCGGCCATTGTTTACGCCACGCTCATCATCGTGCTGGTGTTCGTGCCCTTGTTCGTGCTGCCCGGCATTGAGGGGCGTTTGTTCACGCCGCTGGGTATTGCTTACATCGTCTCGATCCTGGCCAGCATGGTCGTGTCGGTCACGGTGACGCCGGTGCTGGCCTATTTCCTCTTGCCCCGGATGAAGCAACTTGGCCACGGCGACAGCCCGCTGGTGGTCAAGCTCAAGCATTGGGACGCCCAGCTGCTGCATTGGTCGTTCGAGCGAGCGCGCCCGCTGCTGTTGGGCGCGCTGGCGGCGGTGATTGTGGCGGTGGCCAGCATTCCGTTCTTTGCGCGCGCCTTTCTGCCGCCGTTCAATGAGGGCACGCTGACGGTGGGTGTGGTGCTCAACCCCGGCACCTCGCTGGCCGAGTCGAACCGCATCGGCCTGCTGGCCGAGCAGCTGGTCGCTGCGGTGCCGGAAGTGATCAAGGTCGGTCGCCGCACCGGCCGCGCCGAGCAGGACGAGCACGCCGAAGGGGTTCATTCCACCGAGATGGACGTGGACCTGAAGGCGTCCGAACGTTCGCGCGAGGCGGTCATCGGTGACATTCGCGCGCGCCTGGCCGTGCTGCCGGCCGCCAGCAACGTCGGCCAACCGATCTCGCACCGGCTCGATCACCTGCTGTCGGGCGTGCGGGCCCAGATTGCCTTGAAGGTCTATGGCGACGACCTCGATACCCTGCGTGGCCTGGCGACCGATCTGCGCGACCGGCTGGCGAAGATTCCCGGCATCACCGATTTGCAGATTGAAAAGCAGGTGCTGATCCCGCAGATCAAGATCCGCATCGACTACGAGCAGGCGGCACGCTACGGGGTGGCGCCCGGCACGCTCTTGCGCTCGCTGGAGCAGATGATCGAGGGCGAGCGCGTCACGCAGATTGTTGAAGGCAACCGTCGCTTTGACCTGGTGGTGAAGTTGCCCGAGAGCGGGCGCGGCTTGCAGGAATTATCCAACCTGCTGATCGAGACGCCGGGCGGGCATGTGCCGCTGTCCAAGCTGGCGTTGATTGAGGACGGCGACGGCCCCAATCAGGTGAGTCGTGAGAATGCGCGCCGCCGCATCGTGATCTCGGCCAACACCGATGGCTCGGACATGTCGCGGGTGATCGAGTCGATTCGTACCGAGCTGAATGCCAAGGCGATGCCCGAAGGCTATTTCACGGCGTTGGAGGGGCAGTTCCAGGCCCAGGAGCAGGCGGCGCGCCTGATCGGGGTGCTGGCGCTGATCTCGCTGACTATGATCTTTCTGGTGCTGTACAGCCGTTACCGCTCAGTGGTGCTCACGGCCATCATCATGGGCAACATTCCGCTGGCGCTGGTCGGCAGCGTGATCGCCCTGTGGATTTCCGGTCAGCCACTGTCGGTGGCGGCGCTGGTGGGCTT
>NZ_QEII01000260.1 GCF_003347515.1 Rhodoferax ferrireducens | reverse complement strand
CTGTGGAGATAAGTTGCCACCGTTTCGGTGGCTCAAAGAGTAGGGGCCGCGTAAGCGTCCCTGTTTAGCCGCTTTGAGCGGCTCACATTTATGAAAACCTCCGGCTTTGCCGGAGGATGGTTATTTTACGGACTGGTGAGTAACGTCACCAAAAGCGCGTCCAACGCCTGACCGGGCGAGCCTACTTTACCCCTCGCTCTCCGGCGTTTAACTGTTGCAGGTTAGAAATTAGGTCGGTAAAGCGCTCACCTTGAACCAGCACATGGTTGCGAAGCTCTTCAGCAACCTTGTCGCTCTCCTCGGCTTTGATGGCGGCCATGATTCCAGAATGTTCCAAAAACGACGAGTCCATGCGGTTGCGCACCCGTAACTGTAGGCGGCGGTAGGGGCGCAAGCGGCGATGCAGCGCTGTCGCCTGTTCTGTGAGGAAGCTGTTGTGGCTCGCCTCGTAAATGCGGTGATGGAAAACCTCATTTAACTGGTAATAGGTGTCGGGGTCACTCGCATCTCGCGCCGCTGCGCAAGCTTGATGAGCGGCCTCAAGTTGCATCAATTCTGCAGGCCGGATGCGTCTCGTTGCAAGACGGCCGCACATAGCCTCCAGTTCCGCCATCACTTCGAACATTTCCAGAAGACGTTCGACCTTCATTTCAGGAACGATGGCGCCACGCCGTGGCCGGATATCGATCAGTCCGATCGAGGCCAGTTGTATGAGGGCTTCCCGGACTGGCGTGCGGGATACGCCGAAGCTTGCGGCCAGTTCCTGTTCATCCAGGCGGGTTCCTGGCGGATAGAACCCGGTGACGATGCGCTCCTCTATCTGTCCCCCAAGTTGCTCAGAACGGCGAATCGAGTTGGAAATAACTTCATCCATTTTTAGTCCTTGTGCACCTGAATTCTACGCCAACGGTTATTTTGTATAAAAAGTAAGTATCTTGTATACAATATATATAAAAAGATATACATTATCGAAAATTCCTCAGAAAAACGACTGGATCTCAAATAGAAAGAAGAAGACACGCCAAACCGACAAGCTCTCTTTAGGGCTAGAGAAGACAACGAACTTGACAACAGACAGAACAATTGCAGGAGACAAAAGATGATTATTTACGGAACGGCTTTGTTGGCGTTATGCCATTTGACAGGTCTTTTTTTGGGCGACCTACTCGGCGTCGCCATAGGTGTTAAATCGAACGTCGGCGGAGTTGGCATCGCCATGTTGATGCTGATTTTCTTGAAAATATATTTGCACGATAAGGGGCTGATGCCCAAGGAAACCGAAGCTGGCGTCGGGTTCTGGGGCGCCATGTACATTCCCGTCGTCGTCGCCATGGCGGCCAATCAGAACGTTGTTGCCGCCCTCAAGGGCGGGCCTGTGGCCTTGCTGTCGGCTATTGCCGCTGCGGCCGCTTGCGCCTGCGTCATTGCGGCCCTCAGTCGCAGTGGCCGTGACGACACCGCATTTCCTCCCGCGCACCACCTTGAATTTACCGAAGAAGAAGACGTTTAAACCCGAGGACCATGTCATGTTAGAAATGTTGAACAAAATATTGATTGCAAATGGTCTGGTCACGGCCTTTGCTTGTGTCGGTGTCGCAATTTGGCTGGCGGGTGTCATCTCACGCCGACTAACCCTTGGGTATGTTCACGGCTCAGCCATCGCTATCGTGATCGGACTAGGACTGGCCTATTTCGGGGGCCGCATGACCAGTGGGGAAAAAGGCCTGGCAGACTTTCCCTTGCTGACTGGCATCGGGCTGATGGGCGGCGCCATGTTCCGGGACTTCGCCATTGTCGCCACCGCCTTCGAGGTTCAACCCTCTGAAGCCCGCAAGGCCGGCATGATAGGGGCGTTGTCCTTGTTGCTGGGCACGGTCATCCCCTTTGTCATCGGTGCCTTGATCGCCCGCGCATTCGGTTATACCGACGCGGTGAGCATGACCACCATTGGTGCCGGTGCAGTGACCTATATCGTCGGGCCGATTACCGGCGCAGCCATCGGCGCGAGTTCCGACGTGATCGCGCTGTCAATCGCTACCGGCCTCATCAAGGCCATCATCGTCATGGTCGGTACCCCCTTTGCGGCTAAATTTATGGGCCTGAAGACACCCCGCTCCGCCATGATCTTTGGTGGCCTGGCGGGAACCGTCAGCGGCGTTTCCGCCGGACTCGCGGCCACGGATCGTCGGCTGGTGCCTTACGGTGCACTCGTAGCGACTTTCCATACGGGCGTCGGCTGCTTATTGGGACCCTCGGTGCTGTACCTCGCGACTAAGGCCATTGTGGGCTGAACAAGTGCGGCCTCACCATCGCTCACCTTCCGGGCCGTGAGGGCGTCCTCTTGTATCCCTCCATTCTTCCCATGATTGAAAGCTACCTCATGAATGCTCCGCATAGACAGTGGAACCTGCAAGCGCAAAGCCGGGCTCGCCGCTTGGCACGCGCTGTCGCCGCATTGGGCGATGGCTTAAGTGGCAAACAGGTTGCCTCAAACGATGTCACGAAGCTGCTGACGGCCGTCCTGGAGTCCGGTGACCGGGTTTGCCTCGAGGGCAATAACCAAAAGCAGGCCGACTTCCTGGCGCGGGCCTTGACGCAGTTGGACCCCGCCCAGGTGCATGACCTCCACATGGTGCAGTCGGTCCTGGCATTGCCCGAGCACCTGGATTTGTTTGAAAACGGCATTGCCTCCAAACTTGACTTTTCTTTCTCGGGTCCGCAAAGCGCACGCTTGGCCAAAATGGTCTCCGCCGGGCAGATTCAGATTGGGGCCATCCACACCTATCTGGAGCTTTTTTCCCGTTACTTCATCGACCTGACCCCGCGTGTATCCCTGGTTTGTGCCCAGTCGGCGGATAAGCACGGCAACCTCTATACGGGTGCCAACACCGAAGACACCCCGGCGATTGTGGAAGCCACCGCTTTCAAGAGCGGGATTGTGATCGTTCAAGTGAACGAGTGGGTGGATACCGTGCCGCGTGTGGATATTCCGGGCGACTGGGTGGACTTTGTCATTCTGGCGCCCAAGCCCAACCTGATCGAGCCGCTGTTCACGCGTGACCCGGCGCAAATATCGGAAATCCAGGTGCTGATGGCGATGATGGCCATCAAGGGGATTTACGCCGAATACGGTGTCCAGCGCTTGAACCACGGCATTGGGTTCGATACCGCGGCGATTGAGCTGCTGCTGCCCACCTACGCCGACTCGCTCGGACTCAAAGGCAAGATTTGCAAGCACTGGGCGCTCAATCCGCACCCGGCCCTGATCCCTGCAATTGAGGCCGGCTGGGTCGAGTCGGTCCATTCCTTTGGCTCCGAGTTGGGCATGGAAAACTACATCAAGGCGCGATCAGATGTGTTTTTCACCGGCGCCGACGGCAGCATGCGCAGCAACCGGGCCATGTGCCAGGCGGCAGGCCACTATGCCTGCGACATGTTCATCGGGTCCACGCTGCAAATTGACCTGAACGGCCACAGCTCCACCGCCACGCTGGGCCGCATCGCGGGCTTTGGTGGCGCACCCAATATGGGCGCCGATGCACGAGGACGCCGCCACGCCACGCCAGCGTGGCTGAAAGCGGGCGCCCAGGCGCGCCAGGGGCGCACCGGCGTCTCGGCCATGCCGCGTGGCCAAAAACTTGTCGTACAAATTGTGGAGACTTTCCGCGAGCACATGCAACCCGCTTTTGTGGAAAAGCTGGACGCCTGGCAACTGGCGGAGCAGGCTCACATGGAAATTCCGCCGGTGATGATTTACGGCGACGATGTCACCCACATCCTGACCGAAGAGGGTATTGCCAACCTGTTGCTCTGTCGCACCGATGAAGAGCGCGAGCAGGCGATTCGCGGCGTGGCCGGCTTCACGCCGGTGGGCATGGCGCGTGACCGTCGCATGGTCGAGAACCTGCGGGATCGGGGTGTGATCCAGCGCGCCGAAGACATCGGCGTGGACAAGCGCGATGCCACGCGCAGCCTGCTGGCTGCCCGCTCCATGCGGGATTTGGTGCGTGCGTCGGGCGGGCTTTACAACCCGCCAAAACGGTTCCGTAACTGGTAAGGAAACAAGGACACCACAATGGAAAAACTTCACTTCCATTTCGCGGGGCAGCAAACGCCGGGCGACTTCAAACCGATCCTGGTCGGCGTGGTCGGTTCAGGCAACCTGGAGGTGATGCTGGAACCCAGCATCCAAAGCCCGGAGTGCACCGTGGACATCACCACCTCGGCGCGGGGCTTTGCCCCGATCTGGGAAGCGGTGGTGCAGGACTTTCAGGATCGTCATCGCCTCTCGGGCATTGCCATCTCGATCAACGACATGGGGGCGACGCCTGCGGTGGTGAGCCTGCGGCTCGATCAGGCCGCAGCGGAATTACCAACGCACGCAGGGGGCAAGTCATGAATCTCAGTTTTGCTGAATCGACAGCCCGCGAGCGCGTCGCGCATCTCCTGGATGCTGATTCATTCCTGGAAATCCTGGGCCCTGGCGAACGCGTCGTGAGTCCGCACCTGGCACTGCTGGGGGTGCCGTCCTCTTTTGACGATGGCGTCGTCATTGGCAGTGGCACCCTCGGTGGAAAAACGGTGCTGATCGCCGCGCAAGAGGGCGAGTTCATGGGCGGCGGCGTGGGCGAGGTGCATGGTGCCAAGCTGGTCGGCTTGTTCAAGCGCGCATTGAGAGTCAAACCGGCGGCGGTCATCGTGCTGGCCGAATCCGGTGGCGTGCGCCTGCACGAGGCCAATGCGGGTTTGATTGCGGTGTCTGAAGTGATGCGCGCCCTGCTCGACGCACGCGCCAGCGGCATTCCGGTGCTGATGCTGATCGGCGGCGCCAACGGCTGTTTCGGCGGCATGGGCTTGATCGCCCGCTGCGCGGACCATGTGGTGATGAGCGACATGGGCCGCCTGGCCATGTCCGGCCCTGAAGTGATTGAGTCATCCAACGGCGTTGAAGAGTTCGACTCGCGTGACCGCGCGCTGGTGTGGCGCACCACGGGCGGCAAACATCGCTACCTGATTGGCGATTGCGACGTGCTGGTGGAAGACGATGTGGCTGCATTTCGTGAAGCCGCCGTGGCCTTGCTGAATCAATCCCGGCCCTTGAGCCTGGCGGCGATGGAAGCTGAACACGCGCTTCTATCGGACCGCTTGACCCGTTACGGCGACTGTCGGGACGCACTGGACGTCTGGCAGCGTGCGGGCGTGCCCGATCCGGCGCTGGTCGCTGATCTGGAAGCACAAGATATCCAGGCCTTGAAAGCACTCACCTTGAAGGAGCTGGCATGAACTGGACGTCTTTACTGGTCGCGCTTTTTGGCAGCACCCATCGCGTGACACACGAAGGCGAGCTGCTCAGTGGCTCGGCTGATGTGAATGGCCGCACCGTCACCGTGGTGGGCACCACCGACCACGCGCCAATCGGAGTAGAACTCGCATTGGCCCAGGCCCGCGTGGTGCTGGAGACGGTCCGCGAGCATCCGGGACGCCCCATTATTTTGCTGGTGGACACACAGGGCCAACGACTGCGCCACCGTGACGAGCTGCTGGGCATCAATCGCTACATGGCCCACCTGGGCTGTTGCGTCGAGCTGGCACGGCGGCAGGGGCATCGCGTCATCGGGTTGGTGTATGACCAGGCTTTGTCCGGTGGCTTCATTACCTCGGGCTTGATTGCCGATGCCTGCTACGCACTGCCGGAGGCGGAGATCCGCGTCATGCGCTTGCCGGCGATGGCGCGGGTGACCAAGATTGACGAAGCACGATTGGCCGAGCTGTCGAAATCAAATCCTGTGTTTGCGCCCGGTGTGAAGAATTTTGTGGCCATGGGAGGCATTCGCGCGCTGTGGACGGGAGACCTCCAGGCGCAGTTGATCGCGGCACTGGACGACTCACCTGTTCTCGACGAGCGAGCCGCTGATGGCGCTGCACGCGGTGGCCGAACCCTGGCCGCCCAGGTCGCTGAGCGCGTGGTGAGTGCTTGAATGAAAAGGCTGGCGCGCAATCAACTGGTGCGGATCGACACGCTGGCCTGGCAGCAGATTGAAGCACGGGCCTGGGATCCACAAGCACAGGAAATTCTGGCGCATTGGCGCGCCCACAGTTTGCCGCTGGTGGTGTGCCGTCAACGTGATGATGCCAGCCCGGATCAGATTTGCCTCGGACTGCCCGCACCCATGCAGTGGTCAAGACGCCGGTTGGCCTTGCGTGTGCCGCTGGACCAGATCCAGGTTAGTGGCTTCTTTCCCTCATTCTTGCAAGTGGCTCGCGCCAGTCATTGGGGTCTGGCCGCCATGGATTTCGACTCGGCGTTGTCCTCCCTTGGCGTCAACACACGTGTCTACGGCTCGCATGGCTGGCAGTTTCTCACCGATCTGCCTTATCTGCATGACGAATCCGACATTGATTTAAGCCTGCATGTGGATGATTTTGAGGCGGCTCGTCGGGTGGTGCAGCAACTTGCCACCACCGAACTGCACCGGCGTATCGACGGCGAAATTGTCTTTCCCACCGGCGAGGCCATCGCCTGGCGCGAGTTGCAAAAACTACTGGCGGGACAAACGACGCAAGTGATGGTGAAAGCGCGCTGCAGCATCCGGCTCGCTGCCATGGAGGAGGTGAGCCAACTCGGTTGGGGTACTCACCGCCTGACGCCAAAAACTGCTTTGGCATTGAACTGAAAATTTGTATGGTTTGCACGTCCGAACTACTGGCTACTGCCCCCACCGTGAGTGCCGAGGTCCGGCAACTCGGTCTTGCGGCGGTACGCGCGCTCTACGCCGAAATAGCGCTGGAGCCCAAGCCAGGCCTCGTTTCGTTTCGAGACTGCGGCAGCCATCGCGACATGAATGGCACGACGTTTTTGCGCAGCCTGTTCGCGCTGCGCGGCTACTTTCCCCGCATTGCGCGGGCCGGTTATGAGGGTCATTCGTTTGCCGTCCTGGAATCCCTTGGAAAAAATGCGGAGGGCCGAATGCTGGCGGCAACTCAAGGCATCAATACCCACCGCGGTGCGGTGTTCGCCTTGGGCTTGCTGTGTGCCAGCGCCGGACAAGTGCACGCACAGGGTTTGAGATTTACCGCAGTTCATTTGCGTGCTGTTTTGTTATCCACCTGGGGGGAAGCACTGGCATCACGCGCTAAATCGACTCGCATGGCAACACCGCTCTCGCATGGCCAGCGTGTCGCGCAGCGTTTCGGTATGCGCAGCGCGGGCGAAGAAGCGGCCCAGGCCTTTCCCACCCTGTTTGAAATCACCTTGCCGGCCTTGCAAATGGCCTTGGCAAGCGGTGCCACGGACCGCGCAGCCCGCGTACACGCCCTGTTCGCAACGATGGCCACCCTGGACGACACCAATGTGGTTCACCGTGGCGGTATGGAGGGCTTGCGCTTTGTGCAGTCGGGGGCCCGTGACTTTTTGGCCGCAGGTGGGATTTTTCAAATCGATTGGCTATGGCATGCCCGAGCTGTCCACAGCGCTTTTGTTCAGAGAAGGCTGTCCCCTGGCGGCGCTGCTGATGTTCTGGCTTGTGCTTGCTGGATTGAAGAAATCTCCCGTTTAAAGCGACTACAAAGTGGAGCCATGTCAGCAACCGAAAGGCCGACAGCATTGAACGAGCGAGGCGCTATTGTGGCTACGACATGAGGTATGCCGTTTTATTCTCTGGCCAGGCCAGTCAGCACCCCGGCATGCTGCCCTGGCTGGAATCCGAGCCCGCCTGCGCCGCTACCTTGCGTTTGATGAGTGGGCGGCTTGGATCGGAATGGCGGGCTTTGCTCCATGACACACAGCGGCGCAGCCACAACAGTTTTGCCCAGGTGCTCATCACGGGCACGTCTTTGGCCGCTTGGGCCGCCCTCAAAGACCGATTGAGTGCGCGCCCCGCCCTCGTGGCGGGCTACAGCGTGGGTGAGTTGCCCGCCTTTGCCTGCGCCGGCGTGTTCACGACCGAGCAAGCTATCAGCTTGGCAACCGAACGGGCCACCTTGATGGATCAGTCCGTGGTCGGTTTGAAAACCGGTTTGTTATCCGTGTCTGGCCTATCGGAAGCGGCGGTCTTGGCCGCCTGTACCGACGTTCACCTCGAGTGCGCCATTCGGTTGAATGCGATGCAGTCGATTTTTGCGGGCACTGACGACGCCTTGTCGCTAGCCACTCTCGCATTGCAAACAACCGGCGCAGTTTGCAAGCGGCTGGAGGTGCAGGTGGCGTCACATTCGTCCTGGATGGCGCCCGCTGCTCACGCTTTTGCTGAGTCGCTGAATCAGGTGCCATTTGCTACACCTTATTGTCCGATTGCCCTTAACGCGTCAGGTGCTTTAGGCCGCAAACCCATTGAGCTGCGTCAGGCCTTGAGCCAGCAAATTGCCAGTACCGTGCAGTGGTCTTCCTGCATGGAGGCGATTGCCGAAAGACAAGTATCTTGCGTGCTTGAAATCGGCCCCGGTTCGGCATTGGCGCGGATGTGGAATGACCGATATCCTGACATTGCAGCCCGTTCGCTGAACGATTTTCAACATCTGCAGGGGGCACTGGACTGGATCGCCAAGCACACTGACTCTTGATTCCCGTATTTTTGCAGGCCTAGAAAACCAGAAATCAGCAAATTTTGGTGATCGACAAAGAGACAACCATGGGTTGTTTCAGTTCTCTTCATTAGGTTATTGTTACCGCCAACGTGGAATTGACCAAGTGAGGTCGATAGTGCCGATTCGTAATTGACCAGAGTCCCATTCGAGAAGCGGTGGTCAATGCGAAATCGGCACGCATGATCAAAAGTCACTCTGACCTTGCCCTTGAAAAACGTATCCCTTGCTGAGTGTTTAAATTCACGCAAGGAGAACGGAAATGACAAAGACGACGAGAGCACGGTACACGCTCGAATTCAAGCAGGAAGCGGTGCGGCTGGTCGAGGGTGGCCAAAGCATTGCGGCGGCGGCACGTACATTGGGAGTGATCGACCAGACGCTGTTCAATTGGGGCAAGGCACAGCGCCAAGGCAAACTCAAGGGGGCTGACAGCAAGGCCAAAGTCAGTGCCGAGCAGATGGAGATCAGTCGGCTGCGAGCCGAATTGGCGCGCGTGAAGATGGAGCGCGACATTCTGGGAAAAGCGACGGCGTACTTCGCAAAGGGATCGACTTGAAGTACGCCTTTATCCAGCGCCACCGCAGCGTCTGGCCAATCTCGGTGCAGTGCCGGGTGCTGGGCGTGAGCATAGCCGGGTACCACGAGCACTTCGTTCGTTTGCGAGCGCTGCCCAGCGTCGCCATATAACCGAGCAAGCAGGCTGGACTGATGTTTCATAGTGACCGTGGTAGCCAGTACGCCAGTAAGGACTTCCGGGATGTACTGAAGGAATACGGCATCACCAGCTCCATGAGTCGGCGCGGCAACTGCTGGGATAACGCCTGATATGTTGCGACCAAAGATACGTTGCGCGAGGCCCAGAACGCCAGGATCCTCAGAGAAGATCCAGGCATGGAGCCGGCACATATTTTTTGGAAGATATAGGCTATATCCCCTGCAAAAAAGTCATCAATGACGGCAAGGCGCGTTGTCGCAAGAGTTCTGCCGGTTGCCCGGAAACATCGACGCTTGCCAGCGCTTTGGTCTTCATTTCCAGGTCAACCTCAGCGTAGATATTCGTCGTGTCAAGCGAGACATGTCCCAGCCAGACTCGAATCGTATTGATGTCGACTCCGCTTCGCAACATATGGACAGCAGTCGTGTGGCGGATGTTGTGCGGACTGGTCCGCTTGGCCTGCATGGATGGAATCTCATCGCTTGCCATCTCGGCGTAGTGGGTGACGAGACGGTGAATGCCGAATCGCGTCATCGGCTTGTTTGCACGACCGAGGAAGACGACCTCGTCGGCGCCCCGTCCGATGACCAGGCTTTCGAGCATGGGCACCATCATCGGCCAGAGTGGACACATCCGAATCTTGTTGCCTTTTCCATGGATCCGCACCGATGGTGGATCCTCGAGGCGGAGATGCTTGATGGCCAGGCGTGCGAGCTCATCGGCCCGGGCACCGCTGTTGTAAAGAAACAAGAGCAAGACATAGTCGCGCATGCCAAGCACGGTATGCCGGTCTGGCTGGCGTAGCAGAGCATCCATCTCGGCCTTGTCAAGGTAGGTGATCAGGGTCTTGTCCGTCTTTTTGAATGGCACCAGGCGAACCTCGGTGCACCAGGACAGGTGCACCGGCGAGCGCATGCCGATGAAGCGGGTCAGCGAGTGGATGGTACCCAGACGGTGGTTGCGTGTCACGCCCGTGCAGTGCCGGTCCCGTTCCAGATGGTCCAGGAATTGCCGCACGATCGCCGGGGAGATGTCTGTAACAACCATCTTGTCGATGGCGACGCCGGTACTCTGTAAGCGATCAATTAACCGCGTCCTATCGGCCGGAGGTGAATTCCGTGATGCTTGTGTCCACGTAAACAACGTGGACATATGCGATGCAGAACAACTCAGAGGTATTGAGCGGATTGGTGGTGGGGCACAAGCGCGATGGGCGGTGCCGATATGACCCAGAGGTAAAGCAGGAATTAGTGCGAATGGCACTTACTTTGTCTCCCACGCATGACCATGGATCTTGATTTTTCGGCGAGCCTGGGCGCGCGGAACCTTCAACCAGGGATAGGGTTTTGGTCGTCGCTTTCGCATTCGTGGCTCAATGCGTGCGGGCCGATTTCCCACCTTGCATTGGGCGATCAGCGTGAACAGACGCCCGCCATCCTTCGTGGCCGACAGACCTCGCGAGACCCACTCCGTCCACAGTTGCACGGTGTGCTTGAAGCTGAGGTCACGCGGATCGACACCGGCATTGCAGGCGGCCTGCGCCATGAGCAGTCGGATCACGTTGTAGGCCAGCAGATGGACCCAGAGCTGTTTCTCGTTCATTTGCGGCGTCTGGCAGTTCAGCACGTCCATGCCCGTGGTGGTCTTGAGGTTGCGCAGATCGAGTTCGACGTTCCAGCGACGCGCGTACAGTGCCGAGAGATCGTCCTTGCTGACCTTGCGCTGATCGAGCAGCGTGGTGACCAACACCTGGTGGGCGACCTTGACTTCACGGACAGTGAGTTCATCCGGTAAGCACGCATACTGCTCGGGCGTCATCCACTCAGGGCGGGCCGGCTTGGGCCAGCGCACCAGATGATCGCGCGTGCCCAGCGACTGGCCACGGCGAAAGTCGGTGATGCGCGAGCCGTTTTGCTCGAACAACACGTCCACACCTGCGCCCATCAGGGTGGCAATCAGGAAATAGTTGCAATACAGGGCGTCGTCCAGCATCACATCGCCTGGGCAGAAGCCTGCGAGCAGACGGCGCACCAGTCCGAGCTCGCCACTGCCTTTGCCGCTGTGCGGCCCTATCGCTACATCGAGCGCCGCGCCGGTGGCCAGGCAAATCACCATGACCAGTCGCGCCAGCGGAAAGCCCACCCCGGGGGCCTGGGTGTTGGGCTGGGGATACAAGGCTTGGTTCTGCGGGGTATCGGGCATCGATATTCCGGTGCCGTCGACCAGTTTGACCGAACGCCCGCGCCAGAGCCATTGCGCCGGCGCCTTGTCGCTGAGCAAGCGGCCTGTTTCGCGCGTGAGCGCACTGACCATCGCCAGCGGCAGACGCTGGCGAGCCCGGCAGAACCCGCCGGTACGAACGCTGCACGGGGTGAGCCCATCGGCCGCGCGTTGCGCGGCCCACCCGTTGACCGCCTTCTGGCACGAGCCATCGGCCTCCAGCACCTGACGCATGAACATGGACAGCGCAATCGTGGGCGGATACAGCCGCTCGCGATGCTCGGGCAGCAACGCTTCTGTTGTCGCAAGCAATTCCGGGCTGGTCAGCACGTTGAAGAACTCCACCGCCTGGGTTGCCCGTGCCCAGCGTCCGATACTGCTGCGACGTTGATGCAAAACGTTTCTGGCATTACGATCCATGGTGGCTGGCCTTTCGAAAGATGGTTTGGGTGCTTCGTAACAACCATCCTATCAATCCCTTGGTCAGCCACCTCTTTTTCTCTTCAAATTCAAATGCTTACGCCCGTGACTTCAAGGTTGTCGGGCTTAAGTAAGTGCCATTCTCCTTAAGGGTCTCCTGGGCTTCCAGCGTCACCACGGCGCGCTCGGCGCGCCGTGCGACGGTGCGGCGCGGCTGCCAGAGGGCAGGATGAACTCCTGCAGTCGCGGCAATTTTCCGTTGTGTTCGGCCAGTGCGGCGTCCAGCGCCAGCAACGCCTCGGGCTTGAGCAGCTCGAAGCCGGGAATGGACAGCTTGCCGCCCAGGTTGAAGAGCTGGTGCTGGATTTCAACCGGAAGCGAGCGCGCGCTCTCCGGCATATCCTCGCACAGAAAAACACCGATATTGGAGTTCAGCTCATCCACGTCGCCCATGGCATGCACGCGCAGGCTGTTTTTGGAGACACGGGTGGCGATTTGTGTCAGTCGATTTCCCATGAGGTGTCTCTCCGATGTGTCCCTAGCGGGCACCGATTGTGCATCAGGCCAGCCCAGCGCGTTCACGGCAACTCGGAGGCCGCGTTAAGCCGTCCAGAAACCGATGTCGTGCCCTGATCGATGTTGCGATCGCACGGTTGCGGTACGACGCGGCTCTGGCGCAAGAACTCGGTGGCACGAATGGCGCCCACCGCTTTGCTGAGATGGAAACCCTGCCCCTGTGTCGCCAAACCGGTTGAGGCCAGCAAGGCGCGTTGCTGTTCGGTCTCGATGCCCTGGCCAATGACTCCGATGCCGATATCGCGCGCGAAGTTGACGATGGCGCGGATAGTCGCCGCGCTGTCGGCGTCGTCGACGGACTTTTTTATGAACGATTGAGCGATCTTGAGGTGATTCACGCCATAGGCCCGAACATAGTCGAAGGACGAATATTCACTGCCGAAATCATCAATCGCGATTTTCACCCCCAGTTCGTGCAATTGCAGCAGCACCTCATTTTTTGTCCATTTCAGCTGGGCCAGTGTCGCCTCGGTCACATCGAATTCCAGGTCCGCCGGCGCCAGATGCCATTTGGCGATGGTTGCGGTGATGCTGCGGAACAGCTCTTGATCATTTTTGAACTGGAACAAGGAAAGGTTAACTGCGATCACCGGCAGGGCTAGGCCCTCGTCGCGCCAAAGTCGCATTTGCCGACACGCCTGATCGAGCACCCACTGTCCCAGCGCCACGATGGTGCCGTTCTTTTCGGCAATCGGAATAAAGACGCCTGGCGCCAGCACGCCACGGGTCGGGTGGTTCCAGCGCACCAGCGCTTCCATGCCGACGATGTTTTGCGAGGACAACTCGACTTGGGGTTGGTACTCCAGCTCCAACTCATTGTGTTCAATTGCCTTCCTCAAATCGCCGGCGAGTGCAGCGCGATCGATCACTTGCCGGTCCAGATCGTCGGAATGGAAATGGTACTGGTTACGGCCCTCGTCCTTGGAGCGGTAGAGCGCCAGATCGGCTTGTTCCAACATGATGTCAGGCCCCTGAATACCGGAAACATACGGGCAGATACCGATACTGACCGAGATCCGTACCTCGTTGCCATTGAACTGGTAGGGCGCAGCCAGCGCAGCCTGGAGTTTTGCCGCCAGCGCCCCGGCGTTAGCAGGCTCGCCCATCTCGGCCTGCAGCACGGCGAATTCGTCGCCGCCCAGCCGCGCCACCAAGTCGCTGTCGCGCGTGCAGCGCACAAGACGCTGGCCAACCTCCTGCAGCAGTTGGTCGCCGACCGGGTGGCCCAGCGTGTCATTGACCGATTTGAAATGGTCGAGATCGAGATACAAAATCCCAAACGGGACGGCGCCGCGTTGGGCTGCACCGAAAGCTTGATGCAGCCGATCATTAAAAGTACCCCAGTTCGCCAGGCCGGTGAGCCCGTCGGTGCGGGCCAGCAAGGCAATTCTTTCTTCCGTCGCCTTGTGTTCGGTAATGTCGATGATGATCCCTTCGACTTCGATCAGCCGTCCATCCTTGTCACGCACCGGGATATACCGGTTCTCAACCCAGCGGCAGGCACCGTCGCCGGTGCGCAAGCGGAACTCAATCGAGGCGCCTTGGGAATCCTTCTCCAGCACCCGCGCCATCGCAGCGCCGACATCGGCCTGGTCGGCGGGATCGATCAGGCTAGCCGCCCAATTCGGCGAGGCCAGCAAGGCCGCACGGTCATGACCGAACTTGGTGACGTTGTGCGAGATGTAAATGAGCGGAAACGCAGGTTCACCGCGCAGGCGGTAGAGGATCACCGGGCTGTTCTGGACAATGATGTTGGCGTCGGACAACTCCCGGGTTCTTTCCGCCACGGCCTGCTCCAGACTGCTCATGTGGAACGCAGCCTCCTGCGTCATCTGCCATTTCACCGTCAACGCGCTGGCCATCTGGCGAATCTCGATGTTGTCGAACGGCTTCTTCAGGATCAGCAGCCGGTCGAGCGCCCCCAACCGGGCGAACACGTCCGTCCAGGAGTAATCCGAATAGGCGGTGCAGAGCACAATCTGCAAGCGCGCATCCTCCTGCCACAAGCGCTCAATGGTCTCGACGCCGTCCCAGCCCGGCGGCATCCGCATGTCGACGAATGCCATGGCATAAGGAAGATCGGCGCGCAGCGCGGCGCGGACTTTGTCGACCGCCTCCACGCCCTGATAGGCGGAATCAAGCTCGAAGCGGACCGGCGTCGCGCGTAGCACCTCGCCAAAAAGCAGCGCTTCGTCCTGATTCAAGTCGCCGACCACGTCGGCAGGCGCCAGAATCTTGCGATAGTCTTCGTGTACCGCTGGCATGTCGTCCACCAGGAGAATGCGTCGATTTTCAAACGTAGTCATGTATTTCTTCCGCGGGTTAGATGGGAAGCGTCAAAGTGAAAGTCGCGCCCATGCCCAATCCGTCGCTATGTGCCGTGAGGGTGCCGCCCATCTCCTTGGCAGCCAGCGCACAGCTGTGTAGCCCGAAGCCGTGGCCTGCATTGCGGGTGGTGAATCCGTGCGCGAAGATCCGCGTCAGGTTTTCCTCCGGGATGCCCTCACCCTCATCCCTGACGGATACCCGCAAACTGGAGCCACTGACCACGT
>NZ_QEII01000259.1 GCF_003347515.1 Rhodoferax ferrireducens | reverse complement strand
GGGTTCGATTCCCATCACCCGCTCCAGTCAAAGCCATGGCACACACAGAATCCGACGAATCGGCCTTCGATGCGCCTTTCGTGTTTACCGCTGACGGTAGCAAATCCCTGTACTTCACTCTTGACCAGCTGCAAAGCCGCATGTGCAGCGCGCGGCCCACCCATCTGGATGTGGATTACACGCGCACGATGATGGGGTTCCTGATGTTTGACAGCCACCCTGTCAACATGGCCATGATTGGATTGGGTGGCGGCTCTCTGCTGAAGTTTTGTTACCGCCACCTGCCCGATGCCCGCTTCACCGTGGTGGAAATCAACCCCCGTGTCATTGCACTGCGTCAGGAATTTGAAGTACCCGACGACGACAAGCGCATCAACATCGTGTGCGCTGATGGCGCCGAGTACATCCAGAACACGTTCGATCGCTTTGATGTATTGCTGGTAGACGGCTTTGACAGCCAGGGTCAGGCCAGCAGCCTTTGTTCCCAGCGCTTTTACGATGACTGCTACGAAGTGCTCTCGTCACAGGGCATCATGGTTGCCAACCTGCATCACGACCACCCAGATCACGCGGTATTCACGGGACGCATGCGGCTGGCATTTGGAGGCAATATTCTCGAAGTTGCTTCGGAAGAAAAAAGCAACAGCATTCTCTTTGCGTGCAAGGGTCAACAGATTGCAGTAAACGAACTTCGGCAAAACGACCCTCTGGCGAACTTTGCCCAAGAGGTGCGCGATCAGCTCCAGCGGGAGTTTTCGCGTATCTCCTGGGTCATGACATAGGCCGCTTACTGCAGTTGCACGCCTGTTTTGGCCTGCAACTCTTCGCGCGTCACACCGGGTGCCATCTCCACCACTTTCAGGCCATGCGGCGTCACATCCAGCACGGCCAAGTCGGTGATGATGCGGTCCACCACGCCCACGCCTGTCAATGGCAGCGTGCAACTGGGCAGTATCTTCAAGTCAACTGTGCCATCTTTCTTCTTGGCAACGTGTTCCATCAACACCACCACGCTCTTGACGCCACCCACCAGGTCCATTGCCCCGCCCATGCCCTTGACCATCTTGCCGGGAATCATCCAGTTGGCCAGATCGCCTTTTTCACTCACCTGCATGGCGCCCAGAATGCTCAGGTTGATCTTGCCGCCACGAATCATGGCAAAGCTGTCGTGGCTGCCAAAAATGGAAGACCCGGGAATGGTCGTCACGGTCTGTTTGCCAGCGTTGATCAGGTCGGCATCGACCTGATCTTCGGTGGGAAACGGGCCAATGCCCAGCATGCCGTTTTCACTTTGCAGCCAGACCTCAATGTCCGGATTGACGAAGTTCGCCACCATGGTGGGCAAGCCAATGCCCAGGTTGACGTAATAACCGTCTTTCAATTCTTCAGCCGCTTTGGCCGCCATTTGGTCGTGTGTCCAGGCCATGATCAGACTCCTGCTTTCTCAGTGATGGTTCTTTTCTCAATCCGCTTCTCGGGCGTCGCATTGAGCACAATCCGGTGCACATAAATACCGGCCAGATGTACTGAATCCGGATCGAAGGTGCCGGTTTCCACGATCTCTTCGACCTCGACCACCGTGATCTTGCCGGCCATCGCCACTGCCGGGTTGAAATTGCGCGCGGTACGCCGGAACAGCAGATTGCCGCTCTTGTCCGCCTTCCAGGCCTTGACCAGTGACACCTCGGGGACCAACGCGTGCTCCAGTATGTAGGTGTGGCCGTCAAATTCGCGGGTTTCCTTGCCCTCGGCCACCAGCGTGCCCACGCCGGTTCGAACGTAGAACGCAGGGATGCCAGCACCGCCGGCTCGCAGTTTTTCAGCCAGCGTGCCTTGCGGTGTGAACTCAAGCTGCAACTCACCGGCGAGGTATTGCCGCTCGAACTCCTTGTTTTCTCCCACATAGCTGGAGATCATTTTTTTGATCTGGCGCGTTTCCAACAGCTTGCCCAGGCCAAAGCCGTCAACACCGGCGTTGTTGGAGATGACGGTGAGATCTTTGACGCCGCTGTCGCGCAGCGCATCAATCAGGGCCTCGGGAATGCCGCACAGGCCGAAGCCGCCAACGGCCATCAGTTGGCCGTCTTTGACAATGCCTTCGAGCGCCTTGGCTGCGCTTGGGTAAATCTTGTTCACTTGATCCATCTCCTGTTAAGAAATATTTCACGTACGATACTACGTATAAAAATACGTAGTTTTTCTTAAGGTACAAACCCTAATGCCTTACTTTTACACAATAAATGAACATCGATATTGATTACCGTCTTGCATTCGAGCTGGCACCGGTCGGACTGGCCCTTTCCAGCAACCGGCAAATGCTGGACTGCAATCGCCACTTGTGTGAAATGTTTGGCGCCTCGCGTGAACTGCTGGTGGGCCAGTCGTTTCAGGTGCTATACCCCAGCGCCATCGAGTTCGAGCGCACCGGCTCGCGCATTGCGCCGATTCTGAACCGCAACGGCACTTACGCCGATGACCGCATCATGAAACGCGCCAGCGGTGAAACCTTCTGGTGCCACGTGACCGGGCGGGCCCTCAACCCCAACACGCCCCACGAGGCCGGCATCTGGACCTTTGAAGACCTGAGCTCGCGCCGCCCGGTCAAGGCCGAGCTGACCGCACGCGAACGCGAGGTCGCTGCTCACCTGATGGACGGGCTGACCTCCAAGGAAATCGGCAAGGCGCTCACGATCAGCCACCGCACGGTTGAGATTTACCGCGCCCGTCTGATGCGCAAATACAAGGCCTCCAACACCGGCGATCTGGTGCACAAGCTGATGGCGGGTTGAGCCAGTCAACGGTAGGGTCGTTTGTGCCTACTGAAACAGCTTTTCAACCTTGAGCAGCGTCAGCACCCCCATCACCGCGAAAATACCGGCTGCGATCGAGTGCACGAGCTTCATGGGAATTTTTTCGGCGAACTTGTTGCCGAGAAAAACAGCCGGCACATCTGCCACCAACATGCCCAATGTCGTGCCGGCAATGACCAGCAATGGAGCGCCATAGTGCGCAGCCAGCGCAACAGTTGCAATCTGGGTCTTGTCGCCCATCTCGGCGAGAAAAAATGTGATGAACGTTGCGCCGAAGACACCCAGGTGTTTCGCCACCTGAGTTTCCTCTTCCTCGATCTTGTCCGGGATCATGGTCCAGATCGCCATGCCGATGAATGACAGCCCCAGCGCCCAGCGCATGGACTCGGGGCTCACAACCGAGGTAATCCAGGCGCCCAAGGCGCCCGCCAGGCCGTGATTGACCAGCGTAGCGCACAGGATGCCGACAATGATCGGGAGAGGTTTTTTGAAGCGCGCCGCCAGGATGAAGGCGAGCAACTGGGTTTTATCGCCGATTTCCGCGAGAGCGACCACGCCGGTTGAAATGAAGAGTGCTTCCATGAAGGGGTTCCGAGGCCAGACAAGAACAATGACTGCGCATCTCCCCGGCCAATCCGAAGTTGCGCAGTCAAAGGTCTTGCCAAGTCAAAAACCGCTTGCACCATGATCGACCGATCAAGTATGTTGACGCAAGCCCTCTCGAAAGCGAGAGGCGGCTACTCCCCAGTGACCCGTCTAGTTTAGCAGCGTGTTCTGAACCGCCCACTCGCCGCAACCGAATCAAACCATGCGGTCACGCCGCGCCAGCGCCGGGAACAGGCGCAACCACATTGCTGCCACCAGCACGGTACCGACACCGCCGAGCACCACGGAGCCGACCGGACCCAACAGCGCCGCCGTGGCGCCGGATTCGAATTCGCCGAGCTGATTGGACGCGCCGATAAAGATGGAATTGACCGCCGAGACCCGGCCGCGCATCTCGTTGGGCGTCTCCAGTTGCACCAGGGTCTGGCGTGTGACCACGCTGATGTTGTCGGCGGCACCGGTGACCGCCAGTGCCAGCAGCGACAGTCCGAAATGGGTGGAAAGACCAAACACCACCGTGGCCAGGCCAAACACGCCAACGGCCGCCAATAAGCGGCCGCCGACCCGGCGCTGCAGCGGCCAGCGGATCAACACCAGCGACATCGCCAGCGCCCCGAACGCCGGCGCCGCGCGCAGCAGACCCAGGCCCTCGGGGCCGGTGTGCAGGATGTCGCGCGCATAAATCGGCAGCAGCGCGGTGGCGCCGCCCAGCAGCACCGCGAACAGATCCAGCGAGGTTGCGCCTAGCAATATCTTGGCGCGCCAGACAAAGGCCACGCCCGCCAGCACGGTGCCCCAGGTCGCGGCCAGCGTCGAGGGCTGGTGGCGATAGTGCACCGTCAGCGTGAGCGCGCAGGACAGCAATAGCAACCCCGCGCAGCTGACGTAGACGGTTGTGGCGCCCGCCGCGTAGAGCACGCCGCCCAGCGCCGGTCCGCACACAATGGCGGCCTGCACGCCGCTGGAGCTCAGGGCAATGGCACGCAGCAGCAGTTCCGGCGGCACCAGCAAGGGCGTCAGCGCCTGCTGGGCCGGCATCTGGAAGGCGCGTGCCATGCCCAGCACAACCGATACCGCCAAAATCAGCTCGCGCGAGGCAAAGCCACCGTGGGTCGCGCTCACCAGCAGCAGGGCCACAGCCGCCTGCGCCAACATGCAGGCGGCGAAGATGCGCCCCCGGTGCAGCCGGTCGGCCACATGGCCGGCGGGCAGGGTCATCAGCAGCGCGGGCACGAACTGGAACAGGCCGACCAGGCCAAGATCCCAGGCACGGGAAGTGATGTCGTACATATGCCAGGCCACCGCCACCATGAGCATCTGGTTGGCCGTGATACCGACCAGGCGGGCCAGCCAGAAACGGATGAATTGACGTTGTGCGAACAGTTTTGAGAGACTTTTTTCCGGCATGGGTCGAGCTTAGCAGCGCACAGACCCCGCCTTGAGTCGCCCGGCTCAATCAGCCACCGCGCCGTTTGAATCCAGTTGGCACGCTTGATGCGTCAAATTCTCGACGGCCCGCCAGTGTGTCATCATCTAACTCAAGTCCAAAAATGACCCAGGGGAAATACCAGATGAACTCGAATATACGAGCCAGAATTCTCATCGTCGACGATGAGGAACGTAACGTCAAGTTGCTGGAGGCGCTGCTGCATGCCGAAGGCTATACAACACTATCCGCCGGCAGTGGCCGCGATGCATTGGCCCTGGCGGCTGTAGAAAAACCCGACCTGATCCTGCTCGACATCATGATGCCGGACATGGACGGTTTCGAGACCGTGGCGCAGCTGAAAGCCGATCCGCACACGCAGCAGGTACCGGTCATCATGATCACCGCGCTGAACGACCGAAAATCCAAGCTGCGCGCGCTGGAAGCAGGCGCCGAAGAATTCCTTTCCAAGCCAATTGATCGATCAGACTTGCGCGTGCGCGTGCGCAACCTGCTGCGGATCAAGGAATACAGCGACTTTCTCGCCGATCACAATCACTCTCTCGATGAACAGGTCAGAGAACGCACTGCGCAACTCGAAGAGGCCTATCGCGACACCCTGTTCACCTTGGTGCGCGCCGCCGAGCACAAGGACGAGGAAACTGGCCAGCATGTCCGGCGCATCAGCCATTATTGCCGGGTGCTGGCCGAAGCCATGAAGCTCCCGATCGATTTCCAGGACGAGATATTCCTCGCCAGCCCGATGCACGACATCGGCAAGATCGGCATTCCCGACCATGTGCTGCTCAAGCCGGGCGGCTTCACACCCGAGGAATGGAGCATCATGAAGACCCACAGCGCACTGGGTGCCAGCATCCTGGCCAGTGGCACCTCGCCCTACACCCGCATGGGCGCCGAGATCGCGCTCAATCACCACGAGCGCTGGGACGGCAGCGGCTACCCGAACGGCATCCAGGGCGAGGCCATTCCGCTCGCGGCACGGATCATGCAGATTTGCGACGTCTACGATGCGCTGCGTAGTCAGCGGCCCTACAAGCCGCCCATCGACCACGCGCGAGTGATCGAGATCATCACCCAAGGTGACGGCCGTACCCGGCCCGAACATTTCGACCCGGCGGTGCTGGCGTGTTTCGTCGGGCAGGCAGATCATTTCGCCGCCATCTACGACCAGCACGTAGATGAGTGATACGCCTCGCGCCCATGTCCTGCTCGTTGATGACGACGAATCGCTTCGGAATGCCATCGTCCGCGTGCTGCGCCCGACGCGCCGGCCGCTACTCACCGCGTCCACCGCCCGAGAGGCGGGCGGGCTGCTAAAGCGGCACGAAGTCGGCGTCATTGTCGGCGAGCCGCGTGACAGCGGACTCGCCGACTTTTTCATTGAGGCGCGCGAACGCCATCCGAGCGTCGTGCGTGTGATCCTCACCGGCTACCCGGACATGAGCAGCGTACTCAAGGCGGTCAACGAAGCCCATCCTTTCAAACTGCTGACCAAGCCCTGGCTCAACGGCGAACTGCTGGCGACGGTGAAACTCGCCTTCGAACAGTACGCGCTTAACCGCAAGCGCGACCGGCTGATCGACGAATACAGCAGCATCCGCACCCACGCCGAGCGCGGCCACGCCGTTCACGTACTCGCCGCGCTGGCGCACTCGGCGCATTCGGACATGAACGCCGAGGCAATCCACGATCTGCCGGTCGGTACCCTGTTGTTGCGAGATGGCGCCATGGTGCTTGTCAACCCTGCAGCGCAGCGCTTTCTGGCCGCGCTCGGGCTGTCGGCGCTGGCGGGCGTCGCCGTGGCCGACCTGCCGGCGGCACTTGCCGCACTGGTCGCGGACGCGTTCATCGCGCCGCGCAGGCAGCGCATGAAGCACCGACTTCCTGACCACGGACGGCTCGACTACGTCGTGCTGGAGATCGCCGCCGGCACGCTGATCGCGTTCGCGCCAGCGCCGCTGGTGAAACAGGCGGTCGTTGTCCAAGGGAGCGTTTCATGAAAAAACTCACCATCGAATCCCGGCTCATCGGCGGCTTTGCCATCGCGCTGGTACTGCTACTTCTGGCGGGCGGGCAGATGTACCGTTCGCTCCAGGAGTACAAAAACACCTCGGACTGGGTGGTACACACCTACCAGGTACGGGGCGATCTCGAGGCGGTGGCCTCAGGCATGCGCGAACAGGAGAGCGGGCAGCGGGCCTACATCATCACCGGCAAAGAGTTTTTTCTTGCCGAGCGCGAACGGGAGGCGGGCCGGATCCGCTCGGCGCTGACCCGGATCGGGCAGCTCACTGTCGATAACCCGCGCCAGCAGTTGCGCAGCGCCGCGCTGTCACAACTGGCAGACGCGCGCTTTCAACTACTGGACAAGTCCCTTGCGGAGTATCGCGCCGAGGGCTTCGAGAAGGCGCGCGAACGCATGCAGACCGGTGTCTCACATGCCAGCATGGAAGCGCTTGTCAAACAGATCGATGCCATGGATGAAGAGGAGCGCACCCTGCTTAAGCAACGCAGCGATCAGGTCGAACGCAATGCCAATCAGGCGCTGGCGGTCGGCGCGCTGTTGGTGGTGATCGCCATGGTGGGATTCTTCCTGCTGTGGCGGCGGACGCGGCGCGAGGTGCGGGTACGGCAGGCGGCCGAGTCTGCCGTGCTTGAGAGCGAACAGTTGCTCAAACAGATTCTCGAACTGCTGCCGGTGGGAGTGTTCGTCGCCAATGCCGCCGGGCATCTGACCCAGGTCAACCCCGCCGGTCGGGCCATCTGGGCTGGCGAACGCAGCACCGGCCTCGAACATCATGGCGAACAACAGGGGTGGTGGCCTGATACCGGCAAGCCTCTGGCCGTCGACGAGTGGGCCATGGCGCGCACGCTGAAGGCCGGTGAAACCATCCGCGACGAGCTGGTCGACATCCGCTGCTTTGACGGCAGCCGCAAGACCATCACGAACAGCTCCATGCCGATCCGCGATGTCGCGGGTCGCATCGTCGGCGGCGTCGTCGCCCATGTGGACGTGACCGCGTTCAAGCGCACTGAGCGGCAGTTGCGCGCAGCGGCTCGCTTCGACGAAACGCAAGGGCAGGCACTGGCCCTGTTCGCCGCCAGCTTCGACCGCCGCCGGATTCTCGATGGCCTGTTGGCGCTGCTGGCGCAGCAGCAGGCGTTCCCGGTTTCTGCGCTGTACGGTTTCGACGAATGGAGCGGGCGTTTTCGCCGCGAGGCGGCTCATGGTCTGGACGGCGCCGCACCGCGCGAATTCGCGCTCGGCGAGGGCCTGCTCGGCCAGGCGGCGCAGTCAGGGAAAACAATCGTGCTCGATGCCGCCAGCCTGACACTGCAAACCGGGCTGGCCGATTTCACGCCGACGCAGGTGCTGATGATTCCCGTCAGTTATCAGGACCGGCGTCTCGCGGTGCTGGTGCTGGCCGCAAGCAGCGCACTCGACGACGGTGACCGGGTGTTTCTCGACCGGCTGGCGGCGCAGCTCGGTGTCGCCCTGCACAACCTGCGCCAATACAGCGATCTTAAGCAGTTGGCGGAGCAGTTGCGGGCCAGCAGCGATGTCATTGCCGCCAAGAACCTGCAACTTGAGGAGGCGAGCCGGATGAAGTCCGAGTTCCTCTCCAACATGTCGCATGAGCTGAGAACCCCGCTGAACGCCATCATCGGTTTCTCCGAAGTTCTCAGGGACGGTCTGATGGGTGAGCTGTCGCCACAGCAGAAGGAATACGTCAACGATATTTTCACCAGCGGTGGCCACCTGCTGTCGCTGATCAATGACATCCTGGATCTCTCGAAAGTGGAAGCCGGCAGGATGACCCTGGAGCTCGAACCGCTACCTGCGGCGACGCTGGTGCAGGCCGGCCTGCAAGTGGTGCGCGAGAAGGCCATGGCGAACCGCCAGCGCCTGACCGTGGAGGTCGCCAGCGATCTGGGCGAGGTCTGGCTCGACGCGCGCAAGGTCAAACAGATTCTCTACAACCTGCTCTCGAACGCCGTCAAGTTCACACCGGAGGGCGGCGAAGTGCATGTCACGGCCAGGCGCGTCGCGCGCGAGGCGGTGCCGGGCGGCAGCTTTGCAAACTACCTCGAACTGGCCGTACGCGACACCGGCATCGGCATCTCCGCCGAGGATCAGGCGCAGCTGTTCCGGCCCTTCACGCAAATCGACAGCACTCTGGCACGCCGCCACGAAGGCACCGGGCTCGGTCTGGTCATGGTCAAGCGCCTGACCGAATTGCACGGCGGCACGGTGGCCCTGCACAGTACGCCAGGCCAAGGCTCGACGTTCACGGTGTGGCTGCCGTGGCGCTCGGCAGAGGATAAGGCGGAGGCCTCCGATGTGGTGCTGGCGCCCACGAGCATGCGCGAAGGCACGGCCCCGTCTGCTTCCTATGGCACGGTCGGCGCCGGACAACCCCTGGCCTTGGTCATTGAGGACGACGACAAGGCGGCGGAGCTTTTGCGCCTGCAACTGGTGGGTGCCGGATTTCGCATCGTTCGCGCCATCACGGCCGAGTCTGCGCTGGAGCTGGCAACGCAGGAGTGCCCTGACCTGATCACCTTGGACATCATGCTGCCCGGCATGGATGGCTGGGAATTCCTGGAGCGTTTCAAGCAACACCCCCAGTTCGCCGCGGTGCCGGTGGTGATCATTTCCATTGTTGCCGACCGCAATCGCGGCTCATCCCTGGGTGCCGCCCAGGTGCTGCAAAAGCCGGTCGGCCGCGAGGAACTGGCGCGCGCCCTGGCGGCGGTCGGTTTCCCCGCCAGCGCCGACGGGGAGCACCGCACCGTGCTGGTGGTGGACGATGACCCGAAGGCCGTGCAGCTGATCAGCACCTATCTCGATCCGGGCGGCTACCGGGTGCTCCCCGCCTTTGGCGGACAAGAGGGCATCGACGTGGCGCGGCGCCAACCGGTGGACCTGATCGTGCTCGACTTGATGATGCCGGAGGTCAACGGCTTCGACGTCGTGGAGGCCTTGAAGCGGGACGCCGCAACGGCAAGCATACCCATCATCGTCGTCACGGCAAAGCAGATCACCGCCGAGGACCGCACCCGGCTCAACGGCGCCGTGCTCAAGGTGATCGAGAAGTCGGACTTCAACCATGGTCGTTTCATCGGCGAGGTCAGGCGGGCCATGACCGGCAAGGGTCAGTGACATGGCGCGCATCCTGGTGATCGAGGACAACGCGCCCAACATGAAACTGGCAGTATTTCTACTGGGAAAGGAAGGCCACGAAGTTCTCCAGGCGCTTGACGCCGAAGAGGGCATCCGCCTCGCGCGCGAACGGCTGCCGGACCTGATTCTGATGGATGTGCAGCTGCCCGGCATGGATGGCCTGACGGCCACACGCCTGCTCAAGGGCGATGCAGCGACGCGCGATATCAAGGTCGTAGCCGTCACCGCCTTTGCCATGAACGGCGACCGCGAAAAGATCGAGGCTGCCGGCTGCGACGGGTACGTCGCCAAGCCGATTCGCTACCAGGAGTTCCTGAAGGTGGTGCGAGATACGCTGGTCGGGTAGCACTATCTTTTAGATAGCTACCTGCGAATATTTCACGCGGGCTGGAGGCCAATTTCGGGCTTAGCCCTGCCCATCCACGATTTCCGCCGCCGCACGAAACGCCTCCACCGCCGCCGGCACGCCGCAGTAAATGCTGGCGTGCAGCAGCACCTCCTGAATCTCGGCCACGGTGGCGCCGTTGTTCAGTGCCCCGCGCACATGGCCCTTGAGCTCGTGCTGTTTGCCCAAGGCGGTGAGCATGGCCACGGTGATCAGGCTGCGGGTTTTCAGATCCAGCCCCTCACGCTGCCACACGTCGCCCCAGGCATTGCGGGTGATGTACTGCTGCATCGGCCGCGTGAACTCGGTGGCATGGCCCAGGGCCTTGGCCACAAAATCCTCGCCCATCACCTGCTTGCGGGTGGCCAGGCCCTTGTCGAATTGGGAATCCATGTCTTGTTTCTCCTGAGAATATGAATGACGAAATTGGCACAGAATAACGCCAACATCCCATTCAACCAGGAGACACCATGACCCGCTACCCTGCCCCGGAACTGAAGGACCTGCCCGAAGACATCCGCGCCAAAGTGCTGGAGGTGCAAGAGAAGGCCGGCTTCGTGCCCAACGTGTTTCTGGCGCTGGCGCGCCGACCGGCCGAGTGGCGCGCCTTTTTTGCCTACCACGACGCCCTGATGCTCAAGGAAGACTCGGGCCTCACCAAAGGTGACCGCGAGATGATCGTCACCACCACCAGCGCCGCCAACAAGTGCCTGTATTGCGTGGTGGCGCACGGCGCGATCCTGCGCATCTACGAGAAAAAACCCCTGGTGGCCGACCAGGTAGCGGTGAACTACCGCAAGGCCGACATCACGCCGCGCCAGCGTGCCATGCTGGATTTTGCGATGAAGGTCTGCCTGAAATCCGACGAGATCGAAGACGCCGACTTTGCCGCCCTGCAGGTCCACGGCTTCAATGACGAAGACGCCTGGGATATCGCCGCCATCACGGCCTTCTTTGGCCTGTCCAACCGCATGGCCTCGTTCAGCAACATGCTGCCGAATCCCGAGTTCTATCTGATGGGGCGGGTGCCGAAGCCGAAGTGAATCGGAGGGAGATACCTGAAACGGACAACATTTTCGCTATTACCTTAATAGCTACTTACGCTCATTCCATAAGGGCTAGAGGCCTAAAACACCATTAAACTGGCCAAAAACACCGGCTTCGCTGCCATCGAGTCCCGCCGCCAGCCGATCCGCCAGACCCGTGAGTTCGGCCACCGCCAGGCTGCTGACCTGCAAGGACCAGTCGTCCGGCACCTGCCGCTGGGCGCGCAGGATGACCAGCTGGCTCTTGAAGCGCGACGCGCCGAGTCGCCGGAACACCACCGGGCCAAATGGCAGGGTGGCAAACGAGGCCGGCACGATGGCCACCCCGAGACCACAGGCGACCAGGGCCAGCACGTTCACAAACTGGCCGGCTTCATGGCGAATGTCGGGCGTGAAACCAGCTTCCTGGCACAGCGCGGCGGTGCGGTCAAAGTAGTCGGCCTCCTGGTAGCGCGAAAAACTCACAAAGTGTTCGTGCGCGGCCAGCTTCAGCGCCAGCGGCCCCTTGGCCGCAGCCAGCGGGTTGCCCGCCGGCAGGGCCAGGCAGTAGGGGTCGTCAATGGCGGCGACGGTTTCCGCCGGTGTGCTGCCCTCGCCCGGGCGCGCGAAGCCCAGATCAATCTCGTCATTGCGCAAAGCCTGCAGCTGGCGCGAGGTGATCATCTCGCGCGCTTCAATACGGGCGCTCAGGCCGGAGTCCCGCAGGCGCTGGAGCAAACCCGGCAACACCGAGTGCGTGGTGGACGGCACCAGCCCCAGGCGCAAGGTGGCACGCTGGCCGGATTGGCGCTCACGCGCACGCACCGTGGCCTGCTGGGCGCGCGCCAGGATCGCGCGGGCGTCTTCCAGGAAGGACTCACCGGCCTGCGTCAGCCGCACGCCACGCGGCAGGCGCACGAACAGGCTGGCGCCCACCTCTTCTTCGAGCTGGCGGATCTGGGCCGACAGCGCCGGTTGCGCGATGAACAATTTTTCGGCCGCCCGGCTGACGCTGCCGAACTCGGCCACGCCAACGAAATATCGCAAATGCCGCAGTTCCATGGACAGTCCTTGTTCAAGCCATCTGCCATATTTTATAAATATATTTTAGATACCAATACAGTCTTTGACGTATGCGTCTCGGGCGCCGACACTGCAGGCTCCACTCACCCCGATGCGCCCACCATGCAATCTCTTCGCAAGCTCCACCCCGGCCGCGGCCTCGACCTCCAGGACGTCGCCACTCCCTGTGCCCCCGGCCCGGGCGAGGTGCTGCTAAAGGTCAAATCCACCGGCGTCTGCGGCACCGACCTGCACATCGACGAATGGACCGCCAGCTACCACTTTGTCACGGCCGCGCTGCCGGTCACCGTCGGCCACGAGTTCAGCGGCGAGATCGCCGCGCTGGGCGAGGGCGTGGCCGGGCTGACCGTGCAGCAGCTGGTCGCCGTGCGGCCCTCGGTGGTCTGCGGCCAGTGCGAGGCCTGCCGGGCCGGACAAGCCGATGCCTGCGTCACGCGGCGCGGCATTGGCGTGACGCGCGACGGCGGCTTTGCACCCTGGGTGCTGGTGCCGGCGCGCAACTGCGTGCCCATTCCCGCCGGTGTGGACGCCGAGGTGGCGGCCCTGACCGAACCCCTGACCGTGAGCCACGAGGCGGTGCGCACCGGCAACGTGCAGCAGGGTGACCGCGTGCTGGTGCTGGGCCCCGGCAACATCGGCCAGGGCATTGCCATCTTCGCCCGCGCCGCCGGTGCGCGCCAGGTGGTGGTGGCGGGCCATGGCGACGCGGCGCGCTTCGAGGTGTTGCGCAAGATGGGTTTCAAGGAGCTGATTGACTTCGCCGCCACCGGCATGGAAGCCGGCCTGGCACCCTATCTGCAGAGCGGCAAGTTCGATGTGGTGATCGAGGCCACGGGCGCGGCCGCCGTCATCGAGCCGGCGCTGCGCGCCCTCAAGACACACGGCATTCTGGTGATCACCGGCATCCATGCCGCACCGGTGGCCATTGACCTGACCGCGTTGGTGCGCCAGCACCAGCAGATCCGCGGCTCCTACCGCGCCCCGGAGCGCGCCTGGCCGGAGGTGGTGGAATTCATGCGCAGCCATCAGGAAACCCTGCGCCACATGATCACGCACCGGGTGCCGCTGGCCCGAGCCTACGAAGGCTTCGCGCTGGCGCGCAGCAAGGTGGCGACCAAGGTCATGGTGCAAGCCGAACCTGAAACTACCCCATGACACGCCCCACCGCCCAGGCCTTTCTGGTCTTGTGGAACAGCATCAGCAGTGCGCCGCTGCAGCCGGAGTACGAGACTTGGCACAGCGTCGAGCATGTGCCTGAGCGCGTGGGCCTGCCGGGCTTCATCGAAGCGCGGCGCTACCGCACGCACGCGGACCCGGCCGGGCAACCGCCGCGCTACTTCACCTGCTACTGGCTGAGTTCTCTGCAGGCCCTGAACACGGCGCAGTACCGTGAAGTGGTGGCCCATCCCACGCCCTGGTCGGCGCGCATGCGCCCGGAGCTGCGCGAGTTCGTGCGCCTGCCCTGCACCCTGTCCGGCGCCTGCGGCCAGTCCACGGCCAGCCAGTTGGCCACCGTGCACTTGCGCGGCGACGCGACCCGTTTTGCGACCCAGGCCGACGCCCGGATCGCGCGCCTGGTACATCAGGCGGCCATCCTCTGCGGCCACTGGGGAACGGCCGAAGTCTTGGAAGATTTTCCGATTGCCAACCACACCACGGCCGCCCTGCCCACCAGCACGTCCGAACGCCCGACGCGCGACTTTGTCCTGATGCTGCAGGGCCTGGACCGCGACGCCCTGCGCCGTCACACGCAGGCGCTGGTGCAGGCGCTGGCACCGGTGGCCACGGCGGTCTCAAGCCCGGTGTTTTTCGAACTGCTGAGTCAGGTCCGCCAGGACGAACTGAGCCACCCCTTAAGCTCGCGCCAACCTGCACGCCTGGATCTATTTAAAACATACCAAACCGGAGACATCGCATGACCCCCACCAAACGTTCCTTCCTCGCCCGCGCCACGCTGAGCACCCTCAGCCTCGCCCTGCTGCCACTGGCGGCCAGCGCCCAGGCGCCGGCACCGTGGCCGAGCAAGGCGCTGCGCATCGTGGTCGGCTACCCGGCCGGCTCGTCGCCCGACGTCCAGGCGCGCCTGCTGGCCGAGCCCCTGGCCCGGGCACTGGGCCAGCCGGTCGTGGTGGACAACAAACCCGGCGCCAGCGGCAACATTGGCGCCGACATCACGGCCAAGGCCGACGATGGCCACACCATCGGCGTCATCGGCAATGGCCCGCTGACCAGCTCCAAATTCCTTTACGCCAAACTGCCCTACGACCCGCTGAAGGATTTGGCGCCGATCGCCCTCATCGGCACCGCGCCGCTGGTCTGGGTGGCACCCAAGTCGGCGGTCACGGGCTCGGTCAGCGACTACATCAAACAGACGCGTGCCAGCGGTGACACGCTCGCCTACGGCTCGGTCGGTGCCGGCTCGGGTGGCCATCTGGGCATGGAACTGGTCAAGGAGCAGCTGGGCATCAAGCCGCTGCATGTGCCCTTCAACGGGGGGCCGCCCATCCTCAACGCCATGATGGGCGGCCAGGTCCATATGACCTTGCTGCCGGCCGTGACCGTCGCGCCGCTGGTGCAGGCCGGCAAACTGACGGCCGTGGCAGTGACCTCGGCCAAGCGCAGTCCGCTGGCGCCCGACCTGCCCTCGATGCAGGAGATCGGCGCCAGCGGCGTCAACATCGAAGTGTGGAACGCCTTCATGGCGCCGGCCAAAATGCCGGCCGCCCACCAGGCGCGCCTGAGCAGCGAGCTGGGCAAGATCCTCGGCTCGCGCGAGATCCGGCAAAAGCTGTTCTTGCAGGGCTGGAAGGTTGACGACAGCTCTCCCGCCGCCCTGGCGCAACGCATCAAGAGCGACACCGCCATCTATGGCGACCTGATCGCCAAGAAGGGGATCAAGCTCGAATAAGGGCGCAACGCCGGTACCGTCAGCTCACCAGTTCCCGCATCCAGTCGGGTAGCGTCGTCGCCTTCTGCTTCGGAAAATCGACCCAGATGGTGGTGGCGCCGCCGGCGGCGTAGACCACGCCCGGCTGGTCGGCCCGCTCCATCGTGCCCCAGCTCTCGAAGGTGGTGCGGCCGGGGTCGCTGACATACATCTTCACCAGCACGTCGCCGGGATATTCGAGCTGTTTGTAGAAGTTGCAAAACGCATTGACGATCACCGGACCCTCACCCTGGGGGTCGGGCAGACAACCGATGGAGTGCATCCAGTCAATGCGGCAGCTCTCCAGATAGCGGAAATAAACGGTGTTGTTGACGTGGTTCATGGCGTCCATGTCGCCCCAGCGAATGGGGATAGCCATCTGGTAGACCAGTTTTTTCTTCTCGGGAATCTCGATCTTCATTCTTTTTCCTTGAAAACAGGGAGGGTCCAGTCAGCTTGGTGGCCTGCGGGCCAGCACCAGGGCAGGCGCCCGTCCGCAAACACTTCCATCACCAGCAAAGGCGCACCGCGCCGCGTGAACACCGATCGACGCGCCGGCAAAGACCTTGCCGCCACGACCTCGCCGGTCGCTTGTTGCCACGCCCGTGCTGCATGGCGTCGCACACGGCTGGCAGGCTTCAATTTGCAAAACTCCAAAGGTGTGCGTGCCAGCCCCATGCGCTTGAACAGCACATCGGCCAGTGGCCGCGTGCCCAGGCCCCGGATCGAGCGCCACGGCCCCAACGAGTGGGCATGCGCCGTCACGCTGCGGGCGAACACCACGGCAATACCGTCCACCCGCAGCAACACCTCGCGCACATAGCCGGACTGACCTCCGGGCAAGCCCAGGGCCCGGGCCTCTTCCGGATGCAGTCTTTGCCGCCCTTGGGCCAGCACCTGAACACTGAATTTCTGCCCCGCGCCGGCCAGCCGCGCACTCAGCGAGCCGGAAGCGCCCAGCCAGCGCCGCACATCGCCGCGGTACATGTTTCGCGTCGTCCACCGCATCAGCGATGCGCCCGGATGGACGCCAGAATGCCCAGCGTGAACAGCCCGGCGGCGAGCAGCTGGAGCGCACCGGGCCAGGCCTGGTCCCACACGAAGGAGTACAGCAAGGCAAACAAGGTCTCACTCACAATCAGCTGGCCACACAGGCTGCCGCTCAGGCGTTGGCTGGCGATGTTCCATAAAATGCTGGCGGCCCACGCCGAGCCAACGCCAGTTACTATACAAATGATAGCTAGAAGCGCAATGTTATCGAGGGCTAGAAGCTGTTTTGACTCCGAACCCGCGACCAGCCAGAGGGCTACGGCGCCCAGGCCCGTCGCAATGCCGATCCAGTTCGACCATTCGGTGGCGCTCACCTCGGGGTGGCGCTTGAGCCAGGCCGCATTGAGGATGGCGAATGCCGTCCAGCACACCATGGCAGCCGTCGCGAGTGCCACACCCCACCAGAAGTGAGCACCCCCGGTTTCAACCGCCAACAGCTTCGATTCCATGGCGTTCATCATGAGCAGCAGACCAGCACTGGTCAGCACCAGCCCGGGCAACAGCGCTGACCATTTCAGGCCCATGGGCTTGCCCAGCAAGGTCACCCAGATGGGAATGGTGCCAATGATGAGCGTGGGCACCTCGGTGCCGGCGTTTTGAATCGCCAAGGCCAGCAGCAGGTAGTAGCCGGTCGCGCCCAGCAGGCTCAGCCCCAGGGCCGTCAGCGCTTGGCGGGCAGTGGGCAAGCGGTGTGATCGCCAGCTGAACAGCATCACCAGCACAGCCATGCCGCCGTAGCTGACAAAACGGCCGGCGGTCAGGTCCACCGACGACAGACCGGGTGTCATGCGCGGCACCACAAAGACCAGTCCCCACAGGGCGCCGGCGGCCAGTCCGGCCAGGATTCCCGTCAGCATGCCCGCTCAGGCACCAAAGCCATCGTCGGCCGAAATCACGGCCCCGTTGATGAAGTGGCTCTCGTCGGCACACAGCATGATCAACACAGCATCCAGGTCTTTGGGCTGGCCGACCCGTTTGCGCGGCAACATCTGCACCAGCTTCTGGCCCTGCCCGGTCTGCCAGTGGTGGTGGTTGATTTCAGTATCGATATAGCCCGGGCAAATGGCATTGACGTTAATGCCGTACTTGCCCCACTCCAGCGCCATGGCTTTGGTCATATGTACGACGGCTGCCTTGCTCATGCCGTAGACCGCGTTGCGGGAAAACACCCGCAAGCCTGCCACAGACGCAATGTTGACAATGCGCCCACCGGTATAGCTACCGGGCGCAGCGCCTTTGGCCCGCGCCAGCATGCGCTTGCCAACCTCCTGCGCGACAAAAAAAGCGCCTTTGACGTTGGCGTTGAACATGTAGTCGTAGTTGTCTTCCGACACTTCCTGGATGCGCTGCGTGCTGGCCACGCCCGCGTTGTTGACCAGAATGTCGATCGAGCCGACTTCGGTTTCGGCGTGCGCCACCGCCGACTTGATGGAATCGATGTCGGTTACATCCAGCTCAATCACATGGGCGTCACCGCCCTCGCCTTCAATCTGGGCGCGCAGGTCCTTTAGCCTGTCAACCCGGCGACTCGCCAGCACCACGGCGGCGCCCGCGCGCGACAGGGTTCTGGCAAACTGGGCGCCCAAGCCGCTGGACGCACCGGTAACAAAAGCCACCCGGCCGGAAAGATCAATGCTGTAAGCCATTTTGAGAGTCTCCACAAAACAAGAAGTACGACCGTCTGATTGTGCCAATTCACCGAATAAAATCGGCCGCACGGCTGACAGCCCCTGGTCATGGTTTGAATACCGGCCACAACTCCATTATCAAGTGACACCCCTCAAACGAGACACACCATGACCAACCAGGAAATCTTGGCCCAGTTCGGCCCCCGTGAAGCGATGGAATACGACGTGGTCGTCGTCGGTGGCGGCCCCGGCGGCTTGGCCACCGCCATCCGCCTGAAACAATTGGCCGTTGAAAAAGGCAAGGATGTCTCGGTCGTGGTGCTGGAGAAAGGCTCCGAGCCCGGCGCCCACATTCTCTCGGGCGCCATCATGGATCCGATCGCCATGAACGAGCTGTTTCCCGACTGGAAAGCCATGGGTGCGCCGCTGAACCAGCCGGTAACCGACGACGCCATGGTATTTCTGGGTGAAAACACCGGCTTTCGCACACCCAAGTTTTTTCTGCCCGAATGCTTTCACAACCACGGCAACTACATCGTCAGCCTGGGCGCGGTGACGCGCTGGATGGCGCAGCAGGCGGAAAACCTGGGGGTGGAAATATTCCCCGGCTTCGCCGCTGCCGAAGTGCTCTACAACGAAGACGGTTCTGTCAAGGGCGTCGCCACCGGCAATCTGGGTGTCGGCAAGGACGGCGAACCGGGCGAAAACTTCCAGATCGGCATGGAGCTGCACGGCAAATACACCATTTTTGCCGAAGGCGCGCGTGGCCATCTGGGCAAGCAAATCATTGCCAAGTACAAACTCGACGAGGGTTGCGACCCGCAAACCTATGGCCTGGGCATCAAGGAGCTGTGGGAGATCGACCCGGCCCGCCATCAGCCCGGTTTTGTCATGCACACCGCCGGCTGGCCGATGGACAGCAGCACCTATGGCGGCTCGTTCCTGTACCACATGGAAGACAACAAGGTCGCCCTGGGCTTCATCACCGGGCTCGACTATGCCAACCCTTATCTTAGCCCGTTTGAAGAGTTCCAGCGCTGGAAAACCCATCCCAATATCCGTTATTACTTTGAAGGCCAGGAGCAGGGTCTCAAACCCGCCAAACGCCTGGGCTACGGCGCCCGCGCCATCACCGCCGGCGGCCTGCTGTCCCTGCCAAAAACCGTGTTCCCCGGTGGCGCCCTGGTCGGCTGTGACGCCGGTTACCTGAACGTGAGCCGTATCAAGGGCAGCCACGCCGCCATCAAGACCGGCATGCTGGCGGCCGGAGCCGCCTATGACGCCGTCACCGGCGGGCGCCAGCATGACGAACTGAGCGCCTACCCGGCCGCCTTCGAGAAAAGCTGGCTCTATACCGAGCTCAACAAGTCGCGCAACTTCAAGGCCTGGTTCAAGAAAGGCCTGACCGTGGGCACCTTGATGACCGGCGTGGAACAGTATCTGCTGAAAGGCAACGTGCCCTGGACGCTGCGACGCGACAAGCCCGACCACGCCTACCTGAAGCCGGCCGCCGAGTGCCAACCCATCACCTACCCCAAGCCGGACGGCAAGCTGACCTTTGACCGTTTGAGCAGCGTGTTCATCAGCAACACCAACCATGAAGAGCAGCAGCCCGCGCATTTGACCTTGAAGGACGCTGCCGTACCGGTGCTCATCAATCTGGCCAAGTACGCCGGCCCGGAAGCCCGTTACTGCCCGGCCGGGGTTTATGAGTTTGTCAAGAACGAGGACAACAGCGACCGCCTGCAGATCAACGCGCAGAACTGTGTGCACTGCAAGACCTGCGACATCAAGGACCCGACCCAGAACATCGTCTGGGTAACCCCTGAGGGCGGGGGTGGACCGAATTACGCCGGCATGTAATTCCGGACGGACGCCGGGGCCTGCGCGATGGGCTTGGCGTGAAATAGTAGAATTGATTTGTTCAGGAGAGAGCCTCCCCTTGAGGAGGCCGCCGAAGGCGCAGGACTGCTGATTGCAGCAGTTTGAACGCTCAGGCAAAAGGACTGACAAACGTTGGCCGGTCGCAAGACCACCCAACGTATCCCCACTGGAGAGAGGTCAAGCCGGCATTTACAACCGCTTTGACCCACCGAAGGAGCAAACCGCAGTCTGCAGCCAGCAAGGCCACGCAGACCCGGCGAATCTCTCAGGTAAAGCGGACAGCGGGGGCAAGCCATGATTTTGACGTCGCTCAAGCTCATGGAATTTGACTTGCCTCCTGCGCTTTACCCTTTTCTCTCTCTGGAGTTCGCTGATGTCCATCACGCCCGACAACCTTCTCAAAGTACCGCTCAACGATCTGCATGTGTCGCTGGGCGCCCGCATGGTGCCGTTTGCCGGCTATTCCATGCCGGTGCAATACCCCGCTGGCCTGATGGCCGAGCACCAGCACACGCGCACGGCCGCCGGCCTGTTTGACGTGTCGCACATGGGCCAGTTGCGCCTGGTCGGGCCCGATGCGGCGGCCGCGTTTGAGAGCCTGATGCCGGTGGACGTGATCGACCTGGCCGTCGGCAAGCAGCGCTACGGCCTGCTGCTCAATGAGGACGGCGGCATCATCGACGACCTGATGTTCGTGAACCGCGACTATGCCCACGGCGGCGACATTTTTGTGATCGTCAACGGCGCCTGCAAGGTCGGTGATATTGCGCACATCCAGGCCAAAATCGGTGCGCGCTGCCAGGTCATCCCCATGCCCGAGAAAGCCTTGCTGGCATTGCAGGGTCCGCAAGCCGTGACGGCACTGCAGCGCCTGTGTCCCGGCATCGAGAAACTGGTGTTCATGACCGGCGGGCAATTTGATGTGGCTTGCGACGGACATGCCGTGCCGTGTTTTATCACCCGCAGCGGCTATACCGGTGAAGATGGATTCGAGATTTCGGTGGAGGCATCGCAGGCCGAAATACTGGCAAAGGCCTTGCTGGCACAGCCCGAAGTCAAACCAGTCGGCTTGGGTGCCCGCAATTCGCTGCGCCTGGAGTCCGGCCTGTGTCTGTACGGCAACGACATTGACACAACCACCACACCGGTTGAAGCCGGCCTGAACTGGGCCCTGCAGAAAGTGCGGCGGGCCGACGGCGCGCGTGCCGGCGGTTATCCTGGTGCTACGAAAATACTAGCGAAACTCGCAGGTGATACGGGGGCTATAGCCCGAAAACGTGTTGGACTGGTGGCGCTGGAGCGGATTCCCGTGCGCGATCATACCGAGCTGCAAGACCTGTCCGGCCAGCGCATCGGCGAAGTCACCAGCGGCCTGCTTGGGCCCACGATCAACCAGCCGGTGGCCATGGGTTATGTGACACCTGAATTGGCGACACTGGGCACCCGGATCAACGCCATCGTGCGCGGCAAACCGGTGCCGATGGAAGTGGTGGCCATGCCTTTTGTGCCCACCCGCTACTACCGCGGTTAATTTTTTAATTTCATTGCTATAACTTTTTCAGGAGAACACCTCATGACGATCAAATACACCCCCGACCATGAATGGCTCAAAGTTGACGGCGACACAGCCATCGTGGGCATCACCCACCACGCGCAAGACGCCCTGGGCGATGTCGTATTTGTGGACCTGCCGGAAGTGGGCGCGACCCTGGCGGCCAAAGACATCGCCGGCGTGGTCGAGTCGGTCAAGGCCGCTGCTGACGTCTACATGCCCGTCAGCGGCGAAGTCACCGAGGTGAACGAGGCCCTGCGCGCTGACCCTTCCCTGGCCAACTCCGACCCGCTGGGCGCGGGCTGGTTCTTCAAGGTCAAACTGGCCGCCCCCGCCGAGCTGGACGCCCTGATGGACGAGACCAGCTACACCAGCTTCGCCGCCAACGCCTAAAGATGTGCCCCCGAGGGGGCTAATTTTTCTAGGGGCGGCCCGTCGAAAAATTGCCGTCCCCATCCTCCCCTCTAGCTGGAAAAAATTATGTTGATGCAATCCGCCAAACCCCTGGACGAGCTGGAGAACGCCAGCGAATTCGTCGCCCGCCACATTGGCGTGGACGAGACCGACGAGGCCTTGATGCTCAAGGTCGTGGGATCGAGTTCACGCCGCGAGCTGATCGACGGTATCGTGCCCCGCTCTATCGCCCGCCACAGCCGCATGGATATTCCGGCGGCGATCACCGAGGCAGCGGCACTGGCTGAGCTCAAGGCGATTGCATCCAAAAATCAGGTTTTCAAAAGCTATATCGGCCAGGGTTATTACGACACCCACACGCCGGGCGTGATTCTGCGCAACATTCTGGAAAATCCCGCCTGGTACACCGCCTACACGCCCTACCAGGCCGAGATCAGTCAGGGCCGCATGGAAGCGCTGGTGAATTTCCAGACCATGATCGCGGACCTCACCGGCATGCCGATGGCCAACGCCTCCATGCTGGACGAAGCCACGGCAGCGGCCGAAGCCATGACGCTGGCCAAACGCAGCGTCAAGAGCAAAAGCAACACTTTTATCGTGGCCGGCGACTGCCATCCGCAAACGATTGAAGTCATTCAGACGCGCGCGGCGCCACTGGGCATTGAGGTGCTGGTCGCGCAGTCAGCCGAGCAGTGGAATGGCTGGCTGGCGAATCGCGACTACTTTGCGGTGCTGATTCAGTACCCGTCCAGCAGCGGCTCGATTGAAGACATGCGCCCCGACGTGGCCACGGTGCACGCCAAACAGGCGGCCTTCATCGTGGCCGCCGATTTGCTGGCGCTGACCTTGCTGGCCCCTCCCGGTGAATGGAATGCCGACATCGTGGTCGGCACCACGCAGCGCTTTGGCATGCCGATGTGCAACGGCGGCCCGCACGCGGCCTACCTGGCGTGCCGTGACGAATTCAAGCGCTCCATGCCCGGCCGTCTGGTGGGCGTGAGCATCGACGTGCACGGCCAGCCCACTTACCGGCTGGCGCTGCAAACGCGCGAACAACACATTCGCCGGGAAAAAGCGACTTCCAACATCTGCACCGCGCAGGTCTTGCCCGCGGTGGTGGCCAGCATGTATGCGGTCTACCACGGCCCGCAAGGCCTCAAACGCATTGCCCAGCGCGTCGCGACCTACACCGCGATCCTGGCGCGCGGTCTGCAGGACATGGGTTACGCCCTCGGCAACGCCAGTGCGTTTGACACCCTGACCGTCAACACCGAAGATGCTACAGATTCAATAGCTACTCGCGCACGTTCTACGGGGGCTAACCTCCGATTTACCTCAAAAACCAGCCTGAGCGTATCGCTGGACGAGACCACCACCCGCGACAACCTGGAGCAACTCTGGGGCTTTTTCGCCAAGGACGGGCAAACGCTGCCGCAGGTCAGCGATTTCGAGATGGGCGTGGAGTCCCTGATCCCCACCGCCTTGCGCCGCGCCAGCCCCTTTTTGACGCACCCAGTCTTCAACACGCACCACTCCGAGACCGGCATGCTGCGCTACATCCGGCGCCTGAGCGACAAGGACCTGGCGCTGGACCGCAGCATGATCCCGCTGGGCAGCTGCACTATGAAGCTCAATGCCACCAGCGAGATGATCCCCATCACCTGGCCGGAGTTTGCATCCCTGCACCCGTTTGCGCCGCACGAGCAGTTGCAAGGCTACCGCGAGCTGGACGAGCAATTGCGCGCCTGGCTGTGCCAGGCGACGGGTTATGCCGGCATCAGCCTGCAGCCCAACGCCGGTTCGCAAGGCGAATATGCCGGACTGCTGGTGATCAAGGCCTACCATGAAGCGAATGGCCAGGGCCACCGCAATATCTGCCTGATTCCCTCCAGCGCCCACGGCACCAACCCGGCCAGCGCCCACATGGCGGGCCTGACCGTGGTGGTCACGGCCTGCGACGCGCAAGGCAATGTCGACATCGCCGACCTGCAGGCCAAGTGCGAACAGCACAGCCAGCATCTGGCGGCGGTGATGATCACCTACCCCAGCACGCACGGCGTATTTGAGACCAGCGTCAAGGAGCTGTGCGCCCTGGTGCATTCCCACGGTGGCCGCGTCTATGTGGACGGCGCCAACATGAATGCGCTGGTCGGCGTGGCCGCCCCCGGCGAATTCGGCGGCGACGTCAGCCACCTGAACCTGCACAAGACTTTCTGCATTCCGCACGGCGGTGGCGGCCCCGGTGTCGGCCCCGTCTGTGTGGTGGCTGACCTGGTGCCTTACCTGCCGGGCCACGCCACGGGGGGACTTCCGGTCAATGGCGTGGGCGCCATCTCGGCCGCGCCCTTGGGCAATGCGGCCGTGCTGCCGATCAGCTGGATGTACTGCCGCATGATGGGCGCCGAGGGCCTGCAGGCGGCGACCGAGGTCGCCATCCTGAGCGCCAACTACATCAGCGCTCGCCTGAAAGACCACTACCCCACCCTCTACGCCAGCGCCAACGGCCATGTGGCGCACGAGTGCATTCTGGACTTGCGGCCCTTGAAGGAAAGCAGTGGCGGCGCCAACGGCATTTCGGCCGAAGATGTGGCCAAGCGCCTGATGGACTACGGTTTTCATGCGCCGACGTTGAGTTTTCCGGTGCCCGGCACGCTGATGGTGGAACCGACCGAGAGCGAAACACTGGACGAGCTGGACCGTTTCATCAACGCCATGATCGCCATCCGCGAGGAAATTGCCAAAGTCGAACGCGGTGAATGGCCGCAGGACAACAACCCGCTCAAGCACGCACCGCATACCGCCGCTTCCTTGATGGGGACCGAGTGGGACAGACCCTACTCGCGCGAAGTCGGCGGCTTCCCGCTGGCGACGCTGAAACAGGTCAAGTACTGGCCGCCGGTGGGCCGCGTGGACAACGTGTACGGTGACCGCAATCTGCAGTGCTCCTGCGTGCCGGTCAGCGATTACCGGTAACACACCAGGCCACCTGACATGCTTGATAACCTCACGCCCTTCGTTCTGCATTGGGCTATCACCGCGCTGTCGCTCTGGGTGGCCAGTCACATTTTCAGCGGCATCAAATTCACCGACACGGCATCGTTGATCATCTCGGCGCTGCTGCTTGGCTTTGCGAACGCCATCATCAAGCCGTTGCTCGTCGTCCTGACTTTGCCGCTGACATTTTTGACCTTCGGACTGTTCCTGCTGGTGATCAATGCCCTGATGATCTTGCTGGTCTCGTCGGTGGTCCGGGGCTTCACGGTCTCCAGTTTCTGGACCGCCTTTTTTGCCAGCATTTTCATCGCCGTGCTCAGCTTTGTGATCGGCTCGTTCGTGCTCAGCGGCAGTCCGTCGCAAACCATCCACATGCCCCACAGCGGCATGTGGCTCTGACTTTCACGTTAAGCCTGGCGATCACCGGGCATCGTGGGGGCAGGTTTTTGCGCAAAGGTCACTACCCATCCGGCGCCGCGCGTGGCGGCTCCATGGCGGCAGCGCCCTGGCTTGGGGTTCAACCGGCCAGCAGCGTTTGCGCGTGATGCGCCAGATGGTCGGCCATGAAGGTCGAGATGAAGTAATACCCGTGGTCGTAACCGGCATGGCGGCGCAGCGTCAATGGCTGCCCTGCCTGGGCGCAGGCGGCTTCAAACAGCTGCGGATTCAGTTGCGTGGGCAAGAACTTGTCGGCCAGTCCCTGGTCGATCAGGATGCCGGCCGGGTACGGCGCGTTGGCGCATTTGCCCATCAGTGCGCTGGCATCGTGGATCGCCCACTGCGCCGTGTCGGCGCCCAGGTAACCCGAGAACGCCTTGTGCCCCCACGGACATTGGGTGGGCGCACAGATCGGCGCAAACGCGGACACTGACTTGAACAGGCGGGGATGCCTGAGCGCCAGCGTCAAGGTGCCATGGCCGCCCATGGAATGACCCAAAATGCCCAGCCGCTCTACGTCAACGGGTAAGGTTTTCGCCAGCAGCGGCACCAGCTCCAAGACGATGTAACTCTCCATGCGGTAGTGCTGTGACCAGGGCGCTTGCGTCGCATCCAGATAAAAACCGGCGCCGACACCAAAGTCCCAACTCTCGGTCTCGCCGGGTACACCGGCGCCGCGCGGGCTGGTGTCGGGGGCAATCAGCGCCAGGCCGAGCTCGGCCGCCATGCGTTGCGCCCCGGCCTTGGCCATGAAGGTTTCTTCATTGCAGGTCAGCCCGGCCAGATACAGCAGGGCCGGCACTTTACCGCCAGCCCGGTCGATCGCCGCCCGCGGTGGCAGGTAAACCGAGAAGCGCATCGGCAGCCCGATCTCGACGGAGGCGTGCTGGTAAAAGCGCTGCACACCGCCAAAGCAGGCATGCTCGCTCAGAATTTCAAGGGAAGCAGTGTTCATTTAGCTACTTATTTGATAGCTATTAGCGCTTATTCCTAGAGCGATAGAGGCCAATTTCATCAATAAATCACGACACCACGAATGGATTCGCCGCTCTTCATCAGTTCGAAGCCCTTGTTGATGTCTTCCAGCGGCATGGTGTGGGTGATCAGGTCGTCGATGTTGATCTTGCCTTCCATGTACCAGTCCACGATTTTTGGCACATCGGTGCGCCCGCGCGCACCGCCGAAGGCCGAGCCTTCCCATTTGCGCCCGGTCACCAACTGGAACGGCCGGGTACTGATCTCGGCGCCGGCTTCGGCCACGCCGATGATGATGGAGCGGCCCCAGCCTTTGTGCGTGCACTCCAGCGCCTGGCGCATGACCCGGGTGTTGCCGATGCACTCAAAGCTGTAGTCGGCGCCGCCGTCGGTGAGCTGCTGAATAGCGTCCACGATGTTGCCGCCCGCCGCCTCGATGTCTTTCGGGTTCAGGAAGTGCGTCATGCCGAACTTGCGCGCCATCGCTTCGCGCGCCGGGTTCAGGTCGACGCCGATGATCTTGTCGGCGCCCACCATCTTCGCGCCCTGGATCACGTTCAAGCCGATGCCGCCCAGGCCGAACACCACGACGTTGGCGCCGGCCTCGACCTTGGCCGTGAACAGCACGGCGCCGATACCGGTGGTGACGCCGCAGCCGATGTAGCAGACCTTGTCAAACGGCGCGTCCTTGCGGATCTTGGCCAGCGAAATCTCGGGCGCCACGGTGTAGTTGCTGAAGGTGCTGGTGCCCATGTAATGAAAGATCGGCTCGCCATTCAGGCTGAAGCGGCTGGTGGCGTCGGGCATCAGGCCCTTGCCCTGGGTGCCGCGGATCAGCTGGCACAAATTGGTCTTGCGCGACAGGCAGAACTTGCATTGCCGGCATTCGGGCGTGTAGAGCGGGATGACGTGGTCGCCTTTTTGCAGCGTGGTGACGCCGGGACCGACGTCGACCACGATGCCGGCGCCTTCATGGCCCAGGATGGCCGGGAAGATGCCTTCCGGGTCGGCGCCGGAGAGCGTGTAGTAGTCGGTGTGGCAAATGCCGGTGGCCTTGATCTCGACCAGCACTTCACCAAACTTGGGGCCTTGCAGGTCCACGGTTTCGATGGTCAGGGGTTGGCCTGCTTTCCAGGCGACGGCGGCTTTGGTTTTCATGGAAGTTTCCTCGATCAAAAATAAAAATACTGTAACGCTGAGAGCAGCTATTGGAGTCGCCCGATTCGAAGCATAAGGACATGACTATAAGTTCGTCATTGCGAGCGCAGCGCGGCAATCCAAGTCCCCTGGATTGCCGCGCTGCGCTCGCAATGACAAAAATGTGAATTTACAGAGGTTCCCATAAGTCGACGCGGACATCGGCACAAAAGCCGGCGCAGGCCAACCATTGGTCAATGGCCGCCGGTTCGTTGAGGGTGCGCAAGGCCATATAGGCCAGCTCGGCTTCCGGGTAACTGCGACGCAAAAAATTGAGCCACTGCTTGAGTCGCCCGGCCTGCTGGCGGCGCTCCAGCCGGGCACACACCAGGCGCCAGAAATCGGAAATCAGCGGCAGCAGCGTCTGCCAGGACACGGCAGGATGCATGGACGCACCGGCACTGGACGGCGAATCCAGCAGTGAAGTCCCCCACGGCTGGCGCTCAGGGTGGGCGATGGCCGCCTTGATCGCCAACGCCAGTCCCGGGTCGGTGACCATACCGCGACCCAGCATCAGCGTGTCGCAGCCTGACACCTCGCGACAACGCAAGGCGTCCTGCACTGTCCATATCTCGCCATTGGCCACCACCGGAATGCGCACCGCCGCACGAATATCCACAATGCGTTCCCAGTAGGCCGGAGGGCGGTAAGCATCTGCCTTGGTACGAGCGTGCACCACCAGCTCGGTCGCGCCACCGCCTTCAATGGCCAGCGCACATTCCACGGCACGCGAATCGTCGTTAAAGCCCAGGCGCATCTTGGCCGACACCGGCAGGTGGGCCGGCACGGCGCGGCGTACCGCCGACACGATGGTCAAAAGAAGCTCGGGGTCGTCCAGCAAGGCGGCGCCGCCGCCATGGCGATTCACCACCTTGGCCGGGCAGCCAAAATTCAGGTCAACGCCGGTGGGCCCCAGGGCCGCCAGGCAGGCGGCGTTTTCCGCGAGGCAGACCGGGTCTGAACCCAGCAACTGCCCCCGCACCGGGACGCCGGCGAAAGTGCGCCCGCCATTGAGCAACTCAGGCACGACACGGAAAAAAACCCGATCAGGCAACAAGGTATTGGTGACGCGGATGAACTCCGAGACGCAGCGGTCCACCCCGCCCACCCGGGTCAGAATGTCGCGCAGCACAAAGTCCAGCAGGCCCTCCATGGGCGCGAGAAGAATGGTCATGAAAAATGCGGCAAAAGCAATGGCGGGTGTGAATCAGGCAATTTTGACCTTCATCAATATATGCCCTTAGGCAAGAGCATAAGCTGATGGCTTAACAAACCCAAAAGGAAAACATGTCGCACTATCACGCTGTTGTCTGGCTCGACCAATCTGAAGCCCATGTCATGCACATCACAGCGGGAGAGGTGGAGAAATCGCTTGTTCTCCCCACCAAGCCGCATGCTCATTTGCACGCCAAAAGTGGCAGCATAGGCTCTGGACGCCAACCCGAAGACAAAGACTATTATCACGCCGTCGTCGAGGCATTGAAAGGCGCACAAGAGATTCTGGTGGTCGGCCCGGCGCAGGCAAAATTGCAGCTAGTCAAACATATTCACACGCACGACCCCGCCATGTCGGACAAGGTGGTCGGCGTGGAAACCGTGGACCATCCGAGTGATGGACAACTGGTCGCCTACGCACGCAAATATTTCGTCGCAAAAGACCGCATGCTGACCTAAGTGACCCTCGTCTGCCCGACCAGGTCGGCCAGCATCACGCTGGACTCGTCCAGACGATTGGCGAGAATGCTGGCAATATTGCGGTAGATGACATGCGCACTTTCGGGGTGCGCATCAATGAGTTCCCTGTAAAAGCGCATGGTCATGGCGTCACGCGTCGCGCGCACTGTGGCAGATCGCAGGTGGTTGCCGACCAGCGCCATCTCGCCAAAACAGTGGCCCGCGCTGAGCCGGGCCAGTTCAACCACCTGGCCATTCCTGAGTTTTTCAACCAGCACCTCACCGGCGATCAGGACAAAAAAAGAATCACCAATGTCCCGCTCGTTGAAAACGACCTCCCCAGCCTTGACCGGATAGTATTCGGCGACCGCCAGGGTTCGCATCAGGCAGTCGGGCGTCATGCCCTTGAAAATCGGAACCTGTTGCTTGATTTTTTGAATGATGGCCGGGTCAAGCTTGATACCTGTCGGACGCACAATAATTTCTGCCCGAACGTTTTCGGCAAAAATTTGAACAATGGCGGGATCAACTTTCATGACAGCGGATGGTACACGGCTTGATTTCAGGCGTGTACCATTGCCTCGCGACTGCCCATCAATAACTCACGCGAGCTGCCCATGACCATCAACGTAAACATCGATCTTGGCTACGAATTTGAAGTCAAAGCCAGTGCCAAAGACGTCTTTGACGTTCTTTCTGATGTCCCCACCTCGGCCAGCTTCTTTCCCAAGGTGGACAAACTGGTCGACCTCGGGGACGGCACTTATCGTTGGGAAATGGCAAAAATCGGGATCGCGCAGATCCACCTGCAAACCATCTACGCGTCGAAGTATGTGTCCGACAGCGCCAAAGGCACGGTCGTCTGGACACCGGTCAAAGGCGAAGGAAACGCACTGGTGTCGGGCAGCTGGAAGATTAGCGACAAGAAGAAATCCACACACATCGTGCTGCAAATCACGGGTGACCTCAGCATTCCCCTGCCCGGCCTGATGAAAATGGTGGTGGCGCCCGTGGTGGAGTCGGAGTTCGAAAAAATGATTGAGCAGTACATCGACAATCTGACCCAGCGCTTTGGTGGCGAGGCCTGATCCGGCAGCGACTGCAGGGCGCCAGCGCTTACGGCTCAATGCGACTGGGCGGTAGGCGGCGTCTCCTGGGCAGGCGGTGCGGCGGAGAAGCCGTACAAACGTTCAGGCGGCAAACGCATCAGCATCGCTTTGTCAGCCACATTGCCCACAATTGCAAAGGCAGCTTGTCCCGTGTCATGACGTACGGTCCGGGCGACGGGACGCCCGGCGGTGTCCGTGATGGCGGCCACGATGGGTGCCCGTGCGTTCCCGGTCCGCTGAACCACGACGCCCAGCTCGCCTGAGGCGAGTTTGACAAAATCACCGGGCGGATAGATTCCAAACTCTTTGATGACGGTTGTCGACAGGACACCGCCCTTGTCCTCGCGATAGAGCTCACGAACCGCCTCTTGCGGTGACAATGCCGCGCGCAGGGCACGAGGGCTTATTTTTGCCATGAACACATCCGCCACCCGCAGCGCGACGGCCATCTCGCAGACATCCTCGCGCCCAAGCGGATAGCCGCTTCCATCGGGTCGCTCATGGTGCTGCGCGACGGCGGCCAGCCAGTCGCTATCGGTCACACCGGCCTTCTCCAGCAATTCAACGGATTGAGCGGGATGCGCTTGAATGGCGGCCCGCTGTTTGTCCTTCATGGGTACATCCTGCCCCGCCATTTGTCCCTGCAGGTCCAGAATCGTTATGTTCATGGTGAGCGCCGCCTTGACCAGGCTCATCACGCGCTCCGTGGGCCAGCGCAGATGACGGGACATCAAAATGCACAGCACGGCGGTATGCACCGAATGGCTGTAACCGTAATAAAAATTCTTGGCATTGTCCTGGCGCACACTGCGGTAAATGCCGACGTCCGGGTTGAGGTCGACAAGTTCCAGAACGTGATGCGCAAACTGATCCACACGTTCGGCAAAATCAGGCTGTTGGGTCACGTCAGTCAGCAGTTTTTTCAAACCTTCCGCCGTCTGCTCCCACAAACCAAAAAGATTGGGCGGTGCTACGGGGGCCTTGGCTTGTTCTGGCTCGGCATTGCGCTCTACCAGCCTGACTTCTTCCGCATCCACAAAGGCGCCACGCTGGAGCAGGAGTTCAAGCTGATGCTCGCTCTCGACGACATGCCCCCTCGACAGCAACAGCAGGCCCTCGGCGTCACGCACGTTCCATGGCAAGGGCGTACCGATCTGGACTTTCGAGCGCGGCAGTCTCAACATTTTCATAATCAATCCGCCTCCAATCGGGTCTCAGGGCGTTCATGTGATGCTGTGAAACAAGAACAATCCACTTCCGTCAGTACATTCAATTTGCTATATATTCAATAGCTTAAAGCGCTTATTCCATATGGGCTAGTGGCCAGAATAATCAAGAAAAACCTTGCCTCACCCGTTTCACCACTGCCACGCAGGCCAATACCGCCGCGCCGGCCAAAATGCCGGCGACCGCATCCAGCAGCAAGGGAACAAGCGATTGCAGGGCTGTGCCCACGCCCGAGCTCCATTGCTCAATCGCATGATGCACCGCGGGAATACCATGCGTCAAGATGCCTCCCCCAACCAGAAACATGGCCGCGGTTCCGGCAATAGACAAGCCCTTCATGAGGTAAGGTGCAAACCTGAGAATGCCCCGCCCCACACGGCGCCGAATCCGAGCCGCGACATCGTCACCCGCTTGTTGACTGAGGTAGAGCCCGCCATCGTCCAGCTTGACAATGCACGCCACCAGGCCATAGACGCCGACCGTCATTAGCACGGCGATGCCACTCAGGACGCTTACTTGCGTGGCCAGCGGGCTGCTCTGCACCGTGCCCAGCGTGATGGCAATGATCTCGGCCGACAGGATGAAATCGGTTCGTACGGCGCCCTTGATTTTTTCCTTCTCCAGCGCCACCAGGTCGATCGACGGGTTGGCCAGCGCCTGCACCAGTTGGGCACGGTGACGCGCCTCCTCGGCGCTGTTGCTCAAGAACTTGTGCGCCAGTTTTTCGAAACCCTCAAAGCACAAATAAGCGCCACCCACCATCAACAGCGGCGTCACCGCCCAGGGCGCCAGCGCGCTGATGGCAATCGCCGACGGCACCAGAATCGCCTTGTTGACGAATGAGCCTTTGCACACCGCCCAGACCACCGGTAGCTCACGGTCGGCTTTGACACCCGCGACCTGCTGGGCGTTCAGGGCCAGATCATCCCCCAGTACACCGGCGGTTTTCTTGGCGGCCACTTTGGTCAAAAGGGCCACGTCGTCCAGTACGGTGGCAATGTCGTCAATCAGTGCGAGCAGGCTGCTGGCCATAGGTTGGAGCTTTCTGGGGTTGGGTGCCATCGGGCAAAGCGAGATTGTCGCCGCAGTCCAGGCGGGTCGAACATCCATGGCCGGGAAGCCAGGGCGACTCGGCCGATAATCGCCGCTTTGTTGGACCGCTCCAACCCCCTACTTTTCAGGACAATCGCTATGCATCGTGTCGCCATCAGCAGTACCGGACTTTATACCCCGCCTGAGGTCATCAGCAATGAAGAGCTGGTTGCAGCCTTCAACAGCTTCGCCGAGCTGGAAAACGCCAGCCATGCGGGCGACATTGAAGCAGGCACGCGCCGCGCCATCCCGCCCTCAAGCGTCGAGTTCATCGAGAAAGCCTCGGGCATCAAGCAACGCTACGTGATGGAAAAAACCGGTGTACTCGATCCCAAGCGCATGCGGCCGCGCCTGCAAGCCCGCCCCGATACCGAAATTTCCCTGATGGCTGAAATTGGCGTGGCTGCGGCGCGGGATGCGCTGGCACGCGCTGGCAAACAGGCCGAGGATATTGACGGCGTGATTTGCGCTTGCGCCAATATGCAGCGGGCCTACCCGGCCATGGCGGTGGAAATCCAGACGGCGCTGGGCATCAAGGGCTTCGGCTTTGACATGAATGTGGCCTGTTCATCGGCCACCTTTGCCATTGAGATGGCGGTCAACGCCGTCAAGACCGGCTCGGCCCGCGCCATTTTGGTGGTTGATCCGGAAATCACCTCGCCCCATCTGGCCTGGAAAGACCGGGACTGCCATTTCATCTTTGGCGATGTCTGTACCGCCATCCTGGTTGAGCGATTGGAGAACGCGCCCGCCGGCGCGTTTGAGATCATCGGCACACGCTTGCTCACCACGTTCTCCAACAACATTCGCAACAACGCAGGCTATATGTCGCGCAGTGAAGACCGGAATCCAGAGGACCGCGATCAGCTGTTCTACCAGGAGGGCCGCAAAGTCTTCAAGGAAGTGTGTCCGATGGCGGCCGAGCACATCACCCATCACCTCGCGGAACATGGTCTGACGCCCGCCGGGGTACGCCGCTTCTGGTTGCATCAGGCCAACTTGGCCATGAACCAGCTGATTGGCCGAAAACTGCTGGGACGCGATGCTTCGCGCGACGACGCACCGGTGATTCTGGACGAATTTGCCAACACGGCCTCAGCGGGCTCGATCATCGCCTTTCACCGCCACCACGATGACATCCAGGCCGGCGAAGTGGGCGTGATCTGCTCCTTCGGGGCCGGCTATTCGATAGGCAGCGTGGTGCTGCGCCGCACTTGATCAGCTCAGGTCGCGTTTCATCCGGATTTCTTCCACTTTGACGGTGCCGATGGCCACGGTCTTGATGCTGGTCATCTCCCGTTTGAAGCCGGCCAGATCGTGAAAACGCAGGGCGCGCTCGTTACCCAAGGGGACCCACAGCGTGACTTTGGTGCAGCCCTCTTCCAGCAAACCGTCGCGGGCGGCGTCCCACAGTGCCAGGCCAACGCCCTGTCCCCAATGCGACGTGGCGGCATAGATCGCCCAGATTTCACCCATGGTGTTGGGCGTGCCCTTGTCACGCGAACGGTCGAAACCGACAAAGCCGACGACTTGCCCCTCATCGACCGCTACATAAACCTGGGGTTCGTTGAACTCAATGGCGTCGCGCCAGTAGGCCTGGCTTTTGTCGACGGGGATGGCAGGCATCTGTTCACCGGGAACGACGCTCTTGAATGCAGCCTGGCTGGCACTGACATGAATTTCGGCAATTGCCTTGGCATCGCGCAGTGTTGCGGGCCGGACCTCAAAGTTGGACGTACTGGACATGAAAAATGTTTGGTGGGCCAAACGAATAGTGAAAATTGGAGCTAGATTGTCGCCGCAATCCCCATGCCCTTTATTTCCGGTAAACGTAGAGCCCAAGGCACAGGGCAGCCCCGACGGCATACAGCAACCAGGTCGCTGAAATGGCATACGGGTAGAGCATGAGTGCGACCCCTATCCATTTGGGTGCGGGCAGCGCGGCTTTCTTGCCGTACCGGTACGCCGCATAACCCACGATGCCAAAGACGATGGCGCCCAGCATATACATCGGGCCTGGCAGGGTGATGCCGAGGGTTTCCAGAGACTTGAGTTCATTCATGGGCGCTGGCAGTGTACGCGGCGCTGTCAAACAGCCAGACCCGAACCTGCGCCGCCACCCACGGACCGTCGTCCAGCGGCAGATCGTGACCCGCGCTGGGGTGCAGGCGCAGATCGCACTGCCAGTGCCGAGCCAGCGTTTTGGAGCATTCAACCGAAACCAGATGATCCTGCGCGCTGGCCAGCAGCAGTGTGGGGACCAGCGGCTTGACGCCGGACGCACGAAAACCGGCGGCGGCGACCAGTTGCCGCAGCGCATTGCCGCGTGACACGGGCCGGTCTCGTCGCAGCGCCAGCCAGCGTGGCAATACGTCGTCGATGGCGTGGTTGCTCGTAATGCGCAGGATGCTGCGCTCCCACACCTCGGGCGTTCCGCCCAACAGAACCAGTTTCGCCAAAACGCCATAGTTGGAGGGACGAAGGCGCTGCCAAATCGGGTTGAAGGGTCGCATGCTGGTATTGATGAGCACGTTGGCAGCCAACTCTTGCGGATATGCTTGCGCCCAGGCCGCGGCCACCATGGCACCGAGCGACATGGCCAGCACATGGTAGGGCGGCGCGATCTGGCGTGCGGCGAGCTGGGCGCGACAGTGGGCCACCATGTCCTGCACGCGCAGCGGGCTGCGTTGCTGGTTCAGCTGGCCGTTGCCGGGCAGGTCCAGCGTCACGACCCGGCTGTCCGGCAGCGCCTGCTGAAATTGCCCGACAAAGTCGCCCCAGTGCCGGCTCTCGCGTGTCAAGCCGCGCAGGAAAATCCAGGTGAATGAGGTGTAACTATCGGCGTTCATGCGACCTCAGTACCAGTCTTGCAGCGCCTGCGCATGGTGCTGGGCGCGGGTTTCGCTCCCCGGCAACCAAAGCGGGTGGCCGCAGGCGGCGCGCGACAGGAAATCCAGCAAGAGCTGATGCTGGCGCAACACGCGCTGCTGCCGGTGTTCAATCAAGGGGTTAAAAATGCCGTGGCGCGTGAACAGCTGACGCGGATTCTTCTTGACCCAGAGCCAGGAGCCCATCTCCAGCGTGAGCGGCAAAAACACGCGCTGCGGCTGGACACAGGATTGCAGGTACAAATAGTCCCAAATATCGCCATGCGCCAGGTACTGCAGGCTTTGCGGCTCGATGATGTAGCGGTGGTGGCTGTTCGACTGGACAAAAATGCTCTTCAGCGCATGCATCTCGGCCAGGTGCGTGATGGGCGCACGCTTGTGCGCATAGGGAAACCAGATACGGTCGCGGGCGCCGAAGCCCGAATGGCAGTCCACCGACAGGCTGAAGTCACGCGACAGCAGTTCGGTGTTCACCACATCACACACCGCCTGGTTCTCGATTTCCATCGGTTTGGACTTGGGGCCGCGGTACCAGGGCAAGCCGGCGCTGAGGCGCTGACCGCCCACCAGAAAAGGCACGGGATCGCTTGCCTCCACGGGCGCGTTGCGCATCAGGTCCACGCCGTGGGGATTGGCCCGCGTGCCGAGCGCCATGCCGCCGGGGTTGACAATGGGCATGAACACCAGCCGCACCGATTCGAGCTGTTTGTGCAGCGTGCTGTCCCATTGCAGGCGCATGACCAGGCTTTGCAGGTAGGCAATCACCACACCGGCACCGATGCGCTCCAGGCCATGAACACCGCCAAAATAACCCACGGCCGGCACCTCGCGCGCCGGGTTGCCCAGCGTGATCACATGCACCGGGTAGGCGCCGCCGCCCGGCAAATTCACTTCACAGACCACGCGCGACTCCAACCGGCCGGCGCCCAATTCAATGATGCGCTCCAGCGCGTCCAGTTCGGGCAACTTAAGTGCGGTCACGACGACCTTGGGGCGGTGGTTGCAGGGCTAAAAGCATCGCGGGCAAGCATACCGTCGGTAACACCGCAAGCGCAACTCGTGCGTATGCCGGCGTCGTAATTCGGCACTGACACGAAGCTGTCACAGGATGCGACTAACTTGTCTGTTCATCCAACTACGGGCCTTCAGGCTCTCACACCATGTTGCACAAAGCCGCTTTTTTTCGCGCACTCGCCATTCCGGCCTGCCTGGTCTGGGGTGTGCTCGAATTCTTCGCCCTGCAGCGCTCCCGCTTGCTGGGCCGGCGCACAAACGCCAAAAGCGAAGCCCACAGCGTGCTACTGGGGTAAACGCTTAGTGCCGTAGTAATGCGCTGTTACCCATACGGGGAGCCGACGCCGCACACTGGCCGCTCCAACTTTCAAGGAGACTGTGATGGCCAAGAAAATTCTGATGCTGTGCGGCGACTATGGTGAAGACTACGAAACCATGGTGCCCTTCCAGACCCTGCTCGCCGTCGGCCACACCGTGCACGCGGTGTGTCCGGACAAGAAAGCCGGCGACTACGTCATGACCGCAATTCACGACTTCGAAGGGGCGCAGACCTACAGCGAAAAACCGGGCCACCACTTTGGCCTGAACTTCAGCTTTGCCGAGGTCAACACCGCCAACTATGACGCGCTGCTGATCCCCGGCGGACGCGGCCCCGAGTATTTGCGGCTCAACCCCCGTGTGCTGGCGATCACCAAAGAGTTTGCCGACGCCGGCAAGCCGATTGCGGCCGTGTGCCACGGCGCCCAACTGCTGGCCGCCGTGCCCGGCATCATCCGGGGCAAGCGCATCAGCGCCTACCCGGCCTGCCGGCCGGAGGTAGAGCTGGCGGGCGCCATCTTTGCCGAGATTGCCATCGACGCCGCCGTCACCGACGGTCAATACGTCACCGCGCCCGCCTGGCCGGCGCACCCCGCCTGGCTGTCGCAGTTCATGGCCTTGCTGGGTACGAAAATTACCCACTAGCCACAAGCAGCCCCGGCGCTTATGCTTTGGGGCTACTTTTTTGATACGCGAAGGAGACCGGCATGTGTCAAATTTTTGTCCGCGCCAATCCGCAAAGCTATGAAGCCACCACGCGCAGCATCCGCCTGCACGGCGTGGTCACCAGTGTCCGGCTGGAAAACCTGTTTTGGGACACGCTGGAGGAAATCGGCGCCCGCGACGGCATGACGGTGCCGCAACTGCTCTCCAGGCTCTACGATGAACTGCTGGAACACCGCGGCGATATCCCCAATTTTTCAAGTTTCTTGCGCGTGTCCTGCCTACGTTACCGGACCTTGCAGGTGGAGCAGCGCATCCCCAGCGATGTCAGCATCCCGATCCGCTCACTCAACGCACATGCCGTGTTGCGGGGGCTGCGACCTGGCCTGGTCGACGCCAACGCTGGCTAGCCTTCTCCGCCCGAGAGAATATCGCGCGACCTTGAGGTCTGCTGCGTGGTCAGGGTTTTCGGGGTGTGCCGGCACCCGCGCCGGGAAAGCGCACGAAACGTGTGCAGCGGGGCCGTGACAGGCTGAATTTCGACGGCTTCGTGCGACGGGTTCGCTCCATAATTTTTTCATCACATGAACCCGGAGCACCCGCGCATGAATCTCACTGAATCCTTGCTGCACGCCCTCAAGGCGCACGGCGCGCGCCAAATCTTTGGCATCCCCGGTGACTTCGCGCTGCCTTATTTCCGCGTCATCGAAGAATCGCAGATTCTGCCGCTCTACACCCTGTCGCACGAACCCGGTGTTGGTTTTGCCGCCGACGCATCGGCGCGCATCAACTGCGGTCTCGGTGTGGCCGCTGTGACCTACGGCGCCGGTGCGCTGAACATGGTCAACGCGGTGGCTGCGGCCTTTGCCGAGAAGTCCCCGCTGGTCGTGCTCTCCGGCGGACCCGGCAAGGGCGAGTCGCGTTCCGGCCTGCTGCTACACCATCAGGCCAAGACACTCGATTCGCAGTTTCAGATCTTCAAGGAAATCACCTGCGATCAGGTGCGACTCGATGACGCCGAGCGCGCGCCCGCGGACATCGCCCGCGTACTGGCCAGTTGCCTGCGTAAATCCGAACCGGTCTACATCGAGATTCCCCGCGATATGGTGGCTGTGCCCTGTCAGCCAGTGCTAGCCGAGCTCGCCCTGCCGGTTGATCAGGACGCGCTCAATGCCTGCGTGGATGAGATTCTTCAACGACTGGCCCAGGCCAAGTCACCGGTATTGATGGCGGGCGTCGAAGTGCGCCGTTACGGACTCGAAGACAAAGTCGCGGTGTTGTCACGACGCCTCGGCATTCCGGTGGTGACCAGCTTCATGGGCCGCGGTTTGCTGGCCGACCAGGATGCGCCACTGCTTGGCACCTACATGGGTGTCGCCGGTTTTCCGGAAGTGACCCAACTGGTCGAAAGCTCGGATGGGCTGTTCCTGCTCGGCGAGATTATTTGCGACACCAATTTCGCCGTGTCCGAAACCAAGATCGACATGCGCAAGACGATTCAGGCGCTCGATGGCCGGGTCTCCATCGGTTATCACACCTACTCGCAATTGCCGCTGGCCGCGGTGGTTGATCGCCTGCTGCTGTGTCTTGGTACCGAAGAAAAGGTGTTTTCCGTGAAGCGCCAGGCTTTTGCGTATGGCATGGTGGCCGATTCGGCAACGATCACGCCAACCGACATCGCCACCGCGGTCAATGACTTGATGCTCGAACACGGCAAGATGCCGATTGCCTCGGACATGGGCGACTGCCTGTTCACGGCGATGGAGATCGAGCACACGGCGCTGGTGGCACCGGGCTACTACGCGACCATGGGCTTTGGCGTGCCGGCCGGCCTGGGTCTGCAGGCCGCCACCGGTCAGCGCCCGCTGATTCTGGTGGGTGACGGCGCATTTCAGATGACTGGCTGGGAGCTGGGCAACTGCAAGCGCTACGGCTGGGACCCAATCGTGCTGGTGTTCAACAACGCCAGCTGGGAGATGCTGCGCACCTTCCAGCCGGAGTCCACGTTCACCGACCTGGGGCATTGGGGCTTTGCCGAGATGGCGGCAGGCCTGGGTGGCGATGGCATTCGGGTGGGAACGCGGACCGAACTGAAGGCAGCGCTGGACAAGGCCAGGGTCACGAGGGGGCGTTTCCAGCTGATCGAGGCGACAATCCCGCGCGGCGTACTCTCGGCGACGCTGGTGCGTTTTGTTGCGGGTGTCAAACGGCTCAACGCCGTCAAATGACGCGATGCCACGCAGACACATTCAAAAGCGCCTGAATCGCCAGACCGGATCGCTGTCCCTCATGGACAGCGCATTTATTTGCTATATATTAAATAGCTTCATGCGCTTATGCCACGAGGGCTAGAGGCTTGTTTTGTTCAAATTATTGAATAAATTCAAACGCAGGGACAGTGTTGCGGGGAACGAGGGAGAAGTTGTTGTCGAGCCTCAGGTGAGGCCAGGACTGGGTGGCTGCACGTCGCTCATAATCCTTCGATTCCAGAATCGCGTTTAACAGCCCCCCGTCATTCTTTATGCTGCGGAACGTGCCCCTTTAGCATTCACGTCCTGCCCATGTTTCCATTTTTCGCTCGCCTCCTGACCATCGCCCTGTTCGGCTGGCTGCCTTTACACACCTCGGCGGCTCCGCAGTTTGAAGACACCATGGCCCAGCGCACCCTCGCCTGTGTCGCCTGTCACGGCAAAGAAGGTCGGGCCGGCCCGGACGGCTACTACCCGCGACTGGCGGGCAAGCCGGCCGGCTACCTCTATAACCAGTTGCTCAATTTTCGGGATGGCAGGCGCCACTATGGCTTGATGACGGGCCTGGTCGATCCGCTGACGGATGCCTATCTGATGGAGATCGCACAGCACTTCTCCCGGCTGGACCTGCCCTATCCGCCGCCCCAGCCCGCCCTGGCGCCGAAAGAGCTGCTGGCGCGGGGCCAGCTGCTGGTGACGCAGGGCGACGCGGGCAAAAAAATACCCGCCTGCAGCCAGTGCCATGGCCAGGCACTGACGGGCGTGACGCCCAACATCCCCGGCCTGCTGGGGCTGTCGCGCGACTACCTGAACGCCCAGCTCGGGGCCTGGCAAACCCGACAGCGCCGCGCGCAGGCACCCGACTGCATGGCGCACATCGCGGGGCAACTCACGCCCCAGGACGTGGCGGCCGTGGCGCACTGGCTGGCCTCGCAAGCCTTGCCGGCCAACACCAAACCGGCCTCCAGCCTGCCACCCGTGCCTCCGGGCGCACAGCGCCAGAGTTGCGGCAGCGCCCCCGTCCCTGTGGCGACGAACAAAACAGCGACAACGCCCATACCAGCAAACCGGGTCGGCCCGGCGGCTGCGCAGGTCGCCCAGGGTGCCTACCTGGCCCGGGCCGGCAACTGCATGGCCTGCCACACGGCGCGGGGCGGGACTCCATTTGCGGGCGGGCGCGGCATCGAGACACCCTTTGGCACGGTGTATTCCAGCAACCTGACATCCGACACAAGCACGGGCCTTGGCAGTTGGTCGTCGAATGATTTCTGGCAGGCCATGCACGACGGCCGCGCCAAAGATGGGCGTTTGCTGAATCCGGCTTTTCCCTACGCCAGCTTCACCCAAGTCACGCGGGCGGACTCGGACGCCCTCTTCGCCTACCTGCAATCGCTGCCGCCCAGCCGGCAACCCAATGCCGACCACGCGTTGCGCTGGCCATTTGGGACGCAGACAGCCTTGGTCATATGGCGCGCCCTCTACTTCACGCCGGGGGTTTACCAGGCCAACACCGCCAAGCCCGCCAGCTGGAACCGGGGCGCCTACCTGGTGCGCGGTTTGGGCCATTGCGGTGCCTGCCACACCCCGCGAAACGCATTGGGGGCCGCCAAGAGTGGGTTTGATCTGGCGGGCGGCATGATGCCGATGCAAAACGGCTATGCCCCTTCATTGCGCTCCCCGCTTGAAGCCGGCGTGGCGGGCGGGAACACGCAGCATGTCGTGGCCCTGCTCAAGACGGGGCTGTCGCCAAATGGATCGGCCACGGGACCCATGGCGGAGGTGGTGCGCAACAGCACGCAATACCTGTCCAACAGTGACCTGAGCGCGATGACAGTCTATCTGAAGTCCTTGGTAACTCCCTCGCTTCAAGACACGAGGCCGGCGGCGCCCCACAGCGAGACGGCCAGGCCGGTGCCGGGCAATGGCGCCAAGCTTTACGAGACCCATTGCGTGCAATGCCACGGCGCGCAGGGAGAAGGGGTCAATGGCGCCTACCCGCCGCTGGCTAACAACCGCGCCGTGACCCTGGCCGATACATCCAACCTGGTGCAGATGCTCTTGTTTGGCGGCTATGCGCCTGCCACGGCGGGCAACCCACGCCCCTTTGGCATGCCGCCTTTTGTTCTGAAACTGAACGACAAAGAGACGGCCGCCGTGTTGACTTACATCCGCAACGCCTGGGGCAATACCGCGCCGCAGGTGACAGAACTCAACGTTAATCGTGCGCGTGGGCAGCCATAATCGTCCTCACCCCGTCCCACCCCCACCGACAACAGGATGCTCCATGAACTTCTCCCGGCCCGCCGTCTATCTGCTCATTGCTGCCTCCGTGGCAGGCTGTGCCATCTCCCCCACTGCGGGCCCGGAGAAAGACAAAACCTACCGCATCACCGTGATGCACACCAATGATCACCATGGCCGCTTCTGGAGAAACAGCGATGGCGAATATGGCATGTCGGCGCGCAAAACGGTGATTGACGGCATTCGAAATGAAGTTGCCGCCAGTGGCGGGTACAGCCTGCTGCTCGATGGTGGCGATGTCAACACCGGCGTGCCCGAGTCGGACCTGCAAAACGCCGTGCCCGACTTCAAGGGCATGAACCTGCTCGGTTACCAGGCCATGGCTGTCGGCAACCATGAGTTCGACAAACCGCTGCCGGTGCTGAAGATGCAGCGCGACCTGGCCCAGTTCCCCATGCTGTCGGCCAACATCTACGAGCGCGGCGAACGCATGTTTGCGCCCTACAAGGTCTTCTCACTGGGCGGCGTGCGCGTCGGTGTGATGGGCCTGACCACCGAAGACACTTACAAGCTGGTGCACCCGGACAACGTGAAAAACATCGAGTTTCGCAGCGCGATTGCCGAAGCCACCAAGGTGATGCCGGAGCTGCGCCGCCAGGCCGATGTGGTGATTGCCGCCACGCACATGGGCCACTATGAAGACGGCAGGCATGGCACCCAGTCCGCTGGCGACGTGGAGATGGCGCGCACCGTCAAGGGCATCGACCTGGTGGTCGGTGGCCACACCCAGAATCCGGCCTGCATGAAGGCCGAGAATGTGCTGGACCGGGCCTATGTACCGGGCACGCCCTGCCAGCCTGACCGCCAGAATGGGACCTGGATTGTGCAGGCCCATGAATGGGGAAAGTATGTGGGTCGGGCCGACTTTGAATACCGCAATGGCGAGTTCAAACTGGTGAAATACGCGCTCATCCCCATCAACCTGAAAAAACCGGTCAAGGCGGCGGACGGCAAGACCAGCTTGCTGCCCTATGCCCAGGAAATTGTCGAAGACAAGGAGATGCTGGCGCTGCTGTCGCCCTACCAGTCCTTTGGTCAGGAAAAGCTCGGCATGGAAATCGGCGCCACCGACGCCCGACTGGAAGGCGACCGCGCCGTGGTGCGCGCCAAGCCTGCCGCGATGGGGGTCTTGATTGCTCGCGCCATGATGGATAAAACCAGGGCCGACTTTGCCGTGCTGAACGCCGGCGGCGTGCGTGACTCGCTGGCGGCGGGCAAGATCACCTACAAGGATGTGCTCAAGGTGCAGCCCTTCGGCAACACCGTGGTCACCGTCGACTTGTCCGGCGCCGAGGTGATGGACTATCTGAACGCAGCCGCCAAAATGTCAGCCGGCTCGGGGGCCTTCCCCCAGTTCGCAGGCATCAAACTGGTCATCACGGCTGGCGCCGTCAGCAGCGCCAGTATCAGGAATGCCCCCCTAGAGGCGACAAAGACCTACCGCATGGCGGTCAACAACTTCCAGGCAGCAGGTGGTGACGGTTACCCCAAGCTGACAGGTCACCCGAGCTTTGTGAACAGCGGCTTCGTGGATGCCGATGTGCTGCGTGCCTACGTCACGGCCAACAGTCCGCTAAAGGCATCTGACCTGGAACCAGGCGACGCCGTCGTGCGTAGATAATCATGTGTTCCAGTCTCAATTCGAATGGCTGGGCATGTAACTTAGGAGCCCAAAATGGCAAAAGGTCAGCAAAGCAACAAGATGGTCAAAAAGCCAAAAAAGGACACTGCCCCGCCCAAACCGGTGTCGCCTGACGCGGTGCGCCCCACTGTTACCACGGTGGTGCCGGTGCGCGGGAAGCTGAAAAATGCCCCAACCCGCTAAAAGCAGCAAGCGGTCAATTGAATGCAGTCGGTTTGAGGTTTAAGGCTTGAAACCGAAAGCGATTGCATCCAAGAGGAGTCCGGCCAAGGGTAGAAAGTCGCCACTGCCGCAAATCGTTCAGGATCTGCGCAGCTACCAGGCCGAACTGGAGTCACAAAACAAGGCACTGCGGTACAGCCAGGTCGCAGCAGAAGGCGCATCCGAACGCTTCTTGACCCTTTTTTCCAACGTGCCTCTGGCCCTGATGGTGGTGGACGAAAACGGCTTGGTACTGGAGAGCAATGCCATGGCGTTGCGTCTTTTTCGCCCTCTCGAGCATGATCCGCCGCTGAATTTCCTGTTGCCACTGGTCAGCGCCGAGCAAGTCGACAATGTCGCACAGGCTTTCTCCAGTGCCAAAGATGCGGGAACCAGTGAAACCACCGAAGTGGTATTTTCGTGTGGTTCTGGCGGTGTTTTCACCGGGGACCTGCATATCGCCCGAATCGAAAATGCGCAAGACGAACTGGCGCACTTTATTTGCGCCATCATTGACCAGGGACCCTTGCTGACCCAGCGGCGCGCCTTGCAGACCAGCGCAGTAGAGTTGCAGGAACGCAATGAGGAACTCCAGCTCAGCAAAAACCGCTTGGCGTCCATCATCAATTCCTCTCTCGACGCGATCATTTGCGTGGACCAGGAAAACTGCATCACCATCTTCAACCCCACCGCTGCGGCGCTGTTCCAGTGCACGCCCGCCGAAGCGCTGGGCAGTCAACTTGAACGATTCCTGCCGGACGCGCCTCGAACACTGACCTACGCCCAACTCACCACCCATGCGCAGCTGGGCGAAATGACGGCCCTCACGGCGGGCGGAAGAACAGTCACCATTGAAGCCAGTGTGTCGTTCGAGCATCACCCGGAGGGCGACACCACCACCATTTTTGCCCGCGATCTCACCGCCCGCAAAAAAATTGAGGCGCATCGCAATGCCCTGGAATCCCAGCTACGGGAGTCCCACAAGATGCAGGCCGTGGGAACCATGGCGGGCGGCATCGCGCACGATTTCAACAACATCATCAGCGCCATTCTTGGCAACGTGGAACTCGCCCGGCAGGACGCCGGAGCGCAGTCACCAGCGCTTGTCAGCCTTAACGAGATCGACAAGGCCGGTCGGCGGGCACGCGATCTGGTGCGGCAAATTCTGACCTTCAGCCGCAATGAGTCACCGAAACGGGTTCCGATTCAATTGGCGGATGTCGTGGCAGAAACTGTCAATTTAATGAAGGTTGCCCTACCACCGACGGTGGAAATGCTGGTCAGTATTGACCCGGACACGCCGCCGGTACTGGCCGATGCCACGCAGGTGGAACAGGCGCTGCTCAATCTTTGTACCAACGCCATCCACGCGATTGGCGCCCACCGGGGCACGGTCAGCATCGAGCTCGGCTACTACCTGCCGACGGGTGCCGGGGCAGTCGAGCGCCGGGGCGGAGCCCGGGGCCCGCATGTCAGGTTGTCGGTTCGTGACACCGGCAGCGGCATCGACGCCGATACGCTGCAACGTGTTTTCGAGCCCTTCTTCACCACCAAGCCCGTGGGACAGGGAACGGGCTTGGGTCTGGCCGTGGTTCACGGTGTCATGCGCACCCACCAGGGCACGGTTGACGTGCAGAGCACACCCGATACAGGTAGCGTTTTTACCCTTTATTTTCCTGTCGCCAGCGACGCTGTCCTACCCGTTCCAGTGGAAACACCGAAGCCGAAGACCGTGGATGGCATGGGCAAACACGTCATGTATGTTGATGACGACGAGGCGCTGGTGTTTCTGGTGGACCGCACACTCACGCGACGGGGCTTCGAGGTGAGCACCTTCACGGACCCCCGACTCGCGGTCGCCGCGTTGCGGGCTCACCCGCTGGACTTCGACCTGGTGGTGACCGACTACAACATGCCGGGCTACAGCGGCGTCGAACTCTTACGCGAGGCGCGCCTGATTCGCCCCGAGCTTCCGGTGGCACTGGCTTCCGGCTATGTCACCCCCGAGATTGAGCAAAGCGCGCTGGCAGAAGGTGCGCGGGCACTGATTCACAAACCCAACGACGTGGACGAGATGTGTGAGACCTTGCAGCGGCTCCTGCAAATCAGCGATGCACCCTGCTGAGCTCACGGTCCTGTACGCCGACGACGCCATGCTGGTGCTGGACAAGCCCGCGGGTCTGCTGTCGGTGCCTGGTCGCGGTGAGGACAAACAAGACTGCCTGAGTGCACGGGCACAGGGTCTTCACCCAGATGCGCTAATCGTGCACCGGCTCGACATGGCGACCTCGGGTGTGATGGTGCTGGCGCGTGGAGCGGCGGTACAACGCATCTTGAATCATGCTTTTGCCAGCCGTGCCGTGACCAAACGCTACATCGCCATTGTGGAGGGGCATCTGGCTGCGCCCCCTGAAACCTGGGGAGTGATTGACTTGCCCATCATCGTGGATTGGCCCAACCGGCCACGCCGTGTGATTGACCACCAGACCGGCAAGCCCAGCATGACACGCTGGTGCGTGCTGTCACATGACACGGCCCTGAATACCACCCGGGTCGAACTGGAACCCGTGACGGGACGGTCCCACCAGCTGCGCGTGCACTTGCTGGCCATGGGACATGCGATTCTCGGGGATGCACTGTACGGCAGCCAGCAAGTCCACGCCATGGCGGACCGCTTGCTGCTGCATGCGTGCTCAATTGAACTGAGTCACCCGGTGACGGCCCAGCCCATGCGCTTCGTCAGTTCTAGTCCTTTTTGAACCACGAATCGCTCGCCTTGCGTTGCCACTCGGTAACCTGTTTTTCGGCCTCGTCCTTGGCCACGCCGTAGCGTTCCTGGATCTTGCCAGCGAGTTGGTCGCGGCGACCGGCGACGACGTCAAAGTCATCGTCAGTCAGCTTGCCCCATTGCTCCTTGGCCTGGCCAATGACTTGTTTCCAGTTACCTTGTATTTGGTCCCAGTTCATATAGATCTCCTTCGAGGATGTATCAAGAATTACGGCTTGGATGGCGCGAAAACTTTAAGGGCGGATCGCGATTTCGTTCTTGATCGCCTTCACGCCGGGAACGCCACGCGCGAGGCCCTCGGCGGAATTTTTCTCAGTCAGGCTCTTGGCAAAGCCCGACAGCATGACCGTGCCATTGAGGGTTTCGACCCGGATGCTGGATGCGTCAACGTAGGTGTTTTCGACAAAACGCGCCTTGACGCGCGTTGTGATGGTGGTGTCGTCAACGTACGCACCAACGGTTTCCTGGCCGCGCGTGACGGCGCAGCCGGCGGCGGTAAGCAAAACGACGGCAGTCATGGCGGCGGCAAGTGTGGTTCGGATGTACATAAAAATCTCCAGTTAAAGTTGATAGTTGCTTGAATTCAAGCGGATGGTGAAGGACCCCACCACCCCTGGGCGGAAAGTTGCGAGAGCTTCAGTCGGCAAGCCAGTCCTTCAGCTCTTCGGCATGTTCTTGTTCAACGCTCAGAATGTCTTCGAGCAGGCGTCGGGTCGTGGAGTCCTTGTCGCCGATCAAAGCAATGATCTGGCTGTAGCTCTCAATGGCCACGCGCTCGGCAATCAGATTGGCTTTGATCATTGCTTTCAAGTCCGGCGAATCGTCGTAGGCGGCGTGACTGCGCTTGGTCAGCGAGTCCGGCGAGAAGTCAGGTTCACCACCGAGCTGCACGATGCGTTGGGCCAGCCGGTCCGCATGGGCCGACTCATCGTTCGCATGAACGAGAAACTCTTCGGCGATCTTCGCTGACGCCAAGCCTTGCGCGGTGAAATGATGCCGCTTGTAGCGCAGCACGCACACCAGCTCAGTGGCCAGAGAATCGTTGAGTAGCTTGATGATGTCCTCACGCCACGGACCGTAGCTGGGTGTCACGGCGCCCTGGTCCAGGCTGCGTTTTGCGGCATCGATAGCCGCATCATTCAACACCATGCGCTTAGTGTCGTTCGCTGCAAGGTGCTTGATGTTGGTGGGTTCATTTTTCGCGACCATGGGGTTTCCTCGTTAATGTGACTTGCCTGCTGCGCTGGCGCATCAAGCTGATGTAACAACTGTAAAAGCACGGCATCCCGGCCCCTATCGGAGCCCACCGCCTTCCAATGTAGGACGGCGCCGCGCGGCCTTGTCGGAAGGTCATGCGGGCACGGCAGCGGTAGCGCCCACATCCGGCGAGGCGACTTCATTCAACAGGGGAATCACGAAGCAGGTGTCCGATGCAAGATCAAGCCAATGCAAGGCTTGGCCGGAGTGCAATAGCCGGGCTTGCAAGTGGGCAGTTGCTGCCAGCGCCGCCGTTGTGCCGGCGCGGATCAGGATGAAACGCATGGTGCGACCCTCGCGCTCCAGTGTCAGTTCGGCCTGGGGCCAATGCGACGGCAGGCAAGGCACAAAACTCAAGGCTTGCGGACCTTGCCGCAAGCCAAAAATCGACTCGATGGCCGCGCGGTGCATCCATGCCGCAGCACCCGTGTACCAGCTCCAACCGCCCCGTCCGACATAGGGTGGCTGGGTGTACACATCGCCAGCCATCACGTAGGGTTCGATGCCATACGCCGCGCCATGCGTGGGGTGTTGGGCACGATGCGCCGGGCTCAGGTAGGTGAAGTAGCGGTAGGCGACCTCGCAACCGTGGGATAAACCTGCGCCATTGATCGCCGGGTCGGACTGGGCCTGGGCCATCAGCGCCCAAACGCCGGCGTGCGAATACTGCCCCCCGTTTTCCCGCACACCCGGCGGGTAAGCCTGGATATAGCCGGCACTCGGGACCGCATGCGCCAGTGGCGGGTCGAGCAGCTTGATCAACCCAGCCTCATGGTCCACCAGATGCGTCTCCACCGCCGCCAGCGCCATGCCTTGCAAGTCGGGGGGTGCCGCCTTGGACAGCACCGCCCAGGCCTGCGCGATCAAGTCGATACGGGCCTCCGGATTGACCTGCGAACCCAGCGCTTGACCGTCGTCGAAAAACGCACGCTTGAACCATTGCCCGTCCCAGGCAACGCCATTCAATGCCGCCTTCCAGCCTTGGGCAGCAAGCTCCCAGCGAAGCGCGCGCTCCTCCTCGCCGCGTGCGCGCGCCAGCGGCGCAAAGTCAGCGACCAACTGAACCAGGAACCAGCCCAGCCATACCGACTCGCCGCGCCCCTCACTGCCTACGCGGTTCATGCCGTCGTTCCAGTCACCCGTGCCCATCAGGGGCAAGCCATGCGCACCCACACGCAAGCTCCGATCGATGGCCAATGCGGCATGTTCAAAAACCGAGGCCTCCTGGGCACTGACGGTCGGCGTGTAGTACGCATCCTCGGCGCCTTCGGGAATAGCCGCCCCTTCGATGAAAGGCACCCGCTGATCGAGCAGCGTAGCGTCGCCGGTCACTCGCAGGTAGTGCACACAGGCGTGCGCCAGCCACAGCAGGTCATCGGAAAAATGGGTACGCACCCCGGCGCCCAAGGGCGCGTGCCACCAATGCTGGACATCGCCCTCGGCGAACTGACGTGACGCGCCCACCATGATCTGCTGGCGCAGCATCTCGGGTGCAGCCCAGGCCAGGGCCATCGCATCCTGCAGCTGGTCCCGAAAACCGGTGGCCCCCCCGGCTTGGTAGAAACCAGCCTTGGCCCACAAGCGGCATGACACCGTCTGGTACAGCAGCCAGCGGTTGACCATCGCATCGAACAAGGGGTCCGGGGTCTTCACGGTGGTGGCGCCCAGCAATTGATCCCAAGTGCGGCGCAACTGCTCCACCCGCTGATCGGCGGCTGTTACCGCGGCCATGGTGGCTAGCTGGCGGGCCGCGAGCTCATTTTCGGCATAACCCAGCAGGAACACGCACTCGGCCGACTCGCCGGCGATCAAATCAATGCGCGTCGAGAGCGCCGCGCACGGATCGAGCCCCTTGCCGCTGCGCTGGTCAAAGTGGTCTGGCAGAACCAGGCGGCCGCGTGCGTCAAAACACTCGCGCCGGTCGCAAGTCCAGTCCTCGGTCTCGCCGGCTGCACCGGCGAGGCCGAAAAATGCGGTTCCGTCGCCGAAGCCAGCCGAGCGTTCCCGCTGTGTGCAAAGGAGCGCGGTGAGTTTCTGCCCGCGCATGACACCGGGCTTCATCATCGGATCCTGCACGTCGGGCAGGCGCTGACGGTACAAGGCCGTATGGACCGTGCTGCGGTCGGCACGGTTCGCGCCCATCATCCATTCGGCGATGCCGACCACGCGCAACTGCAGCGTCCTGGAGCCGCGATTCACCAGCTGCAGCTGGACTTGCTTGACGGATGTCTGTGCGTCCACACACCACGACGCCGTGACCTCGACATCCCCCCGGCGGTGGCTGATGGCACTGTAGCCCTGCCCGTGCGACACGCGGTAGCTTGCGCCGTCGTCGCCGCAGGCGTTTGGCGCCACGCTCCACACCTCCATGGTCTTGCGATCCTGCAACAGGAACCATTCGGACAACGGGTCGGCCACCGGGTCGTTCGACCACGTGGTCAACTGGTTCAAACGGCTGTTCAGCGCCCAGGTGTAGCCACCACCAGCTTCCGAAATCTGGGCGCCGAAAGCCGGGTTGGCCAGCACATTGATCCAGGGCCGCGTCGGACGCACATGGGCGCTGACATCAAAATAAAATTCACCCGTGGCGGCATCAAACTCGCCGCTCGGTGCAGCAGCGGCTGCGACAGCGCCCGACGCGACGGTGACTGCCGTGGTGGATTGGTCGTGGCGTTGCTCGAAGGCCTGCTCATGCAACGCAATCCATTCCTGCACATGGCGTACCAGCGGGCGCCCGTCAGCATGAAGCCGGATGCGCGCATGGGCTTGCAGCGTGCTCAGTTCATCCGGCGAGAGCTCCTCAGCGCGCAGCATATGAAAGCCGGTGACAGCCGGGCCGGCGGGCACGCCGCTGTCGGCCACATGGCGCTCGCGCAAGGCCGCAATCTCTCGGTGCAGCGCCATCAGGTAGGACGTGGGCTCGGCATTCACGATGACCAGGTCGCAGGCGACGCCGCCCCACGACCACAGGCTCAGGGCCTGCGCCATGGAGCGCAGCAAGCCCAAACCCTCCATCACGCCGGCCTTGACCAGGATGAGCGGACGATCACCTGAAATGCCGAAACGCCAAAGCAGGCGCCGGTCACAAACCTCGGGCGGTGCGCCTTCGACGCGGGCGTCGCTCACATGCGGGCGTGTCAGGCTCAGCACCAGCGCCGTCGTCAGCGTCTGGATGGCCGCGAAATTCTCGCCGCTGATACGCAGAGCGCGCAACCGAATGCCGGTCAGCGTGGCGGACATCAACGAGGCACGTTGAATGTGGCTGTGTTGCCGGTACTTGTCGATCACGGCACGCAAGGTAGCGCCGTTATCTGACGCCACCGTGGCGAAAGTCAACAGGGCTTTCGCGTTGGGCGCAATGCGCAGCTGGACCGCCAGGGCACAAACCGGGTCGAGGCCGGTATCCAGTCTTGCAGACTGATCAAGGGGTGTCTGCGGCAAAGGGGCGAACGCGGCCAGCGGCTGGCTGGCGCCATGGTTGCGCCCGCCCCACTGCTGCCGGTCCGTGCACAAACGCAGCCCCAGCACCTGGGCGTCGGTTTCGGCCAGGAAATGCGCGGCCTGCAAATGCTGCTCGGACGGCAGGCGGGGCATGCGTTCAAACAACAGCGCCTGGTGCGTTCCCAACCACTCGGCACGTACGAAGAGATTTGTAAACGCAGGGTGTGCTTCATCCGCGCGCGGATCAGCCAGCGTCACTTCGAAGGCCGAGATCAGTTCAATGTCGAGCGGGCGATCACTCAGGTTGCGCAACTCGACCCGCCGGAACTCGATGTCATCTTCGGGACTGACCCACACCGTGACGTGGGCCTGCAACTCGGGCCAGGCTGCGTCAAAACACGCGCGATCGGCATGGTAGGTCGCCTGGTACTGCGCGGCCGGGTCGGGTGCCGGATGCTGGGTGATGGAGACCGGCCGCTGCAGTGGATTCCAACGCAAGTAGAAGAAACTCCCATGGGCATCGCGCAAGGCGTCGTCGCGCGAGCGCGTGATACCGGTCTGACCCCAGCGGCTCGAGCCGGCACCATTGGCGCGCAATGCCACGCTATAGCGGCCGTTTGAGAGCACATGCGTCGGCTCCAGCGCGGTCGAGCCCGGCAATACTTCGCGCAGCAGCCCCGGCACACGCCGTCTTTGCCGTGCCTGCAGCGATGGAAACGCCGGGGGCGAATACAGCAGCGACACCTCGCGTGGCGCTCGTTCGTGCAACAACGAGGCGACCGCTTCGATGTGCGCATTGGCCATGCCCCAGCGCTGCGCCGGGCCACCCAGCAGCACATTGGCCAGCGCCACAATGCTCATCCCCTGGTGGTGCGACATGAAGGTATTCACCGGTGTGAACAGCTCTCCACTCGCCTGCCGCGCCGGGGAGAAGTCAAGCGCTTCGATGAAACCATAACGGCCGCGCGCCCCGAGCTTTTCAAGCGCCGCGAAATTGACCAGCGCGCGGTGGGGCTCGATCTGTGCCGCCAGTGCCGTGGCGTAGGGCGCGATCACCAGTTCATCGGGTGGCGTGCGGCGCAACGCCAGCCTCGGCACCCCTTGGGGCGCGTATTGGTAGGCCAGCGTGTGGTCGCTGCCCGCGTAGGCCGACTCCGAAATGCCCCAAGGCACGTCCAGCCCCCGTGCGAACGCAATCTGCTCCCGCAGTGCGGCATTGCAGGCCTCACGCAACACGCTGCCATACGGCTCATCGAGCACCAGACTGGGCATCAGGTATTCGAACATAGAACCCGACCACGAACGCAAGCCCACGGTTGCGCCGACGGCATAGAACAGCCGGCCCAGGGATGTCCAATGGCGCACGGGCACATCGCCCCTGGCAACCGCCAGCAGGCTGGTCAACCGCGATTCCGACGCCAGCAAGTCATAAAAACCCGCATCGAGCTCCTGTTCGGCTACCCGGTAGCCGATGTGAAAGAGGTGCCGCTTGCGGTGGTACAGAAAACTGAATTCCGCCTGCCAAGCCAGTTTTTTGAAGTCATGGGCCAGCGTCTGCAATCGCGGCGTCGCTTCATACTTTCCGGATGCGGGAATCAGGGTTACCGCTTGCGTGTCCAGCCAGGCGGAGCGCAGTGTCGCCTCGTGATCGAACAGGCACCCTATCAGTTCATCCCGGGGTGTTGGCCGGCCGGGCGGCCCAGCGTCCATCGGGTTGGACGACAACGCGTCCAACTCTTCGGCGGCCTCGCGCAAGAGGCGCCCGAACGGCACCGGATTTCGGTGGCCTTCGGCGAGCGGATCCGACAAGGCCAGCAGGCGCGCCAGTGCCGAGTCATTCAGCAAGGTCGGCAGCAAGTCGGCCCACTGCGCAAGCATGGGGGCGAGCCGTAGACTTGACGCCTGGATGGCACGCTTCGCCGCGCCCCTGTCATACGGATTGCCTGCCAACTCCAGACAGGCCTGGGCCACCGCGAGCAGGTGGCCACTGAGATTGCCGCTGTCTACGGCAGACACATACATCGGCAGCAGCGGTTCCCGGCTTTGCGTGTCGTACCAGTTCAGGAAGTGGCCGCGATGGCGCTGCAAGGTGGCCAGCGTGGCGAGCGTCGCCTCCATCCTCGTCAACAACTCCTGCGTGCCGATCCAGCCGAACTGCCGGGCGCAGGCCACGCTCAACAGGTACAGGCCGATGTTGGTCGGCGAGGTGCGATGCGCCACCATGTCATGGGGGGTCGCCTGCAAATTGTCTGGCGGCAGGTGATTATCTTCAGCGCCTACGCAACGCTCGAAAAAGCGCCAGGTGTCGCGCGCGATTCCCTCAAGATACGCATGATCGTCAGGCGCCAATATCCCATCCTTGCGCGCCGGGCTCGGTCGGCTGACCCACCATGTCCAGACCGGCGATGCAGCCCACACCAGACCCAGCACCAACGCCAGTCCAGACAGCGGCGCGGCGGCGGCGAGCAGCGCGACCAGCATCAGCGCCACCACGGGCAGGCTCCAATGCTGACGCACCAGCGCTGCGAAGCCGGTTTTCACCTGGGCCTGGGCGATCGCTGCCGTGGTCCACTGCAGCAGGTGGCGCCGGCTGATGGTCATGCGGTAAAGCGCCCGCCCAATGGCATCCGAAGCCATCAGGGCGTGCTGCAACAGCATCGCCAAATTCCACAAACCACCCCAAAGTGCGCGCGCCAGGTCCATCGCCGCCTGACGGTAGAAATAGCGTTTTGCCAAGTCGTCGCGACTGGGGGAAAAGCCCGCCACGGCACCCATCAGGGGGCCAGCCGAAAAGGCGGCTATCACCAGCCCCAAGGCCGTCCAGGGCGACACCACGGCGCCGGACAAAGCCAGCAACAGCAAGGCCAGGGAGATGGGCGCCACGAGCGAACGGCGCAAATTGTCGAACATCTTCCAGCGGTTGATGATGCGAAACCGATAGCGCAAGGGCTGGAGGAGAAAGGGCAACAGCTGCCAGTCGCCACGAGTCCAGCGATGCACGCGCATGGCGGCCACATCGGAATGAAACGGCGCATCCTCGATGACGGTGATGTCGCTGACTGCGGCGCAACGGGCCAACGAGCCTTCGAGTAAATCGTGGCTCAATACCTGGTCCTCCGGCAAGCGCCCGGACAACACGGCGTGCATCGCGCGCACGTTGAGCAAGCCCTTACCGGTATAAGTGCCTTCGCCAAACAGATCCTGATAGATCTCCGAACTGGGCACGCTGTAGGAGTCGATACCGCACTGCCCGGCAAACAGCCAGTGGTAGAGCGTGAAGTCTTTGGACGCTGGCAGCGGTGTAGCGACGCGAGGCTGCAAGATGCCGTAGCCACCCACGACCTTGTGCCCGGTCGTGTCAAGTCGCGGTATGTTGTCAGGATGCGCCGCCACGCCCACCAGTTCACGCAGTCGTCCAGGCGGCAAGTGAGTATCACTGTCAAGGGTGACGATGTAGGGGATGTTCGCTGCGAGGCGGGAGTCCGCGCCCAAGTCGAGAAACGCCGCCGACGCACCTTCCGCCAACGCAGCAACGAGCAACTCCAATTTGCCACGCTTGCGCTCCCAGCCGATCCAGCGCTGTTCCGTGTCGCTGAAGCGGCGCTCCCGGTGCAGCAGGATGAAGCGCGGTGCACCGGCCACCTCTTCGGCTTCAGCGGGATAGCGCGTATTCAGCTCGCGGATCTGTTGCCTCGCGCTCGCCAGTAACGCGGCGTCGGCAGCGCAATGCGGCGTGTCGGCGTCAACCCAGTCGGTGAGCAGTGCAAACTGCGCATGGCGTTCCGGGTTGGCGAGGTAGTGCAACTGCAAGCGATGCACCAGCTCGCGGGTCGACTCAAGGCTGGTCAGCATGGCCGGGATGACCACCAGCACCCGGTGCTCCGGCGGTATGCCATGCGCCAACGCCAGGCGGGGCAGGTGTTGGGGCCGTGCCGACTCGCTGATCAGCCGGTTGATCACCGCCACCACCGCCTCGGACGCAGGAAACATCATCAACGCCGCGCCGGCCAGGGTCAACCACAGGTTAGCGCCGGCATCGGTCAGCCCGGAACCGTGGCCCGGCAGCAACCACGCCACGATGCCCAAGGTGCCCAGTAGCAGCGAACTCAGGTAGACGGGCAAGGCCGCGCGGCGTGCGACGGTGTGCCAGGAAATCGCCACGCGTTCGTGCAAGCCCAGCGCGCGCAACAATGCGGGCCGCCCGGCGCCCTGAAGCCAGTGGCTGGCCAGCGCACTGGCGCTGTCAGCGGGTTCGGCGGAGTGCATCAGATCAATTAGCGTTTGCGCCACCAGCACTTCGCTGCGGCCGCTGCGCCTGGCCAACAGCTCGATGCCATGCAGTGTCTGGTCGCGCGTGACCGCATGTTCGGCTTCAAACACCGGCAAGGTCAGCATCAGTTGCATCAGCACACTGGTGCGGGCGACGATCTCGGGCCAGTCGGCGTCGCCAATGACACGCAAGGATGTGACCGCGTTGCTAACGCTCAGGTTATCCGCGGCCCGGTCGGCACTTTGCTGGCTCTGGGTCGCTGCCAGGTCAGGCAGCGCGTTATTCAGCCAGTCATGGTATTGGACGTTTTCAGTCGTTCGGCGGTCCTGCAAGCGTTGGGCCATCTGGGCCAGGAAAACCCGACCCACGCCACGCTGATTGAGCAAGGCAAGTAACTTGTCGAGCGTCCCCAAGGTGAAGGCTTCAATGTGATCGCAACAAAGGTTAGCCACCTCGCGTGCCGCCTTGTTGGTGGCCAGCCGTTCGGCCAGGCGACGCAGGTTTTCGATCAGCACCACGCGCAAAGTGGTGGGCAAGGCCCACATTTCATTGAGATTGAGTTCCCGGGCCTCCTGATAGGCACCCAGAAAATGCATCAGAAGGTCTTCGTCGAACGCGCCATCGGTGTGTGCCACAAAGGCCCAGGCGACGCCATAGACGCGCGGCAGACCCGCCAAGGGCTCGTCTAGCAAGACAGGCAGGGAACGAAAGAAGCTTTTGGGCAAGCCTTCGTGAATTTCCTCAAGCTGCGCTTCAATCAGGTGAAAGTTGTCGAGCAGCCATTCGGCCGCCGGGCTGATGTCGTAGCCGGTCGCCGATTGCACGCCGATGTAGTGATGCGCTTCGCGCAGCGTCTGAATATTGCTGCGCAGACGGGGAAAGAATGTCCCCGCGCGGGATCGCGCCCTCGCTGCGCGGTGGGTTTCACCGAGGCTGCGGCCGTGCTGCGCAAAACGCTGAAGACCGAAAATCTCCGAGCGAATCGGTGGCTGCACCGCGCCGCGGGAAGCGTCCAGAATATCAAGCAAGGCCTGCGGCGCATCCGGTATCAGATGCTGCAGCGCCGGTTGTTCCATACCTAAAATACCATGGAGACAAGGCTGATGACCAGCGACATCGCCACCACCGTCGTCACAAAGCGCCCGGCCACAAAGCCGTGCATGGATTGCGCGACGCAATGCAGGGCGAACAGGCGACCGCGTGATCTCCTGCAAAGGTCCAGATGTTCTCCCAGCGCCGATAGATCCAGTGGTAATGTGTCCGCCGCATCACCAAACGATGCGGTGCTCCAAGACGGGGAAGTCACAACATGCGTGTTCATAAAAACTCCAGATGATTAACCCAACAGTCAATCGCAATAGTAAAAAAATGCACCACTTTTCTTGCAGCTTTCATCTCGTGAATCAAGCGGCAACAAGATAAAAATATGTTACGAAAAACGCGTTTGTATGTATGTCAGATACCACGCCGACACATGTAGGAATAGTTCCATGCGATGTACGACTGGCTCAATGAAATGGGCCTTTTCGAATGCGTTTCAGTTTCAGTTAAGGCGCGAACGGGTCTGACCGCTAGTTCGCGCCGCACCTGCATCAGCGCGTACCGGTGACTTCGAGCTCGACGCGGCGATCAGGCTGCAAGCAGGCAATCAGTTGCTTGCTCACCTTGCTGCCCACGCAGTCGCCAGGCTTGGTCACAGGCTCGGCGCCGTTGACGCCTTTGGTCACGATCTTGTTGGCGGCGACTCCCGCAGATTCCACGAGATAGGCACCGACCGCCTCGGCTCGACGCGTCGAGAGCTTGAGGTTGTAGGCATGGGTACCGATCCGATCGGTATGTCCCGTGACCGCGATGACATCAAAGTCAACGCCCTGCAAGTCGGCCACAAACTTGTCGAGATGCTGTTTGCCCGAAGGCAGCACAACCGCCTTGTCGAAATCGAAAAGCGAATCGGCCGCGAGGGTCACTTTCATCGGCATGGGCACAGGCGCAGGCGGCGTGACGACGACCGGCTGCGCTGCGGGGGCAAGCGCCACAGCTGCCGGTGCCGGCTCTGCCATGCGCGCGACGGGCGCTTGCGTTTTGGCGCCGAATCGGTAGACCAGGCCGACGGAGACCAGGTCAATGTCGCCTTTGTTGCCGACCGCGTCGTTGATGCGGTAGCGCTCCACCTCGGCGCGCATGGCGAGAGATGGCGTGAATGCGTATTGCAGCCCCAGACCTAGCTTGAGGTTCGTATCGCGCTTGCTGGGGTTGGGATTGAGCACACTGACTGCCCCGATTCCAGCGAAGGTATCTCTGGCTTCGGCATGGTTGGCACCAATGCGGCCAAAAACAGAAAATCTTTCGTTGACGGGCAGCGTGCCCACGACGTCCAGATTCAGACCTCTAAGCCGGATATTGCCGCTCAGGCTTCCCGCCGGTACCGTGGTCGCCGTGAAACCGAACTTGCCGAGATCGAAGTAGCCGCCTTCAAGGGCGAAATTCTTGTTGAACTGGTAGCCACCAAAGATCTTGTAACCACGGTCACGGTCTTCATCGATGATCGAACTTGTGCTAAACCCGCCTCCCAGCAAACCGCTGGTGATCCGCGCGTCGTCAATCGTCGCTCGTGACTGGCCAATGTTGGCCCCTCCGTACCAGCCGGAATCGTCTTGCGCTACCGCGAATGGACTGGCAATGACAGCCAGTGCCAGCAGACCCAACGTCCCTGAGGCTCTTGCTAATTTGGCGCTTGCTAATTTCATGTTCTTTCTCCTGGAGGAGTCACCGGCGCTCCTAACCTGACGGAGTGCCGGTGAATGGTTTCAATGACTTGAATTTGTTTGGACTGCGCATTCAAGGCCGGCAGAGATGTAGCCACCGACTTTGGCTGGATGCTTCGGTCTTTACTGGGGCACGTTAACGACGGTATTCACAAGGGTCACCGACGCGCCCAGGGACAAGGCACGGCCCTGAAGCGTCACGATGGCAACATTGCCAGCCGTGGAGAACGCAGCACCGGCCTGGGCGATGATGGTTCCCACCATGGTGCCGCCGCCACCTGCATTGATCGTGGCGGCACTACCCACTTGCCAAAACACATTCTTGGCCTGGGCGCCGCCAGTCAGGATGACGCTTTGCGGCGCTGCTGCGCCCGGACCGCCCACGGTGAGCGTGGTTGCCATCTGAAACACCCAGACGGCATTCGCATCACCTTGAGCGTCGAGGGTCAAGTCGCCACCCTGCATCATGAACGAGCCATTCGGCGCGGTATAGACGCCGGGAGCGAGCGTCAGACCAGCTAGGTTGGCGCCAGGATTTGCACCAACTGGCATGGCCGCCAGTGCGTTGTAGGCGGCCAGCGCATCAGCACGGGCCTGAGTGGCAATCGCGAAAGTAGTGGCAGTACCTTCTGTCGGGCAGGCAACCGTAGGCGGTGGCGCAGCGGTGTAGATCAAACCATTGACCGTTCCCCTGTTAAGCGTCGTTTCCGTATAGGTACATCCCGGCCCGGCATCGTGGAATCCCGTCACCGCAGTCGAGACCGCGGTTGTGCCGATGTCACCATTGACAACCGTGAGCAGTCCCGCGTTGGTTATGCCGGCAGTGCCGCCGAACGTTCCGAAAGTCGAGGCGGATCCAAGACCTATCACTGCGGGGCTTGCAACGGCGACTGTGGCAGTCTTGAAGGTCCAAGCGAAGGGGCAGCCAACGGGGGTACCCGTCGCGCTGGTGGCGCCGGCGTGGATGACTGCGGTGTAAGAAGTGGAGGCAACAAGAGCCGATGAAGTCGTCAGCGTTGCGACCTTGGTGGCGGCGTCGTAACTTACCGTCGCAGGAACGAGGAGAGCGCCGCCCAAGGGCGCTAGAGTAAATGTTGCCGCATTGATCGTTGCGGCGTTCATTGCCAGACTGAAGGTGGCCGAGATCAATTTTCCATTGCTGGCAACACCCGTGGTGCTGGTCGCCACAAACTGGTTGCCCCCAGTGGGGTCCGACGTAATCACGGCAGGACTTGTGGCGCTCGCGACGGGACATACAGCGCCTGGAATGATTGCGCCGGTGGGCGCAGCGAAGCTGACTCCGGCACCGGTTCCCAGGATGGGGTCTTGCCCACCGCCGCCACCGCATCCCGCAAGCACAAGGCTTAGCAGCGATGCCATCAACCATGGCAGGACCCTGGAACAACTATTGATTTTGTTCATTTGTTTCACTTTATGTCTGATTCAAAAAACTGTCGATGTAACCAACCGACGCCCTGTCAGTGCTTACGCGGTCGTTGTGCGCAAACGCTTTCGCGCAGCGCCTAACTAATTTAAGTGTCGCGTTTCACCACAAGAAGCTCTGTGCGCTATCGAACACACACAAGACAATTTTTACCCTTTCATACATGCAGGGACCCGGATCCGAAAAGTCGGCTGATCGCGTCCTGGGTGATCGTTATTCACACATTTGGTACGCGAACGCACAGACCACCACCCCGGCATCCCCTACCGTATGGACGGTGTCATGCTGTACTACGCCGGCCAGATTGGTCCTATCAGTATGTTTACTTCGTGTTCTTACGATTTTGGAGCTTTCATGCAAAACGTTCTCGAACTCAGACCTATGTCGTCGCAAGGTAGAACCATGCACAGGCATGGATCCTGCGCAACAGACTCTGCCTCTCAATGGGCGCAGGAGTCTCGCGCCAACCATCAGTTCGTCGCCATGCTCGGTGCCTATCGATGCAGCGGTGGTCTGGCACGCGCGCAGGAGGTGCTCGCGCTATTCAAGCGCCACTGTGGGTCCGATCTCGCAACGCTGGCTCGATGGATTGTCAAAGGAAACGTGATCAGCTTCGAGTGGCAGTCGGAGTTGTGGCTTCCTTTGTTCCAGTTCAATCGTATCGACATGACACCGCAAACGGGACTCGCCCAAGTGCTGGCGGAATTGAACTCCGTTTACGATGCTTGGGAACTGGCGGACTGGTTTTCGCAATCCAACCCGTGGCTGGCCGACCGCACTCCGGCCGAGACACTGATGCTGGATGCTACAGCGGTACTACATGCCGCACGTGCCGAACGACTCATTGCCGTGGGATGAGACCGTAAGTCAAAACCAATGTGATCAACGGCGCCGAAGCACCTGCACATCGACCGTCATGCCGAGGTAGTCGCTCGCCGATCCGTGCCACGATCCGCTGACAGGGGACGCCAGGCTGGCGTGCCGCGCCACGCCGACACGAATCAGATTCGTCCCTCCGACGAGATTATTGGTCGGGTCGAACGCAATCCAGCCAGCCCCGGGCAGATAGACCTGAACCCAGGCGTGCGTGGCGCCCACACCTTGCTGCATGCCGTCGTCCAGCCACGGTGTGTACAGATAGCCCGAGACAAAACGTGCCGCATAGCCAAGAAGACGAATCGCCTCAATCATCAATGTCGCAAAATCACGGCAGGTGCCGCTCTGCAACGCAAGGGTCTCATGCGGCGTTTGCACCCCCTCTTCAAATCGGACCTGGTATTGCAGGGTGTCGCGGATGAATTGCGTCATTTCCACCAGCAGTTCGCGCGTCCCGGTCAGACCGCTGACGCGAATAAATTGATTTGCCCAAGCCTGCAGCACGCCGTTGGGGTCGTCGTAATAGGGCATCAGGTAGTGCGCAAGCACCAATCGTTCTTCGGCGTCATAGTCGAACGGATAGTTCATCGCTTCAGGACTCAACGGAAGCTCAAGCGTACGTGTGCCAGCATGTTCAACCGAAAACAAACATACCACTTTCAATTCGTTGGCCGGACTCTGAGGTTGCACAAGGGCAACCGAGTTGGAATAGGCGTCCTGGATCAATCGGATGCCCACCGGCGTGGGGATGACCTGCATATTGGTCGCCAGCACCCTCAGGTCATGGCTGTCGCGGGGACGAAACAGCACCCGGTGCTCGCCAACCTTCACCGCTTGCGCGTAACGATAATGGGTGGTGTGGGTAATATCGAAGAAAATGGACACGGTGTTACTCCATACTATGGGTCAAGACCGGGCGCCAGTCCAAGGAAAGTGGCGACGCCGGCCGCTGCCGGCTGCGTCGCAGCCAGCGCATTACTTTTGCTTGGTGACCTCGTGACCAATGACACCTCCCACGGCTGCCCCGGCTGCGGTACCCAGCACGCCGCCACCAACGACATTGCCCGCAACGCCCCCTATAACCGCGCCAGTGGCAGTCCCTTTCTCCTGCGCGGTCATCCCGGCGCAACCACCCAGAGCCACGACTGACACCAGTATGGTAGTTGGAAAAACCGAGATGAGGTGTTTAAGTTGGTTCATGATAAATTTCTCCAAATCAATACTAAGATTCAAGGCGTGGAGCGCAATTCGCGCAGGCACGGGCGAGATCTCATTCTTGCCTCTTTGATCGAGTCATTCTGTGCGTCGGCGCACACATGACGAAATTTTCAAGAAGAATCGACCAGTCCGACAAGCCATCGATTCAAGCAAAAACATGCTCATCGAACGGCTTATGTTCGTTAGCGCACAGACGCTCGTCGATTAGGCGGTGATGATCTACACTCACGAACAGAGGTGCGCTCGACCTCGACTGTGGAGGTGCAATCTTCGGCTGCCGATTCACCAGCGCAGCCCTCCTCCGGTTCGATATACGATTTTCACGGAAACTATTCATGTCCGAAACAGGAACTGCCAGCACTTATGTCGATGATGCGGGCAAGGAGGATGGCATCACCGAAGTGCGGCGCCAGGAGGCCCTGCTCAAGACCGGGGCCTTGCAAAATGCGATTCTCAATAGCGCTAATTTTTCGAGTATTGCCACCGACGAAAAAGGCGTTATTCAAATTTTTAACGTCGGCGCAGAACGCATGCTCGGCTACGCGGCCGTCGATGTACTGAACAAGATCACCCCCGCCGACATTTCCGATCCGCAGGAAGTGATAGCGCGTGCCAAGGCATTAAGCGTCGAGCTTTCCACGCCGATCAGGCCGGGCTTCGAAGCACTGGTGTTCAAGGCCTCGCGTGGCATCGAAGACATCTACGAGTTGACTTATATCCGCAAGGACGGGCACCGCTTCCCGGCCATCGTGTCCGTCACGGCGCTTCGCGATGCTCAAGGCGGCATCATTGGCTACCTGTTGATCGGTACCGACAATACCGCGCGCAAACAGGTCGAAGCAGAACGCCAGCATTTGCTGGAGATTCAAAAGGAAACCAATAAACAACTGCAACAGGCCAATGTCACATTGCGGGACAGCGAAGAAAAGCTTGCCGTGACGCTCAACTCCATCGGCGATGCTGTGATAGCCACGGATGCGCAAGCACGTGTGACGCTGCTGAATCCCCTTGCCGAGAAACTCACCGGCTGGACCCAGGCCCAAGCCACCGGTCGCCCGGTGGAAGAAATTTTTCAAATTATCAACCAGGAAACCCGTCAACCCGCCGCCATCCCGGTGATGGAAACTTTGACGCATGGCACCATACAGGGCCTGGCCAACCACACCGTACTGATTGCGCGCGATGGCAGCGAGTGCGCTATCGCCGACAGTTGCGCACCGATTCGTGACCGCGATGGTCGGGTGGTTGGTGCTGTGCTTGTGTTTCGCAATGTCACCGAAGAGTACGCCGCGCAGCAGGCCTTGCGCGACAGTGCGGCACTCATCCAGACGATTCTCAATACCGTGGTGGACGGAATCATCACTTTGCATGCCCGCGGCGGCATCGTCGAGACGGTCAATCCGGCCGCTGAGCGGATGTTTGGTTATACCGCCGAAGAAGTCGTCGGCCAAAATTTCAGTCTGTTGATACCCGAGCTTGATCAGGATCAGCGCAATGGTTCGCTCGAATATTACAGCGCCAGCGATGAGGCGCGGGCCATTGGACTGGGCCGCGAGGTCGTGGGTCGGCGCAAGGACGGCAGCGTTTTCCCGATGGAAATGGCGGTCAGCGAGATGCGGCTGGGGGGCCAGCGTTACTTTACCGGAATTTTGCGTGATATCACCGCGCGCAAGCAGGCCGAAGAGGCGCTGATCAAAGCCGGGGCGTTGCAGAGTGCGATTTTCAACAGCGCCAATTTCTCAAGCATCGCCACCGACGCGAAAGGCGTCATTCAGATCTTTAACGTTGGCGCGGAACGCATGCTGGGATACGCGGCCGCCGACGTGATGAACAAAATCACCCCGGCCGACATTTCCGACCCGCAGGAAGTGATCGCACGCGCCAAGGCTTTGAGCGTGGAACTCTCCACGCCAATTACACCGGGCTTCGAGGCTTTGGTCTTCAAGGCCTCGCGCGGCATCGAGGACATCTACGAACTGACGTATATCCGCAAGGACGGCAGCCGTTTCCCGGCGGTCGTATCGGTCACGGCCTTGCGCGATGCTCAAAACACGATCATTGGCTACCTGCTGATTGGCACCGATAATACGGCGCGCAAGCAGGTTGAAGCCGAGCAGAAGAAGCTCGATCAGCGTCTGCGCGACCAGCAGTTCTACACGCGCTCACTGATCGAATCGAACATCGATGCGATCATGACCACCGATCCGTCCGGCATCATTACCGACGTCAACAAGCAAATGGAGGCGCTCACGGGTTGCACGCGTGACGAGTTAATCGGTGCGCCATTCAAAAATTACTTCACCGATCCCGAGCGGGCCGAAGCCGCTATCAAGCTCGTGCTGAGTGAAAAGAAAGTCACTGACTACGAGCTCACCGCGCGGGCCAGGGATGGCAAGGAAACGGTGGTGTCCTATAACGCAACCACCTTCTATGACCGCGATCGGAAGCTGCAAGGTGTTTTTGCTGCGGCGCGCGATGTTACGGAACGCAGACGTCTGGATCAGGTGTTGCAGGAGAAGAACGTCGAACTCGAGAGTGCCCGGCAGGTGGCGGACAAAGCCAACCTCGCGAAGTCGGATTTCCTCTCCAGCATGAGCCATGAGTTGCGCTCCCCGCTCAATGCCATCCTCGGCTTCGCCCAGTTGATGGAGTCGGGTTCGCCCCCACCCACGCCCAGCCAGAGGGCCAGCATCGAGCAGATTCTGCAGGCCGGCTGGTATCTGCTGGAGTTGATTAACGAGATCCTGGATCTGGCCCTGATCGAGTCCGGCAAACTGTCGCTGTCGCTGGAGCCCATATCGCTGCCCGAAGTGCTGCTCGATT
>NZ_QEII01000258.1 GCF_003347515.1 Rhodoferax ferrireducens | reverse complement strand
TCTTACTGTGTCATAAATTATGCTATCATAAACGCAGCGTGAATTTTGACTGGGGGCGTGATGGACATATCGCAGGAGTTCAATCGCTACGTTGATCATTTGTCTGCTGGGCTGGGCCATGCCGATCGACACGCCGGATTGAGTGGGTATTGCACCGGCCTGATGCTGCCTTTGTCACGCAAAAGCGTAGAACCCATGGCCGCGCGCGTTGATCCCCTGCACGCCAGCGCCCGCCACCAAGCCCTGCATCACTTTGTGGCCAAGTCCGAGTGGTCGGACTCACAGGTCATGGCGCGGGTACGCGATTGGGTCATGCCCTCGCTAGGATTGGATAGCGGTTGCTACTGGATCATCGACGACACGGGCTTTCCCAAGAAGGGCCGCCACTCGGTGGGCGTGGCCCGCCAGTATTGCGGCCAGTTGGGCAAGCAAGACAACTGCCAGGTGGCCGTCAGCCTGTCCCTGGCAAGCGCTCAGGGCAGTATCCCAATAGCGTACCAACTCTACCTGCCCAAAGACTGGGCGGCTGACCCGGTGCGGCGCAAGGCAGCGGGTGTTCCTGAGACACAGGCGTTTGCGACCAAGCCCGAAATCGCGCTGATGCAGATGCGCCAGGCAGTCGTTGCGGGTGTCTCCATGGGCGTGGTGCTGGCAGACGCCGGTTATGGTGATGAAACCGCCTTTCGCGATGGCATCACCGAATTGGGCATGCGCTACGCCGTCGGCATTCGCCCGGCCACCACGGTGTGGGCACCGGGGACTGCGCCGCTGCCGCCCAAAGCCTGGTCGGGGCGCGGCACACGGCCCACGCGGCTGCGCCGGGAACCTGGCAATGAGCCGGTGGCCGTGAAGGCGTTGGCCATGGCCTTGCCCGAGCAAACCTGGTGCATCGTCACTTGGCGCGAGGGCACCAACTCTGAACTGCGCTCGCGTTTCGCTGGGGTGCGCGTGCGCCCTGCTCATCGGGACTACCAAGGCACGCAGATGCGCGCTGAGGAGTGGCTGCTGATCGAATGGCCAGAAGGCGAGGCCGAGCCGACCAAATACTTCCTCACCACCGCGCCACAAGATGCCACACTGGAGCAAATGGTGTTCGTCACCAAGATGCGCTGGCGCATTGAGCGCGACTACCAGGACTTGAAGCAAGACTTCGGGCTGGGCCACTATGAGGGACGGGGCTGGCGCGGGTTTCACCATCACGCCACGCTGAGCATCGCGGCCTACGGGTTTCTGATGGCGCAACGACTCAAGGCCGGCAGCGATGCTGGCAGTAAAAAAAACTTCGCCCAACGCCAAGTGCCTGCCGTTCCCGAAGATTACATCCCTCGGGGAAGCCCGGCGCGCGCAGCGTCACGTAGCGGACTCGATCACGACGCTACGCCTGCGCCTGAGCGTCGCACTGGCCAGCGATCTGGGACATTGCCCTCATTGCCACTGGGTAAGTAGAAGATTAAATTTATGACACAGTAAGA
>NZ_QEII01000257.1 GCF_003347515.1 Rhodoferax ferrireducens | reverse complement strand
GTTGCCACTTCTTGCTGTAGCTTCGCATTCTGGCCCCGACTTACATCTTCCATCGGCTCGGGGCAACACTGATCAATTGGCGCCGAAAAGAATTATGCAACAAGATCAACCCTTGCGCCAGGCCCAGGCCATGGCCGCCAGGATCAGCAGACCCCAGGGCATGGTTACCACAGACAGCCAGAGCAAGCCCAGGGCGATGAACACCCCGGCCCAATTCATCGGGAAGCCTCCAGTTCTTGACGCACGGTGTTGCGTATTTCCTTGGGTGCCGTTTTCGCGATCCGCTCTGATTTTGTTTCGTTCATCTTTTTGACTCGTTGCGCAACCTGCCCGAACTTGATGCGTATCGGGCTCTCCGGATTGACTCGATTCCACTCGGCCAAATCATCCCGCGCGGCCCGCACCTTGGCTTGATCCTTCTCAAACAGGCCCAGTGCCCACCGGTTGGCAATCTCGGATTCGGTGACTCGATTCAAGCCAATCATGCGCTGCACTTCAAAACTTGCATCTTGCGAGCGCTTCACGTCATTGGGTTGGAAGCCGATGGCCTTTGCCAGCGCGTCATATCCGTCCGTGTCCAGGACTTTACCGCCTTTTGCGTCGCGGTACATGCCCATGTTGGCCATATCGAACGCCTGCGCCAGGTTCTGCACTGCCTTGGGTGCAATCGACTTCACCGCGCCGCCAGCATCGCCCGTGATCAACTTGCCGGCCGCATCGAAGCCGCGCTTGATCAGGTCGCCACCCGGTCCCGCGAATTCGGCCACATCGCGGGTGTGGTCAACCTTCTTGGTGAACAGGCCAGTACCGGGGATCAGGTTGCCCAGGCCCATGCGTCCGGACACGTCAATCGGCACGCCGGGCAGGCCCGACACACCACGCTCCAGGAACTGCGCGCCGCCTTCGCCAAACAGGCCGGCAAAGAACTCTTGCCGCTTGGATTTGCTGTCGAAGTTGTAGCCCATGGATTGCATGGCGCCGCTGATGAGGTCGTCCAGATCGTCGGCGCCAGGCATACCCCCGGAACCGGACAGCAGGAACAGCACACCCAGCGCCAGCAATGCCGCTTTCTTGCCTTCGGGCCCGTTCTTGGCCATGCGGGACAGCATTTCGACGTAGCTGATCGAGTATTGCTTGAAGGTGAACAGGACGCCACCAAATGCACCCCGGGCCCAGTCCGGCTTGTTGCCCTTGTTGTAGATGCCCTGCGTTTCAGAGATGGCCCGGCGCGCAAAGCTGTCCGGATCAGCCATGCCTTGCGCCACGGCGGTGCGGTAGGCGGCAATGAAGGTCACGCGCCGGTTGAACTGCTCGGCCCATGAGAATGGTTTGCCCCAGGCCAGGGTGATGCGTGACAGCAGGTTATTGGCGGTGGCCATGGCATTGCCCGCCGTGGTGCCGTCGCCAGATTGCAGCGCCCCGCGCCCTTGCGCCTGTTGCATGAGTTGGTGCACCTCCTGCGGTGACACGGTGCCGTCTTCCTCGGCCCGGCGCAAAGCAGTATCCAGCTGCGCATTGCCGGTCTTGGGCTTGTTGGCATCCTTCACGGCCGCCGTCATCTGCTTGGCCGCCGTGGTCACACCGCTGAACTGCGCCAGCCATGGAAAGGTCATCGTCAGCGGCTGGGTCATGTTGACCATGGCGGAAGCGATGGAGCCGCCGATGTACTGCGCGAACAGCAGGCCCCGGAAGGCTTGCGCCTCTTCCTGCGGGTTTTTGATGTAGTCGACCAGCTTGGCCGCGGCATCCTGCAGCTCGCCCTGGTTCTTGAAGGCGTCCTTGTCGGTGGCGGCCTTGGTCATTTCACCCATGTGCAGGCTGCTGGCCGTCTGGCGCGCGTTCGAGTAAACAAACCCGGCCAGCACCCGGCCAGCGTCTTCATTGAAACCGGCAATGCCCTTGCGCTGGATCAGGCGCTTCATGGCGCTGCGGCTGGATTTTGCCAGCTTCAGGTAAGTCTGGAATGCCTCGTTGGCCGCGCCGTCGCCGGTGGCCTCCAGGCCCAGCATGTCGCCAAACAGTTCCAGCGTCTCAGGCGTCACGCCGGCGAACATCTTGTAAGCCTGTTCGGACACGGTGCCCTGGTTGATGGTGGCGCCCGGGTACTCGGCCTGCATCTGGCGGTTCATCTTGGCGGCGTCAAAGCGGTTCTCGAACATGCCGAAGTAGACGCGCTCGCCGTTGTGCACCACGTCCAGCGTGTACTGACCGAAGCGTGACAGCGGGGCGTAACCGCGCGCCATCAGGTCGGCCGCCTTGTCGCCCTTGGCAATCATCTTCTCGGCCGTGTCCAACAGCGCATCGCTGCGCGCCGGGTCGGCTTCAGCCAGCGAGGTTAGGTAGTCGCGCAGGGTTTCAGCGGCATCGGTCACACTCTTTGACGCCAGCACGACATCACGGATGGGCGCGACATCATCCCCGCCGAAGCGCAGCATGTCGGCCACGGCCAGATTGGTCAGGCTCTTGTCGGTAGCGGCGCGGAACTCGCGGTACAGCGGGATCTGCTTGTCGCTCAGGTTGAACAGGCTCTTGAGCTCGGCATTGGTCCAGACCACGCCGGCCACATCATCGCCACGGGCTTTGACTGGTTTCCCGTCGGCATCGCGGGCCCAGGTCAGCGTGCCCTCGAAAATTGGCGCGCTGATGGCTTTGGTGTCGGCTGGCGACAGTGGCGACTTGCCGATGTCCTTCCAGCTTTCCAGCTTGGGCAGGATGTTGGGGGCCAGGTCGGCGGCTTCGGTGGCGAAAAACGACACGTCGTTGATGAAGTTCTGCACCGAATCAAACACGCGCTTGAACGGGGCGCTGCGCTGGGCCAGGTTGTACTGCGTGCCCACGGTCTTGTGCCACCAGTTCAGCTTGCCGGGCACGGAGTTGATCAGGTCGCCCACCAGGTAGCCAGCTGGCAACTTGACGTCGCGCACGTTGTTCGCGGCGGCGTTCAGCGTGTCGGTCATGCTGCGGCTGAATACCGGTTGAGTGGTAGTTCTTCCACGCGGCGTGCTTGGCGCTGGGGTATTGCCGCCACGCTCCACAAAGCGGCGTGCCGGCAGGATGAACTGCTGCACAATGTCGGCGTCCGTCATCTGCATCGACTGGAAGCCGGGCACGTTTGCGCGCAGCCAGTTGCGAATGGCGGCGATGGCGCGCTTCACAAAGCCCAGGTTCGGCGTGTTCTGCGCCATTTCGGCCAGCACCTCCTCGGCCGCCGTCATGCGGTCCAGATTGCTGACGCTGCGCAGGCCGTATTCCTTGATCTTGGCGTCCACCAGGGCGCGCCGGAAGGTCACGATCTGTTGCAGGATGGGTTTCAGTGCGCCGCCGAAGTGGCCGCGCAATCCGAAGTGCCCCAGTGTTTCATGAAACAGCACGCGCGCCACGTCGTTGGCCGTGTTGAGCTGCGAGGACATCAGGTACACCTTGCCGGCGTAGTAAAAGCCCTCGGGCGTGCCGGCCGCGCCACCGCTGCGCTGCTTCAGGTCTTCCTGGCGTACTCGCTCGGGGATCAGGTCGTCTTGCATGTCGAAGGCGACGATGATCTCAGGGGCATTGGCCCACCCGGATTTGATGGCGTCAACGATCTTCGAGACGGATTGCGTCGCCTGGGCTTGGGCGCCGCGGCTGAAGACGGGGCGCTTGCGGGAGAGGGCGGGCGCATCCGGCGCGTCACCTTTGGGGAAATCGCGCTCGCGCACAAAGAAGCCCAGGCCTTTTTTCTCAAAGGTCGAGGGTCCGTATTGCAGCGCCTCGGTCTTGGACGCCGCCCAGACGCCGCGCAATACCTTGCCGGCATTGGTGGTGTAGGTTGCCACCGGGTACGACTTGTCACCCAGGGTGATGTTGTCGCCGACTTCGGCCTTGGGTGCGGTCTGTTTCGGAGTCTTGGCGGGTTTCTCGGCTTTGGCTGGTTCTTCAGCAACCACGGCGTCTACCTTGGGACGGGCCGGGAAATCCATGTTTTCCAGTCGGTCGAACAGTTCATTGATGTCGGTGATGTCGCTCAGGTCGCGGTCGCGCTGCATGCCATTGGCGTCGGTCTTCTCGATCACCACAATGCGGGTCGCCACGGCCGTACCAGCACGCTCGAATGTGACTTGTGGCAGCTTGATGGTAGCCACCAGTTGCAGGCCAGCGGATGGGCTGTAGCTTTCGGTGCGCTTGCCGGTGGGCTCAATCTTGATGATTCGGCCGACAGTCGAGGCGTAGCCCTTGGTATCGCTCATGAGTGCGTCGTGGGTTTTTGAATAGGACCCAACGACAAACGTTCTCTCACCTCGGTCATCGCTTGAAGTAACAGTGTCTCCCTTGAAGATTGGGCCGTGATCGGCGCTTGTCGCCAGCATCTTGCTGGGCTTCTCGCTGGTTTCAAAAAACCACTGGTCAAACTTCTTATCGGCCGCCGGCCCGGTTGGCAGCAGCGCCACGATGCGGCCACCGTCGCGCAAGTGGGTGGCGGCCTTGGCGATGTGGTCCACCGCGGTGCGGCCAGCCGTGCCGAAGGGCGGGTTCATGACAATGCCGTCGTACTTGTTGACGATCGCATGCTCTTCAAAGGTGCCGTCAATGACTCGGTCCTCGGCCACGTTCATGACCATGGCCAGCCGCGAGCGCAGCGCCAGACTGGGCTCGATCACCGTCTTGCTGGTCTTTTCCGGCAGCCAGCGCGCAATCGCACCGTGCCCGCCGCTGGGCTCCAGCAGATCCTCGCCGCTGCGTGCGTCCAGCCACTGCACCATTTTCAGGCCCAAAGGCTCGGGCGTGGCGAAGTAGTCGGCACCTTCCTGCGCCTTGGTGCGGCTGTTTTTCTTCTGCGTCGCCCAGTAGTGGGTCTTGGCCCGGTCATATTCCGTGACCGCATTGTTGGCGGCCTTGTCGCGCTCCTTGCCGCCTTTGCCCTCGTCGTCGTGGCCCGGGGGGTAGGCGTCTGATTCCTCGAACGACTGGATGAACGAGTCTTTCAGCGCGCGTGCCATCTCGCCCATACCCAGGTTCTCGGCGGTACTCGCGCGGCTGGCAATGGTGGATGCAAAGGTCCAGCGCTCCCAGTTGGTGCCGGTGTTCAGATAACGCATGATGGCGTCGGAGGCCTGGCCGGTGCGGTAGATCCGGCCTTCCTGCTGAATCGCCAGTGTCGGCGCCGTCGGCTGGCCCAGGTTGATCAGCACGCGCTGGTGCTTGCCGGTGGTGTCGTGCCCGCTCCAGCCCTTGTTTTTGGCGGACTGCACCAGCATGACTTGCGGCCCGGTGCCATCATCCTGAAACGACTTGTAGCGCGCCAGCAAATTGGCCTTCTTCTGGTCGCCATTGATCAGCAGCACCTCGGGGATTTCGCGGCTGAACACATCAATCGGGGAGGGCATGCTGCCCAGCGGCGCATTCACTAGGTCGCTGAACTTGTCATTGAATGCACTCACCGCGGCGCTGAATGATTTGGCCGTGGCCACGTTGGCGGCGTCTGCCTTGGCCGGGGTTCCGGGCGCCACGCGGAACGGGTTGAAGCCGCCGCCCTTCTTGTAGTCGTGGAACACAACCACCTTGCGGCCCATGGCCATGTGCTGCTTCACGATCGGGATCACTTCAGTCGCCTTGATGGCTTCCAGAAGGTAGCGTTTTTCCAGGTACTTGAACTTGTCGTTGATGACGTCGCTCAACATGGCGAAACCACCGTCGCCCTTGGCGGCTGCCAGGCGCTGCTCGGTCAGCCAGGCCAGCGCCTCATCAATCCGGTTGCCGATGGCGGAATCCACCAGCACAAAGCGCCGGTCATAGTCGGGCACCACATCCAGCATGCGCCCGGACAGCGCGCCGGCCTTCTTGAGTTCGCCGTTCCACTGGCGCTGCAGCATGCCGCTGTCGATCTTGGCGTCAGGCTGCGTCAGCTTGTTGTAGCGCATCGTGTAGCCAAAGCGCGTCTGAAAATAATACTCGCGCGGATCCGGCAGGTTGTATTTCAGCCCGGCCTCGTTGGCGTCGTAGGGATAGCCGTCGGTGTACTCGAACAGGTAGCCATTGGCCCAGTCGATGGTTTTTTCGTAGGCGAATGGCGTGGCGGACAGTGCCAGCAGGCGCGGGCGGGCGGCGCCTTGCTTGGCGGCCACCTCGGACTTCATGGCGTCCATCGACTCGCGCAGCTCGGCGTTGAGTTTGACCTCCTCGGCGTGCAGTTTGGCGTTTTCCGAACCCAGCGAGCGCACCATCACGTCCATGGTGTCTTGGTTGTTGATGATGGCGTTGTTGGCGCTGATCTGGTTTCGCAACTCTGTGCTGCGGGTGATCTTGTCCCGGTTCAGCATGTCGTGGCGGGCACCGGTGCCGTCCGGGTGATAGGTCAGGGCGCGCACGGCCTGCAGGTAGCCGGTTGGCTTGCCGTCGGCGGCCTGCATCAGGGAATGCGCCTCGTCGGCTACCACCAGATCCCACTGGCGCGTGGCCAGTTGGTCGTTCTCGCCCAGGTTGGCATAGGTCGTGATGACGATGCCGTTGCCGGCGTCCTTGGTGTCGGCCAGCTTGCTGATGTTCAGGCCCAGCAACTTGCCGGACTCCATCCAGTCGGAGGCGATCTTGTCGTCTGGCGCGGCAATCAGGATGTTGTTTTTGCCCTGCAGCGCATGGCGCTTGATGGCGCCCAGGCCGGTGAAGGTCTTGCCGGTGCCGGTTCCATTGGTGAACAGCATGCCGTAGCCCTTGGGCTCGGCAAAGCGCTGCTCGGTCATCAGCACATCGTCTTGCTGGCCGGGGAGCAACTGCGGCAGGGTGGCGCGGATGCTGTCGATGTCGCCCAACATGACCTGCGCCCGGTCGGCGCGGGCGCGCTCGATGCCGGCTTTTAACCCTGGAGTGCGCTGGTCAGCAGCTGCTGCAACTTGGCCTGCTGAGATGGATTCAGGCGGTACTCCGCTGATGCCAGAATCACCGCCTGGTTCACTGAAGTCAGCTCCGGTAACGATGTCCGCAAGCTCGGGCTCTGCGACTCCAGCACGTAGGCGCTGATTGCCTCGTTCTCCTGCAACAGGGGCGCTACCAAACGGTACGCCAGCACCGTCTTGTTGTCCGCCCCGGCTGCTTCCAGTGGTTCGTCCACCAGCTTCGGCAGTTGCCGGGTCAGTTCCTGCGGGTTCAGCCGGAACAGGGTTGCCCATGGCTGGCTCAGCGGCTGGCTCTTGGCGATTTCGTTCCACACGGCTGTTGGTACTTGCTGCATTTGATTCTCCGTTGCGCTCATTATCGGTCTGCGCAGTGTGTTGCTCAATCTCTGATTTGGCCTCGATGTCGATCACGGCGCGCTTGCTGTCGGCGCCGGTCTTGCCGCCAGCCATGGCGATGTAAGCGCCCTGCAGGTGGTCCAGTGTCAAGGCGTCGGCCGTCTCGGCACCCAGTGCGGCCTTGATCTGGTCGAGTGCGAACTTGGCCGCGTCCTTGAACTTGACATAACCCAGCCGGAACGCGGCATCCAGCACGCGCGTGAGCACCGGCAAAAGCTTCTGCTCCTGCTCGGGCATCATGTTCGACTTGAAGGGTGCATTGAAGATGCCGCCCAGGTCGGCCAAGGCGTTCATCAGGTCAGCTTTGGCGCGCAGTTCGTCGGCGCTCGGGGTTTTGGCGGGGGTGGCAGTGGTTTCCGTTTTGGAAACAGGTGGCGCGGCCGGTTCGTCAAACATACCGCCCTGGCCGCTCAGGTTCTGCTCGGCGTCACCGCCCAACACAAAGGTATCGGCGGCGGCCTCGGAGGCTTTGGCGATGTCCTTGCGCTCGCGGTCGCGCTTGTCGCTCAGGTCTTGAGCCTTGCGCTGTGCGGCTTCGGCCTTGGTGGCGCTGTCGGCGCGCTCCTGCTGCGCCAGCACCTCATCGCGGGTGGGGGCAGTTAAGCCTGCTTGTGCTCCCGCATCGCCTTGCTGGCCAGCATCTTGGCGGCTATTTCCATCGCTTGTTTCGATGGCTGACGCAAGGGCTGCGCGGGCGGCGTCGTAGTAGTCTTGCTCGGAGCCGTTTCGTGTGTCTTCATATGCTTGTTCCGTGATGTCGCTGGTGTCAATGCCAAGCGCACCGGCTTGAGCCAGCAGCGCATTCACTTCGAGTTTGATCGGGTCTTCGGCTGCATCATAGCCCGCCATCTCCGCGTCGTCTATGGTGAATCCAAGATCGGATGCGGAAATAAATGGGTCGAAGTCGTTGGCCTGTGCAGCCTCCTGCTCGGCTGCCAGGTAATCATCAAAGCGCGCTTCAATGTCGGCCTGCGCCGCCGTCTCGGTGCCGGTCGCTGTGTATTGCGGCTTGGTCAGACTGCGTTTGATGAGTGCCGCGGCGTCGTTGTGGCTGGAGCCTTCTGGCAGATAGCCTTCCTCGATCAGCCGGGCGGTGGCGCGCTCCATGCTCAGGCCTTGGTCCTTGCCGGCGAATAGAGTGCGATTGCCGATACGCGGATTGATGCCGATGTTCATGTCGGACTTGGTGCCGGCGTGCATTCCGCCCTCGGAGGCGATGAACGCATGCGCCGGGATCGACTCACCCTTTGGGCTGGTCTGCGGGTTGCCCAGGCGCTTGGCGGCCTTGACCTCGGCGGCCAGTTGCTTGTCGGTCTTGGGTGCCAGGGCGAAGCCTTTGCCCGACTTGACCACGCGCAGCATGGGCTGCAACTTCTTCGCTTCGGTAGCGGCGTCGCGGGTCTTAAAGGGCTTGCCACCCTCGGACAAGGGCTGGTTGTCTCGTCCGATGTGGTCGGCTACTTGTTGTCCGGCTGCTCGTTCTGGCGCTGGTTTTTTTTGCGTTGCTTCGATGGCTTGAGTGGCTTGAGGCTCATTGGTGTTTTCCTTGGTGGTTGCTATTGAATTGGTAGCTTGTTGCGCAATAGATTCGGTGGCGATGGCCTTTTTCTCTTGCGAGAGTGGAGTGTTCTTTGGGCCAGCCTTCACCCAGGTCTTGAACTCATCAAACGGCATGGGCGTCACAGCCTGCATGCCCTTCCAGCCCTTGGCATAGTTCGATTGGTAGGCGGCCTTGGCTGCCAGCATGCTGGGGAATCCCACCATGACTTTGTGTTCGTCAAACTTGCCGGTGTCCGGGTGGATTTGGTCGATCACAAACACCGGCCCGCTGTAATCCAGTGGGGTTTCTGGCTTCACAAACAGGTCCACATGGTCCTTGTCGTTTCCCATGGTCCCTTTGATGTAACCGTAGTGGTGCTTGATGGTGTTTTCCCAGGCCTTGCCGCCCTTGTCCTTGCCGCTGCGAATGGAGCCGGCCGGATTCTCGATCGCCAGGTCCAGGCCGTTGAGTTTGACGTGACCCTTGGGGTAATTGCCGGCGATCTTTTGCGCCTCGGTCGGCTGCGCCAGGTCGTTGTTCGGTGATGTGGCGGCCGAATGGGCTGCAGCATCAATACTTGCTACAGTTTCAATAGCTGACTGCGCAGGCGTGGCGATGGCTGCAGGCTGATTTTGTGCAATTTCTGCGGAGGCCTCTGCGGGCGCCTGAGTGGTAGAACTACCAGTCAGGCCGGCAACGGGGGCATTGTCGGCTGCTGGCATAGCGCCGGCCTTGGCATCTGCACGGCGTGCGACAAATCCGTTGGTCACTGGCGCAATGGTCCAGTCCTTTCCCTCCATGCGCGCGCGGCGCTGGGCAGCAAAGCGGGTGGGGTAGGGCTTGCCCAGACCGTTCAGGATGTCGCCATCCTGCGTGCCTGCGTACTTGGTTCCGCCATCGCCAACGCGCGCATTGCCGAACATAATCGCCTGTTTGTCCTCGGCCGACATCGCAGCTTCAGCAAGCGGGCCGTGCGTGATGGGCTTGTCCGACGTGTCCTGCTCGGCGTCCTGCTGCGCTTTCGCGGTCATGGCCTCGTCGTAAGCGGCCTGGTCGGCGGCATTGGCTTCGTTCAGCGCGATCTCTTGATGCGCGCCCGTGTCCACGGCGGTGACGGCGGCGGCCGACAGCGGGCCGGCGGCCGGGTCCAGGCCCATGGCCTCGGAGGGCTTGACGGGCGCGATGGCAGTTTCCGTGATGGGAATCCCCATATCGGCACTGGCCGCAGCTTCCGGGATGCTGGGTTGCGGTGCCAGTCCCATGATCTTGGCGCGCGCGGCGGGCTGCTGCTCGGGCGGCAGGCCATTGATGTAAGCGTCGGCCTCGGATTGCCGGGCTACCGTGCCATCAGCGAATGAAACATAGGGGTCTGGCGTGTTGCCGATTTGCAGAGCGGGGGCGGGTGGCACAACAGGCTTCGCTGGCGCGTGCTCCATGGCGCCAAACGCGGCACCAGGCCCAGCAGAGGCCAGCGCTTCCAAGGTGGCATTGCTGGCCACGTTGTCCCAAGTTCCAGCCTCGAAGCCTGCGCGCTGAGCGGCCACATTGGCGGCTAATTGCTCTTGCCCACCTTGCGCGGCCTCCAGTGGCATTTCTCCAGCCATACCCATGGCGGTACGGCCAACAAAGCCGCGCTCGGTCGTGTTGACCAGTGCGTCGGCCACGGGTTTGCGCAGTGCGCCCCGGGCCATGCCGCCAGCAATGCGACTCACGCCGGTCAGGGCATCGGCCGCACCCAGGGCGCCACCCAGTGCAATCTGGTCAGTGTTGGCGCCGGTGTACTCTTGCGCCTTGGTCGCTGCAGCGGTGGCGTCGGCCTCGTTCATGCCGCTCGCGAGGCTGCGCTTCTTGATGTCATCGAAGATCGCGCCCTTGGCGGTACCGGCGCCCATGGCCACGCCGATACCTGCGCCCACGGCAGCGGCAGGCGCTGCGCCACCGGTGAGTGCAGTACCCGCAATGATCGGAACGATGGAGCCAAGCCCTTGCACCGCAGTTTGCACAGGGGCAACAGCGAAGGCTTTTGCGCCGGCCTTGATGCCCTCCCAAGCCCCTTTGCCCTGCGCATCCGCCATCAGAGCCGACTGCGTTTGCTGGTCGGCTTTCGCCTCCTGGCTCAGGTAGTCATTGATGCCGGTGTTGACATCGGCCAAGGTGTTCGACACGGCATTGCCTGCGCCAGCTGCATCGGTAATGGCCTTGGTTGCGCCAATGGCGCCGCTGGCAAAGCCCAGTGCTTTGTCGGCAACACCCGTGCGAAGGGCTCCGCTTTTCTGTCCATCCAGTACACCGGTAAACGGCTTCAATTCTTGGGGTTCGTCCAGCTTGCCAGTGAAGGGTTTGAGATCTGCCACGTTAATCCTAGAAGTGTTGTTTGCCGTTCGCGTCCTCGTAAACGGGTTTTCCGTTCGAGGTGCCTACTTGTTTCACCATGCCGGGCGGGAGTGCCGGCTTGCCGCCTTGATCGAGCCTCCGAACCTCGCCGGTCTGCTCATTAACCCCAGCCAGAACGCCCTCGGTCTTGTTGCCCTGGGAGTCGGTTGAGCCCTGCAGCGCAATGGCTTTCCACTGCGCGGGCTTGTCCTTGCCGGTCATCACGCGCAGCTGCTCGGCAATGCCTGCCTTGTCCGCTGGTTTGGCGGCTTCATAGGCGGCCTGCAGCGCTTCAATGCGGCCGGCCGATCGGCTGTTGAACCCAGCTGCTGTTGCCTCGCGGCCATCTTTGGCGGCGGCGAGCTTCTGGTTTTCCTGCGCCAGTTGGTAGTTCGCCTTGGTGGCGCCGGCCTGGATGTCCTGGCCGCGCTGCTCGGTCTTGTTCCTGGCGTTGCTGTTCATGATCTGCAAAGCGCCCCGGTTGCCGGCCAGCGCCCGGCCTTCCAGCACCTTGTTCGCGGTGAAGTCGGCTTGCGCCTGCATGTTGGCTTCCTGCGCAGCCTTGCCGGCGTCGATTTCAGTCAGCTGCTTGCGGTCAGCAGCGAATCCGGCGCTGGTGTCCATGGAGCTGACCTGGCCACCGCCACGGATGGCGCCAGCAGGGCCGAAGCCGCGTGTCTGCCCGCCCGCGCGCGCCAAGTTCTCGGCCGCTTGGTTGTTTTGCGCGCTGATCACGCCGCCACGATTGCCGGGCAGATTGATGTCGCCCGACACATCGGCGCCGCTGTACGAGGTGACGCCGTTGGGCTGCACCGTCTTGTTGACCTGGCCGGGAGATGGCAGGGCGCCAGCGGGGGATGTCGCCGTTGCGGAGGCAGGCGATGCGGTTGACTGCGCGATGGCGGCGGGCGAGCCGGGGGTTGCGGGCGCAGCGGGGTTCGGCACTGCGCTGGCTGGGCTGGTGACTGCCGGGCTTGCTCCGCTTGACATATCCTGTCCGGTGAACAAGTTGCTGGCGAGGTTTCCGACAGGTCGCAGCGCGCCAGCGGCAACGCCTGCAGCATCAACAGCACCCGCGACACCGGTTGCCAAGTAGCCACGGGCAGCCCGGCCCATGGCGCCGCTGTAGTTGCCAGCATCCCATGCGCCAGAGACATCTTTTTTTACTTCATTGGCGACTTTTCTGGAATCCGCAAAAGCATCTGGTGCGACAGCCGGGGCAGCCCATGTACCCGTGGCGCCGCCCGTTTGCGCAGGCTGGGCGACAGGTGCCGCGCTGGGGAAGCCGACAACGCCCGTGATGCCTTGATCGGCGGCGCGGGTATCGCGGAGCATTGTGGCCGCGTCGGATTTGAACGGAAGCGCTCCAGCCGTGACGCTGGGCGCGAAGCCCCGTGGTGCAGCATCTGGCACGACCGGGGAAGCATTGCCGATGCGGTTGTTGACCGGCGCAACGGCGGGGGTGCCCATCAGTTGCTGCGGGCTGTTGGCAAAGGCTTGCGGCAGGGTGTCGCCGGGCAGTTGGGTGATGCCACCGGTTGCCGGGTTGGGCGGCAGGGCACCCAGCTTGACGGCACTGCCGTCCTTTTTCTTCAGTTCGTCAGTGGTAGCCATGGGAGCCCTCGGAAGTCCATCGTGTGATGGTGCCTTCGGGCGCCCCATGGCGCAAACCTTAGCGGACTCAGCTGGTTGTTGACTCGGCCACCAGTGTGTTCATCCCGGACATGGCAGCGGCGGCCATGGATGCAGATATCTGAGCACTCTGCGTACCCAGGTCGGCAATCGCCTTGCCATAGTCGCGCCGGCTGTTGATCTCGCCCAGCATGGCCTTCATCTGCAGCTCGGCGTTCGCAATGCCCACCATGGAGGTGGACTTGTAATACTCGTTTGTCACCTGGTAGCCGGCCACCGTCGCCTGTGCCTGCGCCTGGAACGCCACAATCACCTGGCGCTGGTTCTCAAGCTTCGTGCGGGCCACTTCACCGCGGGCCTGCACCATGGTCTGGTAACCGGACATGCTGGCCGAATACTGGCGGGCGCGGGCCTCGTTGGTCATGG
>NZ_QEII01000256.1 GCF_003347515.1 Rhodoferax ferrireducens | reverse complement strand
CGTACTGAACCGCAGCGCCGCGACCATCAGCCGCGAGATTGCCCGCAACAGTGGTGGCAATGGTTACAGCTGCCGTTATGCCCAGCAGCGCCGGGTGCGAAGACGCCGCCACGCCAGACCACTGCCCGGTGCCAAACAGGCACGCGTTGGCGCCGCCATGCGCTGGCAAAAACTCGATAACGGCTATGGCGAAGCCAAGACCCAGCACCTGCGTGCCGACTCGCAGTACCGAAGTCTGGAAACCGCATTGCGTCAGCGCTTTGCCGAGGCCGACCGCCTGGCCGCCGAGCTGGTGCAGCGGCGCAAGCAACTCACGGCGGACGTCGATGTCTCTCAACGCCGCCGCCGCCAGATTCCCGCTGGCTGGCGCACTGCAGACGTGCTGCAGGAACTGGTCGCCAAGTACCACAACGACACCCAGGCCCGGCTGCGCCTGGATGCCGTCGAAGTCGATCTGGCACAAGACACCTGGGAAAAAGACAGCACGGTCGAAGAACGCTACCGCCGCATGGAAGCCACGGTGCGCGAGCAAGGCTTCAGCTTGGAAGATCACCAGGTCAAGAACGTCCAGGCCGGCACGGCCGTGTTCAATGCGCGCGAAAGCTATATCGAGGTGCTGCGCAGCACCGTGCGCAGCTACCGCAACAACATCCAGGAACTGGGCGGTTTGGCCGGGGTGGAGGTGTCTGCCGACCTGCCGGCGCTGGAAAACGACGACACGGTACTGGCGCAGGCGGGTCTGAAAGTGAATTTCAATTTTGATGGCAAAGGCAGCATCGGCCTGAACGATGGCGAGGCCTCGGGTGGGCAACAAGTCATCAAGTCGCTGATCCTGCTGGTGGGACTGCTCAAGGATGAGGACAACGCCTCCGGCGGCTTTGTGTTCATCGACGAGCCCTTTGCCCACCTGGACGTGCGCAACATCCAGTTGGTGGGGCACTTCTTGCGCTCCACCCAGGCGCAGTACGTGCTGACCACCCCGATCACCCACAACCTGGAGGTGTTCGAGCCCGCCGAGATCACCCTGGTCACCAGCAAGAAACCGCGTGACAGCCGCTGGGCGCCACCGATTGCGGTGGCCAAGCGGCGTGGAACGCCGGTGATTGAAGCGCTGATGACGCTGTGAGCACGCCATGAGCAATGCGCAGCAGCCATGCCTGCAGACCGTTCCTGGCGGCAAGGGTAAACGCACGCGCCACGTGCTGACAGCGCTGGTGGCCTTGCCCCAGCTCGGTGTTGCGCAGCGGACGGTGCTGCTGAATTGGCTCAAGTCCGACGCCCGTGAGCGCCGCTGGCAAAGCCTGCTGGAAGCGGCGGGCGCGCACCACCTGGATACGGCCAACGCGCTGCTGGACGCCTTGCTGACTGCCGGGGCGGTGGCGGTCAAAGAAGAGTTTTGGCATGGGCTGTGGCGGCCTGTGCGCATGGTCTGGCTGGATTTGGAGGCAGTCCAGCGCTTGGCCAATGTCGCCACACGCAGTGAGCGCGACGCCAGCAAAGAAAACCTGACCACGCAATTGCAGGCCTTGGGTCACGCGCACCCGTGGCTGGCCCAGGCCGTACATAGCCTGATGAACGACTCTCTGTCTGCGGCTACACGGGCAGCCCGGGCCGATTTGCTGCAGGCCTTGGTGCCATGGCAACAAGCCCAAAGACAAGGTTTACGCCAGGACTTTTCCCTGGCGGCGCGGGATCACACCAAAGCCATCACTGCAGCGGAGTGGGACTGGCTGGACAGCACGCTGCCACTGGAGTCCCTGGGGGTTGGCCGGTTCGAGCCGATGTTGTGGCTCGGTGGGGCTATGACGCTGCGCAAGTCTGCCGATGGGCATGAGGCCGTGATGGCGTTGCAAGGTTTCGGATTCGCGGGGTTGCCATGTCGCCAGTTCTGTGCGCCCTTGGCCGTGACTGTGCACCCGCAGTCGTACTGGCTGATCGAAAACCGGGCCAGCTTTGAACGCCAAACGCAGAAGCTGGCCCCAGGTGTGTGTCTGGTGTGGCTGCCCGGGCGCCCCAGCGGGGCTTGGCTGGGTGCGATGCGCTGGCTCCTGGCACAAGCGCCTGTCCCAGCCACCATCAGCTGCGACCCCGATCCGGCAGGCATCCAAATTGCATTGACCGCGGGCCAGCTGTGGGGCGATGCGGGCGTGGCTTGGCAAGCGGGCCATATGGAGCCCCGCCATTGGCAGGACGGCAAAACCTTGCCGTTGACGGACTACGATCACCGGGTTTTGGCCGAGCTGCAAGCCTGCGACGCTTTGCCCCCAGCCCTGGGGACGCTGCGCGACTACATCCGGTCCTCGGGCACGAAGGCAGAGCAAGAGGGTTGGCTTTAATTCACCGCTGCGCGAACGCCAGCGCCGCCTCCACCATGCGGCGCAAATGGGGCTGGATGCCGGCGGCGACCGCGGGCAGATAGTCAAACGGCAGGGTTTCCTGCATGTAGCTGCATTGCGTCATCTCCAGCTGGATGGCGTGGATGCCTTGCGCCGGCTGGCCGTATTGGCGGGTGATGAAGCCGCCCTTGAAGCGGCCGTTCAGCACGGCGGTGTAGCCCGATGCGGATTGGGCGATGGCCAGCAGCGCGGCCGATAGGGCCGGGTCGCAGCTGGCGCCGTCCGCGCTGCCCAGGTTCAGGTCCGGCAGCTTGCCCTCGAAAAAGCGCGGCAGCACCGAGCGGATGGAATGGGCGTCCCACAGCACGACACGGCCATGCCGGGTTTTGAGTCGGGCCAGCTCGGTTTGCAGTTGCTGGTGGTAGGGCTGCCAGAGGGCGTCGCGGCGTTCGGCGATTTCAGCCTCCGACGGCAGGTCTTGCGGGTCGCGGTACAGCGGCTGGTCGTCAAAATCGTCCACCGGGCACAGGCCGGTAACGTTTTGGCCGGGGTACAAGCTGGCGCCGGACGGGTCGCGGTTCAGGTCGATCACGTAGCGCGAGTGGGTGGCGGCCAGCACCGAGGCGCCCAGACCGACGGCGAAGTCGTACAGGCGCTCCAGGTGCCAATCGGTGTCGGGCACCTGCCGGGCGCTGTCGCTCAGGCGTGCAGCCAGTGCGGGCGGCAGGTAGGTGCCGACGTGGGGCATGGAAATCAGCAGTGGCTGCGTGCCTGGGTGAAAGCGAAAAGGGGGCATGGTGTGTCTCGGTTCAAACCTTGGCGATGAGGGCGGCGCGGGCCTGGGTGAAGGCGGCCGCGGCCTGCGCACGCAAGGGATGGCGGCTGCCGCTGAGGGTTTGCTGGTGGCCGCCGACCCAGACCGCGTCCAGCGCCGAGCTGCGGTGGCTGGCGAACACATGGGCCGACAGCATTTCCGGCGCGCCCAGTCCGGCCAAAGCCAGGTGCTGTGCGTCCAGCACAAGAAAGTCGGCGCGCTGGCCGGGGGCCAGACCTTGTGCCGCGCGGCCCGAGGCTTGTGCCCCGCCCAGCACGGCTTGCTGCAGCATGGCGCTGGCCACCTGCGGCTGCTGCGCGCTGGCGAGCACGTTGCGCTGGCGGAACTGCAGGCGCTGGCCGTATTCGAGCAGCATCAGCTCCTCCGCCGCGTTGACGCAGGCATGGCTGTCGGAGCCAATGCCCCAGGCCCCGCCGGCAGAGAGCCAGCGCGGCATGTCAAAGATGCCGTCGCCCAGATTGGCCTCGGTGCTGGGACAGATGCCGGCGACGGCGCCGCTCGCCGCTGCGCGCTGGTACTCGGTGTCGCTCATGTGGGTGGCGTGGATGAGGCACCAGCGCGCATCGACGGCCGCGTGGTCCAGCAGCCACTCCACCGGGCGCTGGCCGCTCCAGGCCAGGCAGGCATCGACCTCGGCGGTTTGCTCGGCGATGTGGATGTGGATGGGGGCGCTGGCGTCGATGGCGTGCAGCCCGGCCAGGGCCTCGCGCAGGCTGTCGGGCGGCACGGCGCGCAGGGAGTGGGGCGCCAGGCCCAGCCGGGCGCCTTGCGCATCGCACAGTGGCTTGAGGGTTTCCAGCAGGCGCAGCATGGCGTCGGTGGAGCGGATGAAGCGGCGCTGACCCGCCGTGGGCGCCGTGCCGCCGAAGCCGCTGGTTTGGTACAGCACGGGCAGCAGCGTGATGGCGATGCCGGCGGTTTGGGCGGCGCGCAGCAAGGCCTTGGACAGCGTGGCGTCATCGGCATACGGCGTGCCGTCCGGGCTGTGGTGCAGGTAGTGGAATTCACACACCGAGGTGTAGCCCGCCTCCAGCATCTCGATGTAGAGCCAGGTGGCGATGGCCTCGACCTGCTCGGGCGAGAGCCGGGCGGCGAATTGGTACATCAGCGTGCGCCAGCTCCAGAAGCTGTCTTGCGCCGCACCGCGGAATTCGGTCAGGCCGGCCATGGCGCGCTGGAAGGCGTGGCTGTGCAGGTTGCTCAGGCCGGGCAGGACGGGGCCGGCGGCTCGGGGGCTGTTGTTGGGCGGGCTGTCGGGGGTGACTGCGATGAGATGGCCGGTTGCGTCCCATTGCAGGAGGACGTTGCTGGCCCAGCCGGCGGGCAGCAGGGCGTGTGGGGCGAAGAGGGAGCGGTGGGAGAGGGGCAAGCTCATAAGCGCGTCAATCCCAAAGTGTCAACGGCCACACGTCCTTGCCGAACAATGGTCCGGGCCGGCTGTTGACCCAGCCAATACACCAGCTCGGCGGGCTCTCGCAAATCCCACAGCACAAAGTTGGCCGGTCGTCCCACCGCCAGCGCGCCATGCGTCTCCTGCAGCCCCAGCGCCCGCGCCGCATGGCAGGTGATCCCCGCCAGGGCTTCCGGCACGGTCAAGCGGAACAGCGTGCAAGCCATGTTCGCCATCAGCAGCAAACTCAAGGCCGGCGAGGTGCCCGGGTTGTGGTCGGTGGACACCGCCATCGGCACACCCGCGGCGCGCAAGGCGGCAATGGGCGGCGCTTGGGTGTCGCGCAAGCTGTAGTAGGCGCCGGGCAGTAGCACCGCGACCGTGCCCGCGGCGCGCATGGCGGTGATGCCCTCGGCGCTCAGGTGCTCGATGTGGTCGCATGACAGCGCGCCGTAGCGGGCCGCCAGCGCCGAGCCGTCCATGTCCGACAGCTGCTCGGCATGCAGCTTGAGCGGCAGGCCCAGGGCTTGCGCGGCCCGGAACACCTGCTCGGTCTCGGCCAGCGAAAACGCGATGCGTTCGCAGAACACATCGACCGCATCCACCAGCCCCTCGGCCGCCAGTGCGGGCAGCATCTCCTTGCAAACGAGGTCGATGTAGTCCTGGCTGCGCCCCGCGTATTCGGGCGGCAGGGCGTGGGCGCCGAGGAAGGTGGTGCGCACCGTCACGCCGTAATCCAGACCCAGGCGGCGTGCGACCCGCAGCTGCTTGGCCTCGTGCGCCAGCGACAGGCCGTAGCCGGATTTGATCTCGATGGCGCAGACGCCGTCATTGAGCAACTGTTCCAGCCGGGGCGCGGCCTGGGCGTAGAGCGCGTCTTCGCTGGCGGCGCGGGTGGCCAGGACAGACGACACGATGCCGCCGCCCGCCTTGGCCACTTCTTCGTAGCTGGCCCCCGCCAGCCGCATCGCAAACTCGTTGGCGCGCTGGCCGCCGTAGACCAGGTGGGTGTGGCAATCGACCAGGCCGGGCGTGGTCAGAGCGCCGCGCGCGTCATAGCGGGGCAGGGCGGCGAACGCGGCGGGGAGTGCCTGGTCATCGCCCATCCAGGTGATCCGGCCCTGTTGCACCGCGAGGGCGGTGGGGACTTCTGCCGTGTGGTCGGCCAGCGCACCGGGCGCCAGACGCAGGCTGTGCCAGACGCCATCGGCGCCAGGGAGAGAGCTTGGGGGCATAGGCATCACCAAAAGGTTGAACGTGTGTTTGCTATTTAATGTATAGCTGCTTGCGCAGGTAGATCGGGGGCTAGAGGCATTATTTGCTTAAACTCTCATGTCGTGCAAGCGCAGCACCACCAGCAGCGCGTCAGGGGCCAGCGGCGTGGCTTGCCAGCCCGCCGCGGCGTCCCACCACATGCCGGTGCCCGTGGCGCAGCGGAAGTCGTGGGCGCCAGACTGCAAGTGCCACGCGCCCCGCACAGCCAGCACCAAGCCGCTTTGGGCGCTGGCGATCTGGCTGCTGCCCGTCAGCACTTTCACCTCGGCACGCAGTTGGCTGCGCCGGGTCATCACACTGAGGTCGGTCGAGGTGCCGTCCAGCAACTCGCAGTCCAGCGCCACGTCGCCAGCAAAAGCAAAGGGCGCGCCGGGCGTGTCCAGCCGGTGGTCTATATCCGCCGCCTGCAAGCGCACGCCTGCACCGTCGAGCAATACGATCACGCGGTCCACACCGGCGAAGACCGAGAACGGCCCCTTCGCGGCAATGGTGGCGACGCTGACGCGCCAGTCGAAACTGTCCATGTCCGCGCCGGGCGGGTGGCAAACGATTTCGCGGGTGCTGCCGCCGCCGTTCTTCCACGGCATTGTGGGCAGGGCGGCGATGTCGAAAGAGTGGATCGCCATGACGGAGGCTTACTTCACCATGGGCAGGTTCAAACCCTGCTTTTTCGCCGTGGCGATGGCGATGTCGTAACCCGCATCGGCGTGGCGCATCACGCCCGAGCCGCTGTCGTTGACCAGCACGCGGGCCAGGCGCTCGGCGGCGGCGTCGGTGCCGTCGGCCACGATCACCATGCCTGCGTGCTGTGAGTAACCCATGCCGACGCCGCCGCCGTGGTGCAGGCTGACCCAGGTCGCGCCGCCGGCGGTGTTGAGCAGGGCGTTCAAAAGCGGCCAGTCGGAGACGGCGTCGGTGCCGTCCTTCATGGATTCGGTTTCGCGGTTCGGGCTGGCCACCGAGCCGGTGTCCAGGTGGTCGCGGCCGATCACGATGGGGGCTTTGAGTTCGCCGTTTTTCACCATCTCGTTAAAGGCCAGGCCGGCGATATGGCGTTCGCCCAGGCCCAGCCAGCAGATGCGCGCCGGCAGGCCCTGGAAGGCGATGCGCTCGCGCGCCATGTCCAGCCAGCGGTGCGTGTGCTTGTTCTGCGGGAACAGCTCCTTGATCTTGGCGTCGGTTTTGTAGATGTCTTCCGGGTCACCCGATAGCGCCACCCAGCGGAACGGGCCTTTGCCCTCGCAGAACAAGGGGCGGATGTAGGCGGGCACAAAGCCAGGGAAGTCGAAGGCGTTTTTGACGCCCACGTCGAAAGCCACCTGGCGGATGTTGTTGCCGTAGTCCACGGTGGGAATGCCCATGGCCTGGAAGTCCAGCATGGCTTGCACATGGACGGCACAGGACTGCGCGGCTTCTGCCGTCAACCTGGCGTGCTGCGCCGGGTCTTTTTGTGCGGCCTTCCACTGCGCCACGCTCCAGCCCGAGGGCAGGTAGCCGTTGATCAGGTCGTGGGCCGAGGTCTGGTCGGTCACCAAATCGGGCTTGATGGTACCGGCCTGACCCGATTTCACGCGGCGTACCAGCTCGGGCAGGATGTCCGCGGCATTGCCCAGCAGGGCGATGGAGACAGCTTCTTTTCGTTCGCAGTGGTGCGCAATCAGCGCCAGCGCGTCGTCGATGTCCTTGGCCTGTTTGTCCACATAGCGGGTGCGAATACGGAAGTCGATGCTGCTCTGCTGGCACTCAATATTGAGCGACACGGCCCCGGCCAAGGTGGCGGCCAGGGGCTGCGCGCCGCCCATGCCGCCCAGGCCGGCGGTCAGAATCCATCTGCCGGACCAGTCGTTGTCCGCCGACGCGCCGGGCCGCCCCAAGCTAGGCGGCGTCCCCTCGGGGGACCGCTCGCCGCTTGCGGCGGGCGAGGGGCTGCGGTAGTGCTGGCGACCGGCTTCGACAAAGGTCTCGAACGTGCCCTGCACGATGCCCTGACTGCCGATGTAGATCCAGCTGCCGGCCGTCATCTGACCGTACATGAACAGGCCCTTGCGGTCGAGTTCGTTGAAGTGCTCCCAGTTGGCCCACTTGGGCACCAGGTTGGAGTTGGCGATCAGCACGCGCGGCGCGTTGGCGTGAGTCTTGAACACGCCGACCGGCTTGCCGGACTGGATCAGCAGGGTCTCATCCTCGTTCAATTCTTTGAGCGAGGCCAGGATCTGGTCAAAGCAGGCCCAGTTGCGCGCGGCCCGGCCAATGCCGCCGTAGACCACCAGGTTTTTCGGGTCTTCGGCGACCTCGGGGTCGAGGTTGTTTTGCAGCATGCGGTAGGCCGCTTCGGTCAGCCAGTTTTTGCAATGCAGGGTGGTGCCGCGCGGCGCGCGGATTTCGCGGGTGGCGTCGAAGCGGGGATCGTTGGAGTGCATGGGGCGGTTTCCTTCGCGGTCAGGGGTATATCGGGTGGTGTTAACTGGTCACGGCATTGCCATCGGTACGGAAGCGGCTGCCGAGTCGGTAGCGCGCGCCGGGGTGCAGGCAGCGCACCAGGGTGATTGGGACTTCGCGCATCCAGGTCCGGCGGGTCAGCAGCAGGCAGGGCTGGCTGGCCTCCATTTGCAGCAGCGCGGCCTGCTCCGGCGTGGGCAAGACGGCATCGACCACGTGTTCCATCTGGTCGAACAAGACGGTGCGCACCAGAAAGTCGGAAGGCTGCTCCAGCGTGAAATCCTGCTGGCCAAAATCGGGCGCCATGCGCGGGTTGACGAAGCGGTCTTCCAATTGCATGGCCACGCCATCTTCCAGGTGCACGCAGACGGAATGGAAGACCGATTCGCCGGTGTGCAAGGCCAAAGCGGAGGCCACTTCCAGCGAGGCGGAAATACGTTCAACGGTGACGATTTGGCACTGGTAGTCGTGGCCGCGGCGCTGGATGTCGTCGGACAGGCGGGCAATCTGCAGCAAATTGCCCTGGGGTTTTTCGGCGGCGACAAAGCTGCCCACGCCCGCGATACGTTTGACGCGCCCTTGCTCCATCAGTTCGCGCAAGGCGCGGTTGACGGTCATGCGGGCGATACCGAACTGGGTGACCAGCTCGCTCTCGGACGGCAGGCGGTCGCCCGCTTTCCAGGTGCCGTCCTGGATCTTGCCGGCGATGAAGTCCTTGACTTGCTGGTAACGCGCGACGCTGGGCGTCAGAACGGATTTGCCTTTAGTCATGTAGGGCTTGCGGGCGGGCTGCGAAAGCGGTGTTTGGAATGTCATGGTGGGGCAATTTTCAACAGAAGGTTTTAACTTGTATATACAGGAAAACCCTGATGCCATTCTCCATGGTGGCACCAAAATAGCCCTTTAATTCTGTCTTTCTTCGTGGGTTTGCACTATTTTGGTGCGAGTTTTTGAGGAAGTTTTTGAATTTGTCTATACAGGTTGTTTGCAGCAAATTTGATGCCAGGGGCAGGGTGGCCATGGCGCTTCGGTTTTTTGCATGAATTGAGTTCCTGGGTTAATCAAAGTTTTGCGATAGTCTCCTGTCGTATGGATGACATCAAGACCAATTCCGCGATCGCCCCCACCCTTTCCCAAGCGCGCGTGGCCAAGTCCACCGCTACCCGGTTCGGCCTGGCCTTGTCGCCCCAGCTGCGGGTGTTCGCGGCGTTTTTCTTGTACGCCTTCAGCCTGGGCGGCATCTTTCCGCGCTTGGGCGAGATCCAGCGCGGCATGGGCGTGGCCGAGGGGGCGCTGGGCCTGGCGCTGATCGGCACGGCGGCGGGTACGTTGCTGTCTTTGACCTTTGCCAGCCGCTTGCTGGCGCGCATCGGCTACCGCCGGACGCTGCTGGCGCTCATTCCCCTGATCGCGGTGTTTTTTGCCATTGCGTCCTGGGCCAGCGGGCCGCTGCTGCTGTTTTGCTGCCTGCTGCCGGCGGGCTTGTGCATCGGCATGGTGGAGGTGGTGGTCAATGTGGAAGCGGACCGGGTGGAACACCAGTTGGGGCGGCGCATCATGAACCGCGCCCATGCGTTTTGGAGCTTCGGTTTTTTTGCCGCCGGTTTGATGGGCGCGGGCATTTCGCAACTGGGTGTGAGCCCGCAGCTGCATTTGCTGGCCATGGTGCCGCTGGTGGTGCTGGCCACGCTGCTGCTGCTAGGCGGCTTCAGCCCCGCGCCATTGCGTGGTGCGGGCGGCGAGGCCGGGCAGGCGCCGGCCGGAGAATCGCCGCATTTCGCCCGGCCCACCTGGGCCATCATGGCGCTGGTGTGCGTCACTTTCTCGGCCATGCTGCTCGAAGGCGCCGGCGCCGACTGGTCGGCCATCTACATGCGTGACGTGTTCGCGGCCTCGCCGCTGTGGTGCGGCCTGGCGGTGGCGGCGGGCGCCTTGATGCAGGCGCTGACGCGCTTTTTTGCCGACGGGCTGGTGGAGCGCTTCAGCTCGGTCGCCTTCGCCCGCAGCTTGCTGGTGGTGCTGGGCTGCGGTGCGCTGCTGGTGGTGCTGGCGCCGGCACAGGGCTGGGCGCTGTTGGGCCTGGGGCTGATGGGCGTGGGCACCAGCAGCATTTTTCCGCTGGCCATGTCGGCGGCGGCGCAGCGCATCGACCGGCCTGCGGCGGTGAACGTGGCGGCGCTGGCACAAATCTCCTTCGTGGTGTTCCTGCTGGGCCCGCCGCTGCTGGGCCTGGTGGCCGAACACTGGGGCGTGCGCTGGTCGTTTGGCGTGTGCCTGCCATTTGTGCTGTTGAGCCTGGCTGTGGCCGGATCTTTGGCCAAGCGTGCGTGACCCCAGGTCCGGACCCCACGACTTGAAAATCAGCGCTTGCGAGGCGGCGCTGCTTCCTTAAGTGCCCGAATGTCGTCCGGCCCGGTGCGGCAGCAACCGCCGATGAGGCGGGCACCGTGCGCGTACCACCCCAGCGCCTGCTGGGCGAAATCCTGCGCGTGGCTGCAGCCGTGCCATTGCCTATGGACCGCGTCGTATTGCTCCCCTGAATTGGGGTAGACGACGATCGGTTTGGTGGTGCCTGTGCATGCCTGATCAATCAGTGACGAGATGAATTCGGGTGCCGTGCAGTTGACGCCGACGGCCACGATTTGGGCCACGCCATCCAGCATGGCGACACAATCCGCAAGTTTTTCGCCCTGGCTGTTGTGCTCTCCATCCCGGCAGGAAAAACTGATCCATGCCGCCATGTGAGAAAACTCGGGCAGCAGGCTCGCAATGGCCAAGGCTTCGTCCAGGCAGGGCAGCGTTTCGCAAGCCAACAAATCGGCGCCCGCGTCCACCAGCACCTGCATGCGGGGGCGATGGAAGTCGATCAAGGCCTGTTTGGACAGCCCATAGTGCCCACGGTATTCCGAACCATCGGCCAGCATGGCGCCGTAGGGGCCAACCGATGCGGCCACCAAGGGCTTGAGTCGTCCAAGGCGGTGGGCCGGGTCGGCCCAGAATGCATCGCGCGCTTCCAGCGCCAGGGTGACGGACAGGCGCATCAGCCTGGCTGCCTCCTCGTGGCTGTAACCCCGCGCTTGAAACGCCTCGAAGGTGGCCTGGTAGCTGGCCGTGGTGGCAACATCGGCGCCGGCCATGTAGTAGTCGAAGTGCACTTGGCGGATGAGCTCGGGCTGATCGATGAGTAACTTGGCGGACCACAAGGCGTCGTTCAAATCAGCGCCACGCCGCTCCAGCTCGGTGGCCAGGGCACCGTCCAGGATGAATAATTTTTGTTGTGCCAGAGCGGTCTGGATGGGGTCAATAAATGAGTGAGCTTGTTTCATGGCGTGTAGTCCCGTGGGGCACAAATATCAGGTGCGCAGCGCGTGGTCGAGGTCGTCAATCAGGTCCTGCGTGTCCTCCAGGCCAATGGACAAACGCAACACCCCCTCGCCCGCGTAACGGCGGTAGTCGGCCAGCTGGGCCGGGTCAAGGGCAAAGGTCGAACGCAGCAGATCCTGCGTTTTGAGCAGCACCACCAGGCTGCGCTGATGGCCGATGGAGAACGCATAGTCGAACACCTCTGACTCGTGCGCCATGCGATGCGCCACGGCGTCAAGCTGACGGACCTGGAAAATAATCATGGCACCCGGCACCCGCATTTGTCGTTGCGCGAGATCATGTTGCGGGTGACTCGGCAGGCCCGGATAGACCACGGAACTGACCGCGGGGTGTGCCTGGAGAAAGGCCGCGATCTTGCCGGCGGACGCCGACATGGCTTGCATCCGGGGGAACAAGGTGTCGATGCCGCGCATGATCAGCCAGGCGTTCTGGGCCGACAGCGCGGCGCCGAAATAAACGCCGGCACGCGAGCGGATGCGCTCGACCAGGTCTTTGCGTCCGGCGACACAACCGCCGAGTGCATCGCCGTGGCCGTTGATGAATTTGGTCAAGGAGTGAATCACCAGGTCGGCGCCATGCGCCAGCGGGCAGGTCGCCACGGGTGTCGCAAACGTGGAGTCAACGGCCAGCAAAATTCCGTGTGTTTTGCTGAGCTCGGCCAGTGCCGCCAGATCGGTGAGACGCAACAACGGATTGCACGGCGTTTCGGCATGGATCAGGCGGGTGTTGGGCCGGATCGCCGCCACTACGTCATCCAGGCGTGACAGGTTCACGGTCGAGACCTCGATGCCATAGTCGGGCAACAGTTTGCAGGCCAGCTCATGGACGCCGGCGTAGCAAACGTCACTGACGATCAGGTGGTCACCGGCCTTGAGAAAGGTGAAGAAGACTGCCGTCGCCGCGGCCGTACCTGAAGCCGTAGCCAGCGCGTCGTCGGCGCCTTCAAGGGCGGCAATGCGCAGTTCGAGTTGGCGCACCGTCGGGTTGGTCCAGCCCGCATAAAGAAAGGGCAGGGCGGTGAGATCAGGGACGCCGTCGGCGGAAAACGAGCCGTCGCCCGGGGTGAAGGCGTTATTGACCGACATCGAGATATTGGGCGCGATCGCATTCGTGACCGGGTCATGGGCCAAGCCGCCGTTCAATGCCAGCGTGGCCGCACGATGACGCCGTGCCAACTGAGGCTCGACCGGGGGTCGGATGGTCATGGATTGCGCTCCCGAAAATGGCAAACAGAAGCTGAAATATTAGCGATGGACTGTGGCGGGTGGCCGCAAAAACAGGCGGCAGAATGCTGTTTAACCGCAGCGTGGGTACTGCTCTTGAAGCGAAGCGATTAACGGCGCAAATAGCGCGTATTGCGATGTTCGGCCAGGCGCACGATCAGGGAAATGAGCAAGGTGATGAAGGCATAGATGACGCCGGCAATGATCAACGCATCCGTTGTATAGGACGCGGCCGACAGGCGGCGGACCACCCCGGTCATGTCCAGAACCGTGATGGTGCTGACCAGCGCCGTGGCCTTGAGCTGGCAAATGACTTCGTTGCCAAGAACCGGGGTGGCGATACTGAGCGCACGCGGGATGATGATGTAGCGATAGCTCTGGAATTTGGTCAGGCCATAGGCCAGTCCCGCCTCTTTTTCACCGGCGGGTACCGCCATGATGCCGGCGCGAATGTCTTCCGCCATGTAGGCGGTCAGGTTCAGTGCCAGGACCAGCAGGCCGCAATAAAACGAGTCGTTCAGCAGCAGCCACGCAGGGGAGTTTCGGATGGCCTCGAACTGGGCCAGACCATAGTAGAAGATGAAAATTTGCACCAGCAGCGGCGTGCCGCGAAAGATGGCGGAATAGGCGCTGGCCAAACGGTTGATGCCGCGATGCTCGGACACCCGGGCAATGGCCAGTGGTACGGACAGCAGGAAGCCCACCAGGCAAGAACCCACCAGTAACTTCAGGGTAATGATCAAGCCCTCCAGAATGTCCGGACCGCTTTCCACCAGCAGGGCTAGGTAATCATTGAACAGCGACATGATCATGACTTGGGCTGGTGGTAGCCCCGGTTCGCCTGCTTTTCAAAATAGGCAAAAACGGGATTGGAAATGGCCAGGAACAGGAAGTAAATGACGGCCACCGCCATGAAAAATACAAACGGTTGTTTGCTGAATTGGCCCGCCATGCCGGCTTTTTTCAGCAAGTCTTCCAGCCCCACCACCGACACCAGCGAAGTGTCTTTCAGCAGCGATTGCCACATATTGCCCAGGCTGGGCAGGGAAATCCGCCAGGCTTGCGGCAACTGGATATAGAAAAATAGCTGCGTGCGGGACAGACCAAAGGCCTTGGCTGCCTCGATTTGCCCCGGCGGTATGGCGACAAAGCCGCCCCGGAATACCTCGGAGGCATAGGCCGCAAACACGATGGAGAGTGCAAAAACGCCACCGGCAAAGGGACTGATTTCAAACGCCGCATCGAAATGGTTGTTGATCAGATTGGACAGTCCGAAATAACAGATCAGAATAATCAGAAATTCCGGAATGCCACGCAACAGGTTGGTGAAATACTCCACCGGACGGCGCAGATAAACATGGCTGGACAGCTTGCAAGCCGCAAACACCAGGCCCAGTGCCAAGCCAAAAAACAGCGAGGTAAAAGCCAGTTGCAGCGTTACCGTGGCCCCGATCAGAAGCTCACCCAGGTAACTCGACAAGATGTCCATGTGCGCCGGTCGGGGAGATGAACGCAGTTACTTGCCTGGCGCAATCGTGAACGGAAATACCTTTTTGTTTTCGGCGGCAAAGGTTCCGTCGCTCAACACGGTTTTGATGGCCATGTTGAAGCTGGTTTTCAGAGGATCGCCCTTGCGCACGGCAATACCGGTGCCATCGCCAAATATCGCGGCATCGATGATGGGCTTGCCGGCAAAGTCGTAGCCTTTGCTTTTGCCGGTTTTCGCAATCCAGTCATAGGCCACGGTCGTGTCCGACAAAACCGCGTTCACGCGTCCCGATTCCAGGTCAAGCCAGGATTGATCGAGCGACTGGTAGGTCTTCATTTCAATGCCGGACTTGGCTTTAGGCAGTCGGGTTTTCAAGTAAGACTCGTGCGTCGTACCGCTTTGTACGCCGACGATTTTTCCTTTCAGTGTCGTGGGATTTTCAGTGATGCCGGCACCGGCCTTGGTGACATACTGAACCGGGGCCAGCGTGAACAGATCCGTGAAATCAACGACCTTCTTGCGCTCGTCGGTGATCGACATCTGCGCCAGTACGGCGTCAATTTTCTTGGCCTTCAAGGCGGGAATCAGCGCATCGAAGTCCATGGTGACGTATTCGCATTTGACCTTCATGATTTTGCACATGGCGTTGCCAAGTTCGATCTCCATGCCCATCAGTTTGCCGCTGGCATCCTTGTACTCAAAGGGCGCGTAGTCGGAAAGTGTCCCGATTTTGACGACTTGTTCTGCCTGGGCATTGAATGCCAGCAGCAGGCTGCCCGCGATGAGGGAACTCAGAATGGAACGTTTCATTTTTTCTCCAATTTAAAAACAAGGGCTACTTGGGGGACACACTGGACAGGAACTTCTGGAAGCGGGCTGAGCGCTGGCTGGTGAACAGCTCGGCGGGCGGGCCTTCTTCTTCAACCTTGCCCTGATGAAAAAACACGACGCGGCTGGCCACTTCCCGGGCAAAGCCCATTTCATGGGTCACCACCAGCATGGTGCGTCCTTCTTCGGCCAGGGCACGCATCACTTTGAGCACCTCACTCACCAGTTCCGGGTCGAGCGCGGAGGTGGGTTCGTCAAATAACATCACGTCAGGCTCCATCGCCAGCGCGCGGGCGATGGCCACACGTTGCTGCTGCCCGCCGGAGAGCTGGTTGGGGTAATAGTGCTGTTTTTCGGCCAGGCCGACTTTTTGCAGATAGGCGATGGCCTGAAGTTCCGCGTCCCGCTTGTCGATGCCCATCACCTTGACCGGTGCAAACATCACGTTTTGCAACACCGTCATATGCGCCCACAGGTTGAATTGCTGGAACACCATGGCCAGTTTGCGGCGGATGCGCACGATTTGTTCCGGATCTGCCGGCTTGGGAATGCCGTCCTTGCCAGGCGTCATCTTGATCAACTCGCCGTTGACAAACACACGGCCGGCATTCGGCGTTTCCAGTAAATTGATGCAGCGCAGAAATGTGCTTTTGCCCGAACCACTGCTGCCCAGAATGGCGATCACGTCATGCTTTTTGGCGGTCAGGCTGATGCCTTTGAGCACCTCGCTCTGGCCAAAGGACTTGTGCAGGTCTTCAACCACCAACACCTCTTTGGCTTGACGACTGGAATCTGTACTACTCACCAGGATGTCTTTCTTCTGTAGGGGGCGGGCTTAAAAGTTGATGAGTGTATCGACGCACAGAGGTGCAGCCCTTGTTGATGGGTTGCGACGCGTGTGCGCTCGATTCAGACAAGGAAAGTATCAGCGAGGTGATTGCAGCCAGGCGGCGAATTTCGGGCTGTTTTGGTGTGCGGCGGCGAACGCGGCCTGGTTTGTGCCGAAAATCGGCGCCATGGTGCAGGTGGACAGGTGCCTAAAATTGCACCATGGACACATCACTGGATAGTTTTGATCGAAAAATCCTTGCGCTCGTGCAGCACGACTGCCACGTCAACGCCGAGGTGATTGCCGAGCGCGTCGGGTTGTCGGCCTCTGCGGTTCAGCGCCGACTCAGGCGCATGCGCAGCGAGAAAATCATTACCGCCGAAGTCGCCATCGTTGACAACCACGCTGTCGGGCGACCCATGACCTTCATCGCCGGCTTGGAGATTCGGGAAAATTATGAATCCCTGCCACGCATCCGCCGCTGGGCTGAGACCCGGCCGGAAGTCCAGCAGATCTATTACGTGACGGGCAATGTCGACCTGATGATGATCATCACCGCTGAGAACGTGAAAGAGTACGACATGATCACGGAGCGTTTGATGGCGGAAAACCCGCAGATCACGCGCATCAACACCAACGTGGTGCTGGACTCCATCAAGATCGGGCTTTACGTGCCCGTTGAATGAGCCTGCCGGGCGGACGACTAGGCCGCGGACGTCAAGACCGCGGTGTCGCCAGCGCCACCGCCCGGACCGGGAGGCGCCGTGACGATCGAAGTTAGAGACGGCTCAACGCTGCGTAAACGCTCAAGCGCGGGACGCGGCCGCTGCAGCTCGGTAGACCCAGCAAAGGCCTGCTCCAGGGCCGCAGCGGCGCCAAGCACCTGCTGATCCGCGCGGAAATGTCCGATCAATTGCAGACCGAAGGGCATGCCGGCATGGTCGAGCCCGCAGGGCAGGCTGAGTGCGGGCAAGGTGCTCAGCGTGACCACGTAGGTGAGTGCCAGCCAACGGTAGTAGTTGCTCTGCGGCTTGCCATCCACGGTATCGGCATACAGCGTGGTCCAGGGGAACGGTGACATCGGTGTGGTCGGCGCGAGGATCAGGTCATAGTCGGCCATCGCGGCATGGAAGCGGGCGAGGATGCGTGTTTGCTCCGCCTGCGCCCAGGCGCTGTCGAGCAGGCTCATCGCGGCGCCGATCTCAAAGTTGGCCCGCGTGTTGGGTCCGAGGCTAGTCGGGTCGCGTTCGTAGGCATCGCGGGTGCCGGCAACAAAGGCCTCGGCGCGCAGCACGTCAAAGCAGCGATGCACGTCCCCCAGTTCGGGCTTGATCTCGTCGCAACTGCGAAACAGGTGCTTCATGGCGCTGATCTTGTCGCGAAATACCTTACGGATCGGGGCGTCGACATCGCAGGCACCGAAGTCTTCGGTCCAGCCAACGCGCAGGGCGCCAAGGTCGACGGCTGGCGGCAGCAGGAAACTCGCCGGGTCCAGCGGATAGCTCAGCGGATCGTCCACTGACGCGCCCGCTGAGGCGGCCAGTTGCAGACAGGCATCGGCGACGGTGCGCCCCATCGGACCGACCACCGAGATCGGGGTCCAGCCGAGCGGCTTGCGCGAACTCGGCACCAGGCCGGGCGAAGGCCGAAACCCGACCACGCCGCACAAGGCGGCCGGAATGCGCAGCGAGCCGCCGGTGTCGGAACCGGTGCATACCGGAAGCATGTCGCAGGCCAGCGCCGCCGCCGAGCCACCCGATGAGCCGCCGGCGTTGAGCCGGGGGGCAAAGGGATTGCCGGTGGCGCCCCAGACCACATTGCGTGTGTTCGCGCCGGCGCCCAGTTCGGGCACGTTGGTCTTGCCGACGACGATCGCACCCGCGGCACGCAAACGGGCCACGAGCAGGTTGTCGGCCACAGGGACGTGGTTTCGGTAGAGCGGTGAGCCCAGCGTGGTGAGCAGGCCCTGAGTCGCCTCCAGGTCTTTCACGCCCATGGGCAGGCCATGCAGCAAGCCCAGAGGGCGACCTTCGAGCACCGCGCGTTCGGCCGTTTTGGCCTCTCGGCGTGCGCGCTCAAAGCAGGTGGCCGTGACGGCATTGACGAAGGGGTTCACCGCCTCAATGCGCGCGATGCAGGCTTCGAGCAATTCAACCGGAGAAATCTGCCCGCTCCCGATCAGCCGCCGGAGTTCAACGGCGGTCAGGGCCACCAGGCTGCTGTCAGTTGTCATGTTCACTCCATCCGGATATTGGCACGCTGTGCCACAGCGCGCATGCGTGGAAGTTCATCGTCGATCCGCGCGGCTACCGCAGCGGCTGTCTCGTAGGCGGGCTGCAGGCCATTGGCGATGAGCTTGTCGCGAATCTCGGCGTCGGCCATGGTTTCAGCCAAGGCCTTTTGGAGTTTTGCCTTCGCCTCGCTCGCCAGGCCGCGTGGCGCCACCACGGCGAGCCAGGAGTCGGCGGAAAAGCCCGGAAATCCGCTTTCCGCCACCGTCGGTACCTCGGGCAACTGCGTTGCGCGCGTGGCACCGGTCACGGCGATGGCCTTGATCTTGCCCGTTTTCAGCTGCGGCAAAGAGGCGGCCACGGTGTCGATGGTGAAAGGAATCTGGCCCCCGATCAAGTCGGTCATGGCCGGTGCGCTGCCTTTGTAAGGGATATGCATCAGCTTGACGCCGACCGCATTCCACATCAGCTCGCCCGCAAAATGACCCGTGGTACCCGCGCCAAACGAGCCGTAGACGTATTTGTCCGGCGTGCTGTGTACCGAAGCGATCAGCTGCTTCAGGTTGTTGACCGGCACGTCGCGGTTGGCAATCAAAATCAGCGGAACGCGTGCCACCATCCCAAGCGGCTCAAAACTTTTGACCGGGTCGTAGGGCAGCTTGGAGTTGAGCGCGGGGTTGACCGTGAAGGTGGACCCCGAACTGATCAGCAGTGTGTAGCCGTCGGCGGCTGCGTTGGCAACATAGGTCGCGCCCACAATGGTGCCGGCACCGCCCTTGTTTTCGATCACCACGGGCTGGCCCAGGCGCTCACCCATCTTCTTGCCGACGAGTCTGCCCACGATGTCGGTCGCCCCTCCGGGTGGAAAAGGGATGACCAACTGGATGGGCTTCGAGGGATAGCTTTGCGCAAGCGCGTCTTGCCATGGCGCCAGACAGAGCAGGGCTGCAGTGAGTACGGCGAGGTTTGGAGGATTCGGTTTCATCATGTCGTCCACCGTTTCAAGGGTTAACCGTTGCGAAACAGGAAGCTGTAGGCGTTGAGGGCCGGTACGCCGCCCAGATGGGCGTACAGCACCTTGGACCCGCGCGGAAACTCTTCCTTGCGAACCATATCGATCATTCCGTGCATGGACTTGCCTTCATAGACGGGGTCGGTCAGCATGCCTTCCTGCCGGGCGCACAGGCGGATGGCCTCCATCGTGCCTTCATTGGGCAAACCGTACTCGGGCCCGCCATAGCGGGTGTCCAGCACCACATCCTTGTCCGTTATGTCACGCCCCAACTCAACCAGCTGGGCGGTGTTTTGCGCGATGCGCAGAATCTGCGCCTTGGTCTGCACGGGTTTGGCCGAAGCATCGATGCCGATCACCCGGTCGGCGCGGCCGTCTGCCGCAAAGCCCACGACCATGCCGGCCTGGGTGCTGCCGGTGACCGAGCAGACAACAATGTAGTCAAACTTGAAGCCCAGCTCGGCCTCCTGCTGGCGCACTTCTTCGGCGAAGCCGACGAAGCCCAGGCCACCCAGCGGATGCTCGGAGCATCCCGCAGGAATCGGGAAGGGCTTGCCACCGGCTTTGCGCACGTCGTCCATGGCCTGTTCCCAGCTCGGGCGAATGCCGATGTCGAACCCGGCGGCGTCCAGGCGCACGTCGGCGCCCATGATGCGCGACATTTCGATGTTGCCGACACGGTCGTAAACGGCGTCCGAGTAGTTCACCCAGTTCTCTTGCACCAGCACGCACTTCATGCCCAGATGGGCCGCAACGGCCGCCACCTGGCGCGTCTGGTTCGACTGGATGCCACCGATGGAGACCAGCGTGTCGCAGCCTTGGGCAAGTGCCTCGGGAATCAGGTACTCCAGCTTGCGTGTCTTGTTGCCACCGAAGGCCAGGCCGCTATTGCAGTCCTCGCGCTTGGCGTACAGATCGACCTTGCCGCCCAGATGCGCACTCAAGCGTTTGAGTGGCTGAATCGGCGTCGGGCCGAAGGTCAGTGAGTGACGGGGAAATTGCTTGAGATTCATGGGCGTTGCTCCTGTGGAAATGATCTGTGTCCACGCGTCGAAGCTGGCGAATAAGGAGGGCATATTCAAACTAACTTTCATCGGCGTTGACGATGGACAAATGTTAGTTGGAAGTTGGATTAACTTGGTTGCAAGTTATTTGTGATTTGCACACTTGTTATTTATGAAATTATTTAAATTCTTCTCATAATTGCACTCAATTTATATTGAAAGCAATAAAAGTGCGTTTTGTTTCCAAGGCTTCGGCATCCTCGTCAGATGAACTCGATCGCACCGACAAGGCGATTCTTCGCGCGCTGCAGCGTGATGCGTCCATGTCCAATGTCGCGCTCGCGGCCAAGGTTCATTTAAGTCCGGCGGCATGTCTGCGCCGGGTCGAGCGTTTGAAGTCGTCTGGACTGATCAGCTCGACGGTGGCGTTGTTGAATGCCAAGGCACTCGGTGCCGGGATGCTGGTGCTGATCGGGGTGGTACTTGACCGATCGACGCCGGATTCTTTCGCCGCGTTCGAGAAGTCGGCGGCCAAGATTTCGGGTTGCATGGAGTGCCATGTCGTTACCGGCGAGTTCGACTACTTCATGCTCGTGCGCACCGAGAATAGCGAGAGCTACAACCGGCTTCACGCGGAGCAATTGCTCTATCTGCCGGGGGTGCGCCAGATTCGTTCTTTCATGGTGCTCAAGGAAGTGCTCTCGACGACCCAGATTCCGATTTGAGGTTTTAGCCCAGTGGCAAGGCCGTCTTGTACCTGACCTGTTTGAGTGCGAAGCTGGAGCGGATCTTCTCGATCTGCGCGATCGGCGACAACTGCTCCAGGATGAAGCGCTCAAGCGAGGGCATGTCGGCGATGGCGACGCGGATCAGGTAGTCCGCATCGCCGGTCATCAGGTAACACTCCATGACCTCGTCGCGCAGGCAAATACGTTCTTCAAACGCCTGCAGCGCCTTGCGGCTCTGCTGCTTGAGGCTGATGGAAATGAAAACATTCAGGTGCAGCCCCAGTTGCTGCGCGTCGAGCAGGGCCACGTACTGGCGGATGACTCCTTTGGCCTCCAGCGCACGAACCCGCGCCAAGCACGGTGAGGGCGAGAGGTGAACCCGCTGCGCCAGCGCCACGTTCGACAGGCTGGCGTCGGCCTGCAGTTCGTTGAGTATCTTCAGGTCGGTGCTGTCAATTTCCATTGTGCTTTTGAAGTCTTGTATTGCAGCAGAATATGCCGCAATAAGATAAATTTGCCATCTGATTCGGCTGCTTATGCCGATGAAATGATTTTACAGTGATGACTGTATTGACACCCTTATAGCGACCTCCACCATGCAACAGCAAACCGCCTCGCCTCAATCCATCGCCCAATCCCTGGAAGCCATCGATCCAGACCCCCGGGAAAGCGCCGAATGGCGCGACGCGCTGCTGTCGCTGCTGCAGGCCTCCGGCCCCGAGCGCACGCGGCAAATTCTCGACATGCTGGACGCGATGGGCCGCGACCCGAAGATCGGCTGGCAGCCGGCACGCGGCACGCCCTATGTCAACACCATTCCGGTGGATCGCCAACCGGTCTTCCCCGGCGACCTGGCGATGGAGGAGCGTCTGGCTTCACTGGTGCGCTGGAACGCGCTGGCCATGGTGGTGCGGGCCAATCAGGCCTACGGCGAACTGGGCGGCCACATCGCCAGCTACGCCAGCGCGGCCGATCTGTTCGAGACCGGCTACAACCATTTCTTTCGTGCGCGCAGCGAAGGCGCAGGGGCGGCCAGTTTCACCGCCGGGCCGCCCCAAGGTGAAACAGCCCCCTTGGGGGGCAGCGCAGCACACGAAGTGGCAAGCGTGGGGGCCAGTCTGGGCGACCTGGTGTTCTTCCAGCCGCACAGCTCACCGGGCGTGTATGCGCGGGCCTACCTGGAAGGCCGGCTCAATGTCGAGGACTTGAGCTATTACCGCCAGGAGCTGACGGCACCGGCCGCCACCACGGGAGAGGGCGCACGCGGCCTGTGCAGCTATCCGCATCCGTATCTGATGCCCGACTTCTGGCAGTTTCCCACCGGCTCCATGGGCATCGGCCCGATCAGCTCGATCTACCACGCGCGCTTCATGCATTACCTCACCCACCGCCAGCTGCTGGATTGCTCAGGCCGAAAAGTGTGGGGCGTGTTTGGCGACGGCGAGATGGATGAGCCCGAGAGCATGAGTGCGCTCACCCTGGCGGCGCGTGAAAAGCTGGACAACCTGGTGTGGGTCGTCAACTGCAACCTGCAGCGGCTCGACGGCCCGGTGCGCGGCAATGGCCGCATCATCGACGAGCTGGAGCAGCTGTTTGTCGGCGCCGGCTGGAACGTCATCAAGCTGGTGTGGGGCAGCGACTGGGATGGCCTGTTCGCGCGTGACGTGAGCGGCGCCCTGGCCAAAGCCTTTGCCAACACCGTGGACGGCCAGATGCAGACCTTTGCCGCCAAGGACGGGCGCTACAACCGCGAAACCTTCTTTGGCCAGAACGAGGCCCTGGCCCATCTGGCGCAAGGCATGACCGACGAGCAGATTGACCGTCTCAAACGCGGTGGCCACGACATGGTGAAGATTTACGCCGCTTATGCCGCTGCCGCCCGGCACACGGGCCAACCCACGGTGATACTCGCCCACACCAAGAAGGGCTACGGCATGGGCAGCGCGGGGCAGGGCAAGATGACCACGCACAGTCAGAAGAAGTTTGACGAGACCGACCTGATCGCCTTTCGCAACCGCTTCCAGTTGCCGCTGACGGACGAACAAGTCACCTCGCTGAGTTTCTACCAGCCACCAGCGGACAGCCCCGAGATGCAATACCTGCACGCGCAGCGCCAGAAATTGGGTGGCTACCTGCCCAAGCGCTACACCACCTGCGCGCCGGTGCCGGTGCCGGAGATCACGAGCTACGCCAAGTTTGCCTTGGAGGCCGATGGCAAGGAGATGAGCACCACCATGGCCTTTGTGCGCATGCTGGGCAATCTGCTCAAGGACTCGACCCTGGGCCAGCGCATCGTGCCCATCGTGGCCGATGAAGCGCGCACCTTTGGCATGGCCAATCTGTTCAAGCAGGTCGGCATCTACTCCAGCGTCGGCCAGCGCTACGCACCGGAGGACATCGGCTCGGTGCTGAGCTACCGCGAAGCCATGGACGGCCAGATCCTGGAGGAGGGCATCTCCGAGGCCGGCGCCCTGGCCAGCTGGACGGCGGCCAGCACCAGCTACAGCGTGCATGGCCTGGCCATGTTGCCCTTCTACATTTACTACTCCATGTTCGGCTTCCAGCGCGTCGGCGATGCCATCTGGGCCGCCGCCGATCAGCGCGCGCGCGGCTTTTTGCTCGGCGCCACGTCGGGCCGCACCACGCTGGGCGGCGAGGGCCTGCAGCACCAGGACGGCACCAGCCACCTGATGGCCGCCACCATCCCCAACTGCAAGGCCTATGACCCGGCGTTTGCCGGTGAACTGGCCGTCATCATCGACCACGGCATGCGCGAGATGCTGGTGGAACAAAAAGACGTTTTCTACTACGTCACCATGATGAACGAGAACTACGCCCAGCCGACCTTGCCGGAGGGCGTGGCGCAGGATGTGATTCGTGGGTGCTATAAGTTTGGCAGCTATCCACGCATATTGGACGAGGGCCAGAGCACTAAAACACATCAAGAAATCAGCTTGCTGGGCTCCGGCGCGATTCTGACCGAAGTCATCAAGGCCGCGCAGCTGCTGGCCAGCCAGGGTGTGGCGGTGGACGTGTTCAGTGTGACCAGCTGGAGTGAGCTGGCACGCGACGGTGCCGCAAGCCAGAGCCCCTTCATCGCGCAGCAGCTGGCCAGCAGTAGCGGGCCCATCATCGCCGCGACCGACTATGTTCGTGCCGTGCCGGAGAGCGTGCGGGCCTATCTGCCGGAGGGACGCAAGTACGTCACGCTGGGTACCGATGGTTTTGGCCGTAGCGACACACGGGCTGCTTTGCGTGCCTTCTTCGGGGTGGATGCGGCAAGCATTGTGCAGGCAGCGGTCAGATTGCTGGGTCAATCTGGCGCGGAGGTGCATCCGCCGCTGAACGCTTAGCAAGCGGGTTATTGCTCGCCGCCGGGTAGGCCTGCACGCTCAGCCGCCGTAAACTCCGTCCATGACTCCAGTTCTCCGTCGCGCCGTCACTTTCACAGCAGAACAATGTCATCGCGTTCTCGCCGCTGCCAGGCGGCATCCGGTGCGGACGGCTCTGGTGCTCCCCACGCTTGTGCTGCTCTACGTGCTGGTGCTGATCCCGTTCACGCCCGGCGTTGGCGACTTACGCAAGGCGAAGTCTGAAGCGCCGTCGGTGCTGCTGGCGTCTGACGGCTCGGTGCTGGCCGAGTACCGGCGCATTAACCGGCAGTGGGTGGCGCTGGACAGAATAGCGCCGCATGTGGTGAATGCCTTGATCGCCACCGAAGACCACCGCTTTTACGATCACCACGGCATTGACTTTCGACGTACGGCCGGCGCTGTGCTTAGCACCTTGTCGGGTGATTTGCAGGGTGGCTCGACCATCACGCAGCAGCTGGCGCGCAATCTCTACCCGGAAGAAATCGGCCGCGCCGCCAGCATCACGCGCAAGGTCAAGGAGGCGGTCACCGCCTTGAAGATCGAAGCGGTGTATTCCAAGCCCGAGATTCTGGAGACCTACCTCAACACCGTGCCTTTTCTCTACAACGCCTTCGGCATCGAGATGGCGGCGCGCACTTATTTCGACAAGTCCGCCGACAAGCTGGACCTGCTGGAGAGCGCCACGCTGATCGGCATGCTCAAGGGCACGAGCTACTACAACCCGGTGCAAAACCCCGAGCGTGCCGTGCAGCGCCGCAACTTGGTGTTGGCGCAGATGGCCAAACACGGCAAGCTGGACCCGGCCCGCGTGGAGGGTCTGGCCAAGCGGCCCCTGCGACTGGATTTTGAGCGGCAGGTCGAGCTGCTGGGCCCGGCGCCGCACGTCGCCCAGCATCTGCGCAAATGGCTGATTGACTGGGCTGATCGTCGGGGTTTCGATATTCATGCCGATGGCCTCAAGTTGCGTACCACGCTGGACGCAAAAATACAGAGGGCGGCCAACCGGGCAGTGGCGCGGCAACTGGCGCAACTGCAAACCCTGGCAGACAGCCGGCGCAAAGCCGGGCAGGACCGAGCCTTGTTGCAGGCCGGATTCCTGGCGCTGGACCCGCGCAATGGTGAAGTGCGGGCTTGGGTGGGCAGCCGCGACTTTGCGCAGGAGCAGTTTGACCATGTGAGCCAGGCGCGGCGCCAGCCCGGTTCGACCTTCAAGCCCTTTGTGTATGGCGCGGCGTTCATGCTGGGGTTCGACCCGTCCTACACCTTCATTGACGAGCCGGTGGCCATCGCGTCGCAAGGTAGCCCGGTGTGGACGCCCAGCGACGCAACGCCACCCAGCTACCAGCCCACCACGCTGCGCGACGGCTTGGCGTACTCGAAGAACACCATCACCGCCCAATTAATGCAGAAAGTGGGGCCGGCCAGCGTGGCGCGGCTGGCGCAGTCCATGGGGGTGCGGCAAAGCAAGCTCGACCTGGTGCCCTCGCTCGCCCTGGGCACCAGCCCCGTCACGCTGCTCGAGATGGTCGCGGCCTACGGCTCTATCGCCAATGGCGGCAACTACATACAGCCGGTGCTGGTGCTGCGCGTGGAAGACCGCAACGGCCGCCTGCTGGAACAGTTCGAGCCCGTCAGAGAGCGCGAGCCGGCCATGCCACGTGCGCACGCGCTGACCCTGGTGAACGCCATGCGCGGCGTGATTGACGAGGGCACGGGTGTCGCCATTCGCCAGCGTTACGGCATCCAGGCCGACGTGGCTGGCAAGACCGGTACCACGCAAGACAACACGGATGGCTGGTTCATCATGATGAACCCCCAACTGGTGGCCGGCGCCCGGGTCGGCTTTAACGACAACAGCGTGACGATGGGCTCATGGGGGCAGGGCGCCCGCAGCGCATTACCCATGGTGGGGGACGTTTTTCAGCAGGCATTTCGCAATCGCTGGATTGATCCGAATGTGGAATTCGACATTCCGCGCCCAGTGCCCCAGCCACCGCCCGAGCTGCGGCAAGACGCCCCGATTCTGGAAGTCGTGAATGGTCTGTTCGGAAGCATCTTGCGGCAGCTACGGGGTCATTGATTGTTAATGCTATTAAATAAATAGCTGCATGCGCTGGCGTTTAAAGGGCTAGAGCCCTATTTAACCTAAAGATGGCAGCGCAGGAGCGTCGACATCCATGATGTCGAGACAATTGTTGCTTGTTTCTCCTTGTTGGCATTAAATTTTATTAAATTAATATAATTGGCAATAAGTTGCCAATATATGGAGGAGGTTGCGTAAACAACGCAATCGGATTCTGCTTCACTTTGGCTAAGATGAATGTCATCGAAACAGCCTTGCCCTTCAGGAGCCGCCACCATGTCGCATCACGCCGCCGCCAAATACGTCCCTTTTCCCGCCGTGGAGCTGACCGATCGCCAATGGCCGAGCCGCACCATCAGCGTGCCGCCGATCTGGATGAGCACCGACCTGCGCGACGGCAACCAGGCGCTTTTTGAGCCGATGAACGCCGAGCGCAAGATGCGCATGTTCCGCACGCTCTGCGACATTGGCTTCAAGGAAATCGAGGTGGCGTTCCCGTCCGCGTCCGATACCGAGTTTGGCTTTGTCCGTGAGTTGATTGAGGGCGGTCACATTCCCCAGGATGTGACGATTGAAGTGCTGACGCAGGCGCGTGAACACCTGGTGCGGCGCACCATGGAGTCCTTGACGGGCGCGCGCCGGGCCATCGTCCATGTGTATAACGCCACCTCAAAACCGTTCCGCGAAACCGTCTTCGGCATGGACAAGGCCGAGGTCATCGAGATGGCGGTGGCGTCGGTCAAGCTCATCAAGCAGCTCGCCAGCGAGCAGCCGCAAACCGAATGGGTGCTGCAATACAGCCCCGAAACCTTCACCGCCACCGAACTCGACTTTGCGCTGGAGGTCTGCAACGCCGTGACTGCCGCCTGGGGCGCCACGCCGGACAACAAGGTCATTCTCAACCTGCCGACCACGGTGGAAATCGCCACGCCCAACATCTACGCCGACCAGATCGAGTGGATGCACCGCAACTTGGCGCGCCGCGATAGCGTCATCATCAGCCTGCACCCGCACAACGATCGGGGCACGGCGGTTGCCGCCGCCGAGCTCGGTCTCATGGCCGGTGCGGACCGGGTCGAGGGTTGCCTCTTTGGCAATGGCGAGCGCACCGGCAATGTGGACCTTGTGACCCTCGCGCTCAACATGCAGACGCAGGGGGTTGCGCCGGGCCTGGACTTTTCCGACATCAACGCCATTGCCCGCACGGCCGAGTACTGCACCCGCTTGCCGATTCACCCGCGTCACCCCTACGTGGGAGACCTCGTGTTCACGGCCTTCTCCGGTTCGCATCAGGACGCCATCAAGAAAGGCTTTGCCGCCCAGCAGCCTGACACCCTCTGGAACGTGCCCTATTTGCCGATCGACCCGGCCGACGTCGGGCGCAGCTATGACTCGATCATCCGCATCAACAGCCAATCCGGCAAAGGCGGCGTGGCCTACCTGCTTGAAACCGGCTACGGCATTGTCATGCCGCGCCGCTTGCAGGTGGAGTTTTCTGGCGAGGTGCAGCGGCACGCCGACAGCCAGGGTGTCGAGATGAGCAGCACCGATATCTGGCAGCTGTTCTCGCGCACCTACTTCGAATGCGAACGGCCTGTGCGCTATGTGGAGCACCATTTGTTTGAACACGGCAACGCGCAGGGCATCCGGCTGGCTGTCGAGGTGGATGGTGTATCGCACCTGCTCACGGGCGAAGGCAATGGCCCGATTGACGCCGCCGTTCATGCCTTACAGGGCATAGGTATCAGCGTCCAGGTGCGCAGCTTTGAAGAACGCGCCACCAGCCCGAGCGGCGAGGGCGGCAATGCGCAGGCCTGCGCCTTCATGGAGTTGGCGCACCCGGCGGGCGGACGCGAGTGCTACGGCGTCGGCCTGGACACCAACATCATCACGGCGTCGATCAAGGCGCTGCTGAGCGGGATCAATCGCCTCGCGCTCACCTGCAGCGAAGCAGTTGAGGCCCAGGCCGCATAAGCCATGTTTTCAGTGCTTCTCTTGCGAAAGTGGATTATTTGACTATAAATAAATAGCGGATTGGCGAGTCCCGAGCCTTGCCGCTTATTCACTGAATGAGGAGATTGAAATGACACGCAAATACATTGATTGCCGTGAATTTCCGAGTGACATGAACTGCACGGTGGCGCTATCTGCCGATACGGATCAGGAATTGCTGGAGGCCGCTGTGCAGCATGCCGTGGCAGTCCATCAGCATCAGGACACACCGGAACTGCGCTCGGAGATCACAAAACTGTTCAAGGAAGGCACGCCGCCTGTAGTAGCGCAGCCGCGTGCGCAACCCGCTTGATCTTTTTTACTGGCGGGGATCAGTTGCATGCTGACATGCACCTGCAGGTGGGGCCTGCAAGTCTTCGTGTGACGCTAGGTGGCTTGCAGGCAATTTGTCTTTACCGAGGGCGACGCGAAATTCCTCCAGCCGGGATTCATAGTCGGCGGCGTCGCCATAGTCCAAAAACCGGTTGTAGTGAGCGTGCGTGCCCAGAATCTTGTGGGCATGCTTGATCGGGCAGAAATACTCTTCGGTGCGGGCCAGAATCTCAGCCATGTAACTCATGAGTCCGTTGCCATATTCGCAATAGGTGCAATGGAATTTTTCGATGAAATTAAGGTAGCCGAGGTGACGCCGGTCGAACACGAGGTAGTCAGAACGCTTCACTTTCTTGACGCCGTAAATGGGGAAACAAACCCATTGGTAGAACGTGACGCACAGGTCCAGCATCATCAGCGGAAAAATCATGCCGTAAATGATGGGGCCCGTGATCAGGTTCTGCGGGCGATTGGTGACCAACCAGCGGAAGAAGTTCTGTTTGAGTTTGCGATGCGCTGCTTTGACCGAGCTTTCAAACTCCACACGCTTGCCCCTGATCTGGAAGAACATCTTGCTCTCCTGTTCATGGACGACGGTGCGCAGCTCATCTTCAAGCGCAGCCATTTGGGCCAGTATCTGGCTAACTCGATCGTTCATGGGGTTCCTGCGCTGGCAAGGGATGCGAGCCCGATAGCCGTGAAAAGGCTAAATAAATATGGTTATATTAGGCTTTAGCCCGCGTGGAATAAGCGCTTGCAGCTATTAAAATAGTAGCGTTTGAGTGTAGCTCAGTGCAGTGTGGGCTCAACCGTCTGCAAGACCTGAGTCGTCGGGATGTCGGGTTGCGAGGTCTGCACCCGACGGGCACCATCGAAGCGACGACTCCAATACGAGCCCCCCATGTCTTCAACCCGGACTTCACCGCCGGGTTTGGGGGAGTGAATGAATTTGCCTTCACCGACGTATATGCCGACATGGCTGAAAGCACGCCGCATGGTGTTGAAAAACACCAGATCGCCGGGCTGCAGTTCAGCGCGCTCGATTTTCTCGGTGGCTGCTGCCTGCTGTTCCGCCTTGCGCGGCAGGATCAGGCCAACGGTCTGCTGGTACATGGCCCGCACAAAGCCGCTGCAGTCGAAGCCGGATTCCACGGTATTACCACCGCGCCGATAAGGAACACCGAGAAAGCCCATGGCCGTGAAAACCAGTTCTGAGGCCTTCTCACCAACCGACTGCCGGACATGGTCAATGCGTGCCAGCAGCCCCTTGTTTTTCAGCAATTGATCCATGTCATCGTTCGTTCCGGGAGGAGTGGCGTGCGCACTGGCAGCAAGCAAGAGGGCAACAAGAACGGTAAGAATTCGCATCGGGGCTAGGATACTTGCAGGGCAAGCGCCCTGTCAAGTTAAAGTTTTCTCTAAGTTATCAATGTAAGCCATTGATTTATATATATTTTAATGATTTTCGAGGTTGAGGGCATTGTTGCCGGAGAGCGCAATCGGCGTCACAGTGTCGGATTTGTCCGGTTGAGGAATCGCATTTCCCCTCCACAAAGGGCCACAATCGCGCGATGAGTTACACACTGACCCTGACATCCTTTGACGAGGCCTCCGAGAAGGAGCGCCAAGACGTTGAGCAGCGCTTTCGTGGCGCTTTGGATGCTGCGCTGGGCAGCGCCAGTCTGGTCGTGCCCACCTACACGGCTTACCTACAGATCGTGGGCACCTACGGCGACGCGCCGGATCTGGAACTACTGCCCTCAGCCGAGCGAGAGGTGCTTGAGCAGTGGCAAGCCGCCGAGTCCGCTGCCATGACGGCGGCCTTTGGGCCGCATCGTTATATGGACGAAGCGCGCTTTGAGATTCGGCTGTGAGAGGTGGTCCTGGCTTCCTGCGGTTTAATCAGTCATTGCCCGAAATAGCCCAACCTCTCAAGAAAGTTTGCCATGTTGTTAGACGCCGCTGAATCCCAACTCGTCCTGGTGGACTATCAAATCCGCCTGATACCCGCCATTTTCGAAAGCGCCCAGGTGCTGGCCAACGCCGTGCGCCTGGGGCAACTGGCCAGGCTGATGGACGTGCCGGCATGGGGCACGGAGCAAAGCCCATCCAAACTCGGTGAAAACGCGGCCGAGATCAGGGCGCTGTGTGCTCAGACCTTGAGCAAGATGCATTTCAGTGGCGTGGAGGAAGGCTTGGGAGAATGGCTTCGTCCGCAGCCCAAGCCCGTGAGTGGGAATGCCCGCAGCCTGCCCAAGCACCTGCAAAAAACCGTAACAAATGTGGTCGAACGCAATACGGTGGTCATCGCCGGTTGCGAAGCCCATATTTGCCTGCTGCAAACCGCACTGGATTTGCTGGAGGACGAGTTCGATGTCTGGGTGGTGACAGATGCCTGCAGCTCGCGCACTGAGCGCAACCGGGACGCGGCATTCGATCGCCTGGCCGGTGCCGGCGCAGAGTTGGTGACAACCGAGATGGTGGCGTTCGAGTGGCTGCGTACTGCCGAGCACCCGGCGTTCCATGCGGCGCAGGACTTGATCAAGTAGCGCTGCAAAGCGCATTCTGCGGGAGGTGGGGCGCTGAGTCAGGCTGTTGCAAGCTGTCTGTCCATAATTATGAATTCAGTTTACTGACCCGACCGGAGACAAATAATGACAGCGTATGCCGAATTCCACCGCCAATCCCTTACCGAGCGCGACGTTTTTTGGGCCGAACAGGCCAAACTCATCGATTGGAAAACCCAGCCCCAGCAGATTTGCGACTACAGCAACCCGCCTTTTGCCAAGTGGTTTGTGGGCGGCACCACCAATTTGTGTCATAACGCGGTGGACCGGCACCTCAAGGACCGGGCTCACCAGGCGGCGCTGATCTTCGTTTCCACCGAGACCAACGAAGAGAAGGTGTATTCCTTCCACGAGCTGCACGCCGAAGTGCAGCGCATGGCCGCTGTGTTGAAAGAGTTGGGTGTTCAAAAGGGCGACCGGGTGCTGATTTACATGCCCATGATTGCCGAGGCCGCCTTTGCGATGCTGGCCTGCGCACGCATTGGCGCAATCCACTCGGTGGTGTTTGGCGGCTTTGCCTCGGGTTCGCTGGCGTCACGCATTGAAGACGCAGAGCCGAAACTGGTGATCAGTGCTGACGCAGGTTCGCGTGGCGGCAAAGCCGTGGCGTACAAGCCCTTGCTGGATGAGGCCATTCGCCTCTCAAGCTACAAACCCGAGGCAGTGCTGTTGGTGGATCGTCAGCTGTCGGCCATGGATTTGGTCGCGGGTCGCGACCATTTGTGGGCAGCGCTGCGTCAAAAACACATGGATACCGTGGTGGAATGTGAGTGGGTCGATGCCACGCACCCCAGCTACACGCTCTACACCAGCGGCACGACCGGGAAACCCAAAGGCGTGCAGCGCGACACCGGCGGCTACGCCGTGGCGCTGGCTGCCAGCATGAAGCACATCTACTGTGGCAATGCCGGTGAAACCTATTTCTCCACCAGCGACATCGGCTGGGTCGTGGGCCACAGCTACATCATTTACGGACCGCTGATTGCCGGCATGGCGACCATCATGTACGAGGGGCTGCCCACCCGTCCTGATGGTGGTATCTGGTGGAGTCTGGTCGAGAAGTACAAAGTCACCGTGATGTTCAGCGCTCCCACGGCGGTGCGGGTATTGAAGAAGCAAGACCCGGCCTTGCTCACCAAATACGATCTCTCCAGTCTGCGTGCCCTGTTTCTGGCCGGCGAACCGCTGGATGAGCCGACCGCCAAGTGGATCAGCGAAAGTCTGGGTAAACCCATCATTGACAACTACTGGCAGACCGAGACCGGCTGGCCGATCCTGTCCCTTTGCAATGGGGTTGAACAGGCCTCCAGCAAGTTTGGCTCACCGGGCAAGGCTGTGTATGGCTTCGATGTCAAGTTACTGGATGACCAGACCGGAGAAGAGTTGACCGGGCCGAACCAGAAAGGCGTGGTTGCCATTGAAGGCCCCTTGCCCCCGGGTTGCCTGCAGACGATCTGGCGTGATGATGAGCGCTTCGTCAAGACGTATTGGTCCAGCGTACCGGGCAAAATGGTTTACAGCACCTTTGACTGGGGCATTCGCGATGCCGATGGTTACTTTTTCATTCTGGGCCGTACCGATGACGTGATCAATGTGGCCGGGCACCGCCTGGGCACCCGCGAGATTGAAGAGAGCATCTCGGCCCATCCCAACATTGCCGAGGTGGCGGTGGTGGGTGTGGCCGATCAACTCAAGGGTCAGGTGGCCATGGCGTTTGCCGTGGTGAAGGATGCGAGCCTGCTGACGGACGAGGCTTCACGTCTCAAACTGGAGGGTGAAATCATGAAGCTTGTCGACACGGATCTGGGTGCCGTGGCCCGCCCGGCGCGCGTACGCTTTGTTAGCACCTTGCCCAAAACGCGCAGTGGCAAGCTGCTGCGTCGGGCGGTTCAGGCGGTCTGCGAAGGACGCGATCCGGGCGATTTGACAACCATGGATGACCCGGCTGCACTGCAACAGATCAAGGATCTGATGACGGTTTAGTTTGACGCTGAAAAGAGGCGTCAAATTTGGGTGCTGCTTTTGGTGGCACAATCGAGAGAGTTACTAGGCCCTTCCATCGCCACAGTCGCATCCGCTAAACGGTCCAGCCGTGACGCGGAAGGTTAATCAACAACAGCTTTAACCAGCTAATGTTTCCTCAAGGGAAACGGAGTTCAGCGAAAAATGAGTGAGACCACGTCCCAAGGGACGAATCCGACGTCGTCGGCTTCTTCTGTATATCAAGCCTATCAGGCCAATACCTATCTTTTTGGTGGCAATGCGCCGTACGTCGAAGAGATGTACGAAAACTACCTGGCCAACCCGGGCAGCGTGCCCGACACCTGGCGTGACTACTTCGATGCATTGCAGCATGTGCCCGCAGTGGATGGCAGCAACGCCAAAGACGTTCCGCACCAACCGGTGATCAATGCTTTTGCCGAGCGCGCCAAGCGCGGTGGCACCAAAGTTGTCCTGGCCAGCGTGGATGCCGAAATGGGACGCAAGCGCACGGCTGTGCAGCAATTGATTGCCGCATACCGTAACGTGGGTCAGCGCTGGGCTGATCTGGACCCTCTGAAGCGCACCGAACGCGACAAAATCCCTGAACTTGAGCCCTCGTTCTATGGCTTCAGTGACGCCGATCAGGAAGCGGTGTTCGACACCAGCAACACCTTCTTTGGCAAAGACAGCATGAGCTTGCGCGAGCTGATGAACGCGTTGCATCAGACGTATTGCGGCACGATTGGCGCCGAATACATGTACGCCACGGACCAGAACCAGAAGCGCTGGTGGCAACAAAAGCTCGAGAGCATTCGCAGCAAGCCCACCTTTACCGCAGAAAAAAAGAAGCATATTCTTGACCGTCTGACGGCGGGCGAGGGCTTGGAGCGTTTTCTGCACACCAAATATGTGGGACAAAAACGGTTTTCACTCGAAGGCAGCGAAAGCTTCATTGCCTCCTTGGACGAGCTCATTCAACTGGCTGGCACCAAAGGTGTTCAGGAGATCGTGATCGGTATGGCCCACCGTGGCCGTCTCAACGTGCTGGTGAATTCGCTGGGCAAAATGCCCGCCGATTTGTTCGCCGAGTTTGACCATACGGCGCCGGAAGAATTGACCAGCGGTGACGTGAAATACCACCAGGGCTTCAGCTCCGACGTGACTACCCCCGGCGGGCCGGTGCATTTGTCGCTGGCGTTCAATCCATCGCATCTGGAAATCGTGAACCCGGTGGTGGAGGGCTCCGTACGCGCCCGCATGGACCGCCGTGGTGACCAGCACGGCAAGCAGGTGCTTCCGGTGCTGGTGCATGGCGACGCGGCATTTGCCGGGCAGGGTGTGGTCATGGAAACCCTGGCGCTGGCTGAAACGCGTGGTTATTCCACGGGCGGCACGGTGCACCTCGTGATCAATAACCAGATTGGATTCACGACCAGCGATCCACGCGACAGCCGCTCCACCCTGTATTGCACCGACATTGTCAAGATGATTGAGTCGCCGGTGCTGCACGTCAATGGCGACGACCCCGAGGCGGTGGTGCTGGCCACGCAGCTGGCGCTGGAGTTCCGCATGGAGTTCCGCAAGGACGTGGTGGTGGACATCATCTGCTTCCGCAAGCTGGGCCACAACGAGCAGGACACACCTGCGCTGACGCAGCCCCTGATGTACAAGAAGATCGCTCAGCATCCCGGTACGCGTCGTCTGTATGCCGACAAGCTGTCGGCCCAAGGTATGGGTGCTGATTTGGGTGATGAAATGGTCAAGGCCTATCGCGCTGCGATGGATGCCGGCAAGCACACGGTAGATCCGGTGTTGACCAATTTCAAAAGCAAGTACGCGGTGGACTGGACGCCCTACATGGGCAAGAAGTGGACTGACGCGGGTGACACCGCGATTCCAATGGCCGAGTGGAAACGTCTGGCAGACCGCTTGACGACCATTCCCTCCACTATCGCGCCGCACCAGTTGGTGAAAAAAGTGTACGACGACCGTGCGGCCATGGGCCGTGGTGACATTCCGGTGGATTGGGGCATGGGCGAGCACATGGCTTTTGCTTCACTGGTGGCCAGCGGCTACCCGGTGCGTCTGAGTGGGGAAGACTGCGGTCGTGGAACCTTTACCCACCGTCACGCGGTGGTGCATGACCAGAATCGTGAGAAGTTTGACGAAGGCACTTACACCCCGCTGCAAAACGTGGCGGATGGTCAGGCGCCGTTCGTGGTGATCGACTCCATCCTGTCTGAAGAAGCCGTGCTGGCATTCGAGTACGGTTATGCGTCCAATGACCCCAACACGCTGGTCATCTGGGAAGCCCAGTTTGGTGACTTCGTCAATGGCGCGCAGGTGGTGATCGACCAGTTCATCGCCTCGGGCGAGGTGAAATGGGGCCGCGTGAACGGCATCACGCTGATGCTGCCGCACGGCTACGAAGGTCAGGGGCCTGAGCACAGCTCGGCGCGCCTGGAGCGTTTCATGCAGCTGAGTGCCGACACCAATATGCAGGTGGTGCAGCCGACCACGGCCAGCCAGATCTTCCATGTGCTGCGTCGTCAGATGGTGCGCAATATCCGCAAGCCGCTGGTGATCATGACGCCGAAGTCCCTGCTGCGGAACAAGGACGCGGCGTCGCCCCTGTCCGAGTTCACCAAGGGCAGCTTCCAGACCATAATTCCTGAGCACAAAGAGCTGAAGGCCGACAAGGTCAAGCGAGTGGTGGCCTGCTCGGGCAAGGTGTACTACGACCTGATCAAGAAGCGCGAGGAAAAGGGCGTAGATGACGTGGTTGTCTTGCGCGTGGAGCAGCTTTATCCGTTCCCGCACAAGGCGTTTGCAACCGAGCTCAAGAAGTATCCCAATGTGACCGATCTGGTGTGGTGTCAGGATGAGCCGCAAAATCAGGGCGCCTGGTTCTTCGTGCAGCATTACATTCACGAAAACATGGTCGATGGTCAAAAACTGGGCTATTCGGGTCGGGCCGCCTCTGCCTCTCCGGCCGTGGGTTACTCGCATCTGCACCAGGAGCAGCAAAAGGCGCTGGTCGAAGGCGCGTTTGGCAAGCTTAAAGGCTTTGTCCTGAGTAAATAGTTTTATTGAATCAGTGGCGGGACAGCGCTGAAGGCCTGTTCCGCAAACCCTCAAAAGCAAGTTGGGGACAGTGCTGAAGCCCGTCCCGCAAACTTCGAAAAAATATACCGAAAGAATTGATATGGCTATCGTAGAAGTGAAAGTTCCGCAGTTGTCGGAATCCGTGGCTGAGGCCACCATGCTGCAATGGAAAAAGAAGGTCGGTGAAGCCGTCGCGATCGATGAAATCCTGATCGAGATCGAAACCGACAAAGTCGTGTTGGAAGTGCCAGCTCCCGCCGCCGGTGTGCTGGTCGAATTGGTGGTGGGAGACGGTGCCACCGTGGCCGCCGAACAGTTGATTGCCAGAATCGACACCGAAGCCAAGGCCGGGACAGCGGCGGCTGCCGTGCCAGCCTCTGTTGCCGTGATGACGTCTGCGCCGGCTGCGGCCGCGACCGCAGGGAGCTCGATGGCCGGGGTGCCGATGCCCGCGGCGGCCAAACTGATGGCGGACAACCAGCTTGCCGCCGGCTCAGTGCCCGGTACCGGCAAAGATGGTCGGGTGACCAAGGGTGACGTGCTGGGTGCGGTTGCTTCCGGATCTGCTCCCAAAGTGGTAGCTGCTCCCGCAATGCCGGCAAGGGCTACAACCGCTTTATTGCCTCAAGTGGCCGGGCCTGTCGTCTCCCTGGGCGAGCGCCCCGAGCAACGTGTGCCCATGAGTCGTTTGCGCGCCCGCGTGGCGGAGCGTCTCTTGCAGTCGCAGTCCACCAATGCCATTTTGACCACCTTCAATGAAGTCAACATGGGCCCGGTGATGGAAATGCGCAAGCGCTTCCAGGAGAAGTTCGAGAAAGAACATGGCGTCAAGATCGGCTTCATGAGCTTTTTCGTCAAGGCTGCGGTTCATGCCCTCAAGAAGTTCCCGATGCTCAACGCCTCAGTCGACGGCACCGATATCGTCTACCACGGCTACTTTGACATCGGTATTGCAGTGGGCTCGCCCCGCGGCCTGGTGGTGCCGATTCTGCGTAATGCGGACCAGATGAGCTTTGCCGAGATCGAGAAGAAGATTGCCGAGTATGGCGCCAAGGCGCGTGACGGCAAGATGAGCATGGAAGAAATGACCGGCGGTACCTTCTCCATCAGCAATGGCGGCACCTTTGGTTCCATGCTGTCGACACCCATCATCAACCCGCCACAGTCGGCCATTCTGGGCGTGCATGCGACGAAGGACCGCGCCATGGTGGTCAACGGGCAAGTGGTGGTGCAACCCATCAACTACCTCGCCATGAGCTATGACCACCGCATCATCGACGGCCGCGAAGCCGTGCTGGGCCTGGTCGCCATGAAGGAAGCGCTGGAAGATCCGGCCCGCCTGCTGTTTGACATCTAACAGCCACGCCTGACAGACCCACCCATGTGGACGGACTCCGGGTCCATCGCATCGGTGGGTTTTTCTGCAACTAATTTACTGGAATTCTCATGAGCAAACAATTCGACGTGATCGTCATCGGCGGTGGCCCTGGGGGCTATATCGCGGCCATTCGTGCGGCGCAACTGGGTATGAACGTTGCCTGCATCGACGAATGGAAAAACAGCAAGGGCGGTCCGGCCCTGGGCGGCACCTGCACCAACGTGGGTTGCATCCCGAGCAAGGCGCTGCTGCAGTCCTCCGAGCACTTTGACCATGCCAACCATCACTTTGCCGACCACGGCATTGAAGTGAAGAGTGTGACCATGGATGTGGCCAAAATGGTGGCGCGCAAGGATTCTGTGGTCAAGCAGAACAACGACGGTATCCAGTACCTGCTCAAGAAAAACAAGGTTGCCTTCTTCCACGGCCGCGCCTCCTTTGTGAAAGCGGTCGAGGGCGGCTACGAGCTCAAGGTGGCCGGTGCGGCCGAAGAATCGCTGGTGGGCAAGCAAATCATCGTGGCCACCGGGTCAAATGCCCGGGCCTTGCCCGGCACGGCGTTTGATGAGGAAACCATTCTTTCCAATGACGGTGCGCTGCGCATCGGCACACTGCCAAAGAAACTGGGCCTGATTGGCTCTGGCGTCATCGGACTTGAGATGGGTTCCGTCTGGCGTCGTCTGGGTTCTGAAGTCACTATTCTGGAAGGCTTGCCTACCCTTTTGAGCGTGGTGGATGATCAGATTGCCAAGGAAGCAAGCAAAGCCTTCGTCAAACAAGGACTCAAAGTTGAACTCGGCGTCACTGTCGGCGAGATCAAGAAGAGCAAGAAGGGCGTGAGCGTCGCCTGGACCAATGCCAAGGGCGAAGCCCAAACGCTGGAAGTGGACAAGCTGATCGTCTCGATTGGCCGCGTGCCCAACACCATTGGCCTGAACGCCGAAGCGGTGGGCCTGGCGCTCGACGAACGTGGCGCGATTGTCGTGGACGATCAGTGCCGCACCAGCTTGCCGGGTGTGTGGGCGGTTGGCGACGTGGTGCGCGGCCCGATGCTGGCGCACAAGGCTGAGGAAGAAGGCGTTGCCGTGGCTGAGCGCATTGCCGGTCAGCATGGTCATGTCAACTTCAATACCATCCCCTGGGTGATATACACCAACCCCGAAATCGCCTGGGTGGGCCGCACCGAGCAGCAGCTCAAGGCCGATGGCGTGGCTTTCAAGGCCGGTACCTTCCCGTTTCTGGCGAATGGACGCGCGCGCGCATTGGGCGATACGACCGGCATGGTCAAAATGCTGGCCGATGCGACCACGGACGAAATTCTCGGTGTGCACATCGTCGGCCCCATGGCCAGCGAATTGATTGCCGAGTGTGTGGTGGCGATGGAGTTCCGGGCCAGCAGCGAAGATATCGCCCGTATTTGCCATGCGCATCCGTCCCTGAGCGAGGCGACCAAGGAAGCCGCGCTGGCAGTGGACAAGCGCACGCTGAACTTCTAATTTATATAAAAAATGCCGTTTGCGCACGTGCAGTATGCGCAAGCAGCTATTTAATTTATAGCAATTTTGGTTCACTCTTTGCGCGTCAAAGCAGCTTATCAAGCCGAGCTCGTCGCCCGTGGGTACATCGCAGATCCCGCGCAACTGCGCGCTGTGGATGCCTTGGAGGTGTGCGCTCGGGCGTGGGCACATTTCAAGGAAAAACGCTCCAACTCTTTCAAGAAGCTGATCAACCGTCCCGACATTCCACGCGGTGTTTACATGTATGGTGGGGTCGGGCGGGGCAAAAGCTTCTTGATGGATTGCTTTTTTGGTGCGGTCCCCTTGAAGCGGAAAACCCGTCTTCATTTTCATGAGTTCATGCGCGAAGTCCATCGCGAGCTGGCGGGCCTGCAGGGGACCGTCAATCCGCTCGATGTGCTGGCCAAACGCATTGCGAAAAAATACCGTTTGATCTGTTTTGATGAGTTTCACATTGCCGACATCACGGACGCCATGATTCTTCATCGCTTGTTGGCAGCCCTGTTTGACAACGGGGTGGGCTTTGTTGCGACATCGAACTTCAAACCGGATGAGCTGTATCCCAACGGGCTGCATCGTGACCGTATTTTGCCCGCGATTGCCTTGCTGAACGAAAAACTCCAGGTCGTCAACGTGGACAACGGTACCGACTACCGCCGCCGTACGCTGGAGCAACTTAAGCTCTACCACGTCCCGCTCGGTGCCGAGGCAGACGTGGCTATGCGTGATGCATTTGACCGTCTGGCAGAAACGCAGGATGAAGACCCGACTTTGCATATCGAAGCTCGTACGATTCAAGCCCGCCGAAAGGCCGGTGGCTTGGTCTGGTTTGACTTCAAAACGCTGTGCGGTGGGCCCCGCTCGCAAAACGATTACCTGGAGATTGCATCGCAATTTCATACCGTGTTGTTGAGTGATGTGCCCCACATGCCGGTGCGCATGGCGTCGGAAGCGCGTCGCTTTACCTGGCTGGTGGATGTGCTTTACGACCGGCGTGTCAAGTTGATCATGTCAGCGGCAGTGCCACCGGAAGGTTTGTACACCGAAGGCCCCCTGGCCCACGAGTTTCCGCGTACAGTGTCTCGCTTGAATGAAATGCAATCCAGCGAGTTTTTGGCTTTGGAGCGTCGTGTCGTTGACACAAGTTTGACATGAAGAGACTATTTTTAACGTTGGCGCTGTTTCTGATCACCGCTACGGCGTGGTCTCAACCAACAGACGCTGGCACTGGCATCGTCCCGTCTGCTGCAGTAGATAGCGAAGGTGAGCGTAGCCGTATTCAGGCTGAGCGGGCGCGCGAGGCGGCGCGTTATCAGTCCGACGAAGCGGCCTGTTATGCACGGTTTGCGGTGTCCGATTGTCTGCGCAAAGCGCGCGCGCAACGGCGCGAAGTGCTTGGCAAGCTTCGCCAGCAGGAGCTTGCGCTCAACGACGCTGAGCGCAAGCGAAAGACGCAGGAGCAGCTTGAACGTATCAAGGAAAAGTCCTCAGCCCAACAGATGGAAGAAGAGGCTGCCCGACGCCGTGAAGCCCGCGAGGCGCGGCAAGAGCGGGAGGAGCGCGCCAGACAGAAAACTGCCGCATCCGGTCCCGCGACGCCAGGTCGGGTGGGCGCAAAGAAAACTATTGAGCCGGGGCGTTCAAAGGAAGCGCTTGCCGAAGAACAAAAGCAATACAACGACAAACTGAAGGAGGCGCAAGAGCACCGGGCCAGTCGGGAAAAGAGCAATAGCGAGAAATCCGGAACCTCGTCAAAACCATTGCCTGTGGAGCCCTGAGGCCAGTTCGTTCAGGCGTCTGGCCCAGACTGTCATTGGGAACCGAATTACGAGCCGAGCGGCTCCAGCTTGACCACCACCAGGGACAGGTTGTCACCTCCGCCATGGCCTCGGGACCGGGCTTTTTCTATCAAGAATTCGGTTGCTTCCCGGGCTGACAGGCTGGAAAGGATGGATCCGATTTCCGCAGTATTGAAGTAGTGCCAGACGCCATCACTGCAGGCCATCAAAACGTCACCGGCGCGCAGTTTGGGGATGAAGTGGATATCCACCGGAGGATCGCTTTCTGTTCCCAGGCAGCCCATGAGAATATTGGACTGGGGATGGTTGCTGGCCTGTTCCTCGGTGATCTCGCCGCGGTTGACCAGCACCTGAACGTAGGAGTGATCCATCGTTCGCTTGATGAATTTGCTGCCATGGTAGTGATAAATTCGTGAGTCACCTGCATGCGCCCAGTAGCAATCGCCCCCAGGATTGATCAAGAATGCCGCCACCGTGCTGTGGGGCTCTTCCTCCGATGAAATAGCAGTCAATTTGATGACCGTGTGCGCTTCCTGGACCAGCTGCATCAGCGCGGCCGGTGTGTCGTCGGTCTCTGGAGAGTAGCGCTCAAACAACTGCTTGGCGGTCATCATGACCTGATCGGAGGCTTTTCGCCCACCACTGCGCCCGCCCATGCCGTCGGCAAGCACAGCCAACACGCATCCAGTGACGCGGGCGTGGCTTAACAATATGACCTGATCTTGCTGGTAATCACGATCACCCTTGTGGATGCCCGTTGATGCGGTGAGTCGGTAGCCTTTGGACATGATGGACAGCTTAAAAGCCTAGACCCCGATAAATGCGTTTGAAAGTCGTATTATCGAACCAACTCATGACTTAACCAAGCGCGATAGATTCGTGTTTCTTTCACCCTGATATTTTGGAATCCAACCTGCATTCTCCCGAACGTCGACTGATTGAGCTGCGCATCGAGCATGGCGATCTTGATGCCATGATCGACCGCGCAAATGATCAGAATCCGCTGGATGAGCTTTTGATGCGGCGGCTCAAGAAACGGCGGCTGGGCTTGCGCGACGAAATGACGCGAATTGAGCGGATTCTGACGCCTGACGAGCCTGCTTGACGAATGAGCTTGCAGGATCTAGTTCGCGAAACTTTCGCGCCGGGCGGTTTGTTGTCGCGCACGGTGGAGGAGTTCGCACCCCGGGAAGGACAAACCGAGATGGCAACGGCGATTGCACGTGTCATTGATGAGGGTGGGGTGCTGGTGGTGGAGGCGGGGACGGGCATTGGCAAGACATATTCATATCTTGTGCCCGCTTTGTTAAGTGGCGCACGTGTATTGCTTTCAACGGCAACCAAGACCCTGCAAGATCAGTTGTTTGGCCGGGACCTGCCGCAATTGACCGAAGCATTGGGTCTGCCGGTGCGCATCGCTTTGCTCAAGGGCCGTGGCAGTTATTTGTGCCTGCATCGTCTGCACGAAGCCCGGCAACATGCGCACCTTCCTGATCGCGTGACGGTGCGGACTTTGGCGAAGATTGAGGAGTGGGCGCAAGTCACGCGCACGGGCGACCTTGCGGAGCTACCGGGGCTTGATGAGCGCTCGCCTGTTATTCCAGTGGTTACCTCTTCGCGTGACAATTGCCTGGGCTCGCAGTGCCCCGAGTTTCGGACCTGTCATGTCAACCAGGCCCGGCGGGAGGCGTTGGCGGCCGACGTTGTTGTCATCAACCATCATTTGTTTTTTGCCGATTTGGCGGTTCGCGAGTCGGGCATGGCCGAGTTGCTGCCTTCGGTGCGGACCGTCATTTTTGATGAGGCACATCAGCTCAATGAAACGGGCGTGCAGTTTCTCGGCAGGCAATTGAGCACCGGGCAGCTCGTCGACTTTGCCCGCGATATGCTCGCCTGCGGTCTGCTGCATGCCCGCGGACTGGTTGATTGGCAAACACTGGCGTCTGATACTGAGCACGCCGCACGTGATTTGCGCATGGTAGTGGGCAAGATTGATCCCGGTGCCAAGCTGCGCTGGGTCGGCGTGGCGCCGGAGCAGGTGAATGCGTCGGAGTGGACAGATGCGTTGGATGACCTTCACGCGGCATGTACGCGAGCCATGCAGGCACTCGATACAGTCAGTGAAATCGCGCCTGACCTGGTGCGCTTGAGCGAGCGAGTCAACGCATTTATCGAGCGGCTGGAGTTTTTCTCGGGATCTTGTGCGCTTGACTCAGTGCGATGGCTCGATGTTGGCGCGCAGCTAAGGCTGATTGAGTCGCCGCTGGATATTGCGAACACAGTCCGGACGCGGCTCATCCAACCGATAGAGGAAGATGGGGCGCAGCGGTCCTGGATATTTACTTCCGCCACCTTGGGGAGCGACGCCAAATTGAAGTGGTTTACCGAGCCCTGTGGCCTGACTGACGCTGAAGTTCTGCGAGTGGGCAGTCCGTTTGACTATTCCACGCAAGCCGCCGTGTACGTGCCACTGCATTTGTCGAAGCCAAGTGACCCTCGCCACAGCGCGGAGGTGGCGGATCTTGTGGCCCGAATCGCGCCGGTGATTGGGGGCCGCACCTTGGTTCTGACGACAACCCTGCGCGCTTTGCGCACTGTTAGCGAGGCATTGCAGCGGCATTTTTTAGACTCTGGGGCTCTTGAAATTCTGGTGCAGGGAGAGCAACCGAAGCGCGAGCTGATAGCGCGTTTTCGCCTTGGCAACCGGGACGGCGGTTCCGGTTGCATTCTGGTGGCGTCAGCTTCTTTTTGGGAAGGCGTGGATTTGCCTGGAGACACGCTGCAACTGTTGGTTATTGACAAGCTTCCTTTTCCGCCGCCAAACGATCCGCTGGTGGAGGCGCGTACCAAGCGTCTGGAGGCTGCCGGCCGCAGCGTTTTCAACAGTTACTTTATCCCCGAAGCCGCCATAGCCCTCAAGCAAGGAGCTGGTCGACTGATTCGGCGCGAATCCGATCGTGGTGTGCTGGTGGTTTGTGATACCCGATTAGCCCTCATGGGCTACGGTAAACGGTTGCTGGCAGCATTGCCGCCGATGCGAAAAATCGGCTCGGAAGAGGAATTGCTAGAGGCGCTTAATGCGCTTACCAGACCTTCCACCACGGATCCGTGCTGGCTTTGAAGCCGCGGGTCAGGTACTCAGACTGGGGGTAGTTTTTTTCGAGTACTCGTTTTGCATCGTCACGCAGCGGCATCATGCCCAGCGCGTCATAGGATTTAACGATGATGAAGAGCGCCTCTTCGGAGGCCGGCAAGCCCTGGTAGTCGGAGACTGCGACTTGTGCCCGGTTAATCGCTGCCACATAAGCGCCCCGGTTGAAGTAATAGCGCGCAACATGCACCTCGTACTGGGCCAGGGAGTTGACGATATAGGTCATGCGCAGGCTGGCATCAGGCGCGTAACGGGATGCCGGAAAACGGGTGACCAATTCCTTGAAAGATTCGAAGGATTCTTTGGCTGCCTTTTGATCCCGTTCCGCCAGATCCTGGCGGGTAATCGCCGCGAACATGCCCAAATCGTCATTGAAATTAATAATGCCCTTAAGGTACAAGGCGTAATCAAGCGCCGGACTGGCGGGATGCAATTTCATGAACCGATCCAGGGTGGCAATGGCCTGGGCCGCCTCGCCAGCTTTGTAGTGAGCGTAGGCCTTGTCAAGTTGGGCTTGTTGCGCCAACGGGGTTCCGGCGGCGCGACCTTCAAGTTTTTCAAAGAGAACGACCGCTTTGTCGTACCCACCGGAGTTCAGCTCATCTTTGGCTTCAGCGTAGATCTTGTTGGGGCTCCATCCAGCCGTCTGGTCTACTGGGGTGGTCGAGCATCCAGCCAGCAATAGTGCTGCACCTGCCAGCGACCAGGCGCAGACAACGGATAATTTGGCTTGAAGCATGAGGGACAACTTTCTTGAAAAATACCGAATTGATTATATCGAGCGGACTCGATAGTGAAGATACGGAAGACCGGGCAGACACTGGTCCGGACGTGGAGTTACGCCGCCTGAATTTTGGTGAGGCTCAGCATGGACTGCGTCTCGATCAGGCTCTGGTCGAGTTGGTCCCGGAATTCTCCCGCAGTTATTTGCAGCAGTTGATTGATTTGGATGGGGTCACGATCAATGGGAAATTAATCCGGAAACCATCGACTCGGGTCAAAGCTGCAGATGTTGCGACTATTGAATTGCGCCCGACGCCTCAAAGCCAGGCGTTCAAGCCGGAAATGATGGCGCTGAATGTGGCCTACGAGGATGAGCATTTGTTGGTGATCAACAAGCCTGCTGGATTGGTGGTTCATCCGGCGCCCGGCAACTGGAGTGGCACCCTGCTGAATGGCCTGTTGGCCTATGACGCCAAGGCCGCTAATTTGCCGCGCGCCGGGATTGTTCATCGATTGGACAAAGATACCAGTGGTTTGATGGTTGTTGCCCGATCGCGTCTGGTGATGGATGCGTTGATTCGACTAATCGCCGCGCGAGAGGTCAGTCGCCAATATGTGGCATTGGCCCATCGACCCTGGGTGGGTGCACGTACGCGCGAAGTCAATGCCCCCATGGGCCGGGATCCACGTAACCGGCTGAGGATGGCTGTGGTTGATATGAGTAAAAATCCTGGAAAGTTGGCCAGAACAGACATAGAACTCCTTCAAAACGGCGATCAAGGGTGCCTGGTTCGATGCACTTTGCACACGGGTCGAACTCATCAGATTCGCGTTCATATGGCGGCGATCAACCATCCGTTGGTCGCTGATGAACTCTATGGAGGCACGGTCGCGGCAGGCATGCACCGACAGGCCCTTCATGCATGCCGTCTCGCCTTTACCCATCCTGTGACTCTCATGCCCATGGTTTTTCAGGCCATCTTGCCGGAAGATTTGGAGCAAGCTCTGAGCCAGTGGGGGCTGGCATATAATGTGAACTGATAGCTATAAATATAGCGCCCCGGCACACGGCCGTGGGTAAGCGCTGCGGATTCATCAATCTGCCTGCTGCGCCCCAATGAATCTTACTGATTTTGCACCTTGACGGTGTGTTTTCCGGAACCGCAATACCATGAATACGGCGGATGCCAAGCGCGTACTAGAGACTGCGCTAATTTGCTCGCAGCAACCCTTGCAAGTGCGCGATATGCGTGTGTTGTTTGACGACGGCTTAGGCGTGGATACGCTCAAAATTCTGTTGCAGGAGCTTCAGCAGGATTGGGCGCAGCGTGGGGTGGAGCTGGTTAGCGTAGCCACAGGTTGGCGTTTTCAAAGTCGGCCTGAAATGAGGGCGTATCTTGATCGACTGCATCCTGAAAAACCGCCTCGTTATACCCGTGCAACGCTGGAAACACTGGCTATCATTGCCTACAGGCAGCCGGTGACGCGCGGCGATATAGAAGACATACGGGGTGTGGCGGTTAACTCCCTTCTTCTCAAGCAACTGGAAGACAGGGGCTGGATTGAGGTCATTGGTCATCGCGAAGCCATAGGGCGCCCCGCGCTTTTTGCGACGACCAAGCATTTTTTGGATGATTTGGGGCTTGAATCCCTTGATCAATTGCCGCTGCTGGAGACACCAGCGCAGCAGGCTGGTGCCTTGGAGGCTCTCAGTATTGGCAAACTGGCTTCCCAAGCTGAGCTGGACATTTCTACCGCTATAGCCCCGACAGTGAATGACGACGGCGAAGCGACACAAGCGGTCACAACTGGCGATACCGGTTCTGGCGGCGATTTATTTTTCTTGATGGGGACTCAACCATGACCGTACACAATGCCGACACTCCGGCTCAGATAAAAGCGGATTCCTCGAATCAGCCGGACGAGCGGTTATCTGAGGGGGGAAACGCAGGGGCTGAGGTACCTGCCACGGTAGATGAATCAATTCGTGACGTGACCTCGCAACTTCGGCCTGCAGACGACAAGAAGCTGGCATCAGCCAATACAGAAAATCGTTTTGACGACGTGGTGTCCGGCCAGTTCGACGCGGATGAAGAGAGTTCAGACGTCGTCCCGGCAAAGCGTGTACTTGCGCCGATGGCGGAAACGCCTAAATTGCATAAAGTCCTTGCGCAGGCGGGCATGGGTTCGCGACTTGAGATGGAGCAGTTGATCATGGAGGGCCGCATCACGGTCAACAATGAACCGGCTCATATCGGTCAGCGGATTCAATTTGGCGATCACGTCAAAGTCAATGGCAAGCCGATCAGGTTTCGAATTGACGCGCCGCCCGCACGGGTCATCGCTTACCACAAGCCTGTTGGCGAAGTGGTGACACACGATGATCCACAAAATCGTCCAACCGTGTTTCGCAGACTGCCCAAGCTGTTTCAAGGCAAATGGCAATCGGTGGGGCGACTGGATCTCAATACCGAAGGCCTCTTGCTGTTTACCAGTTCAGGGGAGTTGGCAAACAACTTGATGCACCCCCGTTTTGGACTGGAACGGGAGTATGCCGTGCGAGTGCTTGGGGCTCTGAATAAGGACGAGAAGCAACGGCTGCTTGAGGGGGTCAAACTCGATGACGGAGTAGCTCAATTCGGCTCAATTGAAGAGGGTGGCGGTGAGGGCTCAAACTGCTGGTACCGAGTCACGATTTCTGAGGGGCGCAACCGGGAGGTTCGCCGCATGTTTGAAGCGGTCGGCCATGCGGTGAGTCGATTGATACGAATTCGGTATGGTGCCATGGTTTTGCCCCGGGGTCTCAAGCGCGGTGCCTGGATGGAGTTGGACGAGGGCGATATTAAGTCATTGATGCAAGTAGCCGGCACGCGAAGTTCCAGGGCGCAGGGGGATGAGGCCGGTCCAGGCGGACCGGACGTGTCGCGACGCGATGCGTCGGGTCGTGAGCCCGGAGCGCGCAATCAGCGTCGAGGCGGGCGTGGCAATGGTCCACGCAGCTCAGGAAGCGGCCAGCGTAATGCATCGGCCGGCGGAGCCAAGGATATTGGACAAGGCCGGAAGAGTCGTGCGGAGCCTGGCGATCGGCAAGCGGGGGCGGCTCAGCCGGACCCGATGAAAACAGCTTTTGGCTATATTGGTGCCGATAGTTTCACGCGCCAGCGGCAGGACCAGGGGAGTGGCCAAGGCCAACGACGTGGTGGCGGTTCGGGGGGCGGGCAACGTCGAGGTGGACGAGGACGTTAACAATTTCGTCGACACAAGCATTGTCATTGAGTTTTAGGATTGCGCCGCATGGGCTATTTTCCAACCCAAGTCATTTGTTGTGGCATACAGGTTAAAATTCTTGGCTTTGCCCGACGGGCAAATATTTAAATATTAAGTTCAGGAAAAACTCATGACTATCGAACGTACTCTCTCTATTATTAAACCCGATGCGGTTGCCAAAAATGTTATTGGGCAAATTTACGCACGTTTCGAAGCTGCCGGCCTGAAGGTGGTCGCAGCCAAGATGGTTCAGTTGTCACGCGGTGAGGCTGAGGCTTTTTACGCAGCGCACAAAGAGCGTTCTTTTTTCAAAGACCTCGTCGATTTCATGGTTTCCGGCCCTGTCATGATCCAGGCTCTGGAAGGCGAAAATGCCGTGTTGAAAAATCGTGACCTCATGGGTGCGACCGATCCGAAAAAAGCAGCCCCTGGCACCATCCGTGCTGACTTTGCTGACAGCATTGATGCCAACGCTGTTCACGGCTCCGACGCTGTTGAAGCGGCCGCAGTTGAAGTGGCCTTCTTCTTCGCCGGCATGAACGTTTACTCCCGATAAGTCATTCAATGACGGTCAATTTGCTCGATTACGACCTCGAGGGTTTGGCCGTTTTTTGTGAGCGGCTGGGCGAAAAGCGGTTCCGCGCCGTCCAGCTGTTTCGATGGATTCATCAAAAAGGCGCGGCCAGTTTTGATGATATGAGTGATCTCGCAAAGTCCTTGCGCGAGAAGCTCAAGGTTGGTGCCCATGTTAAAGCACTGGATGTGATCTCGGAGCACATTTCGTCAGATGGCACCATCAAATGGTTGTTTGACGTTGGGGGGGGTGATGCGGTTGAAGCCGTTTTCATTCCTGAAGTTGATCGCGGAACGCTCTGTATTTCTTCGCAGGCCGGTTGCGCTGTTGGGTGCCGGTTTTGTTCCACGGGGCACCAAGGCTTTAGCCGAAACCTGAGAGCCGGTGAAATTGTCGCCCAATTGTGGTTTGCCGAGCATTTCTTGAGAAAGCATCTGCAGCGTAATGAACGTGTCATTTCGAACGTGGTGATGATGGGCATGGGCGAGCCCTTGCAGAATTATTCCGAATTACTACCTGCATTGCGCGTCATGCTGGATGACCATGGCTATGGCTTGTCACGACGGCGTGTGACGGTTTCAACATCGGGTGTTGTTCCGATGATGGATCGCCTGGCACAGGACTGTCCAGTTGCGCTTGCCGTATCCCTGCACGCGCCGGATGACGCTTTGCGGGACAACCTGGTGCCGCTTAATAAAAAATATCCGATTGCCGAGTTGCTGGAAGCCTGCAATCGTTATTTGGCCTACGCGCCGAGAGACTTTATTACTTTTGAATACTGCATGCTTGATGGCGTTAACGACCAAGCCGAGCATGCGCATCAACTGGTGAGCTTGGTCCGTCAGTATGCAAGTGGCGGAGTTTGGTGCAAGTTCAATCTGATTCCGTTTAACCCATTTCCTGCATCTGGTTTGATTCGATCTGCGCCAGAACAAGTCAAGGCTTTTGCCGCAATATTAAGTGACGCCGGAATTGTCACAACAATACGTAAAACTCGCGGCGATGATATTGATGCGGCGTGTGGTCAGTTGGCCGGTGACGTTAAAGATCGTACAGGTATCAGCCAGAGAATCGCGCGTCAACGCACGGTGATGCTGAAGCCGTTTGCGGCGTTCAAGGAGACTTGAGGCATGAATATGAATGCGGCGAGATGGTTTCAAATCAAGCGATGGTTGTTCTCAGCTTGCCTGCTTGCGGCTGGATTGGCCGGCATTTCTGGCTGCGCTTCAACATCGGCTGGGGCTGGACCCGCGGGCAGCGGGGTGGAAGTTGTGACTGATTCGGATGAGCCCGAGGCGCGCAAGCGTGCTCGTATTCGGCTCGAACTGGCGGTTGGCTATTTTGAGCAGGGGCAAACGACTATCGCCCTGGATGAACTCAAGCAGTCCATTGCTGCGGATCCCGCATATGGTGACGCCTACAGTCTGCGCGGCCTGATTTACATGCGCCTCAATGATTTCCGGTTCGCAGAAGCGAGTTTCAAAAAGGCACTGTCCATCAGTCCGCACGATTCGAATGTCATGCACAACCTTGCGTGGTTGCTCTGCCAGCAAGCGCGCTACCCCGAGGCGCAGCAGCTCTTCTCCCAGGCACTCTCAAACCCGCAGTATGGAGAGCGGGCCAAAACCTTCAGGGCTCAAGGCCTGTGCCAGATGAGGGCTGGTTTGCGAGAAGAAGCTGAATTAAGCCTGTTGAAGTCTTACGAGTTTGATGCGGGCAATCCCATCACGGCGTACAACCTGGCGACTTTGCTGTTCCAGCGAGGCGATTTCATTCGCGCACAGTTCTATGTCCGGCGCCTGAACAACAGTGAGCTGGCAAATGCGGAGTCTCTTTGGTTGGGGATCAAAGTTGAACGGCGCATGGAAAATCGTGATGCCATGCTGCAGCTTGCAGCCCAGTTGGTGAAACGTTTTCCACAGTCACGCGAGACTGGCGCTCACCAACGGGGTGCATTCGATGAGTGAGAATATTTCACCGAACTCTGAAGATATGACCTTCGATCGGACGTCGGCGGCGCAGATATCTGGCGGTGCCATGCTGCGACAAGCGCGCGAAGCGGAAGGGTTGCACATAGCTGCACTGGCTGTCTTGCTAAAAGTTCCCGTCAAAAAACTGGATGCGCTTGAAACAGACAGATTTGATCTATTACCAGACGTGGTCTTTGTTCGCGCTCTTGCTGCCAGCGTTTGTCGAACCCTGAAAATTGATCCGGCTCCAATATTGGAGAGATTGCCACACACGATGGCACCACGACTGAAGACGGATGAGTCGGGAATCAACACACCGTTTCGTGTCGCCGGAGATGGGGTGGGTTTCCTGTCCTGGAGCCAACTCTCCAAGCCTTTTGTTCTGGCTGTTCTTTTGCTTCTGGTTGGTGTGGCCGCACTTGTTCTTCTTCCATTCATTCAGCGAGCCGGACTTGGCAGCGTCCCGGGGTCTGAGGCGACTGGCTCGATTGTGTCACTCCCAACGCTGGCGCCAATGATCTCTGAGAATTCGCTACCTGCTGAGGCGGTGGCGGCATCCCAGGAACCCGCCTTGCCACCGGCAAGTGCCGATGCGCCATTGGCAGTTCGTCCTGCGTCCGCTGCATCATCGAGTGTCCTGCCTGCGATGGTGTCTGGTTCGGGTGAAACAACAGGATTAATCGTCTTTAAGTCGCATGGCGTGTCCTGGATTGAAGCCGTTGATGCCAGTGGGGTGGTTCAAGTACGCAAAACCATGACAAATGGAGAGACCGTTGGTGCATCTGGCGTCATGCCGCTTTCGGTGGTGGTGGGGCGGGCCGATACCATGGAGGTTCAGGTGCGTGGCAAGCCATTTGATCTGACGCGCATTGCAAAAGACAACGTTGCTCGTTTTGAGGTGAAGTAATGGATTCTTTATTGCCGATTAATTCAGCGAGACCCAAAGCGAGCCGGTCCCGTCAAGCTCGTGTAGTTTGGGGTGCAAATATCATCACCGTCGGCGGTGATGCGCCAGTGCGTATTCAGTCCATGACCAATACGGACACGGTCGACGTCATCGGCACCGCAATTCAAGTCAAGGAATTGGCGTTGGCCGGGTCCGAGTTGGTGCGCCTGACCGTCAATACACCGGAGGCGGCACAGGCCGTGCCACACGTTCGGGAGCAACTTGACCGGATGGGCGTGGATGTTCCTTTGATTGGCGACTTCCATTACAACGGTCACCGATTGCTGACTGATTTTCCGGCGTGCGCACAAGCCTTGTCCAAATACCGGATCAACCCCGGCAATGTGGGCAAGGGCGACAAGCGCGATAAGCAGTTTGGATTGATGATTGAAGCGGCGATGCGATGGGCAAAACCCGTCCGTATCGGTGTGAACTGGGGAAGCCTGGATCAGGAATTGCTGGCGGGCTTGATGGATGAAAACAATCGCCGACCCAAACCCTGGGATGCCAAGTCGGTCATGTATGAAGCTTTGATTACTTCAGCCCTTGCCTCTGCTCGTCGCGCTTCGGAGATGGGCATGGATGAGAATCAGATCATTCTTTCGTGCAAAGTCAGTGGCGTGCAGGATCTGGTTTCGGTCTATCGCGAGCTGGCCAAGCGTTGCGACTACCCGCTTCATTTGGGTTTGACCGAGGCCGGAATGGGGACCAAGGGAGCAGTTGCTTCTGCGACAGCGCTTTCCATTTTGTTGCAGGAGGGCATCGGGGACACAATTCGCGTTTCCTTGACACCTCAGCCGGGCGAGGCCCGAACCCAGGAGGTGGTGATTGCCTGCGAGATTCTTCAATCGCTGGAACTGAGATCATTTGTCCCCAGCGTCACTGCCTGTCCCGGCTGTGGTCGTACCACCAGTACAACCTTTCAGGAGCTTACCAAGCAGATTGAAGACTTCCTGAGGGCTCAAATGCCAATCTGGCGAGAAAAATATCCAGGCGTGGAAAAGCTGAAGGTCGCGGTGATGGGTTGCATCGTGAATGGGCCAGGTGAAAGCAAGCATGCTGATATTGGGATCAGTCTGCCTGGTACCGGGGAGGCGCCAGCCGCCCCGGTCTTCATTGATGGCGAAAAACGTCTGACCTTGCGCGGGGACACGATTGCGCAGGAATTTCAGAAGATTGTTGAAAACTATGTTGAAAAACGTTTTGCTGTTCATGCGACTGCCGAAACGTCTTGAATGAATTCATGAGTGAAAAAGAAATTGGGACAAAGTCAGAGAAACTGACCGCTGTCAAGGGCATGAACGATGTTCTGCCCCCGGATTCAGCAGCGGTTGAGTGGCTTGAAAATAGAGTGCGCATCTTGATGGCACGCTACGCCTACCGGAACATTCGCACGCCAATCGTTGAGCGTACGCCGCTGTTCGTGCGGGGGTTGGGGGAAGTCACAGATATTGTTGAAAAGGAGATGTACTCCTTTGAAGATCGCCTTAACGGCGACCCATTGACGCTTCGTCCTGAAGCTACTGCCGGAGTGGTGCGGGCGGTTGTGGAGCATTCCATGTTGTACGACGGTGGCAAGCGTCTGTATTACATGGGGCCGATGTTTCGGCATGAACGACCACAGCGCGGGCGTTATCGCCAGTTCGACCAAATCGGCGCCGAGGCGCTTGGTTTTGGCGGGGCAGAGGTGGATGCTGAACTTATTTTGCTAGCGGTTGCGTTGTGGAAGGATGTGGGTTTGACCGATGTTCGACTCGAACTTAACAGTCTGGGTCAACCTCAAGAACGTTTGCTGCACCGACAGGCCCTCATTGCCCATTTCGAACTGCACGCGGATATGCTGGATGAAGATGCCAGGCGGCGTTTGTACAGCAACCCACTTCGGATTCTCGATACCAAAAACCCGGCAATGCAATCGGTCGTCGAGTCGGCTCCGAGGCCGCTCGACTATTTGGGGGAAGCCTCACTGGCCCATTTCAATACGCTGAAATCCATTCTGGATGCCAACGGTGTTGCGTACACAGTTAACCCGCGTCTGGTTCGGGGCATGGACTACTACAACCTGACAGTATTCGAATTCACGACGGACCGGCTGGGTTCGCAAGGCACGGTTTGTGCTGGCGGCCGTTATGATTATCTGGTCGAGCAATTGGGTGGGAAGCCGGCACCGGCGGTTGGATGGGCGCTCGGAGTAGATCGGGTGTTGGAGCTCATCAAAGAGCAGGGTTTGGGCACGGTAGTGGAGCCTCTTGATGCCTATGCGATCGTGCCCGATGTTCTTGCCCTGCCCTTGGTGTTGCAGACATTGCAGTCGTTAAGAGCCGTAGGTGTCAGTGTTCAAATGCACACCAGTTCGGGTGAAGGCATGGGCAGCATGAAGTCTCAATTCAAACGAGCCGACGCCAGCGGAGCTCGTCACGCCCTTATTTTTGGTGCGGATGAGATTTCCAGGAACCTGCTGACCGTCAAGTCGTTGCGTGATGGCAGTGGTGCCCAGGTCACCAAATCTCTCGCTGACATTGCTGACTGGGCGCCCACCCTACAATCGCGGACTTAATTACACATTCTCATGGCAAATCATTTAGATCTAGAAGAACAAGAGCAACTCGACCAGCTCAAACATTTTTGGAAACAATACGGCAATCTCATCACTTGGTCTTTGATTGCGGTGTTGGGTGCATTCGCGAGCTGGAATTTCTACCAGTATTACCAACGCAGTCAGGCAACGCAGGCGGCTGCCATGTATGACGAAGTTGAGCGTGTGGTGAAGTCGGCAGACACTGCAAAAATTGACCGGGTTTTTGCAGACATGAAGGACCGCTTTGCATCAACTACGTATGCGCAACAGGCTGGGCTCCTGGTAGCAAAGCAGTACTACAGTGTCGGTAATATTGACGCTGCCAAGGCTGCTTTGGACTGGGTTGCCGATAAGTCATCTGATCCGGGCTACCAGGCGCTTGCTAAGCTGCGTCTCGCCGGGATATTGACAGAGTCCAAGGCTTTTGATGAGGCCTTGAAACAATTAAGTGGCGCATTTCCCGCCAACTTTGATGCGCTGGTCGCGGACCGCAAAGGCGATATATTGTTGTTGCAGGGTAAGAAGAAAGAAGCGCTTGCGGAGTATGAAAGAGCTTTCAAGAGTTTTGACGAGCGCACTGACTATCGGCGTTTGGTGGAAGTTAAGTTGAACGCACTGGGTGTGGCTGCCCAGCGTGGGGGCAACACCCCCAGTGACGTTGCTGTGGCAAAGAATGTTGACGTAGTGCCTGCGGCGTCGGAAGGGAAAAAGTGAAGCTTGATTTTCTATTGACGGCAGCCAACAGGGTCGCCCTGATGGCCTTGCTACTTGGTGTCGCAGGTTTCCTGTCTGGCTGTTCAAGTGGGCCTGAGAAGCTTAAGCCTGCCGAGTTGCCCCCCAATGCCGGTCTGCTGGGCGTTGGTTTGGCATGGCAGTTGAAGCTAGGTCTGGTCGACTTTCCACTTGATGTCAAAGTAAACGGCAATACAGTGGCAGTTGCCAGTTCCGACGGCTTGGTTGGGGCGTTTGATACTCGGACCGGTGCGGAGCTATGGCGTACCAATGTCGGTGCGCAGATCGCTGCCGGGGTTGGTAGCGATGGTCGCTTTGCGGCGGTGGTCACTCGAGGCAACGAATTGGTTGTTCTGGAGGCTGGGCGCGAGACGTGGCGTCAAAAAATACCGGCGCAAGGATTTACGGCGCCCCTGGTTGCTGGCGGGCGTGTCTTTTTGCTCGCCGCCGATCGTTCCGTAACGGCATTCGATGCACAGTCAGGGCGCAAACTCTGGACGCAGCAGCGTCCAGGTGAGTCTTTGGTGCTTCGCCAAGCGGGTGTTTTGTTGGCCGTTGGTGATACTTTGGTGGTGGGCTTGGTCGGTCGTCTCGTTGGTATCAATCCCTCAAATGGCTCTATTCGTTGGGAGTCACCTATTGCGTCACCGCGCGGCACTAACGATATTGAACGCCTGGTTGACTTGGTCGGACGTGTCAGCCGCGATGGCGATGTCGTGTGTGCACGTGCATTTCAGGCCGCTGTTGGCTGCGTTGACGCGGCACGTGGTACCTTGCTTTGGACCAAGCCGGCAATCGGTTATGTCGGCGTGCATGGTGATGACAAGTATGTATATGGCGCCGAAGGTGATGGCAAACTCGTAGCCTGGAAACGGGTGGATGGGGAGCGTGCCTGGGTGTCTGAGCGTCTGCGGTACCGCAAACTGACCGCCCCGCTGGTCGTGGGACGGTCATTGGCCGTGGGAGATGACACGGGTCTCGTTCATTTGTTGTCGCGTGAAGACGGATCTGCGCTCACGAGAGTATCTACCGATGGTTCGGCGATTGTCGCTGCGCCTGTTTTGGCTGGTGGAACGCTGGTCGTTGTCACCCGCAGCGGTGGTGTTTTTGGCTTCAAGCCTGAGTAAGTGTTGGACGTAATTTCATGAAACCTGTTTTGGCCCTTGTCGGTCGTCCCAATGTGGGCAAATCGACGCTATTCAATCGGCTGACCAAGTCTCGTGACGCGATCGTGGCTGATTTCGCCGGGCTGACCCGTGATCGTCACTATGGTAATGGCAAGCTAGGCAAACACGAGTTCATTGTCATTGACACGGGTGGATTCGAGCCAGATGCCGCCAGCGGTATTTTCAAGGAAATGGCCAAACAGACTCGTCAGGCTGTGGCGGAAGCAGATGTCGTGGTATTTGTCGTTGATGCGCGGGAAGGCATTTCTGCACAGGATCACGAAATCGCCAAATACCTTCGCCGTCTCGGCAAGCCCTGTGTGTTGGCAGCCAACAAGGCCGAAGGCATGCTTGCGGGTGCGCAGTTGGTTGAATTCTTTGAACTTGGTCTCGGTGAGGTTCATGCGATTTCCGCCGCGCACGGTCAGGGTATTCATTCTCTGGTCGAACTGGCACTTGCGCCGCTTCATTTGGCGGAGCCTGACGAGGCCGAAGATCAGCGAGAGCCTGGCGTCATCAAACTGGCCGTTGCTGGTCGCCCCAATGTTGGAAAATCCACGCTTATCAACACTTGGCTAGGTGAAGAGCGATTGGTAGCCTTTGATTTGCCGGGGACGACTCGGGACGCGATTTCCGTGCCGTTTGAGCGTAACGGTCAAAAATTCGAGCTGGTTGATACCGCAGGCCTGCGTCGCAAAGGTAAAGTCTTTGAGGCAATCGAAAAATTCTCGGTGGTCAAGACCTTGCAGGCCATTGAATCATCCAATGTCGTATTGTTGCTGATTGATGCAACACAAGGGGTTACCGATCAGGACGCCCATATTGCGGGCTACATTCTTGAAAACGGTCGTGCCGTCGTGCTTGCGGTTAATAAATGGGATGCCGTGGATGAGTACCAGCGGGAACTCGTCAAGCGCTCCATTGAAACCCGTTTGCCATTTCTGAAGTTCGCGACCATGCATTTGATCTCTGCGACAAAAAGGCAGGGTCTGGGGCCGCTTTGGGCGTCCATTGCGCAAGCGTACAAGGCCGCTAATTGCAAGATGTCGACACCCGTCTTGACACGTTTGTTGCTGGAGGCCGTACAGTTTCAGAGCCCCAAGCGTTTGGGTATGTACCGGCCGAAGTTGCGTTATGCCCATCAGGGCGGCATGAATCCGCCCGTTATTATTATTCACGGCAATTCGCTTGAACACGTTACAGACGCTTATAAGCGCTTTCTGGAAGGGCGTTTCCGCAAAGAATTTGACTTGGTTGGCACGCCGATGCGAATCGAGTTCAAAACCTCGACTAATCCTTATGCTGACAAAGCCGCCGTCTAAGGGTTTGTGAGCCAGATCGCTGCCTTAGCTGATTAGCGCCAGCGCGAGTGCCGTCAACTTTATTGTGGGTTTGGGGGCGTGCGGCTTTAGACCGCACATTGCTGTGGTATCGTCATTCCTTCTTAATTTTCTTAGAACACGGAGAATATCGTGAGCAATAAAGGCCAGTTACTTCAAGATCCCTTCCTCAACGCCTTGCGTCGGGAGCATGTGCCGGTCTCGATCTATTTAGTCAACGGGATCAAGTTGCAAGGTCAGATCGAATCGTTTGACCAGTATGTGGTGTTGCTTCGCAACACGGTCACCCAGATGGTCTATAAGCACGCCATCTCGACCATCGTGCCAGGGCGCGCAGTAAATTTTGCAACCGGTGAGGGTGACGAACCTGCAGCCGCCTGATCGCCAATCTGCCCCAACCATACTGGTTGGCGTTGATTTTGGATTGCCGAATTTCGATGGGCAGCTCGAAGAGTTGGGCTTGCTGGCGCAGACGGCGGGGTTGAATCCAGTTGCCAGGATAACCTGTAAACGAAAAGCGCCCGACGCCGCCTTATTTGTGGGGAGCGGAAAAGCCGACGAAATCAAATCGTTGGCCGCTCAGTTGGGCGCTGTTGAGGTACTTTTTGATCAAAGTCTGAGTCCTGCGCAGCAACGCAATCTCGAGCGACATCTTGAGATGCCGGTCAATGACCGCACGCTTTTGATTCTGGAAATCTTCGCTCAACGAGCGCGTAGTCACGAAGGCAAGCTGCAGGTCGAACTCGCACGAATGCAGTACCTGAGCACACGCCTGGTCCGTCGATGGTCTCACCTGGAGCGTCAGAGCGGCGGCATTGGCATGCGTGGTGGTCCCGGCGAATCCCAGATTGAGCTCGATCGCCGGATGATTGGCGACAATATCAAAAAGATCAAAGAGCGTTTGGTGAAAGTCAAGCGGCAGCGGCAGACGCAGCGACGTCAGCGCGAGCGACGCGATGCGTTCAATATTTCCCTGGTCGGCTATACCAATGCGGGCAAGTCCACGCTATTCAATGCGTTGGTCAAGGCTCGCGCCTATGCGGCAGACCAGTTGTTTGCGACCCTTGACACCACAACCCGCCAGCTTTATCTGGGCGAGGCGGGGCGCTCGGTGTCGCTGTCTGACACGGTCGGGTTTATTCGTGATTTACCGCATGGACTGATTGATGCCTTTCAGGCAACCCTTCAGGAAGCGGTGGATGCTGACCTGTTGTTGCATGTCGTGGATGCAGCCAGTCCCAATTTCCCGGAACAGATTGCTGAAGTTCAGCGCGTGTTGGGCGAGATTGGTGCCGCTGACATCCCTCAAGTATTGGTGTTTAACAAGCTGGATGTCCTTGACGCCGAACGTCGGCCCAGGCAGCTGGAAGATACTTTTGATCTGGATGGGGTTCAAACACCTCGGATATTCCTTAGTGCAAAAAATGGCGAGGGTCTTCAGGCGCTTCGACAGCAGTTGGCTCGCATGGTGAGTGGAGGCGCCTTGCCAGCACAGGATGGGGAGTATTTCCCTGAAAGCCGTGAGGCTGCCTCCTGATTGGGCACAATCCCGTAACGATTCACAAGAGAAGAAGAGATGAAACTTCATTTACGCGCCTTTCGCTGGGCTTATATGCCAGAGCGGATCAGGGGAATGTTCAACCTGAATGATCCAAGGTGGGGCCGCAACGATGACAAGCCGGCCGAGGGAGACAAGTCAGAGCCTAATCCTTCGGATGCCAATGGGCAAACTACGCCACCGAAGGGTGGAAACGAACGGGGCCAGAAGCGGGGGCCGAACCAAGGCCCTCCCGATCTCGATGAATTGTGGCGTGACTTCAACCGCAAACTCGGAGGCTTGTTTGGGGGGGTAAAAAATGCTGGTCGCGGCATTCCCGGGGGTGGTTCAGGCGGGGGTGATGGTTCTGGTGGTGGTTTTCAGCCTGACATGAAAAGCGCCGGTATTGGCGCCGGCCTGATTGCCGGCGTTGTCCTGCTGATCTGGCTGGGAACGGGGTTTTTCATCGTTCAAGAAGGCCAGCAGGCAGTCATCACTCAGTTCGGGAAATACAAATCGTCGGTGGGTGCCGGTTTTAACTGGCGCCTGCCTTATCCCATTCAACGACATGAACTGATCTTTGTGACCCAGATTCGTTCAGTCGATGTGGGGCGAGATACTGTTGTCAAGGCGACGGGCCTGCGCGAGTCAGCGATGTTGACCGAAGATGAAAATATTGTCGAGATCAAGTTTGCTGTTCAGTACCGGCTCAATGACGCTCGGGCTTATCTTTTTGAAAGCAAGAGTCCCGCAGAAGCCGTGGTTCAGGCTGCGGAAACCGCCGTGCGTGAAGTGGTTGGCAAGATGCGCATGGATGGCGCCTTGTCTGAAGAACGTGATCAGATAGCGCCTCGGGTTCGGGCCATCATGCAAAAGGTCCTGGATCAATACAAAGTAGGCATCGATGTGGTCGGCATTAACTTGCAGCAAGGCGGCGTGCGTCCGCCAGAGCAGGTACAGGCAGCTTTTGACGATGTGCTCAAGGCTGGCCAGGAGCGCGAGCGTGCCAAAAATGAGGGACAAGCCTACGCCAATGACGTGGTGCCGCGCGCTGTCGGTTCTGCATCGCGGCTGAAAGAAGAAGCGGATGCGTACAAAGCAAGAATTGTGGCGCAGGCGCAAGGCGATGCGCAACGATTCAAATCGGTGTTGGCTGAATATCAGAAGGCACCTCAGGTGACGCGTGACCGCATGTATCTTGATTCGATGCAGCAGATCTACAGCAATGTCACGAAGGTGATGGTTGATTCCAAACAGGGCTCAAACCTGCTTTATCTCCCGCTGGATAAGATTATGCAGATGACTGGGCAGGGTGCAGATGCCGCTGCATCGACAGCACCAGCCGTGCCGTCGAACACGCCCGGCACCGCCACACCTGATTTACGTGCACGGGACAACTCTCGTGCCCGTGATCGCGACACACGCTAGGAGCCCAGAATGAACAGGCTAGGTTTTATTTTTTCTTCCCTTCTGGTCGCTCTGGCGCTTGCCAGTTCGATGCTGTTTGTTGTTGATCAGCGGCAGTTTGGCGTGGTGTATGCCTTGGGTCAAATCAAAGAGGTCATTACCGAGCCCGGTTTGAACTTCAAATTGCCGCCACCATTTCAAAATGTCTCCTATATTGATAAACGCCTGTTAACTTTGGAGACCAGTGACACTGAGCCCATGTTGACAGCTGAAAAACAACGTATGGTGATCGACTGGTACGTGCGCTGGCGCATTACCGATCCCACCCAGTACATCCGTAACGTGGGTCTGAATGAGGCGGACGGCGCCAATCAACTGAACCGTGTGGTGCGCAATGCATTTCAGGAGGAAATCAACAAGCGCACGGTCAAGGAACTTTTGGCGACCAAGCGGGAAGACATAACTGCGGGCGTCAAGGCAGAGGTACTGGACAAAGTCAAGGGCAGTAAGCCTTGGGGCGTCGACGTTGTGGACGTGCGGATCACCCGCGCGGATTATGTCGATGCCATCACCGAATCGGTTTATCGACGCATGGAGGCCGAGCGCAAGCGCGTGGCCAATGAGTTGCGCTCAACCGGTGCGGCTGAAGGCGAAAAGATCCGTGCCGATGCCGACCGGCAGCGTGAAGTGACTGTGGCCAATGCCTATCGGGATGCCCAGAAGATCAAGGGTGAAGGCGATGCTGAAGCGGCCCGCATTTACGCGGAAGCCTTTGGCCGGGACCCTCAATTTGCCCAGTTCTATCGCAGTCTGGATGCTTACAAGGCCAGTTTCAACAAAAAGAGCGATGTCATGGTAGTCGACCCATCCTCTTCGGAATTCTTCAAAGCATTTCGTGGTGGCGCGGGGCCTGCGCCTGCCAAAAAATAATATTTGAAGATATAACTTGGACAGCGACGCCCTCTGGCTGGCCATGGCCCTCGTTCTGGTGATTGAGGGCCTTTTCCCATTTGTTTCCCCTGCTGGCTGGCGCCGGATGTTTGCGCAAATTCTTCAACTGAATGACGGTCAGCTCCGATTTTTTGGAATGTGCAGCATTCTTGCCGGTGCGCTGTTGATTTGGTTTCTGTTGTGAGTCATTCCGGCGTCCAAGCCCGGTAAAATCACGTTTTTAACAGCTCCTCCAAAATTTACATGTCTGCTTGGGTCTTGCCGGATCACATTGCCGATGTCTTGCCGTCCGAAGCACGGCACATCGAAGAACTTCGCCGAGACTTGCTGGACATGGCGCGTTGCTATGGCTACGAGTTGGTCATGCCTCCGTTATTGGAACATCTGGAATCGCTGCTCACCGGTGTCGGTGGGGCGCTTGACCTGCAAACATTCAAACTCGTGGATCAGCTTTCCGGGCGCATGTTGGGTCTGCGCGCCGACAGCACGCCACAGGTCGCTCGCATCGATGCACACTTGTTGAATCGTCAGGGCGTTACCCGTCTGTGTTATTGCGGGCCGGTGTTGCATACGCGGCCCGGTGGACCCCATGCCACGCGGGAGCCCCTGCAGTTTGGTGCTGAAATCTACGGCCATGCCGGGCTGGAGGCGGATCTGGAAACGCTGTTGCTGGCACTGGACTGCCTTAAGGTCGCCAAAGTGCAAGGGCCGAGTGTGGATATGGCCGACGCCCGCATCGTCAATGCCTTGCTGGATGGCGTGTCGCTCGAAGGCGACTTGCTGGCGCAAGTGCACGCCGCACTGGCCGCCAAAGACAGTAGCGAACTTTCAAGTTTGACGCATAATTTTCCGTCTTCATCGCGTCAGGGCCTGTTGGCGCTGGTGCAGCTCTACGGCGACGAAAAAGTCCTGATTGAGGCTGAAAATGTGCTCCCGCCCATACCCGCTGTGCGTGATGCGCTATCAAATTTAAAGTGGCTTGCTAGTCATCTGGAGGGGGTCAACGCGACCTTTGACCTGGCGGACCTCAGAGGTTATGCCTACTACACGGGTGCGCGATTTTCAATCTACGCCCAGGGCGCCAGTGATGCTTTGGTGCGCGGTGGGCGCTACGACGAAGTCGGCGCTGTGTTTGGTCGAAATCGCCCCGCTACTGGTTTTAGTTTGGATGTGAAGGCCTTGGTGGGCGTGCTCAAAGTACCCCCCTTGCGTGCCGCGATACGGGCGCCGTGGCGGGAAGCGGCGGACTTGCGTGGCGCCATCGCGTCTTTGCGCGCCCAGGGTGAGACTGTCGTGTGCGCCTTGCCGGGCCATGGCAGTGAAGTTGATGAGTTCCATTGCGATCGCGAGCTGATTCAGGTCGCGGGGCAATGGGTCGTGAAATCCGTTTGAGAAATACTGAAATGATCGCAACTAAAGGACGTAACGTCGTTGTCGTAGGTACCCAGTGGGGCGACGAGGGCAAGGGTAAGCTGGTCGACTGGCTCACCGAGAGTGCGCAAGGCGTTGTACGCTTTCAGGGCGGGCATAACGCAGGCCACACCTTGGTGATTAATGGGGTCAAGACGGCATTGCACCTGATTCCGAGCGGCATCATGCGTCCAGGTGTGAAGTGCTATATAGGCAATGGTGTGGTGCTGTCAGCGGCCAAGCTGTTCGAAGAGATCGAGGGCCTGGAAAAAGTCGGGATCGAGCTGCGTTCGCGCCTGCGCATCAGCGAGGCCTGCCCTTTGATTTTGCCGTTTCACGCCGCGCTGGACGTGGCGCGCGAAGCGGCGCGCGAGAAGGGCGGCAACGCCAAGATCGGCACCACCGGGCGCGGTATTGGCCCGGCCTACGAAGACAAGATTGCGCGTCGGGCGCTGCGGGTGCAAGACCTCAAGTACCCGGAGCGCTTTGCCACCAAGCTGCGTGAACTGCTGGATTTGCACAACCACGTGCTGAGCACCTATCTCAATTCTGCCGCGTTTGATTTCGGCCCCACGCTTGCACCCTACATGGTGGATGGTCAGGTGCAGTTTCAGGCCGTCTTTGATGAGGCCATGCGCCACGCCGAATTGCTCAAACCGATGATGGCCGACGTGTCGCGGGAGCTCAATGAGGCACACCTCAAAGGCGCCAACCTGTTGTTCGAAGGCGCCCAGGGCACCTTGCTGGACGTGGACCATGGCACCTACCCGTATGTGACGTCCAGCAACTGCGTGGCAGGCAATGCCGCTGCCGGTTCTGGCGTCGGTCCTGGCATGTTGCATTACATCCTGGGCATTACCAAAGCCTACTGCACCCGTGTTGGCGGTGGCCCGTTCCCGACCGAGCTGGACTGGGAGGTCGAAGGCACACCCGGCTATCACATGAGCACCATCGGCGCTGAAAAAGGCGTCACCACAGGCCGTAGCCGCCGTTGCGGCTGGTTCGATGCGGCGCTGCTCAAGCGCTCGGCACAGGTCAACGGTTTGACCGGGCTGTGCATCACCAAGCTTGACGTGCTTGACGGCCTGAAAGAGCTGCTGCTGTGCACGGGCTATGAGCTGGATGGAGAGCTGATTGACATCCTGCCCATGGGCGCCGATGACATTGAGCGCTGCAAACCGGTCTACGAAACCATCGAGGGCTGGAGTGACAGCACCGTGGGCGTGACCCAGTATGACAAGCTACCGACCAATGCACGCCTGTATTTGCAACGCATCGAGCAGGTTACGGGGGTTCCGATTCACATGGTGTCCACCAGTCCGGACCGGGATCACACCATCATGATGCGCCACCCCTACCTGGCTGACTGATTGGCCGTTCAGCAAAAAATTCAAGTGAAATAAGGCTGTAGCCCTCGTGCTATATGCGCATATAGCTATTAATTCAGGAGCAAATCCATGTTGACGGAAGACGGCAAGCATCTGTATGTGAGCTACGACGAATATCACAACCTGATTGAAAAGTTGGCCATCAAGATTCACCAGTCCGACTGGCAATTCGACACCATTTTGTGTCTGGCGCGTGGCGGCCTGCGTCCGGGCGACATCCTGTCGCGCGTTTTTGACAAACCGCTGGCCATCATGTCGACCAGTTCCTATCGCTCGGACGCCGGCACGGTACAGGGCAACCTGGACATTGCCCGCTTCATCACCACCCCCAAAGGCGACATTGCCGGCAAAGTGTTGCTGGTGGATGACCTGGCGGACTCCGGGAAGACGCTGAATGCCGTGATGAAGCAGCTTAAAGAAAACTACGCGCCCATCACCGAACTGCGCAGCGCTGTGATCTGGACCAAGGCGCTGTCGACGTTCACGCCCGACTATTCGGTGGAATTCTTGCCGACAAACCCCTGGATTCACCAGCCGTTTGAGGGCTACGACGCCTTGCGCCCGCAGCAGTTGATTCAAAAGTGGAGCGTTTGAGGGCGCAACTGACCATGGCCGATTCCACCACGACGCTGATTCATCACCCCTATACGCCCCCCGAGGGTTTCGCAGCGCCTCAGCCGGGCGTGTTCAAGGCGTCCACTGTCATCTTCCCGAGTGTTGCTGCCATGCGCAGCTTCGAGTGGAAAGACAAGACCGCCTACACCTATGGCCTGCATGGCACACCCACCACCTACATGTTGGAGGAGCGTCTGTGTACGCTGGAAGGTGGTCTGCAATGTCTGCTGCTTCCCAGCGGGCTGGCGGCGATCGCCAATGTGGCCCTGTCGCTGCTGCGTACCGGCGACGAAGTGCTCATGCCGGACAATGCTTACGGTCCGAACAAGACCCTGGCCGAGGGTGAGCTCAAGGCCTGGGGTATCAGCCACCGGTTTTATGACCCGATGAATCCACAGGATCTGGAGGCCAAGATCGGCCCTCAGACCCGTTTGGTTTGGCTGGAGGCCGCCGGATCGGTGACTCTTGAGTTTCCTGACCTGTGCGAGATGGTGCGACTGTGCAAGGCCCGTGGCGTGATCACCGCGCTGGACAACACCTGGGGTGCCGGACTGGCCTTTGCGCCGTTTGACCTGACGCCGCAAGTCAGTCCCACGTTGGGCGTCGATATCTCCGTGCATGCCCTGACCAAGTACCCCAGCGGTGGCGGCGATGTCCTCATGGGCAGCGTCATCACCCGGGATGCGTCACTGCACATGAAGCTCAAGTTGACGCATATGCGCCTGGGCTTTGGCGTGGGTGCCAACGACGCCGAAGCCGTATTGCGGTCGCTGCCGACGATGGCACTGCGCTACCGGACACATGACGAGGCTGCCCGCGAGTTGGCTCGCTGGTGCCAAACCCGTCCCGAATTCGTGCAGGTTTTGCATCCTGCGCTGCCAGACTCGCCAGGACACGCGCACTGGCGCGATCTGTGTCAGCCTGGGCCGGGCGGCGCAGCCGGGCTGTTCAGTGTGATCTTTCACCCGAAGTACAACGAAACCCAGATCGATGCGTTTTGCGACGCGCTCAAGCTGTTCAAAGTTGGTTACAGCTGGGGTGGCCCCATGAGCCTTGTCGTGCCTTATGAATTGGCATCGATTCGCAGTGGCTGGCCTGCGCACTTGAAACAGGGCACGTTGGTGCGCTTTTCGGTGGGTCTGGAAGCCCTAGCGGATTTGCGGATTGATTTATCGCAAGCGCTACAGACTTCTTTGACTTGAATCAGTGTTTACCTGAATAGGCATGGGGCCCAGACTTCGGTAGTCTGGACTTCATGAACCTATCCCCCGATTCGACCGCCACCAATGGCAGCAATCCCGATCACTCGAGAGCATCCCCGGTAACGTCGGTGTCCCCGGCCGAGCCCGCGCCGTACTTTCCGCCGCCCTCGGAGGCGCCGCTGAAAGAAATCATCAACCTGCGCCTGAGTGACCCGTTTCGCTGGCTAATGCTTGGCTGGCGGGACCTGATGGCCGCCAAGGGCATCAGCCTCTTTTATGGCATTTGCTTCTGGGCCATGGCTGCGGTGCTGGGGGCGGTGTTTCGCAATAAACCCGAATTCGTCATGTCCATCGCCTCCGGCTGTTTGCTGGTGGGGCCGTTTCTGGCCATGGGTTTGTATGAGGTGAGCCGGCGGCGCGAACAGGGCATTGCGCCCGATCTGGGCGCCTCCCTGACTTGCTGGGATTCGCATTTGCGCAGCATGGGCTTGCTGGTGCTGGTGCTGATCATTCTTGAACTGCTGTGGGGTAGGGCGTCGCTGGTGGTGTTTGCCGTATTCTTCAACACCGGCATGCCCTCCACCACGGGGGTGATCCAGGCTGTCTTCAATCCGGAAAATTGGGAGTTTCTGGCGGTTTATGCGGTGGTCGGCAGTGTGTTTGCCGGCCTGGTTTACGCCACGGCCGTGGTGTCCATTCCCATGATTCTGGACCGTGACACCGACGCCATTTCGGCCGCCATTACCAGCCTGCAGGTGGTCTTTGGCAATACGGCCGCGATGTTGCTGTGGGGCGCCTTGCTGGCTGGGCTGGTGTTTGTGGCGCTCATTCCCTGGGGCGCAGGGCTGTTGATCGTCGGACCCTGGCTGGGACACGCCAGCTGGCATGCCTACCGGGGTTCTGTGCGCTGGCTGGATGACAAGGCTGCTGTTGTTGCATCCTGAGGCAATAAAATTACGCCCGGCATACCAGGCACTGGTCATGAAATGTTAAAGTGCCCTTAACTACTTGAAAGCATACATTGGCAACACCGAATTACGGATACGAGAAGCGTCAGAAAGAACTGGCGAAGAAGAAGAAAAAAGAAGAGAAACTTAAGCACAAAGCCGATCGCAAGGTTGGTGAAGGTGCAGAGGACGGCGCGCCCATTGAGGATGGCAGCACCGATCAGGCCGCGCCTAACCCTGACACCCCCGCACAACCCTGATTTGACGCTTGCGATTGACCGGCGCCATGGCACCACATTGCCGCTGACTAAAGAGGCATCGCGCTGACCGTCTCCCTGATCAATTGCTCCGCCAATACTGCCATAGCCCCCGTCGAATGGTCGTCGGGGGCTATTATTTTTGCGTCCTCAAACTGCTGGAAGTTGCGCCGCATGGATTGCAGATAAGTCGGGTCGTAGTGCTGCGTGAGCAGTTCGCGTACCACCGGTTCGATGTGCCCGGCACGGACTGAGGCTTTCCAGCCTTCGACCACGACCTTGCCCCGTAAATCGGTCAATACCTGCAGGCGATTGCAGAAATGTTCGACGTCACGCACAAAGAAGTCATAGTCCTCCATCAGCAGGGCAACCCGTTCGGCATCCGGCAGCACCAGGTTCAGGCAAGGGCTTGCGCGCATGGCCTCGATCAGCGAGGTCGGCACTGCCACATTGCCCACTTTTTTGCTTTCGCTCTCAATGAAAACCGGTCGGTTGGGCTCCAGGCCGCGCAAGGCGTCCCACACCAGCGTATCAAAGCGCTTTTGGGTCGGTTGCGTCAGCCCTGGAATCGCGCCCAGCACCGAACTGCGATGGCAGGCCAGGCCTTCCAGATCAATGACCTGTGCCCCCTGTTGCAACAGCGCCTGCAACAGCCGGGTTTTTCCCGAGCCAGTAGTGCCGCAGATGACGCGCCAGTCCTGCGCAGCCACCAAGCGCGGAATGTCCTGCACCACAGCGGCCCGAAAAGCCTTGTAGCCACCTTCGACCAGCGTCACCCGAAAACCGATTTCGGACAGGATGAGTGACAACGATCCGCTGCGTTTGCCGCCGCGCCAGCAGTAGGCAAGCGGCTTCCAGTCTTTCGGCTTGTCGATGACCTCGCGTTCAATATGGCCGGCAATATTGCGGGCTGCGATGGCCGCACCGCGTTTTTTGGCCTCGAAGGCATTGACCTGCTTGTACAGCGTGCCAATGTCGCGGCGTTCTTCGTTGTTGAGCGTGGGCCAGTTCACGGCGCCGGGCAGATGGTCCTCAAGATACTCGCCCTCGCTACGCGCATCGATAACGGTATCGAATTCATGCAGGCGCTGGATGACTTCGGTCGCGGGCAGGGTGCTCAGGCTCATTTCAGCAACTTTTTCAATTCAGGCCATACATTGGCCAGCATGACGGGGTGGGCCTCTTCCCGAGGGTGAATGCGGTCGGCCTGAAACAAACGTGTGTTGTCGTCTGAATTCCCCGCCGTTCCGTTCGGCGCATCGGCAATGCCCTTGAGCAGGAAGGGCACCAAGGCCGCCTTGTTGGCTTTGGCCACGTCCGCAAACAGGGCGGCAAAGCGCGCGCCGTAATCCTTGCCATAGTTGGGCGGCACTTGCATGCCAATCAGCAGCACCCGGGCTCCGGCTTTTTGGGCTGCCTGCGTCATCTGGTTCAGGTTGTCTTCGGTGAGCCGCAAGGACAAACCGCGCAAGGCGTCGTTGCCGCCCAGCTCGATGATCACATGGGTTGGCTGGTGCTGCGCCAGCAAGCCGGCCAGGCGCGAGCGTCCGCCAGACGTCGTGTCGCCGCTGATGCTGGCATTGACCACGGTGGCTGGTAGTTTTTCGGCCTTGAGCTTGCTCTCCAGCAGCGCAACCCAGCCGCTGCCGCGTTTGAGGCCATACTCTGCACTCAGGGAGTCGCCCACCACCAGGATGGTTCCGGCAGGTCGTGCGGCAATGGCGGCACCCGCCGCCGGCCAAGTCCCCGCCAGAGCAGCCAGTACGCCCGCCGCGATAAAGTGTCGTCGGTACAAGTTACGTCGATACAAAGAAAGCCTCATGTCTGATTCAATTATTTCCGTCGAGCATGTTTTCAAGTCGGTCACGGATTCCACCGGCACTCTCGACATTTTGCGCGATATTGATTTTGTGCTGAACCGTAAGGAAACCGTAGCCATCGTTGGCGCCTCCGGTTCCGGCAAAAGCACGCTGCTGTCCATCATTGCGGGTCTGGATACGCCCACGCGCGGCACTGTTCGCCTGGCGGGCCAGGACTTGTTTGCCATGAACGAGGACCAGCGTGCTTATCTCCGGGCGCAAAAAGTGGGTTTTGTGTTCCAGAGTTTTCAGTTGCTCGGTAATCTCACCGCGCTGGAAAACGTGATGTTGCCGCTGGAGCTGGGCGGCAGGCGCGACGCGCGCAAGGCGGCCACCGAAATGCTGGCCCGCGTGGGCCTGTCGGAGCGTCTGGGCCATTACCCCAAGGTCTTGAGCGGCGGCGAGCAGCAGCGGGTGGCGCTGGCGCGTGCGTTCGTGGTCAAACCGGCTGTGCTGCTGGCGGACGAGCCCACCGGCAGCCTGGACTTTGCCACCGGTGAAAAAGTGATGGAACTCATGTTTGACCTCAACCTGGAGCTCGGCACCACCCTGGTGCTGGTGACGCATGACCGCGCCATTGCCGCGCGCTGTGCCCGCTGCATCACGATCGAGGCCGGGCAGGTGCTTGACGTTGTGGTCGAAATTTAAGCATTTTAGGCCGCTAGCCCTCGTCAGTAGTGCACAGGTAGCTATTGTTTTAATAGTAACCTGCAAGCCACGATAATTGGTGCATGTCTTCATCCAAAGTTTTATTCGGCTTTCATGCCGTCGGTGTCCGTCTCAAAACCGCGCCCAAATCCATCATCGAGATTTATTTCGAGCCCACGCGTCGCGATGCGCGCATGCGCCAGTTTCTTGAAAAAGCCAATGAAGTCGGTGCCCGCCTGATCGAGGCCGATGGCATCCGACTGGCCAAGCTTTGTGGCGGCCACGGTCACCAGGGGGTGGCCGCGCGGGTGCAAGAGCTGGCCCAGGTGCATTCGCTGGACGAACTGCTGGAGAACCTGGAAGCGGCGCAGGCCGAAAAACCGCTGGCCGAGCGTGAAGCGCCGCTGATTCTGGTGCTCGATGGCGTCACCGATCCGCACAACCTGGGCGCTTGCCTACGGGTGGCCGATGGCGCTGGCGTGCACGCCGTGATTGCGCCCAAGGACCACGCCGCCGGCATCAACGCCACGGTCGCCAAAGTCGCCAGCGGAGCCGCAGAAACCGTGCCTTACTTCATGGTGACCAACCTGGCGCGTACCCTGAATGAACTCAAGGAACGCAATATCTGGATCATCGGCACCAGCGACGTGGCCAGCAAAACCATCTACCAGGCGGATCTCAAAGGCCCTGTGGCGCTGGTCTTGGGCGCGGAGGGCGACGGCATGCGCCAGCTCACGACCAAGACCTGCGACGAGCTGGTCAGTATTCCCATGCGCGGCGCGGTGGAAAGCCTGAATGTGTCCGTGGCCAGCGGCGTGTGTTTGTATGAAGCCGTGCGCCAGCGCAGCTGATGTCTTAAACCCAGCCCAGCCAGCCCAACAGGCCGCCCGCGCCAAGCAACCACAGCAAGTGCAGCCGGGTGCGCCAAACGAGTAATGCGCTCACGGCGGTCAAAAGCCACAAGGGCCAGTTTTTCATCGAACTGCCATGGCTGACCGCCAGAATCCAGCCCGTGGCGATGAGCAACGCAATCACGATCGGTGCCATGCCTTGCTTGAAGGCGCGTACCACCCGCAACTCCCGGTTTTGATGCCCCCAGCGCGCCGCCGCAAAGGTTAGCGTGGTGCTGGGCAAGAGGATGCCGATCATGGTAATGCCGACGCCCAGCAAGGCAAAGAGCCAGGCGTGCATACCCGCATCCATGCCGCCGCCGGCATTCATGCCCACATTCCAGCCCAGCAGCGCGACAAACAGCACGTTGGGCCCAGGCGCAGCCTGTGCCAGGGCGATGGACGAGGTGAACTGGCCCTCGCTTAACCAGTGCTGCTCATCCACCAGATAGCGATGCATGTCGGGTGCCGTGGTAATCGCACCACCCACTGCCAGCAAGGACAATGACATGAAGTGCGTCAGCAGGGCCAACCAGTCGGCGGCCGTCAAACTCAGGCTCACTTTTCTGCCTCCCGTGCGCGGACCTGGCCAAGTTGGCGGTAGCCCCAAGCGCAGGCGAGTCCGCCCACCGTCAGAAGCACCCATGCCAAAGGCAGGCGCAGCAAAGCAATTGCTACGAAAGTAATAGCGCCTAGCGCCGAGCAGACGGGGGCTCCCATTACATTTTTCTTCAAAGCGCCGATCAGTTTGAGCCCGGTGGCGGTAATCAGGCCTGCCGCCACGGCGCCCATGCCACGCAGCGCGCCCTGAACGCCGGGTGCATCCGAAATGCCGGCAAAGAGGGCTGCCAGCGCTAGCACGATCAGCATCGGAAAGGCCAGCATGCCGGCTAGCGCCACCAGCGCACCGCGCAGGCCAAAGTAGCGGTCGCCAATCATCAAGGAGAGGTTGACCACATTGGGGCCGGGCAAGATTTGCGCCACGGCCCAGTCTTCCACGAATTCCTCAAGGGTCAGCCACTGTTTTTTTTCCACCAGTTCGCGTTGCACGACGGCGAGCACGCCACCAAAGCCTTGCAGGGCCAGCTTCGTGAATGACCAGAACAGGTCGGTCAACGATTCAGGGCGGGCGCCAGGCTCAAGCTGTTTCGGCACTTACATGGTCCAGAGTTTCAAATCCGCCGATTTTGGCAATCACCGCGTCAACACAGTCCAGCCACGCCTGCAGGGCGGCGGGATAGGCTTCACCGGGTACGGCGCGCCAGCGGCTCCGCGTCTGGCGCGCCGCCGTACGCAACTGCCATCCCGCTTCTCGGGTAATGAGGGTCATCTCGTTGAGCAGGTTGTTGTCAAGCGTTTCGCTGCCCAGGTAGGCGAGTTGGTCCGGTGCCGCGCCGACCTGGGCCAGCGCGCGCTGGATTTTCTGGAGTTGGACGGCCACCAGCGTCAGTCCCTCCCGTCGGGCAGCGCTCAGATTTGGGTCCTTGGTGAGTTCCACAGACCATTGACCCAGCGCCTCGTCAATATTCAACAGCAGCTGCATCGGGTCGGAGAGATGCTCAAGCTGGGTTGTCATACTGTCCGCGGGTGACTGCAGCATGCCAATGATCTGGAGCGCCATTGTGTTCTCGTAGCGGTGGGTATTCATGCGCAACAAAACCGACAAACGCAGTTCCGGCGCGTCCCGGTCCGGCGAAAACATGGCTGCAACCACTTTGGCCAGTGACAGCAATTTTCCCAGTGGACTGATAGCGTCTCCGATCAGGTGGCGGGGATAGCCGGAGCCATCCATGTACTCATGGTGCTCACTCACGGCACGCACGACCTCCTTGGGGTACTGATGGTGTCGTTCGATCAACATGGTGGAGACTAGGGGGTGCGAATAAAGCTGGCGTTGTAGCGCGCTGTTGAGCGTATGTTCCGGCGACAGCAACAGCGGGTCGACGTGCAGCATGCCGATGTCGTGCAGCATGCCGGCTGTGCTGGCAATATTGACGTCGAAGCGCGACAACAGAGGTGTTTTTGCAAGCCAAGCCGCAGTCAATGCCGTCCGGATCAGTTGCAGGTAAATTTCCGGATGGACATCGCGTGCGATGGTCAGCTGAAACGCGATGGGCGCCGGCAGGGGCATGGTTTCAAGGGCGTCGAGCAAGAGCTTGCGCGATTTGGTGTCGGGGGCCATTCGCGCAAAGAACGGGATCTCATTCAAGATCGCTTCTGCACTGACTCTCAAGGACTTTCCCGTCACCGTATTGCTGCTGCTCACACAACTTTCAATGGGTGCCGACAATTTGTGTTGCATCAGGCGTTCGTACAAGCCCAGGTTGATCGTCGTCCCTTTGTCGACGATCTTCACGCCGTTGGCATTGAAGATGGCGCAACTGGCGATAACGGGTTGTTTTTCACCCAACTCGGCCACGGCTTGGGTGAAGTACTGTTCGTTATCGGTCGAGTCGGTCATGGTGCTTACAAAGGTAGGGCTATGCTGCTAGCTTATACGATGCGGGGGGCCGGCTGGCGAGCGCGCCACGGGCTAGCGCTTGACCGTGCCGGAAGCGTTGCGATGGCTGTCCGTCCCATAGAAAAGTCGCGCCACACCACTGGCCTCGAACGGCTTCCAGTCGTTTTCGGGCTGCGCCAGGCGATCGGCAATCAGGTACAAGGCGCCCGGGCTGCTGCCCATGCCGATGTGGCTGTTGCCGCGCAGATGAATGCTCTCGCCCTCAGGCTGACCCTCTTCGATCGAGCATTCCCACGCCACCACGCCATCGAGTTTGCTGTAGATCGAGGTCGTCGGCACCGGTGGCTTGACGCGCATGGCCAGGTGCTGGTTGAAGTCCAGGTCTTCCAGCCGGTCGCCGGACAGCCATTCGTACAGGTGGGTGCCCGTCGAGGCCAGCGGATGGCCGGTGAAGGGCGAGCCCAGCGTAATAACCTGGCGGACCTTGTCGGGATCAAACCGGGCCAATTCACGGGCAAACACGCCGCCCAAGCTCTGGCCGATCACGCTGACTTTTCGTCCATGCTGATCGAAAATGACTTTCAGCCGTTGCCGCATCAACTCGGCGCCTTCTTCTTTGAGCCCCTTGTTGCGCCCCAGATCCCAGGGGTAGGTGGCATAACCCAGGTCGTCCAAAAACTTGCGTAACAGGACGGTTGACGTGTCCGAGGCGCCAAGACCGGGAATCACCAGCACCGGGTGCCCATCGCCTTGCGGCGCCAACAGTTGCAGCGGCTTGAAACTGGCTACACCGGCCCAGAACTCCCAGAAGGCACGCTGTTCCAGGGCCAGCAGCCAAATCGAGGGTGCGTCGATGTCGGGAAACTGGGTCATCGACGCTTTCAGCTTCTTCATGCGTGACATGGGTAACTCCTGTGAGGTCTTGGCGGGATCTGTGGCTTAGCGAAGCGCCGGGTCTTCCAGCTGCTGCAACACCCAGGCAATGACAGCGCCATTGAGGCAGAGATCGAGGTGGCCAAGGCCGTCAAACACGGTGACCGGCACACCTTCGAGCACCTGTTCGCGCTGGGGATAAACGATGTTGTCCTGCGGCGTGATGCCTATGCGCATCAGGCTGCGGGTCGGTTCTGTCTCGCTGGCCGCCAGATCCTGTAGCCAGGGGCTGCGCAAGAACATTTGCCTGGCGTTGTCGGTCCGACTGCGGGCGGCCATGCGCGTGCCGGCGTGCGGTGTGCCAAGGGTGATGACGCGGGCCACCCGGCTCGTGCCGTAGGTGCGCATCCAGGCCCGGATGACCAGCCCGCCCATGCTGTGGCCGAGGAGGACGACCTTGTCTGAACCTGTCTGGCGACACAGTTCCGCCACGCCTTGTTCGATGAGGGGTACATAGCGGTCGATGGAGGTGAACAGGGGCTCCAGGTCAAGCGCCAACACCGGGTGCCCGGCGCCACGCAGCCGCGGGGCCATGACATCCCACACCCGGTGATTGCACAGGTAGCCATGCACCAGAAGCACGGGTATGCGGCGGGGCGGGGCAGCCGTGGCGGGCATCACGCCAGGCGGGGCTACGGCCCACGGCTGCTGGAGCAGGAAAACCCGGATGACCGCCACAAAATCACTGAATAGCGAACGCCACCACAAAGCGTTGGCGCCAGGCGCGCGTGACAGGATGGCGGTCGTGCTGGCCACCAGCAGCACCATCACCAGGGGGAAGCCCAAGGCCGTGACAGCGGCAATCCATGGTGAGGTGTCCGTCCGTCTGGCAATCAGCCAGCCCAGCAGGGCACCGGCCAGGACTTGGCCCAGTAGCAGGCGGCGTAGCAGGCGAGACAACATAAGGGGCAGGCTTTCTTGTGCTACCCGTTATTACACAGGAAGATGAGTGGTGTCTGAGGGTCCTGCATGTCAATAGACGGGCTGGCAGCGCTGGAGGGTGGCCTTGACCTCGTCAGTCAGTGCAAAGCCGGCTCCGAAGCGGGCTGCCAGTTCGTTGGCCCGCGTGGCAAATGCGTCAATGCCCATGCCGTAGATGAACTGCAGGGCGCCGCCGGTCCAGGCGGGAAAGCCGATGTCGAAGATGGAGCCGATGTTGGCTTCCGCCACGCGGGTCAGCGCGTTTTCATTCAGGCAACGCGCGGTCTCGATGGCTTGGCGGTAGAGCAGGCGGTCTTTCAGCTCGGTGATGTCCCAGGGGGTCTCGAGTTCTTCAAGCTGTGGATGTGCAGGCAGCGCCGCTTTGTCCAGCCTGGCCAGTGGACCCATTGGCATGCCGCACTGGAGGCCCGCATTTTCAATGGCCGCAGCCGGGATGCCTTCACTCCACATGGCCACACCTTCGCTTGCGTAGGCGGCGAAGACGCGGCTGGTAAAAACGTCGTTGGCGGCCTGCCGGTTCAACGCCGGGTCGCTCTTGACGGCATTCAGGTCGAAGAAGAAGGTGTTGATCATTGCGCGCGCATTGCCGCCGGTCATGAGCTTGGCGAGGTAGCGGCTCTCGATGCGCAGGGCGGTCGGCACGTCCACCTGCAGGCCTTCGACCATGCAGGCCAGGATGGCCTCGGGGGCTGGGTACAGGCCGCGCGTTTTTTGCCTGAGCATGGCCGGTGCCAACACCAGCAGGTTGGCGACCTTGGAGTTGGCGGGCGTGCCGCCCGGCACCTTGTAGTCCTTGTCTTCCCACGGGTGCTGTGCGCCGGGGTTGGCGGCAATCCAGGCCAGGGCTTGAGTGCGCATCTCGGTGGCGGCGTCGTCGGACGGGGCGATCAGCGCGTGCACCAGCCCCAAGCCTTTCGCCTCTTGCGGCGAGAAGGTCTTGCCTTCAATCAGGTAGGGCTGTGCACCCAACAGGCCGAGGTGGCGCGTCATCTTGGTGACGCCGCTGGCGCCGGGCAGCAAGCCGAGCGTGACTTCGGGCAGACCGAATTTAGTTTTCGGCTCGTCAATGGCAATGCGGTAGTGGCCGAGCAGCGCCACCTCCCAGCCGCCGCCCAGAGCCGTGCCGTTGAGGCAGCTCACCACCGGTTTGCCCAGGGTCTCGAGCGTGCGGAAGTTCTTCTTGACCCGTTCAATTTCTGCAAACACGGCAGGGGCGTCCGAGGGTCGGAGGCGCATCACCGCCTTGAGGTCAGCCCCGGCAAAAAAAGTGGATTTGGCGGAGGCCAGGATGATGCCCTGGATGGCGTCCTGGTCCTTGACGACCTGCGCCGCCAGTGCCGACAGGTCTTCCTGCCATTGCAGGCACATGGTGTTGACGGGTGAATCGGGCTGGTCAAAGGTGACCGTGGCAATGCCGTCCTGCAGTTCGTATCGGATGGTTTTCATTAGATTCTCTCCACAATGGTGGCAATGCCCATGCCGCCGCCTACGCACAAGGTGGCCATGCCGTAGCGGAGTTTTCGGCGGTGCAACTCGTCGATCAGGGTGCCCAGAATCATGGCACCGGTGGCGCCCAGCGGATGGCCCATGGCGATGGCACCACCGTTGACGTTGACCTTGTCATGCGGTACTCGCATCTCTTTCATGAAACGCATCACCACGGCGGCAAAAGCCTCGTTCACTTCAAACAAGTCAATCTGGTCGATGGTGAGACCGGCCTTGACCAGCGCCTTGCGCGCGGCCGGCATGGGGCCGGTCAGCATGATGGTGGGGTCGGCGCCACTCAATGCCGCCGCCACAATGCGGGCGCGGGGCGTGAAGCCGTGGGTCTTGCCGGCGGCTTCGGAGCCAATCAGCACTGCGGCAGCGCCATCGACAATACCGGACGAATTGCCGGCGTGATGCACATGCTGGATGCGCGCCACCTGCGGGTAGCGGGTGATGGCGAGCTGATCAAAACCCATGGCGCCCATCTGTTCAAACGCCGGCTTCAGCGCGCCCAAGCCTTCCAGCGTGGTGTTTGGCTTGATGAACTCGTCCTGCGCCAGAATGATTTGCCCCAGCATGTCCTTCACCGGAACCAGCGAGCGCTCGAAGTAGCCGCTTTCACGGGCGTGGGCCGCGCGCTGTTGCGACACCAGCGCAAACGCATCCACATCCTGGCGCGAAAAGCCCTCCAATGTGGCAATCAAATCGGCGCCAATGCCTTGGGGCACAAAGCCGGTGGCGAAGCTGGTTTCCGGGTCCATGGCCCAGGCGCCGCCGTCCGAGCCAATCGGCACGCGGCTCATGCTCTCTACGCCGCCCGCCACCACCAGGTCTTCCCAGCCGGAGCGTACTTTTTGGGCTGCCATGTTGACCGCTTCCAGGCCGGACGCACAAAAACGGTTGATCTGTACCCCGGAGCAGGTGAAGTCCCAACCGGCCTTGAGCGCCGCCATCTTGGCAATGACGGAACCCTGCTCGCCCACCGGCGACACCACGCCCATGACCACATCGTCCACCTGGGCGGTGTCGAAGTCGTTGCGGCGCTGCAGCTCGGTCAGCACCCCGGCCAGCAGATTGACCGGTTTGACTTCAAACAAGCTGCCGTCTTTTTTGCCTTTGCCGCGCGGGGTGCGGATGGCGTCATACACAAATGCTTCGGTCATGGCATCTCCAGTTGAGCGTGGGCTTCAGTAAATTCTTGACAGCAAAATGCCGCAAAGCAGTATATTCTTTACGCAAAGCAAATGATTTGTATAAATAGTCTATTGACTGTCAACCCGGTGACACCATGATCCAGAGAACTCTTTTTTCCCCAGAGCACGAAGCTTTTCGTGACAGCTTTCGCCGCTTCATGGAGAAGGAAATTGCCCCTTTCCATGCCGACTGGGAGGAGCAGGGCTACGTGGATCGCGCTGTCTGGCACAAGGCCGGCGACAACGGCTTTTTGTGCATGACCATGCCCGAGGAATATGGCGGCGCCGGGGCCGACAAGCTGTTTTCGGTGGTGCAGATGGAGGAACTGGCGCGCGCGGGCTTTAGCGGCATCGGCTACGGCCTGCACAGCGAGATCGTGGCGCCCTACATCCTGCACTACGGCACCCAAGAACAGAAGAAAAAGTACCTGCCCTTGCTCGCCAGCGGCGCGATGATTGGCGCCATTGCCATGAGCGAACCGGCTGCGGGCTCGGACTTGCAGGGCATCAAGGCCACGGCCATCTGGCAACCCAGCCTCTCCGGGCAGGTAAGCCCCTCCGGCAGCCAGAGCCAGACCGATGGCTGTTTCCTGCTCAACGGCAGCAAAACCTTCATCACCAACGGCTGGCACGCCGATCTGGTGATTGTGGTGGCCAAAACCAATCCGGCCGCCGGCGCCAAGGGCACCAGCTTGTTGCTGGTGGAGCGCGGCATGCCTGGCTTCTCGGTGGGCAAACGGTTGAAAAAACTGGGTTTGAAAGCGCAGGACACGTCCGAGCTCTTTTTTGACAATGTGCGCGTGCCGGCGGCCAATCTGCTGGGCGGGCCGGCGCAGGAAAATCGGGGCTTCATCTGCCTGATGGAGCAACTGCCGTGGGAGCGCCTGCAAATCGCCATTGGCGCCGTCGCTGCGTCGCAGGCCGCTATCGACTGGACGGTGGACTATGTGAAAGAGCGCAAGGTTTTTGGCCAGCCCGTCGCCACATTCCAGAATACGCGCTTTACCCTGGCCGAACTGCAAACCGAGGTGCAGGTGGCGCGCGTGTTTGTTGATAAATGCATCGAACTGCTGCTGGCCAACACGCTGGACACGGCCACCGCCAGCATGGCGAAGTACTGGTGCAGCGATTTGCAGTGCAAGGTCATGGACGAATGCGTGCAGCTGTTTGGCGGCTATGGCTACATGTGGGAATACCCCATCACCCGCGCCTACGCCGACGCCCGCGTGCAGCGCATCTACGGCGGCACCAACGAGATCATGAAAGAGGTGATTACGCGGTCGATGGGCCTGGGTGGAAAATAGTGCATCCGTCCCAAAGATTCAGCCTCCATGCCCACACTCCTCAGCCTCCAGACCGCCCCGGCGCGCCGCGTTCAAATCAATGACCGGTCCATCCTGACGGCGATTCACAAACTGCCGGTTGTAGGCGCGGTTCAAGTCATGCCCCTGGGCTTGGACGGCGACGAACAGGCCGATTTGTCGGTCCATGGCGGGCTGGACAAAGCCGTCTACGCCTACCCCAGCGAGCACTACCCGTTCTGGCGCGAGGCCCGGACCCAAGCCGGGCTGACTGGCATCGACGAGGCCTTGCCGTTTGGCTCGGTTGGCGAAAACCTGACACTGCAAGGTCTGCTGGAGACCGACGTCTGGGTGGGCGATGTGCTCAGGTTCGCTAACTGCGAACTGCGGGTGACGCAACCGCGCGAGCCTTGCTACAAGTTCAACGCGGCCATGGGTTTCAACGCTGCGGTCAAGACCATGGCGCAAAGCGGGTTCTGTGGTTTTTACCTGGCGGTAGATCAGACCGGACCCGTCGGCGCCGGGGAGTCGTTTGAACTGGTGCCCGGCCCGCGCCGCCTGAGCATCATCGAATCATTCAAGGCCAAGATGTTCAAGCACATGCGCTAGCTGAGGTTCTGAGTGATGCTTTGAATAGCTATGTAATTGATAGCTTCTTGCGCTTATGCAACGGGGGCTAGAGGCTTATTCGGCTTAAAAGTGAGGGCCTCGATCTGGGCATCCTTTTCCAGCCACAGCTGCTGTACCCATTTCTGGTACGCCTCGCGCACGGCTGGGTCGCCCGCGTAATCGCCTTGCACCAAGTCTTGGGGAAGGGGCAGGGGGCGCACCCGGACGATGACGTGTTTGAGTTCGCCCTTGAGGAATTGCCAGAAATCGACCGGGCCGTCCGGGTAAACAATCGTCACATCGAGAATGGCCTGGAACTTGTCGCCCATGGCGTTGAGCGCCAGCGCCATGCCACCGGCCTTGGGTTTGAGCAGGTGTTTGTAAGGGGACTTTTGCCGCAGCTGTTTGGCCGGCGTCAAGCGCGTGCCTTCCAGGAAATTCATCACGCTGGTGGGAATCAGCGCAAATTTCTCGCAGGCCTGGCGCGTGGTTTCCTGGTCTTTGCCGCGCATCTCGGGGTGTTTTTTCAGAAACTCTTCGCTGTGGCGGCGCATGAAGGGAAAATCCAGCGCCCACCAGGCCAGGCCCATTACCGGCACCCAGATCAGTTGCTGCTTGAGAAAAAATTTGAGCAGCGGAATGCGCCGGTTGAACAGGTGCTGCAGCACCAGAATATCCACCCAGGACTGGTGGTTGCAGTTCACCAGGTACCAGCTGTGGTAGTTCAGGCCGTCAATGCCCTGTACGTCCCAGGTGGTGCGCTGGGTCAGCCGCATCCAGCCGCTGTTGCCCGAAATCCAGTTTTCCGCGATGCGTACCAGGATCGGGTCGATCACCAAGCGCACCGGTTTGAACGGGATGATCAGTTTCAGGAGGGCAAAAAACAGCAATAAAGGCACCCACAACAGCACGTTGAGCACCATCAGCACGCTGGCGATCAGGCCCACCAGAAGCGCGGGCAAAAAATTAAGCATTTGGATTCATTCCTGCATTCCCAGAGTTCGTCAGTTGCGCGCGTAGGCCAGGTGGAAGCTGTCGACGCCGTTGAATTGGGCCATGCCCTGGGCCAGTTCCGATAGCGGCCCCATTTTTTGCCGGCTGCGCGCGACCGCTACAAAATTCCATTCCTGCGCTTCATCCTTGAGCATGATGCTGATGGTGCCCCCCGCGATGTCATAGCCGCGCGCATTCGCCATGTCCCGCAAGGCTTTTTCGATGGGAATGAAGTTCTTGTCGAATTTCAGGTTGATGGCCACGGCCTGGCGGGAAGGTAGCCATTCTTCGAGTTTTGAAATCCAGACCATGCAAACGGCGCTCAGCAGGGCCAGCATCATGGCTGCGGCATAGAAGCCCACTCCCACCAGAATGCCGATGACAGCCGAGGCCCAGAGTGAGGCGGCGGTGGTCAAACCGCTGATGTTGAAGCCCTCGCGCATGATGACGCCGGCGCACAGAAAGCCGATGCCGGTCACGATGCCTTGGATCACGCGCGTGGGGTCGTCCCCGGTGGTCAAATGGCTTTGACCACCGTACCACGATGAGGAATAGCCACCGATGACAGTCAACGCGGCGCTGGCCATGCAGACCAGGCCATAGGTGCGCATGCCGGCGGCGCGCCCGTGGTAAGAACGTTCGTAGCCGACGAGCAAGCCCAGCAGCAAGGCCCCGAACAGGTTCAGGAAAACAATGATGTTGGTGGCCATGATGGGGCCTGACCAATAGGCTTGCAGTGATTCAAGGGAAAGCATGGGCTGACGATAGCGCATTTTTGACCCTGTAAGGTCTCTCGGCCGGGCTGCGTCGAGTACCCACGCCAGTGCGTTGCCAAGCGTAAAACCTTACACTCGCCGGTTGCCCCCACTTGTGTCTCCTATGAACGCCCCCGTTGACGTCTCCTTTTTCGTGCGCGCTGCCAAGCCGCTGTCCAGCTACCGCAAGTACTGGGCGGCCCGTTTTGGCACGGCCAAATTCCTGCCGATGAGTCGCGCCGAGATGGAGAAACTGGGTTGGGACAGCTGCGACATCATCCTGGTCACGGGCGACGCGTATGTGGATCACCCCAGCTTTGGCATGGCGGTGATAGGCCGCATGCTGGAGGCGCAGGGATTCCGGGTCGGCATCATCGCCCAGCCCGACTGGCAAAGCGCCGATCCTTTCAAAGTGTTGGGCAAGCCGAATCTGTTCTGGGGCGTGACGGCGGGCAACATGGATTCCATGATCAACCGCTACACCGCTGACCGCAAGATCCGCAGCGACGACGCCTACACCCCCGGTGATATCGGTGGCAAACGGCCCGACCGCGCCGCCATTGTGTACAGCCAGCGCTGCCGCGAAGCCTTCAAGGACGTGCCGATTGTGCTGGGCGGCATCGAAGGCTCGCTGCGCCGCATCGCGCATTACGACTACTGGTCTGACAAGGTGCGCCGCTCCATCGTGGTCGATGCCAAGTGCGATTTGTTGCTGTACGGCAACGCCGAGCGCGCCATCGTCGAGATCGCCCACCGCTTGGCGGCCCGCGAACCGGTGGAAAAAATCACCGATGTGCGCGGCACCGCCTTTGTGCGCCGCCCGGACGACGAGTCCGGCCAGGGCTGGTTCGAGATTGACTCCACCGGCGTGGATGAACCGGGCCGGGTAGAGACTCACATCAATCCCTACATGACGACGTCGGAGCAGGCCGCAGGGCAGGGCAGTACCTGCGCCAAGGAAGACGGCGAAAAAAATGCTATTAATAACGTAGCTACTCCTGCAGGTGGTACGGTGGCTACAGGCCAATTAGCCTTGAAAAATGAGGTAAATCCGGTCATTCAGCCCCTGACCTTTGTGCCCAACGCGGCGCTTTACGGCAAGGGCAGCGTCAAGGTTCCGCCGCGCGATCGCTCGGTGATTCGCCTGCCCAGCTACGAACAAGTCAAGTCCGACGGTGTGCTGTATGCCCACGCTAACCGCGTGCTGCACCTGGAGACCAACCCCGGCAACGCCCGCGCGCTGGTGCAGGCGCACGGCGAGGGCGTCACGGCGCGCGATGTCTGGATCACGCCGCCGCCCATTCCACTGACCACGGCGGAGATGGATCTGGTGTTCGATCTGCCCTATGCCCGCAGCCCGCACCCCAGTTATGCCGACGAGAACGGCAACCATGACGGCGCCACCAAAATCCCGGCGTGGGAGATGATCCGCTTCTCCATCAACATCATGCGCGGCTGCTTTGGCGGCTGCACCTTCTGTTCGATCACGGAGCACGAGGGCCGCATCATCCAGAGTCGCAGCGAAGAGTCGGTGATTCGCGAGATTGAGGACGTGCGCGACAAGGTCAAGGGTTTCACCGGCACCATTTCCGATTTGGGCGGCCCCACGGCCAATATGTACCGCCTGGGCTGCCGCAGCCCCGAAATCGAGGCGGCTTGCCGCAAACCCAGCTGCGTCTATCCCGGCATCTGCCAGAACCTGACCACCAATCACGACCCGCTGATCAAAATCTACCGCCGGGGCCGGGCGCTCAAGGGCATCAAAAAAATCCTGATCGGCTCTGGCGTGCGTTACGACCTGGCGGTGCAAAGCCCGGAGTACGTCAAGGAGCTGGTGACCCACCACGTCGGCGGCTACCTCAAGATCGCGCCTGAACACACTGAACAGGGCCCGCTCACCAAGATGATGAAGCCCGGTATCGGCAGCTACGAAAAGTTCAAGACCCTGTTCGAGAAATTCACCGCCGAGGCGGGGAAGAAGCAATTCTTGATTCCCTACTTCATCGCCGCGCACCCCGGCACCAGCGACGAAGACATGATGAACCTGGCGGTCTGGCTGAAGAAAAACGGCTTTCGCGCCGACCAGGTGCAAACCTTTTATCCCTCGCCCATGGCCACCGCCACGGCGATGTACCACACCAACAAAAACCCGCTGCGCAAGATCACGCGCGACAGCGAAACCGTGGACATCGTGCGCGGCGAGCGCCGGCGCCGCCTGCACAAGGCCTTTTTGCGTTACCACGACGCCAACAACTGGCCATTGTTGCGTGAGGCACTCAAGGCGATGGGTCGGTCCGATCTGATCGGCAATGGCAAACACCATTTGATTCCGACTTTCCAGCCACTGACCGACGGCAACTACAGCAGTTCGCGGCGCAAGAATTCAACGGTAAGCGCCGTCAAACCCTCGCTTCAGGGCAAGTTGTTGACTCAGCACACGGGTTTGCCGCCGCGTGAAACGGGTACGGGGTGCGCTGCGAAGTCTGGACAGAAGAAGCGTTGAAATCAACGCCTGGACCCGCGATGCAATTGCGGAAAATACTCTGAATTCGACAGCAGCGCTATTGAATTCAAGATCTCAACACCTACAGACTTTTCAATAACGTCACCGTGCTGCTCGGTGCGCGTTGCAGTTTGATGTTCGCGGCCAGCCCGCCCGACGACGTATTGCTCAGGACAAAAGTGCCACCCATGTTGGCAATGGTCTTCTCGACAATGGCCAAGCCCAATCCGGCGCCGTTGGCGGCGGTGCGGGCGGCTTCGCCACGATAGAAGGGCTTGGTCAGGTTGGCGAGTTGTTCATCCGAGACGCCGGCGCCATGGTCGCGCACCCGGATCAGCACCCACTTGTCGCGCGCCTTGGCGACGATATCTACCACGGCAATGTCACTGTCCAGCGATTTGCCATAGCGGCGGGCATTTTCCAGCAGGTTGGTGATCGCGCGGCTCAGTTCCACTTCGTCGGCGAGCACCATCAGGTTGTCGCCGAGGTCCAGATTGAAGCGCATATCGGTGCGGTTGCGCACGCTGAAAAGGCAGGCATCGATGACTTCGCGCAAAGCAAACGTGCTGAGGCTGACCGTGCCGGGGCGTCCGTAGTCCAGAAACTTGCCGATGATGGCGTCGAGTTGCGCAATGTCGGCCGCCATATTGGCACGCGCCTCGTTGTCGTCGACGCTGAGTTCTGTTTCCAGCCGCAAGCGGGCCAGCGGCGTGCGCAAGTCGTGGGAAATGCCCGCCAGCATGATGGCCCGGTCCTGCTCGATCTTTGCCAGCTTCTGGGTCATGCGGTTGAACCCGATGTTGACGGCCCGGATTTCGCTGGTCGCCACGGTTTCGTCCAGTGTGCTGGCATCGAAATCCCCGTCGCGCACCCGACTCGCCGCAAACGACAGCTGCTTGAGCGGCCGGTTGATCAGGCGGGCGATCAGAGCTGCCCCGGCTAGCGACAGCACGGCGGCGGTCAAAAGCCAGATCATCCAGGTCCTTCCGGCCGTGCCGTTGAAGCGGGAACGATCGGTGCGCATCCAATAGTTGTCGCCGTCGATCATGAATCCGACCCACAGCCCTTCCTCGTGGTTGACACTGTTCGCCACGAGCGTGCCCGGCCCGAGCCGGGCACCCAATTCCAGAGAGATGCGCTGGCCCAGCGCATCGGTGTCAAACGGCTCATAAGTGTCACCAGGCTCGCGCGGCACGATGCGCACGCCTTCCTCTTCCGTCATGGTCTTGATCAACGACACCCGGGCGATGGCGTCGGAATGAATCAGGGCGGCGCGACTCAAATTGACCAGCGACGCGATTTGCTGCGCGGTCTGGATGGCGCGGGGCTCAAACTCCAGCGCGCGCAACGATTGCAGCCAGGCCAGGATGCTGCCCGTTAGCAGCAGGGCGAGCAGGAAGAAAGTGCGCCAGAACAGGCTCAGGCCTACCCGCGCCCCCGCCTTGAGGCCCCCGGGTGTGGTGTCCAGGGGCATCGGGCTGGTGAGGTCCTGCTGCGGTGTGTCAAATGTGGATGACAAGGTGTTCAACCTGCACCATCGGGTACAAAAACGTAGCCCACACCCCAGACGGTCTGAATATAGCGTGGAGCCGCGGCATCCACTTCCACCAATTTGCGCAAGCGCGACACCTGCACATCCAGGCTGCGGTCAAATGGCTCGAACTCGCGGCCACGCGCCAGTTGCGCCAGCTTTTCGCGGGACAAGGGCTGGCTCGGATGCCGTACCAGCGCCTTCAGCATGGCGAACTCGCCGGTCGTCAGCGGCAGGTCTTCGGTGTCCTTGCGCAGCGTGCGTGCACCCAGGTCAAAGGTAAACGGCCCGAACGTCACGACATGGTTATCGGTTGACGGCGAGCCCGGTGCTTCCTGCACGGGTCGCCGACGCAGCACCGCATGGATGCGGGCCAGCAGTTCACGCGGGTTGAAGGGCTTACCCAGGTAATCGTCTGCGCCCACCTCCAGGCCGACGATGCGGTCTACATCCTCGCCTTTGGCTGTCAACATGATAATGGGGGTGCTGTCGTTCGCCGCTCGCAAGCGCCGACAAATCGACAATCCGTCCTCGCCCGGCATCATCAGGTCCAGTACGATCAGGTCAACGGCTTCACGCAACAGGATGCGCGTCAGGGACTTGCCGTCTTCGGCCTGTAGAACGTCAAAGCCTTCTTGTGTCAGGTATCTCCGCAGCAGATCGCGGATGCGGGCGTCGTCGTCGACGATCATTATTTTGTCATTGCGGCTGGGGGCTTGGCTCATGATGGCTCCTCTCGAATTTGTAACAATGGCCATTCTGCAGGCTTGGCGAGGTGAAATCCGGAAATTTCAGCGCATGTTGACACACTGTTACAAATGTTGCCCTGGCACGCAAGACCATACAAGCGCAATGTGAACGCCTGCAGGCATTTGGCGTTATCTTTGAATCATGAAGCATTTTCGTTTTTTTCTTCTACTGTCGCTTTGCGCTGTTGGCGCCTGGGCTCAAACGGCCGTTAGTCGGACGGTTCGCCCCGAACCCGCGGCGCTGGAGCAGCGGCGTGCAGAATTGCGGGCTGCCCTGAAAGCACTGCAAGAGCGGGAGGAGCAAGGCAAGGATCAGATGTTTGAGAACGTCTCAGCCATCCGGCACTTGTCGACGCAGGAGCGGGCGGACCTCCGGCAGCAGTTGCGTCAGCAGCGCCAAATGGCCACCCCGGATAACTCCGATCGTCCATGACGCTTTAGAAGCAGCGCGCTTTGTTTCCCCAGTTTGAGGGGCGCGCGCGTGGCAGCTTGCTGCGGCCCAACCTCAATGCATTGCCGGGCAAACCTTGGCAGCTCCCGCTTGCTACGATCCCTGCTTTCATTCACTTGGGAAATCAACTTGAAAAATGCTACTAAAATAATAGCTGTATACGCATTATTGACGGGGGCTAGCAGCCTGTTTGCGCAACAAAATATGTATCCTCCGGTACAAAACGTGGTGCAGCTTTCGGCGAGTGGTTCGGTGGAGGTGCAGCAGGATTTGTTGTCAATTTCCATGAACACGACCCGCGACGGCAGCGATGCCGGTGCGGTGCAAAGCCAGCTCAAGAGCGCCATCGACGCAGCGCTGGTCGAAGCCAAAAAAGTGGCGCAGCCGGGCCAGCTTGACGTGCGCACCGGTAACTTCAGCCTGTATCCGCGTTATGGCCGTGATGGCAAACCGATTGGCTGGCAGGGCTCGGCCGAACTGGTTCTGGAAGGGCGTGATTTCGCCCGTATCAGCAGTACCGCCGGCAAGATCCAGACACTGACCATTGGCAGCGTGGGTTTTGGCCTGAGCCGCGAGCAACGCACCAAAGTGGAGGGTGATGCGCAAGGCACGGCTATTGAACGTTTCAAGGCGCGTGCGACGGAGATCGCGCGAGGCTTCGGTTTTGCCGGCTATACCCTGCGGGAAGTCAACATCAGCGCCAACGATCAGGGTTTCACCCCCAGACCCCGGATGATGGCCGCGGAGGCCAAAGCGGCCTCAGTCGACGCAGCCCTGCCTGTTGAAGCAGGCAAGACTTCGGTCGTCGTGACAGTATCCGGGTCGGTGCAACTGAAATAGGGTCTTTTTCCCAGGCTAGTCTCCGGTTTGGATTTGGGCCGTTGCGGTTCATAATCCAAAAAACATCACGTCCGGGGAGGACTCAGTTGATCATTGAGCTCGTCAAGGGGATCGCCTTGTTGCTGGCACTGAGCTTCTTGCAGGGTGTCAACATCCGTTTCTGGCGTGATCACAAAGTGGCCGGGCAAGTGACTTCGGGGGTCCTTTTCGGGGGGATCTGTGTTGTTGGCATGATGACACCCGTTGTAGTGACGCCGGGTGTAATTGTCGATGCGCGCTCTGTTGTGCTCAGCATGGCGGGTTTGTTTGGCGGGCCACTGGTAGGTGGGCTCTCTGCCGTCATCGCGGGGGGCTATCGGTTTTGGCTCGGCGGCAGCGGCGTCAATATCGCAGTGGCTTTGGTGGTTTCCTGCGTATTGCTCGGACTGCTTTACCGCCACGCTGTGGACAAGGGTTGGACCCGAATTGGCGCGGTGCAACTGCTGGTGTTTGGTTTCCTTATTCACGGCATCGGGGTTTTGCTGTTCATCCTGTTCCCGGCAGGAAACGCCCAGACCGGTCTTGCCGACCTTGCCCTGCCAATGCTGCTGACGTTTTCTCCGGCCACGCTGTTTCTGGGCTTGCTGTTGCTGGATGGTGAAGGTCGTCATGAAACCGAGTTGGCTCTGCGCGCGTCCGAGTCCCGCTTTCGCAATTTGTTGCAAGACATCAATGGGGTCTCGGTACAAGGGTATGCACCGGATGGCACGACCCGCTACTGGAACAAGGCGTCGGAGCAGTTGTACGGATTCACGGCCGAGGAGGCCATTGGACGCAAGCTGCAGGACCTGATCATTCCTCCCGGGATGCGCGAAGGCGTGAACCAGGCCATGCGCCAGATGTTTGAAACCCAGGTGCCCATTCCCGCTGGGGAGCTGGTGCTGAGGCGCAAGGATGGCTCTGCAGTGCCTGTGTTTTCCAGCCACGCGTTTGTGAACCTGCCGGGGCGGGAGGCTGAAATGTTCTGCATCGATATTGATCTCTCGGAGCGACATCGGGCTGATGCCGAGTTGCGCATTGCGGCAACGGCTTTTGAGGCGCAGGAGGGGATCGTCGTGACCGATCCGCAGCAGGTCATTCTGCGGGTCAACCAGGCTTTCACGCACAGTGTGGGCTACACCGAGGCCGAGGCCGTGGGGCAGACGCTGGCCCTGATCAATTCGGGGCGGCATGATGATGCGTTTTATGCCGACATGGAGGAGCACTTGCAACGCTGTGGGCAATGGACGGGTGAAGTTTGGAGTCGGCGCAAAAACGGTGACGTGTTTCCCGAGTGGATGAACATCACGGCGGTGATGGACGAGAGCAAACAGGTGACTCACTATGTGACCACCTTGACTGACATCACGCAACGCAAGGCCGCGGAAGACCAGATCCGGCAACTCGCGTTTTTTGACCCGCTGACCAATCTGCCGAACCGTCGTTTGCTGATGGACCGTTTGCAGCGGGCCTTGGCGGTCAGTGAACGCAGCCTGCGCAGCGGTGCGGTGCTGTTCATTGACCTGGATCACTTCAAGATACTCAACGATACGCTGGGACACGAGAAAGGCGATCTGCTGCTCCAACAGGTCGCCACACGTCTGGCCGGCTGTATGCGCGAAGGTGACACCGTGGCCCGCCTCGGAGGCGATGAATTCGTGGTCATGCTGGAAGAGTTGGATATGGCGCGCGAGTTGGCGGCTGACGAGGCCAAAACCGTCGGAGAGAAGATCATGGCGCTGCTCAACCAGCCTTACCGCCTGAATGACTATGACTTTCACAGCACCCCCAGCATTGGCATTGCTTTGTACAGCGGCCAATCGGTGTCGATGGAAGACTTGCTCAAGCAAGCCGATCTGGCGATGTACCAGGCCAAGTCGGCAGGCCGCAACAGCATGCGGTTTTTTGATCCGCTCATGCAGGCCGTGGTGAATTCGCGTGCCGCGCTGCAAGCCGATTTACGCGAGGGTCTCTTGCTGGGGCAATTCGTTCTTTTCTATCAGCCCCAGGTGGACGGCCTGGGCCAGGTCACGGGCGCTGAGGCGCTGTTGCGCTGGCCTCATCCGGTGCGCGGCATGGTGTCGCCGGTTGAATTTATTCCGCTGGCGGAAGAAACAGGACAGATTCTGGCGCTGGGCAACTGGGTGCTGGAGACCGCGTGCGCCCAGTTGCTGATCTGGGCACAGCAGCCGGCATGCGCACATCTGACGCTGGCAGTCAATGTCAGCAGCCGGCAGTTTCGCGAGCCGGATTTCGCCAGTTATTTGCTGCGCCTGCTCGACGCCACCGGAGCCAATCCGAAACGGCTTAAGCTCGAACTGACGGAGAGCATGCTGGCGGACAACCTGCAAGACATCGCCGCCAAAATGACGACGCTGCGAGCCAGTGGCATCAGTTTTTCGCTGGACGATTTCGGTACCGGTTACTCCTCTTTGTCCTATCTCAAAAGACTGCCGCTTGATCAACTCAAGATCGACCAATCCTTTGTGCGCGATGTCCTGCTCGATCCGAATGATGCGGCCATCGCCAAAACGGTCGTTGCTCTGGCCCAGAGTCTGGGCTTGGCGGTGATCGCCGAAGGTGTTGAGACCGAGGCGCAAAGAGATTTTCTGGCGCAGCACGGTTGCCACAACTACCAGGGTTATCTGTTTAGCCGCCCCGTTCCGCTTGATGAATTCGAGCAGTTTCTAAGTGTGGGCACCGATCGAATGCGTCAGACGGTCTGATCGCCTTATCATCCGGTCCCGGCCCCTTATTCTTCGCGTCCATTGACCCATGTCTGTTTTTTCACCCCTCAACACCATCAAGAGACTGGCGACCGGTCTGTCTGCGCCGCAGGAACCCGCCATGTTGGGGCGTTTCGAGCTGCGACGCATTTTGGGGCGGGGTGCGCAGTCGGTCGTCTGGCTGGCATTTGACCCGCGCCTGGAGCGCGAAGTGGCGATCAAGCTGATGAAGATGGGCCACGGCTCCGACGCCGCCGCCATTGTCCAGTGGCTGCAGGAAGCCCGTAGCGTCAGCCGCCTGACGCACCCCAATATCGTTCCGGTATTTGAGGCCGACGTGCAGGATCAGCAGCCCTACCTGGTGTTTGAGTATGTGCCGGGGCAGACCTTGTCCGCCGTGCTGGCCAAACGCGGGGCCTTGCCGGCTGCGGAAGGCGTGGCCCTGATGATGGAGGTGCTGGACGCTTTGGTCGTGGCCCACGGTGCTGGCGTCGTTCATCGCGATCTGAAACCCTCCAATGTGCTGGTGGACGCTGCAGGCCGGGCACGGGTGATGGATTTCGGCATTGCCGCGCGCATGAAGGAGGCCGGTGGCGCAGGGAGGCCAGCACCGGATAGCGGTACGCCCGGCTATATGGCGCCCGAAGCTGCCCAAGGGGCGCCTGTCACGCCCTTGGTGGATGTTTTTTCAGCCGGTATGGTGCTGGCCGAACTGCTCTCGGGCAAGCCGCTCATCACCGAAGTCGATCCCGTGCGCGCCATCTACCGGGTCGTTCACGAGCAGCTTGTGCTGCCGGCCGACTTGAGTGCCGGGGTGGATGACGGGCTGCGCGCAATTTTGATGCGCTCGCTGGCCCGCGACCCCTTGCAGCGCTATCCCAGTGCGAAGGTTTTCCGTGACGAACTGGCCAAATGGTCGGGCGCTGCCGATAAAGCCAAAGCCGGAGAAACCGAGAAGTCGGCCGGTGCCACTGGCAATAGCACGCTTGATTTCTTGTTGCGCCGCATGCGCCATAAAAGTGATTTCCCCGCCATGTCGGACTCGGTGGTTCGAATTCAAGGCATGGCGACCTCCGAGACCGAAAGCATCGGCAGCGTCACCAATGAAATCCTGAAGGATGTGGCGCTGACCAACAAGCTGCTGCGCCTGGTCAACAGCGTTCATTTCGCCCGGGGTGGCAGCATCAGCACGGTGTCGCGGGCGGTGAGTCTGGTGGGGTTTAACGGTATTCGCAATATGGCGCTCAGCCTGGTGCTGCTGGAGCATATGCAGGACAAGGCCCATGCCCACGTGCTGAAAGAGGAATTTTTGCGCTCCCTGATGGCTGCCTCCATCGCGGGCGAATTGTGCCCTGCGGCGCGGGAAAGTGAGGACGCTTTCATTGGCGCCATGTTTCACAGTTTGGGCCGCCTGCTGGCCGAGTTCTATTTTCCCGAAGAAGCGCGCACGGTGCGCAGCCTCACCACTTCCACCCGCCAGCCGGTCAGCGAGGCAACGGCCTCTGCCAGTGTGCTGGGCCTGAGTTTTGAGGCCTTGGGCGTGGGCGTGGCCAAAGCCTGGGGCTTGCCCGAAGGCATACAGCGCTGCATGCACAAGCCGGTTGGGGAGCCGCCCGTACGCGTGCCCGCGGAGGCCGGTGAACGCCTGCGCTGGATGGCCCTGGCGGCCAACGACCTGGCGGACATCCTGCTGCACGCGGACCCCAAAGCCATGGATGCGCAACTGGCGCAGGTGGCCAGGCACTATGCCAAGACCCTGGGCGTCAGTCCCACGGAGGTGCAGGTGGCCACCAGCGTGGCGCGCAAAAAACTCATCGACATGGCGATGGCCATGGACATCAAGGTGCTTCCCGGTTCCGCTGCCGCGAAACTGTTGAAAGCCCCCGAAGGAGACGCAGATGCGCTCCAGGAACACGATACGGAGCCTGCTGACATGCTGGCGCCGCTGGAGTTGCACGCCACCCAGGCGGTGCCTCCGCCGATGGGCAAAACAGGCGAAGTCGCCGCGCAGCAAGAGGCGCAGCGCGTGACGCAAACCCTGGTGGCGGGTATTCAGGACATCACCAATGCCATGGTCGAAGACGTCAAGCTGAGTGACCTGCTGCGCATGATTCTGGAAACCATGTTCCGGGCCATGGACTTTCAGCGCATCATCTTTTGCATGCGCGACCCGAAGACGGATGCGCTGACTGGCCGCTTCGGCCTGGGCAAGGACGTCGAGAGCCTGGTCAAAATCTTCAACGTGGCGCTCAAGGCTGGCACGCCGGATTTGTTCACGGCGGTCTGCACCAAGGGTGCAGACGCCATGATCAGTGACGCCACCGAGGCGCATATCACCGGGCGCCTGCCGGCCTGGTACCGCAAGGCCATCAATGCCCCGACCTTTTTGCTGCTGCCGGTGAGCATCAAGAGCAAACCCTTTGGCTTGATCTATGCGGACAAAGCCGAGAAGGGCGGCCTGGTGCTGGATGCGAAACAGCTGGCGCTGCTCCAGACCCTGCGCAATCAGGCGGTGATGGCGTTCAAACAGTCCATCTGATGTACCAAGACAGGGTTTAAGACTGTTTTAAGCCTCTAGCCCTCGTCCCCTAAGCGCAGGTGGCTATCGTTTTTATAGCGTTACTGCGCCGTCCAGCCGCCATCCATGTTCCACGCCACACCGCGTACATTGTTGCCGGCCGGTGAACAGAAGAACACGGCCAGCGCGCCGAGTTCTTCGGGCGTGGTGAACTGCATGGACGGTTCTTTTTCAGCCAGCAGTTGCTTGGTGGCCTCCTCCACCGTGACGCCCAGCGCCACCGCTTTGGCATCGACCTGTTTTTGCACCAAGGGGGTCAGCACCCAGCCGGGACAGATGGCGTTGCAGGTGACGCCGGACGTGGCATTTTCCAAAGCCGTCACTTTGGTCAGGCCGATCACGCCATGTTTGGCTGCCACGTAAGCCGATTTTTCGGCCGAGGCCACCAGGCCGTGGATGGAGGCGACGTTGATGATGCGGCCCCAGCCCTTGCCGTTGTCGGCGGCCTGCATCGCGGGCAGGGCGAGGCGGGTGGCATGAAAGGCGCTGCTCATGTTGATGGCGATGATGGCGTCCCAGCGTTCCACCGGGAAATTCTCGATGCGGGCCACATGCTGGATACCGGCGTTGTTCACCAGAATATCGACGCGGCCAAACTGGGCGGCGGCGTAGGTCATCATGTCTTCAATCTCGGCGGGCTTGCTCATGTCGGCCCCGTGGTAAGCCACCTTGACGCCCAGGGCTGCTACCTCGGCCTTCGGGCCTTCGACGTCGCCAAAGCCGTTGAGAACAATATTGGCACCTTGCTGCGCCAGGGCTTTGGCAATGCCAAGGCCAATGCCGCTGGTAGATCCGGTGATGAGGGCTGTTTTGCCTTTTAACATTTGTTTCTCCGTTAAGGGGTAGGGGGATACTGCGATTGAATTAGGATGTCGTGATTGTCACGGTGGATCGCTCACCTGTTGGCACAGCGACTTTATCAAACCATTGCTCTCACCATGTCTGAACCTGTTCTGAATTACATTTTTTGTCCTGATGCTTCCGGTGGGCATCGCATGGCTTACTGGGAATGGGGCAATCCGCAAAGCACCCACGTCGTGGTCTGTGTCCACGGTCTGTCGCGCCAGGGGCGGGACTTTGACGTACTGGCGCAGGCTTTGTGCGCCAAGGCGGGCAACAGCATTCGTGTGGTGTGTCCGGATGTGGCCGGTCGCGGCCAAAGCGATTGGCTGAAAGACCCCGCTTATTACCAGATTCCGGCCTACGTTGCCGACATGCTGGTCTTGCTGGCGCACCTCAAACCCGCCACGCTGGACTGGGTGGGCACCAGCATGGGCGGGCTGATTGGCATGGTGCTGTGCGGGCAGCCCGATCTGCCCCTGCCCGTGCCGATACGGCGCCTGGTGCTCAACGATGTGGGCCCCGCCATGCAGTGGCAGGCTTTGCAGCGCATTGGCGAATACCTGGGCCATTCGGTGCAGTTTTCCTCGGTGCAGCAGGCGGCCGATGCCCTGTGGGCGGTGTCGACCAGCTTCGGGCCACACACGCCGGAGCAGTGGCTGGCCTTTTCGCGCCATATGGTCAAGCCCGTGGTGGGCGAACCCGGTCTTGTGACGCTGCATTACGACCCGGCCATTGCAACGCCGTTCGGCGCCATGACGCAAGAGTCGGTGGCCCAGGCCGAGGCGCAGTTGTGGCAGGTGTATGACCACATCACCGCCACCACCTTGCTGACCCGAGGTGCCCAGTCCGATTTGCTGACGGTTGAGACGGCGCAGGCCATGGTGGCGCGCGGCCCCAAGGCGCGGCTGGTGGAGTTTGAAGGGGTGGGTCATGCGCCCACTTTCATCGCCGACAAGCAGGTGCAAACGGTGACAGACTTCCTGCTTGATTAAAAAATAATTGGTGATTCCCGGATGAAAAGACTTCAAGCCGACCCTGCTGAATCGGTGTCCCCGACCCAAGCCGTACCGCAACTGATTGCCGCCACCGCCCAGAGCCTGCCCGAACAGGACCACGCGCTGGCACGTGCCCGCGCCTTTGCCGAGCCGCTGCTGGCTTGTGAATCTCTGGATACGGGGGAGAACATTCTGGCCCATGCCGATGCGGTGGCCGCCATTCTCAAGACCATTGGGGGCTCCGAGGCCATGCAGGCGGCCAGTTATCTGGTCTACGCCTGCGATCACCTGCAAAAACCGCAAGAGGTCATCGCCAAGGCCTTTGGTGACAATTTCGCCGAGCTGGCAGTGGAAACCACCAAGCTGGTGCGGGTGCAGCGTCAAGCGCGCCAGACCCAGGTGGCCAATGCCCGGGCATCGAATGCGATCTCCATGGCGCAAACGGTCGCGGTGCAAACCGAAAACGTCCGCAAGATGCTGCTGGCGTTTTCACGCGACTTGCGCGTCGTGATGTTGCGCCTGGCCTCGCGCTTGCAAACGTTGCGCTTTTTTGCCGCCAGCAAGCTGCCGGTACCGCCTGGCCTGGTGCGCGAGGCCCAGCAGGTGTTTGCGCCGCTGGCCAACCGTCTGGGCATTTGGGAAATCAAGTGGGAGATGGAAGACCTGGCCTTTCGCTTCATGGAGCCCGACACCTACCGGCAGGTGGCGCGCTTGCTGGACGAAAAACGCGCTCAGCGCGAAGCTCAGGTGGCGCATTTAAGGGCCTGCCTGGAGGCGGATCTCAAGGCACAGGGCATCGACGCAATGGTGCAGGGCCGACCCAAACACATTTACAGCATTGTCAAAAAGATGCGCGGCAAGTCGCTGGGCTTTGACCAGGTCTATGACATTCGGGCGCTGCGCATCGTGGTGGCGAGCATTCCCGACTGCTACGCCGCCCTGAGCTGGGTGCACAGCACGTTCACGCCGGTCCCGGACGAGTTTGACGATTACATTGCGAAGCCCAAGGGCAACGGCTACCAGTCCTTGCACACGGTGGTGCGCGACGGGAATGGCCAGCCGATCGAAATCCAGATCCGCACCCAGGCCATGCATGACCATGCCGAACACGGCGTGGCGGCGCATTGGGCCTACAAAGAGGCCGGTGTCAAAGGTTATGCTGGCGTGTCGGCCAGCGGCGCTTACGACGCCAAAATCGCGGTGTTGCGCCAGCTGCTGGCCTGGGAGCGTGATCTTTCCGGTGAACAGGGGCAGGGCGATTTTGACGACCGGATCTATGTCCTGACGCCCGACGCGGCCATCGTCGAGCTGCCGCAGGGCGCCACGGCGGTGGACTTTGCCTACAGCGTGCACACCAACCTGGGCCACCGCTGCCGCGGCGCGCGCCTCGACGGCGTCATGGTGCCGCTGAACACGCCGCTGAAAAACGGGCAAACGGTGGAGGTGACCGTGGTCAAGGAAGGCGGCCCGTCGCGCGACTGGCTCAATATCGAGCTGGGTTATCTGGTCAGCCACCGGGCCAGGTCCAAAGTGCGTGCCTGGTTCAACGCGCAGGCGATGCATGAGACCGTGGCCAAGGGCCGCGAGGCGGTGGAAAAGCTGTTGCAGCGGCTGGGCAAGACCGCCGTCAAGCTGGAAGACCTGGCCTCGCAACTCGGCTTCAACTCGGCGGACGAGTTGTTTGAAGTGGTCGGCAAAGACGAGTTCTCGCTGCGCAATATCGAAATCTTGCTGCGCCCGCCCGAACCGGCGCCGTCAGAAGACGACTACCTGCTGCTCAAAAAACCGCGCAGTGCGGCCAACCCGGCCAAAGGCGGGGTGCTGGTGGTGGGCGTGGATTCACTCATGACGCAGCTGGCCAAGTGCTGCAAGCCGGCGCCGCCGGATGCCATTTGCGGCTTTGTCACGCGCGGCAAGGGGGTGAGCGTGCACCGCACCGATTGCTCCAATCTGCGCGAGATGGTGGCCAAGAATGGCGAGCGGGTGATTGAGGTGGAGTGGGGGCTACCGAAAGCCGCTACGACCGCCGTCTATCCGGTGGACGTGGCGATCGAAGCGGCTGACCGGCAAGGTCTGCTGCGCGATATTTCGGAAGTCTTCACCAAGGAAAAAATGAACGTGATCGGGGTGCAAACCCAGTCGGTGAAGGGCACGGCCTGGATGACCTTCACGGTCGAAGTCTCGAACTCAGGTCGGCTGGCCAAGGTGCTGGCAATCGTGGCCGAGCTGACCGGGGTGAGGTCGGCGCGGCGGCGGTGACGGCGCCGGTCAAACCGCGGTCATGCCGTCGCCAGCGCCTCCGGAGCCGTCTGTTTGCGGCGGATGCGTGACGATGGACTTGAGTTCGGGCCGGGCCACCCGCAGCGCGTCAATGTCCGGTTTGGGGCGGCACAGCCCCGGCGTGGACTGACAAGCCTGTTCCAGTGCCTGGGCCGCGGCCAGCAACTGCGTGTCGCCGTGCAGCCGCCCGATCAACTGCAGGCCAAACGGCATGCCGTGCTCGTCGCTGCCGCAGGGCAGGGACAGCGCCGGGTTGGTGGCCAGCGTGACCACATAAGTCAGGCCCAGCCAGTGGTAGTAGTTGCGCATGGCCTGGCCGTCGATCTGGCCGGCATACAGTTCGGTCCACGAAAAAGGCGTGACCGGCGTCACCGGCGCCAGGATCAGGTCGTACTGCTCAAACGCTTTGGCGAAGCGGCGCGCGACGCGGGTCTGCTCTAGGTGCGCCCAGGCCCGGTCGGCCAGCGTGATGGCGGCCGCGATTTCCATGTTGGCGCGTACGTTGGGGCCCAGGGTGTCGGGCGCGTTGCGGTAGGTGTCGCCAAAAGCGGCTACGAAGCTCTCGGCACGCAAGATGTCGAACGTACGGTCAGCATCGCCGAGTTGCAAGTCCACCGGCTCGCAACTTGCCACCAGCGGCCGGATCGCCTCGACGCGCTGACGGAATACGCGGCGGATTTCGGGGTCCACGATGCACAGGCCAAAGTCTTCCGTCGTGCCCACGCGCAGGCTTGAAAGGTCGACTTCTTTCAAGGGCCAAAACGTGGACGCGTCGACCGGGTAGGACAGCGGGTCGCGCGCATCCGGCCCTACGCTGGCGGCCAACATCAGCGCGGTGTCCGCCACGCTGCGCCCCATGGGCCCCAGCACTGAGATCACCGACCAGCCCAGCGGCCGCGCGTCGTTGGCCACCAACCCCGGGGAGGGGCGCAGCCCGACCACGCCGCACAGCGCCGCCGGAATGCGCAGCGAACCGCCGGTGTCCGAGCCCGTGCACAGCGGCAGCATGTCGGTGGCCAGCGCGGCGGCCGAGCCACCCGAGGAGCCACCGGCATTGAGGGCAGGGTTGAATGGATTGCTGGTGGCGCCCCAGACCGGGTTGCGCGTGTTGGCGCCCGCGCCCATGTCGGGCACATTGGTCTTGGCGGTGACGATGGCGCCGGCCGCGCGCAGCCGCGCCACCAGTGCGTTGTCGTTGGCGGGCACGTTGCCACGCAGCCGCACGTTGCCGTAGGTGGTGAGCAGGCCGGCGGTGTCCTGCAGGTCTTTCACGCCGAGGGGCAGGCCGTGCAATGGACCTAAGCGCTCGCCGCGCATCACCTGCGCCTCGGCCTGGCGCGCGGTTTCGCGGGCCCGCGTGAAGTCGGTCGCGCAGATGGCGTTGACGGCGGGGTTGAGGGCCTCAATGCGCGCGATGCAGGCATCCAGCAGTTCCACCGGCGAGAGCTGGCGGCTGCCGATCAGGCGGCGCAGCTCGACGGCGGATTTCTCGGGCAGGCTGGTATTCATGTTCGGCCTCAATCTGCTTTGATCTGCGAGCGCTCGGCGATGCCCTTCATGCGGGCAATATCGGCCGTGACCATGCCAGCCCAGTCAGGGATGGCGTGGTAAGCCGGCTCGAAACCGGCGGTCTTCATTTTTTCTTGCGTATCCGGGCTGGCCATCAGTGTGGCCAGCGCCTTCTCCAGCCGTGCTTTGACCTCCGGTGGCAGGCCATGCGGTGCTACCAGCGCGAGCCAGGCGGTCATGTCGAAACCGGGGTAGCCGGACTCGGCCACGGTCGGAACGTCGGGCATCATCGTCGAGCGTTTGGCCGTGGTGACCGCCAGCACCTTGATCTTGCCGCTCTTGAGCTGCTGCGCGGCGGCCACCACGGTGTCGAAGGACAGGGGAATCTGCCCGCCGATCAGGTCGGTCATCAGTGGCGCGCTGCCCCGGTACGGTATGTGCGTCATTTTGAGGCCGGTGGCAGCGTTGAACATGGCGCCCGCGAAGTTCGAGGTGGTGCCGTTACCGAAGCTGCCATAGACGAATTTGTCGGGACTGGCTTTGGCCGCTGCGACCAGTTGCGGCACGCCGGTAGCCGTGACGGAGGAATTCACCAGCAGCGCGAGCGCCACCGAGCCGACCATGCCGATGGGCTCGAAGCCTTTGACCGGGTCGTACTGGAGCTTGGGGTTGAGCGCCGGGTTCAGCGTGAAGGTGGAGTTGGAGCTGATCAACAAGGTGTAGCCATCAGGCTTGGCGTTGGCCACGGCTGCCGCACCAATCGCGGTGCCGGCGCCGGGTTTGTTGTCCACCACCACCGGCTGGCCCAACTGCTCCTCAAGCTTTCGGGCCAGGATGCGTGCCAGCACGTCGGCCGCGCCGCCGGCCGGGTAGGGTGCGATCAAGGTGAGCGGCCGTTCGGGGAAGCCGGCTGCGGCCGCTAGATCTGAACCGAGGAGGGCGGCAAAGAGGATGCTGCTGGCGATCAAAGTACGGCGCAATGTCTTGAGGGGAGTCGCTTGCATGGGGGGACCTCGTTGGAAAAGAAAGGGTTGGGAAGGGTGATTCAGGCACGCAGCCGGGCTGGCGACAAGGCCGAAGGCTCGACGCCCTGCTGGATCAATTCTTCTGGCAGCGCCACGCCTCTGAGCAGGGCGTCGGCCAGCGCACTGGCGCCGGCCGCGCTCTGGATGCCGTAGCCACCTTGGGCTGCGAGCCAGAAAAAGCCGGGACAGGCATCGTCCGGGCCGATCACCAGCTCGCCGTCAGGCACAAACGAGCGCAAGCCGGCCCAGGTGCTGCTGGGGCGGCGGATGCTCAGGGTGGAGACCGATTCGATCTGGTGGATGCCCATGGCAATGTCCAGCTCCTCGGGCACCACGTCGTGCGGCACGGTGGGGTCGGTATTGGCGGGCGAGCCCAGCAGCTGGCCGGCGTCGGGCTTGAAATAGTAGCTCTCGTCCACGCCGACGACGGCCGGCCAGTCAGAGGCGTCCACGCCTTCGGGCGGCTTGAAGGTAAAAGCACTGCGCCGGTGCGGCACCAGGCCGATGGGGCGGGCGCCGAACAGGGCGGCTACTTCGTCAGCCCAGGCGCCTGCCGCGTTGACCACGGTGCGTGCCTGCAGCGTCTGGCCATCGGCAAACACCAAGGTCCAGCGCTGGCCATCGTGGCTGGCCTGCGTCAGCGTGGCGCCGGTGCGCAGCTCACCGTCCGGGCCTGCTTTTTGTCGGAAGCCACGCAGAAAGCCCTGGTGCAGCGCATGCACATCAATGTCTTGTGCGCCAGGATCGTACAGGGCGCCGTGCACCACTTCGGGTCGCAGGCAGGGCACACGGGCCAGTGTGGCGGCAGCATCCAGCACCGTGAGATTGGGGCAGGTGGCAGCCAGTTCGGTGTGGGTCTGCGCGAGTTGCGCCTCCTGGCCGTGCGTGGCCAGGTACAGCGCGCCACGCGGCTGCATCAGCCGCTCACTGACAAAGCCTGGGGGCGGCTGTTCGTAAAACGCCCGGCTGGCACGGGTCAGCGCCCGCACCATGGGCGGGCCGTAGCTTTCCATGAACATGGCGGCCGAACGGCCGGTCGAGTGGTAACCGGGCTGACTCTCGCGCTCGATCAGCGCGACGCTGCGCAGTCCGGCCAGGCGCCAGGCCAGGGAAGCGCCGGCCATGCCAGCGCCGAGGATGATGATGTCAAATTCTCGCATTTGAGAATTCTCGCATGCGAGAATCATGCCTGTCCAGCGTCATTTGTCCGTTTGGGTTGAATCAAGGGAAAACACCATGTCCGCACCTTCCGCCCGCACCGCGGTCGCCACGCCTGTCGCAGCCCCCGAGCCGGATCGGGTGCGCCTGGGTCTGGGTCTGCGCGAACACCGCAAGGCGCGGCGCTTGACGCTCAAGGACCTGTCAGCACGTTCCGGCGTGGCTTTGTCCACCTTGTCCAAAATGGAGCTGGGGCAGATCTCTGTCAGTTACGAAAAGCTCGCTGCGGTGGCGCGCGCACTTTCGCTGGACGTAGGGCAACTGTTTGACCCGCGAGCGGCGGCACCGCTCGGCATGCCGGCGCCTTCGGTGGTGTGGTCGTCGGCCGACACGGCGCCGGCTTACAGCTCGGGCAACTATGACTACCGCATGCTGGCTACGGATTTTCCGGCCAAGCGCATGACGCCCTTGTTTGGTCGCATCGTGGCGCGCGAACGGGCGCAGTTCCCGGATTTCATCCGCCATCCGGGGGAGGAGTTCGTCATGGTGAAGTCAGGCCGGGTGCGCATCCATTTTGAGACCGGCGAGCTCATCGAACTCGGGCGCCACGAGTCGGCGTATTTCGACAGCGGCATCGGTCACATTTATCTCTCGCTGGGCCGCACCGACGCGCAGGTGCTGGTGGTAATGAGCGAGTCGTGACACTGGCTGATTCCGTCGCAGTTTTGCAGTGATAGTCGGCAAAGGCGGCGTGCCCCTTTTGATTGAATTTGCTATTAAATTAGTAGCTATTTGCGCATATGCGGCGAGGGCTAGATGCCTATTTGACTATGAAATCCTCACTGGGTGCCGAAAATCCGGTCACCGGCATCCCCGAGGCCGGGCAGGATGTAACCATGGGAGTTGAGTTGCCGGTCAATCGCGGCGGTGTAGATCTGCACATCCGGGTGCGCTTTGCGCAGAGTGGCGATGCCTTCGGGGCAGGTCAGCAGGCAGACAAACTTGATGGACTTGGGTTGGAGCTGCTTGATCCGGGTCACGGCGGCCACGGCTGAATTGCCGGTGGCCAGCATCGGGTCCACCACCACCACGTCGCGCTCCTGCATGTCTTGGGGCATCTTGAAGTAATACTCCACGGCCTGCAGGGTTTTGGGGTCGCGGTACAGACCAATGTGGCCGACGCGCGCGCCCGGCACGATGGTCAGCATGCCGTCCAGAATGCCGGTGCCCGCCCGCAGAATGGACACAAACACCAGTTTCTTGCCGTCGATCACTTTGGCGGTCATGGTCTCCAGCGGCGTCTCGATTTCCACCTCCTGCATCGCCATGTCGCGCGTCACTTCATAAGCCATCAACATGCTGATTTCATTGAGCAAGGTGCGAAAGCTGTTGGTGCTGGCTTCCTTTTTGCGCATCAGCGTCAGTTTGTGCTGGACCAGTGGATGGTCAACCAGATGAACGTGGGGATCAGGGTGGTTTGAGGTGCTCATTCAGGGGGTCCTTGTCAAATATTTAGTTGTGGCGGTCACGCCAATTGTCAAAATCTAGCGTTTGGAGCCGCCGAAGATGCCACCGAGCACGCCGCGGATGATCTGGCGTCCCACTTCGCGCCCCACGGAGCTGGCGGCACTTCGGATCAGTTGTTCGCCGGCGGAGGTGCGGGTTCGGCGTACGCCGCCGCCAAAAATGGAGCCCAGGCTATCGAGCAACCCGCCGCCAGCTGGCGCTGCTGTGCTCGTTTCATTCTCCGGCTGGGCTGGCGCCTGCTTCCGGCCGTTCGCGTCGCGCGCGGGCGCTGAGGCCGTTTTGGTCGCCAGGCGTGTCTCGGCGTGCCCCTTGATTTTTTCGTAAGCGGATTCCCGGTCCAGCGCTTTTTCATAAACGCCGGCCACGATCGACTCGTTTATCAGGGCCTTGCGCTGGTCCGCCGTGATGGGGCCAATCTGGCTTGCTGGCGGCAATACGTAGACGCGCTCGGTGACGCCGGGGCGACCTTTCTCGTCCAGAAAACTCACCAGCGCTTCACCGACAGCGAGTTCCGTGATGACGGCACCGATGTCCAACGCCGGGTTGGGCCGCATGGTGTCAGCGGCCGATTTGACAGCCTTCTGGTCCCGCGGCGTGAAGGCGCGCAAGGCATGCTGCACCCGGTTGCCGAGCTGGGCCAGCACCGAATCGGGAATGTCCAGCGGGTTTTGCGTCACGAAATAGACGCCCACGCCTTTGGAGCGCACCAGCCGCACCACCAGTTCAATGCGTTCCATCAGCACCTTGGGCGCGTCGGTAAACAGCAGGTGCGCCTCGTCAAAGAAAAACACAATCTTTGGCTTGTCCAGATCGCCCACTTCAGGCAGGGTTTCGAACAATTCGCTCAGCAACCACAGCAAGAACGTGGCGTACAGGCGGGGGGCGTTCATCAGCTTGTCGGCGGCCAGCACGTTGATCAGGCCGCGCCCGTCAGCGTCGGTTTGCATGAAATCTTCGATATTGAGCATGGGCTCGCCAAAGAACTGGTCGCCGCCCTGGGACTCAATCTGCATCAGCCCGCGTTGGATGGCGCCGATGCTGGCGGCGCTGATATTGCCGTATTCGGTGGTGAACTCGGCCGCGTTGTCGCCCACCAACTGGCACATGGCGCGCAGGTCTTTCATGTCCAGCAGCAGCAGGCCGTCATCGTCGGCAATTTTGAAAACCAGTTGCAGCACGCCGGCCTGGGTCTCGTTCAGGTTGAGCATGCGCGCCAGCAACAGCGGCCCCAGGTCACTGACGGTGGCCCGCACCGGGTGGCCTTGTTCACCGAACACGTCCCACAAGGTGGTCGCACACGCCGCAAATTCAGGAGCGGCAAGCGCTCTATCGGCGAGAACTTGGGCCAGTTTTGATCCTAAAGTGCCGGCTTGGGAGATGCCGGTGAGATCGCCTTTGACGTCGGCCATGAACACCGGCACGCCGATGCGCGAGAAGCCTTCGGCCATGGTTTGCAGGGTGATGGTTTTGCCGGTGCCGGTGGCGCCGGTGATGAGCCCGTGCCGGTTGGCCTTGTCAGGCCGCAGGAAGCATTGGGTCTCGCCGTGTTGTGCAATCAGGATGGGATCGGACATGATGCTCTCGAAAAGTACAATTGACTCGATAGCGTAACGAACTTTTGAAGGATTCCCCGTGGCAGGACACAGTAAATGGGCCAATATTCAGCACCGCAAAGGTCGCCAGGATGAGAAGCGGGGCAAAATCTGGACCCGCATCATCCGGGAAATCACGGTGGCAGCCCGCGCTGGCGGCGGCGATCTGGCCACCAACCCGCGCCTGCGTCTGGCGGTGGAGCGCGCCAAGGCGGCCAACATGCCGGCTGACCGCGTCAAGTACAACATCGACAAGGCCACCGGTAACCAGGAAGGTGTGCATTACGAAGAAATTCGTTATGAAGGCTACGGCATTGGCGGCGCGGCCATCCTGGTCGATACCATGACCGACAACAAGGTGCGCACGGTAGCCGAAGTGCGCCACGCTTTCTCGAAATACGGCGGCAACATGGGCACGGAAGGCTCGGTGGTGTTTCAGTTCAAGCATTGTGGCCAGCTCATTTTTGCCCCTGGCACGAACGAAGACAAGGTCATGGAAGTGGCGCTGGAAGCCGGTGCCGAAGACGTGATTACCGGCGACGACGGTGCCATTGAAGTGTTGACCGCCTATGCCGACTTTGAGGTGGTCAAAAACGCCCTGGAAGCCGCCGGCCTGAAGCCTGAAATGGCCGAGGTCACCATGCGGGCCGAAAACCCGATCGAACTCACCGGCGACGATGCTGTTCGAATGCAAAAGCTGCTCGACGTGCTGGAAGAGCTGGACGACACGCAAAATATTTACCACAACGCAGAGATTGACAGCGAGGCGCTATGAATATTCTCGTGATTGGCGGTGGTGGCCGTGAACATGCCCTGGCCTGGAAGCTGGCGCAGTCGCCCAAAGTGCAAATGATTTATGTGGCCCCGGGGAATGGCGGCACCGAGCTGGATGGCCGGCTGGAGAATGTCAATATCACGGACGTCCAGGAATTGCGGGAGTGGGCTGTGGCCAAGAAAATTGGCCTCACCGTGGTGGGCCCGGAAGGTCCGTTGGCGGCGGGCGTGGTGGATGAGTTCCGTAAACATGGCCTGCGCGTCTTCGGTCCAACCCAGGCTGCTGCCCAGCTGGAGAGTTCCAAAGCATTTTCCAAGTCGTTCATGAAGCGCCACGGTATTCCGACCGCCGAGTACGAGACCTTCACGGATCCGGTGGCGGCACACGCTTATGTTGACAAGATGGGCGCGCCTATCGTCGTCAAGGCCGATGGCCTGGCCGCCGGCAAGGGCGTGGTGGTGGCCTTGAGCCTGGCCGAAGCGCACGAAGCGGTTGACTTCATGCTGGTGGACAATAAGCTGGGCGTGACACACAACGAAGGTGGTGCGCGCGTCGTCATTGAAGAGTTTTTGGTCGGTGAAGAAGCCAGCTTTATCGTGATGTGTGACGGCAAAAATGTGTTGCCCTTAGCCACCAGCCAGGACCACAAGCGTCTGCTGGACGGCGATCTGGGCCCCAACACCGGCGGCATGGGGGCATATTCGCCTGCACCGATAGTGACGCCCGATGTGCATGCCCGCGCCATGCGTGAAATTATTTTGCCCACCATCAGGGGCATGGAAAAAGACGGTATTCCGTTTACCGGATTTCTGTACGCCGGGCTGATGATCGATGCCCACGGGCATCCCAAAACGCTGGAGTTCAACTGCCGCATGGGCGACCCGGAGACGCAACCTATCATGATGCGACTCAAGACTGATTTGGTCGACGTGATGCTAGCTGCTACCGAGCCGGGCCCGCATGGCCACTTGGATCAGGTCGAGTTGCAGTGGGATCGCCGCACGGCCATGGGCGTGGTCATGGCGGCGCACGGCTACCCGCTGCATCCGCGCAAGGGCGATGTCGTTACCGGCCTGCCCAAGGAGGAGGACGATGCCGTCGTGTTCCATGCGGGTACGGCCATGCAAGAGGGCGACATTGTCACGTCGGGTGGGCGCGTTTTGTGTGTGACGGTGCTGGCGGACAACGTCCGGCAAGCGCAACAGCGTGCCTACGAAGTGGCCATGGGTGTTCATTTTGATGGCATGCAATACCGCACGGACATTGGGCATCGCGCGGTCAAAAATTCGGCGCCATGAGTGTGGTGGATCAAAATTCATCGCGAACTGAGGCGGTGCGCGGCTATCTACAGGGTTTGCAGACGCGCATCACCTCGGCCATTGCGGCGTTGGATGGCAGTGCGTTTTTGACGGATGTTTGGCAGAAGCAACCCGGTGAGCTGCTGCAAGGCAATGGCATCACCCAAATTTTGGAGGGTGGAGCTGTTTTCGAGCGTGCCGGGTGCGGTTTCTCGCATGTGCGGGGCCCGAGTTTGCCGCCCTCCGCCACGCAACATCGCCCTGAGCTGGCTGGCGCGCCGTTTGAGGCCATGGGTGTCTCGCTGGTCTTTCATCCGCGCAATCCCTATGTGCCAACGGTCCACATGAATGTGCGCATGCTGGCGGCAAAGGGGCGTGACGGTGCCGACGTGTGCTGGTTCGGCGGCGGCATGGATTTGACGCCTTTTTACGGTTTTGAAGACGACGCAGTGCATTTCCATGCCACCTGCAAAGCCGCGCTTGCGCCGTATGGCAGCGATAAATACCCGCGCTTCAAGACCTGGTGCGATGAGTACTTTTATTTGAAGCATCGCGCGGAACAGCGCGGTGTAGGCGGCATCTTTTTTGACGACTTTTCCGAACTCGGATTTGATGACAGTCTGGCCATGATGCAGTCAGTCGGGGACTCGTTTTTGACGGCCTATTTGCCGATCGTTGCGCGCCGCAAAGACATGGCCTACGGGGAGAGGGAACGCGCGTTTCAGCTCTACCGCCGTGGCCGCTATGTCGAATTCAATCTGGTGTGGGATCGCGGCACGCACTTTGGCCTGCAATCGGGTGGGCGAACTGAATCCATTCTGCTGTCGATGCCACCGCTGGTGAGTTGGTCATACCAAAACGTGCCGGAAGCAGGCTCGCCGGAAGCGGATTTATATGCCAGGTTTCTGGTGCGCAAGGAATGGGTTTGACCGCCACGCAGTCTGCGGCGCGGCGCATTGGTGTGTTTGGTGGCGCGTTTGACCCGCCTCACCTTGCGCATCGGGCACTGGTGCAGGCTGCTTTGGCTGATTTGCATCTTGATGAACTCCGTATTGTTCCCACCGGGCAGGCGTGGCACAAAGCTCGGGACTTGAGTCCGGCCCGTCACCGTCTGGCCATGGCACAGCTGGCGTTTGGAGATCTGCCAGGGGTCGTTATTGATTCACGCGAAACCGAGCGCTCTGGCCCGAGTTACACGCTGGATACCTTGCGCGAGTTCAAGGCGTTATGGCCTGACGCCGAATTGTTTCTGATCATGGGTGAAGACCAGGCCCGTGCGTTGCCAAGCTGGCATGAATGGACCGAGGTGTTGCGACTAGCTATAATTTGTGTAGCTGAGCGCAAAGATGTGACGGGGGCTACCCCCTCATTTAATGTTCCCAAACCGCATGAATCGCGTTTCAGGCGGCTGCAAATGCCAGTTATGCCTGTCAGCGCAACCGATATTCGGACCCGAATTGCAGCGCATCAATGCGTTGCCCCACTGGTTTTTGAACCAGTTGCGCGTTATATTGACGACCACCACCTTTACCAGACTACTTGATGACTACTTCGACCGTTGCAAAAAAAGACATTCAAAAACTTCAGCGAGCCATCGTCGATGGTCTGGAAGACGTCAAAGCCCAGGACATTCAGGTGTTCGATACCGAGCACCTTTCCGCTTTGTTTGAGAGAGTGATCATTGCCTCGGGTACGTCCAACCGGCAGACCAAGGCGCTGGCTGGCAGCGTGCGCGATGCGGTTCGCGATGCTGGTTTCCCCAAGCCCCGGGTTGAAGGCGAGACCAACGGCGAGTGGATTATTGTGGATTGCGGCCAAGCCGTGGTGCACGTCATGCAACCCAATTTTCGCCAGTACTACAACTTGGAAGAACTTTGGGGCGAAAAGCCGGTGCGGCTCAAATTTGGTGCCGTCAAGCCCACCGAAAAAGAAATCATCGTGCCGCTCAAAGCGACTAAAAAGGTGGTCGAGGTGGAGGGCAACCTCAGGCGTTCGAATGCCGCCAAGAAGGGCGTGGCAGAGGCCTTCCCGTCCAAAGCCCAGGTGAAGAAAACGCTGGCGGCCAAGTCTGCTGCCGCAAAAGCGCCGGTAAGAAAAGCGGTTGCGAAGAAAGCACCGGCCAAGGCCACCGCCGTCGTTGCCGAGAAGAAGACCGCGCCTAAGGTCGCGGTTAAAGTTGCCGTGAAGAAGGTAACGGTCAACGCCCCGGCGAAAACGGCGGCGAAGAAATCGGCACCCAAGGCACCGGCCAAGGTTGCCGCCAAGAAAGCACCTGCCAGGAAGACGGCAGTAGCTCGCAAAGCCTGACAGCGTCTTTTTTTGTGAGGCTGGTGATTGTTGCGGTGGGTCAGCGGGTGCCTGACTGGGCGCAAACGGCTTGGGATGACTATGCCAAGCGTTTTCCCTACGAACTTAAAGTCGAACTCAAAACCGTCAAGACCGAGCCGCGCGGCTCCAAAACATTAGAAAATCTCTACGCGGCGGAGCGTGCGCGTATCGAAGCCGTTATACCCAAGGGCTGCCGCATCGTGGCCCTGGACGAGCGCGGCACCACGATGACCACGGTTGCCTTGGCGAACAAGCTCAAGCACTGGCAATTGGAAAGCGACGACGTGGCCCTGGTCATCGGCGGCCCCGACGGGCTCGACCCGGCATTCAAACAAGCGGCACATGAGCGCATTCGCTTGTCGGATTTGACCCTGCCCCATGCCATGGTCCGGGTGTTGCTGATTGAGCAGCTTTACCGTGCCTGGTCCATCAATGCCAATCATCCTTATCACCGCGAGTGATGTTTTCAGGTTTTCATTGTGAGTGAGTTCATTTATCTTGCCTCGCAAAGTCCGCGACGCAGTCAATTGCTGGATCAACTGGGCGTGCGTCATGAGTTGCTGTTGCCCGGCGCGGATGAAGACTCCGAAGCGCTTGAAGTGGCGCTGCCCAACGAAGCGCCTGCGGCCTACGTCAAACGGGTCACGCAACTCAAACTAAATGCGGCATTAATGCGACTCAAGCAAAGGGGGTTGCCGACGGCGCCCGTGCTCTGCTCGGACACCACCGTGGCATTGGGTCGCATCATTTACGGCAAACCAATAGATGCCGCTGATGCCGCCCGCATTCTCACCGAGCTCTCAAGCAAGACGCACCGGGTACTGACTGGCGTGGTGCTTGGCACGGTGCGCAAGCGTGTGCAAGCCCTGTGTGAATCGCGCGTGACCTTCGCCGACATGAGCCCCCGCCAGATTCAGGCCTATGTCGCCTCGGGTGAGCCCATGGGCAAGGCCGGTGCGTATGGTGTGCAGGGCAGGGCGGCGGCGTATATTTCGTTTATCTCCGGTAGCTACTCTGGCATCATGGGACTTCCCATGTTTGAAACTGCGCAACTGCTACGGACCTTTGGCTTCAAGATTTGAGCACCCCACCTCCCATGCAAGAAGACATTCTTATCAACTGGTCTCCGCAGGAAACCCGTGTCGCCATTGTTGAAAATGGCGTGCTGCAGGAGTTGCACGTCGAGCGGACGCTGGAGCGTGGTTTGGTTGGCAATGTTTATTTGGGTAAGGTGGCTCGCGTGCTGCCGGGCATGCAGTCCGCGTTCATTGACATTGGTCTGGAGCGCGCCGCGTTCCTGCATGTGGCCGACGTCTGGCACCGCCAGCCAGAAGGCGAGCCACCCAGCATGGTGCGCAATACACAGCCACTGGTTCCGATTGAAAAGCAGGTATTTGAGGGACAGGCACTGATGGTGCAGGTTATCAAGGATCCTATTGGTACCAAGGGTGCGCGGCTGTCCACTCAGATCAGTATTGCCGGGCGCATGCTCGTGTTCCTGCCGCAGGACGACCATGTCGGCGTGTCACAAAAAATCCCGCAACACCAGCGCGACGAGCTTCGTTCCCGCCTGGTGGCCCTGGCTGGCAATGAAGGCGGCGGATTCATTCTTCGAACCAATGGTGAGGACGCCTCTGATCTGGAGTTGTCTGAAGACATCGGCTATTTGCGAAAAGCCTGGGCTCGTATCAAGAGCGCATCCGTGCGTCTGCCGCCTTTGTCGATCTTGCACCAGGACCTGAGCCTGCTGCAGCGCGTATTGCGTGATTTGGTAGGAGAAGGTACACAAACCATCCGGGTGGACTCGCGGGAACAGTTTGAGGCCCTCAAGACCTTTGGCCTCGAATTCATGCCAGCAGCATCGGCCAAGCTCCAGCATTACAAGGGCGAACGCCCTATTTTTGACCTGTATGCCATTGATGACGAGATCGCCAAGGCGCTCGGGCGCCGGGTCGAGCTGAAGTCAGGCGGCTATCTGATCGTGGACCAGACCGAGGCGTTGACCACGGTCGATGTGAATACAGGTGGCTTTGTCGGTGCTCGCAACTTTGACGACACCATCTTCAAAACCAACCTGGAAGCCGCTCAGGCGATAGCGCGCCAGCTGCGCCTTCGCAATCTGGGGGGCATCATCATCGTGGATTTCATTGATATGGTGCGGGAAGACCATCGTGAGTCGGTCTTGGCGGAATTCAAAAAACAGCTGGTGCGGGACCGCGTCAAAACCATGGCGGGCGGCTTTTCGCAGCTGGGTCTGGTCGAGATGACGCGCAAGCGCACACGTGAGTCGCTGGCACATATGCTGTGTGAACCCTGTCCGACCTGCCAAGGAAAGGGCATTGTTAAAACAGCGCGCAGTGTGGCTTACGACATTTGTCGCGAGATACTGCGTGAGGCGCGCCAGTTCAACCCGCGCGAGTTTCGCGTGATCGCGTCGCCCAAGGTGATTGAGTTGTTTCTGGATGAAGAAAGCCAGCATCTGGCTGGTTTGAGTGAGTTCATCGGCAAACCGGTTTCATTGCAGAGTGAAGGTGCGATGGGGCAAGAGCAATACGATATTGTTCTTCTGTAGGTCCATGCGCATTGCCGTCATCAGTCGGGTATTCTCAAAATCGGGCGGGGGCGCGGAAAGTTACTCGGTCGCGCTGGTCCAGCAGCTCGCCTCGCGTCATGACATTCATGTGTTTGCACAGGAATCGAATCATCCTGTGGCCGGGGTAACCTATCACCGTGTTTTTTGCCTGAGCCGCAAGCCGCGCTGGGTCAATCAGCTCTTGTTTGCCGTTGCCACCTGGATGCAGACCCGATGCGGCTTTGATGTGGTGCATTCCCACGAGAACACCTGGCACGGACAAATCCAGACCATTCATGTCAGACCGGTGCGACACAACCTGTTTTTTGCGCGTCACGGGATTCGCCGCTTTGTGCAATGGCTGAAGGTTGCCCTGAGTCCGCGCCTGATCACCTACGTGTTGCTGGAAGGCGCCCGCTTCAAATCGCGTCCTTCACGCACAGTAGTCGCAACTTCGGAGAACCTGCGCAGGGAGTGCGAGCAGGCCTATCCTGATAGCACGCTTGTGGTCTCCGTCATTGTCCCTGGAACCAATCTTCCTGTGAATTTGCCCTCGCGTCGAGCTGCACGGCAAATGCTTGATTTGCCACAGGATCGCCCCTTGGTCCTGTTTGTCGCGAATGATTACGCACGAAAAGGCTTGGACACCCTGTTGAAGGCCATGGCGAATTTGCCTGCAGAGGTTGGTTTGTTTGTTGTGGGGAACCCCAGGTCTGCATCCAAATATCGCCAGGAGGCTGGGCGCTTGGGCCTCGAGCAACGAATTCATTTCCTCGGATCGCTCGACGATCTTTCCCCAGCCTATTGCGCGGCTGATTGCCTGGCCCACCCGACGCTGGAGGACAGCTTTGCCATGGTGGTGCTTGAGGCACTGGCCCACGGATTGCCCGTCATTGTGAGCGGCCCCGGGCATTGTGGTATATCCAGTCAACTTACGCATGGCGTTGACGCCATGTTATTGCCTGATCCCAAAGATCCGCAGGCTCTTTCCCGGCTTATTGGCTCTGTGTTGGGCGATCCAGGTCTTGCGGCGCATCTGCACCGTAATGGCTTGAAGTTTGCCCAGCTTCATTCATGGGAGAGGGCCGCCCTACAATATGAGCAGCTGTATTTGCAGGCCGCTTCCATGCACTAATTCCTTTGGAATGACGCTGTTCTTTCACATTTCCAATCTCTACGGCTCCGGTTATTCGAATGACTGCTAACCCCCGGCAGCGCTGGCTCGTTATCGCTCACGCGTTCAACATGGACGGCCGGGCAGCCAGTCAGACCATCACCGACAAGTTGCCGCACCTCCGGCGTGCAGGGATCGAGGTCGTGGTCTTGAGTGGGGTGTCAGGTAGTCATGATACCGAGGTCGAGCATCACCAGCTATGGCCGATGGGGCCAGCCGGTTTTCGGTTTGAATTGCGGCACGTGTTGAGACGTCGTTGGGGCAATGGCATTCGCTATCGCCTGCTGATGACGCTGGCCTCCATTTTTCTATTGCCCTGGATGCTGCTGGAAAAACTGCTGTGGCCCGTCGAAAGCTCCTGGTCCTGGTGGTTGAGTGCCTACCTGAAAGGGCGTGCATTGGCCCGACAGAAGCCTTTTGATCTGATTTACTCGACCGGTGGTGCTTTTGCTGCGCACTTGGCGGCTCGTTCGCTCAAGCGGGCCTCCGGCACGCCGTGGCTGGCGGAGGTACACGATCCGATGGTGATACCTGGGGAAACGCCCACTTCACGCCAGCAAAAGATGCAGGCAGAGGTTGAGCGCCTGATATGCACCCATGCGGATATTGCGATCTGGTTCACTGAGCAGGCCCTGGCCAGTGCCCGTTTGCGGCACCCGCAACTGGCCGAGCGGGGGAAGATGATGTTGCCCGGCATCGACAAGCCTTTCCAGGTGCTGCCGCCTTACTATTCCGGGGGGAAGTTTGTTATAGGCCATTTCGGTTCGCTCTCTCCGACCCGGCACCTTGGGCCAATCGTAGCGGCACTGGAAATGCTCAGCGAGCGTCGGCATGAACTGGTTGAAGCCACTGAATTGCATTTGTACGGAGGGCCACTGGACAAGGTCTCAACTCAAGTGTTGGCAGGATCTCGCGTAGGTCCGTGCGTACGCCACTTTGGCAGAATTGAAGCCGATCCTCAGACCGGCTTGAGCGGTCGTGAGCAGATATTGCACCGCATGCGGTCCGTGGATGTGCTGTTGTTGTTGCATGGAGAAGATGCCATCTGCGCTGAATACATACCGTCCAAGCTCTACGAATATCTATGGATGCAACGGCCGATATTGGCAGTCGTGCATCGCAACCCGCAAATGGCTGCCCTGATTCGTGAGCAGGGTCATTGGGCCGTTTGCTGGAGTGATGATAAAGCCGGCAATTCACTGCCAGGTCCTGCGTTGGCAACCGCTTTGGAGCAGCTGTTTGATCGGTGGCGGGCGGCTGGTCTGGAGGAGAACGATCACGTCAGCCCGTACACCACCGAGGCGGCCGTGAGTCAATTATCCGGTTGGGTAAATGAGTTATCCGTAACTCGCCGCGAAGCTCGCGGAACTGGAAACTCATGACATGACGAGACTGGCAACCCTTCGACTCCTCCGACTCAAAGAGGTCAGCACGCCAACGTTCTTGATCGGACTGCTCGCGGCTTGTTACATTGCTGTTTTGCCAATGTCCAACACCATTGCATTACGCAATGTGGTCCTTTTGGCGTTATCTATGTGTCTGGCATGGCAATTTCTAAAAGCGCGCCCTCCTGCCGTCAAGTGGGTACTGCCTGTCGTGCTATGGGTGAGCTATATCCTCTTTTTCCCGTTCATCGCAGTTTCACCGGCAATAGCTTTGGAAAACTTGCTTGGGCAATGGGGCCGGGGAGTACTGGCCATGCTGGTTGGCGCCGGAGTCGCCACCATTTTTTATAGCAAGGACAAAGGTGCTGTTTTCTATCTCGGATTGGCAAGCGCTTTCTCCATACTGGTTCATCTCTGCCTCTTTGGTTTGAAGGCGTGGACGACATCGTCGATTCCATGGGGTTATTGGGGGAGGGAGACACATCACGCGGATCTTGGTTACGCCGCTGGGCAGGCGATTGTTCTCTTGGCAGCTGCCACCATTGCAGGTCACCGGCCACTGCGGCCCCTGGCTGTGGCCTTGATGTTTGCCTGTCTCTTGAGTACGGCTCTGGCGCATTCACGGGCTGGCCTGGCTTTTGGTCTGATTGGAGGCGTGCTTGCTTTTGGCTGCGCGTATTTGGTGCGTGCAGATAGTCGACGTATTAATTTGCTCGCCGGCTTGCTAGGCCTAACGCTTGTAGGGCTTGCCGTCCTTGCCGTAGCCGTCAAGGAAGATGCCCGCTGGCAAAACATGGCTTCGCAACTTGTCGCTGGATTTCAGGGTGATGCCATTCAGATCCAGTGCGAGGGAACATCTTCCATTGAATCCAAAATAATCTCGCAATATGGTTCTGGCGAGCAAGCGCAGCAGATTATCTCCAGTGTGCGTGATGGCGACGGTGCCCGGATGGTTGTTTTGCGTGCCGGCCTTGCACTTGCACTCAAACACCCCTGGGGGAGCGATGGATCCAGACATTCATTTCAGAAATTACTGATGGAGGAATGTGCCACGCCAGCCATTCAAATGGCACATACCCATAACGGATGGCTTGATACCGTATTGGCTTTGGGATGGATCGGTGCAGCGCTGTATATGTGGGCTCTGCTATTCTTCTTGAAACAGGGGCTTACTTATCTGCGCCGTGAGAGACAGCTGAATGAGTGGGCGATAGTACTTGTGGCGCTGTCCACTTTTTGGATTCTTCGCGGCTTCACAGACTCAATATTTCGTGATCATATGATGGAAATGCAAGGATTTCTTCTCGCCTATGCATCAGTAGCTTTGAATTTACAAACGCGAGTTACATTTCAGCAGTGTAAGCCGTAGACAAACTGTTTCAAGCTCGGAATTTCTTTATCATGCTTTTTATCGTCTTATTCATTTGTGATAAAACGCTTTTTGGGGCTTCATTGCTTATGCCTTCCCAATTGGATTGTTTAACAATACCAAGATAATTCTTTCTTATGCTATCAAGAGTGATTCCTCTTTTTTTATCGGCGTAGTATTGAATTTCATGAAGATATGTTCTGAAAAATGGTTCTGCTGGACGCAACGGAATTGCGTTGAACTTAAGTAATGCTTCTCCATACAAGCGCAGTTCGTATGGATACTGAATGATGGCATCGGCGAAGCTCATATCTTTTTCACAAAGAAATTGATCAAATGACTCCCATACACGTCTCGACCAAACCAAAGGTGGGATGCCAAAGTCGTAGATCTTTCCGCTTCGACCAATAAATTCTTGAACGTGCTTGGCTTCCTTGTTGAGGTAGGTTTGAATCTTGTCTATTTTTTTTGAGGCAAAATAAGTCAGGTATTCTTTCCCCTCTCCAATCACTGTATAAGGTGTTCCATCGTCGCAAATAAAATCTGATTTTGTAAAGTTTTTTATGAATTCGTTGTCTGAATCCAGGCATACGTAATTGACGGAAACCCCCAAACGCCAAAATTCTGATTTAATGATTTGCTGAGATATTTCGCCAGGAAGTTTATTTATCTCATCTAGTTTAATTTTTGGATTTTTTGAAGTTATTTCTTCATCTCGGATTAATTTCACGTTGAATGGAGAGAAGCTGTCTTTAAATAAGGAAAAATCTTTGGATGGAATAGATAAATAAAAATCAATTTTTTCTATATTGTATTTTTCAATCGATTGAGTTAATCGCAAGCATCTATTTAAATCTCGCGAATAACTTTTGCAATAAAGAACTAATTCATCCATAATTTTTCTATTTAGTAATTGTTTCCATCGATGATGCTTGCGTTTAACCTCGTCGATTTTCGTACTTGGTGAGAATTTTTAGGATGAATAAGCTGATATGTGTGGCTTGGGCTATCAGAATTCGACGGAGCGAAAACGGGTCGTCGTTTCCCTGAATTTTTCCACGACGTGTTGTTGTCGCCGTGATGTATCCGGCCTGTTTTACCATTTGAGCGTGCGAGATATCAAATCGGCCATAGGGGTAGCAGAAATGACGGACAGAACACCCCAGGCTGTCTTCAAGCTCCTGCTTCGATAACGCAATTTCGTCGATCGCAGCATCCATGTCGAGCCGGGTGAGGTCTGCATGTGTACGGGTGTGTGACCCGATTTCCATACCGCTGTCCAGCCAGACGTGCCAGTCCTCTGCGGTCATTAATGGTTTTTGCGCGACACCAATTTCCTTGTCCCAGATATTGACGCCGCCCAGCATGCCACTCACGGCATAGCAAGTGGCCGTAAAGCCATGCTTCGTCAAAGTGGGTAGCGCGTTTGTCAGATTATTCTGGTAGCCATCATCAAAGGTAATGCCGACCACTTTCCCGTGCTGCTTGCCTTCCAGGTAGGGCTCAAGATCACGCATGGACAAGCCTCTGAAGCCGAGGCATTTCAGTACGAACATCTGACGTGCAAACACAGCTGGCGAAACAACCAGGCCGCGCAGCGGGGTACCGCGCCGTGGCGGAGCATCGATCTGGTGGTACATGAGGATGGGAATGCTCATGCTTGCAGCCGACGCAGATTGGCGTAATACCCAGCTGCAGCTAATAACTCGGCATGGTTGCCTGCTTCGACGATCCGTCCCTGGTCAACGACCAGAATGCAGTCCGCATGCTCAATGGTACTGAGCCGATGCGCAATAACTAATGTTGTTCGATTTCGCATGAGAATGGCGAGCGCGGCCTGCACCTGGCGCTCGGACTCGCTGTCGAGTGCTGAGGTCGCTTCATCTAGTATCAGAATCGGCGCGTCCTTGAGTAGGGCTCGTGCAATAGCGATACGCTGACGTTGCCCGCCAGAAAGTTTGGCGCCGTTTTCACCGACAAGCGTGTCCAGGCCATTGGGAAGCTGCTCGATAAAGTCCCATGCGTGGGCTGCACGTGCTGCTTTAATCACTTCATCCCGGCTGAATGTTTCCAATGAACCATATGCAATATTGGCTTCAATGGTGTCATTGAACAAAACAACATCCTGGCTGACAAGCGCAATGTTCTGGCGCAAACTGGCGAGGGTCAGGTCCTGCACGTCAATACCGTCGACCAATATCCGGCCGGATGTCAGAGGGTAAAAGCGGGGAATCAACGAACTGATGGTTGTCTTGCCGCCACCGGAGGCGCCAACCAATGCCACAGTTTGACCCGCTGCGATCTGAAAGTTGATACTTTTCAAGGCAATGCGTTCTGCGCCGGGGTAAAGAAAACTCACGTCGTCAAAACAGATGTCCCCTTTAGCCCGAAGCAATTGCTGCCTTCCCTGATCGTCTTCCTGTTGTGTGTCCAGCAATGCGAATACGCTCTCGCTGGCTGCGAGGCCGCGCTGAATGGTTGTATTGACCGTCGTCAGCTGCTTGATTGGTGAAATCAGCAGCAACATGGCCGTGATGAATGAAATAAAGCCGCCCGCCGAGGCCCCAGCTTGACCGGTGGATTGGCTCAGGGCCAGGAAGGCGATGATTGCAATCGCGACAGAGGCTGCGATATGTGTAATGGGGGTCACTGCGGATGCAGGAATGGCTTCGCGCATCTGGGCTCTACGAAATTGTTCCGTAGCATTAAAAAACCGTTGCTGCTGCCGGGCCTGACCACCAAAAATCTTAACCACCCGTTCTGCTGAAATGGTTTCCTCAACCGTATGTGAAATCAGGCGCATCGCTTGCAGACTCTTTAGGCTGGCAGCCCGCATTCGTTTGCTGAACAACTTGACAGTGATCGCAATCACTGGACCGATGGCCAAGGTGATTAGTGTTAGCTTCCAGTCAAGGTAGAGCAGGTAGCCGATCAACGCAACGGCCGTCAGAGATTCCCGAACCACCGAAACCAGGGCGCTGGTCGCTGCGTCTGTCACGTTGTTCACGTCATAGACAAGACGGGAAATCAACTGACCCGCGGAATGTTCGTCATAGTGATAGGTTGGGAGAACGAGGAGTTTGGCAAACATGTCCCGACGCAAATCAGTGACCAGTCGGCTTGAAATCCACATCATCAAATAGCCTGTGAAATAGACAAAAATGCTGCGTACTACAAATAGCGACACGATACCGATCGGTATAAGCCATACCATGCGTGCGTCCTGCGTCTTGAATCCGTTGTCCAGCAGATACTTCATAATGGCTGGAAATACCGGTTCCGTAGCCGCCGTTCCTATCATTCCCACCACCGCGAGCGTGAAAGCCTTCCAGTAAGGCCTGACATAGGACAGCAGTCGCGTGTACAGGTCTCGATTGCTCGGGGAAATGGGTTGCGTCATCTGTGAGTGGTTTTAGTGCTTTTGGCTTTGCCAAAAGTCATCGGAGGCCGCCCGCAGGGGCTAGGCACGCACGTATTATGACGGCAACTTGCTACACTCCCGCATATCCTATGCGCCTTTCTGTCATCGTAATCACTCGCAACGAGTGCGCCAATATCTCCGATTGCCTGCTGGGTCTTGACTTCGCCGATGAGGTGGTCGTTCTGGACAATGCAAGTACCGATGGAACTGCAGACATCGCACGCAGCCTGGGTGCACGGGTCGCCATAAGCGACGATTGGCCCGGTTTCGGACCTCAAAAAAACCGGGCGCTTGATCTTGTCAGCGGCGAATGGGTTCTGTCCATTGATGCAGATGAACGGGTTACCCCTGAGCTTCGGAACGAAATTCTGGCGGTCATTTCTACAGCCCCATTGAATGATGCTTACTGTTTCCCCAGGCTGTCCAGTTACTGTGGCCAATTTATGAAGCACTCTGGCTGGCAACCAGATCTGGTCGTTCGCCTGTTCCGTCGTGGGAAGGCGAGGTTTTCCGATGACCTGGTTCATGAGCGCCTGATATCGCGGGAACCGATTGGTAAACTTCGGTCGCCATTGCGTCATCTGAGTTTTCCCGACTTTGAGTCGGTGCTCGACAAGGTGAATCGTTATTCGACGGCGGGCGCATTGGGTATGGCCCGAAAGGGCGCATCGGCGAGTCTATGGGGTGCCATCGGGCACGGGGTGTGGGCCTTTTTCCGCACTTACGTGTTGCGCCGGGGCTTTCTCGATGGACAGCTGGGCTTGGCCCTGGCGATATCCAATGCTGAAGGAACTTACTATCGGTATGCGAAACGCTGGTTGATGTCGCAAGCGCAGGCCCCAACGGCAAAGGCAAGCGGAAAGTGAAAACGGCTTTTATTGTCTTAACCTACAACCGCGTGGACACCTTGTTGCAGGTCTTGAATGGGCTCTCCAGACAATGCGGTGAATCGCATGAGGTGATCATCGCAGACGATGGGTCTGGTCCCGCCTCTATTGCGGCCCTAAACAAGGCCTTACCGCAATTCAATTGTCCCGTAAGCCATGTTTGGCACCCTGATACCGGCTTCACTGCTTCACGAGCCCGCAATCTTGCAGCAGTATCCAGTACCGCTGACTACTTGGTCTTCATGGATGGTGATTGCATACCCAATCCTCGCTTTGTCGAGGCGCACACGGCTTTGTCCGAGGGTGGGTTTTTTGTCAATGGAAGTCGTGTGTTGTTGAGCGAATCTCTAACCGAGAAAATTTTGGACAACGAAGTTGATATCAACACCGCCCATTGGCGTGATTGGCTTGGCTGGCGTTTGACCGGTGATGTAAATAAGCTGATCCATTTGCTGCAATGGCCTAATGCGCCATTTCGCAAAGAGAAAAAATTTCGCTGGAGAAAGATCAGAAGCTGCAATTTCGGAATCTGGCGTGACGATTTTGTCCGCGTCAATGGTTTTGACGAGTCGTTTCAGGGATGGGGACACGAAGACGCTGACTTGGTGTTACGCCTTCATAATGCTGGACTGCAACGCAAGAACGGTTTTTGTGCGACGGAGGTTTATCATTTGTGGCATAAAGAAAATAGTCGCAGCAATGAGGAGTCCAATCGGCACTTGGTCACTCGGCGTTTGCATACAGGCGTTATGCGCGCCCTTAAAGGTGTCGATGACGCTCTTGTCACTGATGACGTGAGAGTGACGCGACTCAACTGAAATGATTCAATATGCAGTACCCAAGATGAGCAAAACCATTACAAGATTTTATTTTTTTCTTCTGATCTTTAGCCTGGGTCTTCCCGCATTCGCCCAGTTTCGGGTTGACGTTTCGGGAATTGGCTTGAACCAGTTGCCTATCGCTGTTGCAACGTTTCGTGGAGAAAGCGGCGCACCACAGAAGATTGCCAGCATCGTGCAGGCTGACCTGGAGCGCAGCGGGCAATTTCGCGGTGTTGATACAACGGGTGTTGCCCTTGACGAGGGCAGTCGCCCTGATGTGGCTGTATGGCGGCAAAAGGGCGCTGACTCTCTGGCGACGGGGAGTGTGGTTCGTCTGGCTGATGGTCGGTACGACGTACGGTTTCGACTATGGGATGTGGTGCGAGGGCAAGATTTGGGTGGCCAGAGTTATGCCGTGGCTCAAGCCGATTTGCGACTCGCGGCACATCGCATTGCCGATTTCATTTATGAAAAACTGACGGGTGACAAGGGCGCTTTTTCAACACGAATTGCCTATGTCACCAAGGCCGGCCAGCGTTATCAACTGTGGGTCGCTGACGCCGATGGTGAAAACGCTCAATCGGCTCTGGCAAGCCCCGAACCCATTATTTCGCCAGCCTGGTCTCCCAATGGCAGCCAGTTAGCCTACGTTTCGTTTGAGTCCCGCAAGCCGGTCGTTTACACGCACGATGTCGTCAGCGGTAAACGTCGCCTGATTGCAAATTTCAGGGGCTCCAACAGTGCACCAGCCTGGTCTCCAGATGGACGCACGCTGGCCGTGACGCTGAGTCGTGACGGAGGCTCCCAACTCTATGCGATTGACGCAGGCGGTGGAGAGCCGCGCAGGCTAGCCCAATCCAGTAGTATTGACACCGAACCTGCCTACACGCCCGATGGTAAGAGTATTTATTTTGTCAGTGACCGTGGCGGAGCTCCACAAATCTACAAGATGCCCTCGACCGGCGGCAACGCGGAACGAGTGACGTTTACTGGTAGTTACAACATTTCTCCTGCGATTAGCGCTGACGGTCGCTGGCTGGCCTACATTTCCCGGGTGAATGGTGCTTTCAAGTTACATGTGATGGAGCTTGCGAGCGGAGCCGTCAATGCAGTTACCGATACATCGGCAGACGAGAGTCCGAGCTTTGCACCTAACAGTCGCTTAATTGTTTACGCAACCCAACAACAAGGGCGGGAAGCGCTAATGACAACGACACTGGACGGTAAACTCAAAGCACGTCTGGCTGGTCAAAATGGCAATATTCGTGAACCGGACTGGGGTCCGTTCCAGAAACAATAAACTCTTACTAGGAATAATTTAATGAAACATCTATTGTTGGCTTTTTGTGCGGCCGTGCTGATGGCGGGTTGCGGCTCAGCTGTGAAGTTGGACAGTGTGCCTGTTGAAGACAAGTCTGGAACCACTATTTCTCAGGATGGTGCGGGGGGGCAGGGTAGTTCTGTCAACAAGGGGGGAGTGACATCGGTAGATGTCGCAAAATCTGCTCAGCAGGGTGCTATTCCTGCCGGTCCGCGGATTGTCTATTTTGACTTTGATAGCTTTGTTATCAAACCGGAGTTTCAGTCGGTGATTGAGGCTCATGCCCGCTTTATCGTTGCGGACAAAGGGCGCAAAGTAGCAATCGAGGGACACACCGATGAACGCGGTGGCCGCGAATATAACCTTGCACTGGGTCAGAAGCGGGCGGAAGCTGTGCGCAGGGCTTTGGGCCTTCTTGGTGTCGTTGACAGTCAAGTGGAGGCGGTCAGTTTTGGCAAAGAAAAACCGGCTGCGCAAGGGTCTGACGAAGATGCAATGGCCAAGAACCGTCGGGCCGAAATTAGCTATCGATAGTCGATGTGGAAACTGATGTTGTGAAAATTTTTCGCCTGACTCTTATATCCGCTTTACTTTGCTTTGGGGCGACAACCGCCAGTGCTGGATTATTCGAAGACGACGAAGCGCGCAAGGCCATACTTGATCTTCGTCAGCGTGTCGAGGCCACTCGGCTGGAGTCGGAGCAGGGGGTGAGTCGTGCGGCTGAAGACAATGCTTCCTTGCGCCGAAGTTTGCTCGAGTTGCAAAACCAGATTGATACTTTGCGTTCAGAGACGGCGAAGCTCAGGGGTTTGAATGAACAATTGTCGCGTGACGTTGCGGATGTACAGCGGCGGCAGAAAGACAGTGCCCAAGGGGTGGACGATCGTCTCCGGCAGTTTGAACCCACAAAAGTTGCAGTTGATGGTCGCGAATTTGTGGCGGAACCAGCTGAAAAGCGGGACTACGAAGCGGCGTTGGCGGTTTTTAGAAAAGGCGATTTTCCTGCGTCGCAAACCGTGTTTCTGGATTTTCTCAAGCGTTATCCACAAAGTGGATATGGGCCATCAGCGCTGTTCTGGCTTGCCAACGCGCAATATGCGACGCGTGACTACAAAGAATCCATGATTAATTTTCGGGCTCTGATTGCGCGCGTGCCAGATCATTTGCGTGCTCCTGAGGCCGTATTGTCCATCGCTAACTGCCAGATTGAACTCAAAGACCCACGCGGTGCCCGTAAGACACTGGACGATCTGATCAAGGCCTATCCTCAGTCGGAGGCTGCAGTGGCTGCCAAAGAAAGACTGTCACGTCTCAAATAACAAACTACGCTTGCGTTAGTCTGGCAATGTACGAATTGAGCTGTAAGACTCATGCTAAATGTGGAGTTTGAATCGCATGCCATGAGTGTGGATCGACGATTTGGTGGGTTGGCTCGTCTGTACGGTGTATTGGGCGCGCAACGTATAGTTGACTCGCATGTGGCCGTCATCGGCATAGGCGGCGTTGGGTCCTGGGCGGTGGAGGCACTGGCGCGCAGCGGCGTGGGCTGCCTAACATTGATTGATCTGGACCACGTTGCAGAGTCCAATATTAATCGTCAAGTTCATGCAGTTGAGGCTACATTGGGCCAGGCGAAGGTGCTGGCCATGCGAGATCGTATTCATGCAATCAATCCTGCGTGCAAGGTGACATGCATCGAAGAATTTGTGGATGCCGCCAACTGGCCCAGCCTGTTGCCTGAGGGAGTAAGTGCTGTCATCGATGCTTGCGATCAGGTGAAAGCAAAGACCGCAATGGCCGTTTGGGCGCGACACACCGGCGTACTTTTCATCGCAGTGGGTGCGGCTGGAGGCAAGCGCCACGCCCATCTGGCGGACATTGATGATCTCGCCCTCGTAACCCATGATCCTTTGTTGACGCAGGTACGTCATCGTCTGCGCAAGGAACACAATGCACCGCGTGAAGGCAAGAAAATTGGTGTGACTTGCGTATTTAGCCGCGAAGCAGTGAAGCCTCCCGATGCATCCTGTTCTGTTGAAGGAGATGGAACGCTTAATTGCCACGGCTATGGTTCGGTGGTCAGCGTGACCGCTACATTTGGTCATTGTGCTGCGGGCTGGATTCTTGATCAAATTTCCAAGAAGAATTCATAGACGCCATAAATAACGTTATAATTTGAGGCTTGACTTAGCATTGAAAAAATCAATGAAAAGTCATTATGGGATGTTAGCTCAGTTGGTAGAGCAGCGGACTTTTAATCCGTTTGTCGTGGGTTCGACCCCCGCACATCCCACCAAACAAGCCTTATAGGCATTGAAGAGCCTGCTAGCTAATTGCTAGCAGGCTTTTTTTTAGTGAGCTCGTCGTTTGGCATCGGGCCACATGGTCAATATGTCCAGCCCCATCTCGCGATGGGGTCAGTCCGCTCAAAGACCGTAAAAAGTGCGAATGACATCCCATCCAGTTTGTGCGTCGTCCACGTAGGTAAACAAGTCCAGGTCCTGCGGCGATATCACACCTTCCTCCAGCATTACATCCGTGTTGAACAGGCGTTTCCAGTACGCGGTACCAAACAGAACAATTGGAACCGGCTTCGCTTTGTGGGTCTGCACCAGGGTGATGACTTCAAATAATTCGTCGAGCGTGCCAAAACCGCCTGGGAATGCGACCAGTGCTTTGGCACGCATCATGAAGTGCATCTTGCGCAGGGCAAAGTAGTGAAACTTGAAACTCAAGGTGGGCGTGACATAGGGATTGGCACTCTGCTCGTGGGGTAGAGCAATGTTCAGGCCAACGCTCAGGGCGCCCATCTCGTGCGCGCCACGGTTGGCTGCCTCCATAATGCCAGGGCCACCACCCGTCGCGATGAACAACCGCTCCTCGGGTCGCCGGTGCGCGCTATAGCCCGCCACGTGTCGTGCGAACAGGCGTGCCTGGTCATAGAAGTGCGCGTTTCGTAGTTGACGCTGAGCCAAGGTCAGGGCGGCGGCATCACCACTTAGCTGTGCTTGCTTAAGAGATGCTTGAGCTTCCTCGGGCGAGGGAAAACGGGCGCTGCCAAAAACGACAATGGTGTTCTCAATGCCTTGTTCGGTCTGGTCAAGATCGGGCTTGAGCATTTCCAGCTGAAAGCGGATACCACGTGTTTCACGTCGTAATAAAAACTCTGGGTCGGCAAACGCCAGGCGGTAGGCATCTGCGTCCAATGGGTTACCCTGGACAGAGTGGTTTTGCAGTTCCGCCCAGGCATCGGCCAGGCGGCGTTCGGTAAGGTGCTCAGTATTTTCCATGGATGCCATTGTGTGCGAAAAACTTGATACATCCACCTGCCTCGTTCTCTACGGGCAGGTCAATTCAGGTTGAGTGCTGTTTCAGGGGCAGCTTGGCTAACCAGTTGCGCGCCCGTTTGAACGTTCTCCATGCCCACCATAGCCGGCCTCCCCAAATGAGAGTTCGGCGTGGCCGAAGGATAGTCAGGACCAGCAATGCACTCAGCGGCCATTGCGGGTTGCGGTAAAGCCATTGCAGAGCGTTTCGCACCTGATCGACCATGGCCAGCGGTGTTTTGAAAACCTGTGCCTGATTTTCGAGGGTGAGTCGCAGTTGCGCACTGCGCGTGAGCAAACGCTGTTGGCGCAATACAAGGTCATCGTTGTTCATGTCGACCTGATGCCTGGAGTCCCGCTTGATCTCGTTCCAGTTCCGCCATGCTGGCATTAAAAATAGCACTGGGGTTGCGCAGGCGTCGCCTTGCGTCGCCCATCAGCACGAAGCCACCGGCGAGACATAGCAGCGCCATCACACCCACGGCAGCCAATCGATAGCCATCCCAAAACAGCAAGATGACGAAACCACAGAACAAGACAATGCCGACACCCAGAAACAGCAGTCCTATTGCACCCAAAAGCACCCCGTCAAATAAACGCCGTTTTTCAAACTCGACCTCGGTGCCCAGCAGGTCCAGCCGTACCTGAACTATCTCAAGCGCAGTGGATAGCAGGCCGCGCAGCGAGTTGAAGAGACCACTCTCCTTGACAGGATCACTCATGAAGAGCGCGCGGGTCTTAGCGTCGGCCGATCAAAAGACCGACCACCAGTCCAACACCTGCCGCGATGCCGATTGATTTCCATGGATTCTCGTGAACGAATTCATCGGTTGCATGACCGGCTGCTTTAGCCTTGGCAACCGCAGCTTCCTGTAAATGCACAAGATCGGCCTTGGCTTGGTTCATTCTGGCCTGCACCCGGCTGCGTAAGTCAGCAGCACCTTCGCCCACCTCGTCGGCAGTCATGCGCAACATCTCTTCGGCATCGGCAATAACCACACGCAAGTCGCTCATTAGTTTGTCTTTTTGTACCGCAGTCATATCATTCATCGTATCTCTCCATTGTGTAAAAATTCAAAGTTGATGGTAGTCTGAATCGTGTTTGATCGCCTGACAAAAATCAAGAGTGGCCTTATGAACTTTAGGTGACATACCTTCGGTGTTACCGGTGCGGGGAGTTCCTTTTTATGAGGGTTTTGCATGGAATTTCTTGATCAAGCTCAAATGCGGCGATTCAAGGCAGGTCTAGTATTGCCAATGCAACGCGTAGTCCACGTCTTCTTGTACGAAGCGTTTTTTTGCACCACGCAGGCCTTGGGCAGGGCTTGCCCGACAGCATGACCAGCCAATGACCTCAGTTTTTGATCCCTTACGTTTGGGTGCGGTCGCGCTTGATGTGCTGACCTGTGGCCATGCCACGCCGGACGCGCTCGCAGCACGGCAAAAAGCCCGGTTAGCCAAGTTGCTCGACGTCGCTGTGCGGGGCTCGCGGTTCTACAGCGAGCGCCTGAGTGGTCTTCCAATCGATGGCACGCAATTGAGTGCCTTGCCTTCAGTGTCCAGGAGCGAACTGATGGAGCGTTTTGATGATTGGGTGACCGACCCGCAACTCAAATTGGCCCAACTTGGCGCCTTCATCGCCGATCCCCGGCGCATAGGAGAGGCTTACCACGGCAAGTATCTGATCTGGGAGAGTTCCGGCACAAGCCATGAGCCCGGTATATTTGTGCAGGACGCGCAGACCTTGGCCGTCTACGACGCGCTGGAAGCGTTGCGTCGCAGTGCACCGCGGCCATTGCAGCGCTGGTTTGACCCCATGTTGCTAACCGAACGCATCGCCTTTGTGGGCGCAACGAGTGGTCATTTCGCCAGCATGGTATCCATGCAGCGCGTGCGTCAACTTAATCCATGGATGGCGCAATCCCTGCGTTGCTTCAATATCTTGCAGGCTATCCCGTCCTTGGTGGAAGAGCTCAATGCTTTTGCGCCCACGGTGATTGCGACCTACCCGACGGTTGCAGCTTTATTGGCCGATGAGGCCTGTCGCGGATCGCTGCACTTTTTCCCGAAAGAACTCTGGACCGGCGGCGAAACGCTAAGCCCGGCAGTCCGGCGGCGTGTCGAGCTGGCGCTGCGGTGTTCGGTAAATAACAGCTACGGTGCGTCGGAATTCATGTCCATAGGTTGGGAGTGTGGTTACGGAAAAATGCATGCGAATACCGATTGGCTGATTCTTGAGCCGGTCGACGAGCGGGGACGACCGGTGCCAGCGGGCCAGCGCTCGTACTCCACTTTGCTGACTAATCTGGCGAATCACGTGCAGCCGCTGATTCGCTATGACTTGGGTGACCAGGTGACTGTGCATGACGATCGCTGTGCGTGCGGCTCGTCATTGCCGGTGATCGAGGTGCAAGGACGTAGCGACGATTCGCTGGTGATGGCGGGACGCGATGGACAGCGGGTGACATTGTTGCCGCTGGCGCTGACCACGGTGCTCGAAGACGACGCTGGGGCCTTTGACTTTCAGCTGAGCCAGCGCGACGACCACACCTTGGTGCTCAGGCTCAATCTCCACGACGCTCAGGCCGCGACGACGATGGCGCGTTGTTGTACGGCTTTGGAGAATTTTGCGACGATGCAAGGCGTGGCATCGATCTCAGTGATCGCGGAGTCGGGACAGCTCATCCCCCGAGGGCGCAGTGGCAAAGCGCAACGGGTCGTGGCGCGTCCGAATCCCACGCGAGACTGACAGCACTCAAAGTTTGCTGCTATCTCCTGATCGCTGATTTTTGCACCTCTTCCTGTATCTGGGTCAACGCCTGAGCAATGGTAGCTGCCATGCTGACCGCATTGCTGGGATGCGTGATGCAGTCTGTGCTCCAAACCTCTCCGACACCCGCTGTCTGAAGAAGCTGTAAGGCGTCGCCTGAGAAAAGTGCGTGAGTCACGGCGACATCGACAGAAGCCGCGCCCGCGGCCAGTAGAAGGCGCGCCGCTTTGGCCACCGTGTGGCCGGTACTGGCCACGTCATCCAGCAATACGATTTGACGCCCCAGAACAGGAAGGTCGGGCAGTACGACATCCACAGCCCGGTCGCCGTGCCGAACCTTGCTGCATACGGCGTGGTCGAATCCATGGCGTGATGCGGCCATGGCAACCCATTGTGCCGACTCCTCGTCGGGCCCCACCAAAAGGGGGCGCTGTCGGCGGGCCGCGATCAGATCAGACAGCAGAGGAGCCCCGCTGAGCACGACGGCATTGGTGACTGGCATTGCTTCCTGGAGTGTGGCGACGCGGTGCAGATGGGGGTCGACAGTGACCACGGCATCGAAAAGGCCCGCCAAAAATCGTCCGACAATGCGCTGGCTGATGGCTTCGCCCGGGTGAAAGGCTATGTCTTGGCGCATGTAGGCGAGATAGGGTGCCACCAATGTCAAATGACGCGCACCGAGGTCGCGTGCGGTTTGCGCCACCAGCAGCAGTTCAATCAATTTTTCGTTGGGGTCGTTCAATGTGCGCAGGATGACGACTTGCGCAGGCAGGGGGGCAGGCAGGCGCAGCTTCATTTCGCCATCGGGAAAGTGGTGGCTATCGATTTGGGCGAGTGCCAGATTGCCCGCATGCGCGATGCGCGTGGCGCTGTCCTGCTCAGCTTCAAAATACAGCAATACAGACTTTGACAGAGTAGATGATTTCATCAGAATTCCACAAATACGTGCGGTACTTCATCGGCACGGCCAACTGTGTATCCGGTAGCTTTGATGCAGGCCTGCCGTGCGAATTCGAGGTCACTCTGAAACCCGGCGTGAACACGGTACAAGAGATCGCCGTTGATTACCGCGTCACCCAGTTTACGGAACAGGTCAACGCCCGCCCCGATGACCTTGGGCGCGCCGGCCAGGCGGGCAACGCGTGCAATCTGGAGATTGTCAATCGCCGCAATGACCCCTGACTCGGTGGCATGCACATCAATCGTCAACTCACCGAGTTGGGGGGCGTTGTGGTCAAAAGGTTTTTGGCCCTGTGCCGCCATGATGTCGTTCATCTTGGCCAGGGCCCGGCCTGAGTCCAGGATGTCGCGCGCGATCGCGAAGCCGTCACCACCGCGCACATCCGGATTGCATTCAATCAAGCGGCCGGCCAGCCGCAAGGATTTTTGCCGCAAGTCGTTGGGGGCTCTGGGATCGTTCTCCAGCACCCGCATCACATCGCGGGCTTCAAGCACCGGGCCAATGCCGTTGCCGATCGGCTGGCGACCATCTGTGATAACCACGTCAAGTGACAGATGAATGCGTCGAGCCACATATTCGAACAGTCGCCGCAGGCGCTGGGCCTCGGGCATGGAGCGCACCTTGGCGGTAGGGCCGATCGGAATGTCGAGCACCAGATGGGTTGATCCGGCCGCAATTTTCTTGGAGAGAATGGAGGCCACCATCTGGCCCGGGGAGTCGACCGCCAAGGGGCGCTCCACTGAAATCAGCACATCGTCTGCCGGGGACAGGTTGGCGGCACCGCCCCATGCCAGGCAACCCCGATGCTCGCGCACGATGTCCGCCAGTTGCTCGAAGGGCAACTCAACCTTGGCCAACACTTCCATGGTGTCGGCAGTGCCAGCGGGTGAGGTGATGGCGCGTGAGGAAGTTTTGGGACAGAGCAGGCCGTGCGCCGCCACAATCGGCACCACCAGCATGGAGGTGCGGTTGCCGGGAATGCCGCCTATACAGTGCTTGTCAACCACCAGCGGCTCGTGCCAGTCGAGTTTTCGGCCGCTGGCGACCATCGCCTCGGTTAGAAAGTAAACCTCCTCCCGGTCCAGTTCATCCCGGTTGGTAGCCACCACAAAGGCCGTCAGCTCAATCTTGGAATAACGCAGCTCGGCAATGTCGCGGATGATGCCCCGAAAGTCCTCACGGTTCAGTCGCTCGCCGGCAATTTTGCGGTGCAGCGCGCCAATGGACTCCGGCGGCTCGGCCTGAGACACCGATGCGGTGTGGCCATCCTTGATATCCAGCTGCAAAAAGGCGTCTTCGGATAAACCCAACTCATGGCAAGCCACAATGGCTGGGTCATCCACAACGTTCAGGGTAGCCAGAATGCGTCGTCCATTGGCCCGAATCTCCACTTTGGACAGGGCCTGAAAACCCTCGGCCCGGTACACTGCGCAATCCCGGTGCAGGTAGGCCACATTTTCGCGGTAAGTGTCGATGGCCACCCGACGCAGAGACAGGTTGGATGCGGTTAAATTTCTGCCTTGCAGCGCATCGGGCGCCTGCAAATCATCGGGGCGATTGCTCATGGCCGTAGCCTACACCGGTTTGGCAGGCGGGTACGCACGCACGGCGTCCACTGGGTGCAGTGAAAACCCCAATGAAAAAGGCTTCCTGGTGGAAGCCTTTTGCTACTGAACGGGGTACGAGGCGTACTGACCGTGAGTAAGAACTTTAGACGCGCTTGCGGTATTCGCCAGTGCGGGTGTCGATTTCGACCTTGTCGCCTTGGGCCACGAAAATTGGCACACCGAGGTCGAAGCCGGTCGAAATTTTGGCAGGTTTGAGCACTTTGCCCGATGTATCGCCCTTGACGGCGGGTTCGGTCCAGGTGATCTCGCGCACGACGCTGGTGGGCATTTCAACCGAGATAGCCTTTTCTTCATAGAACACGACTTCGAGGGCCATACCGTCTTCGAGGTAGTTCAGTGAGTCGCCCATGTTTTCGGCTTCGACTTCGTACTGATTGAACTCTTGGTCCATACAGATGTACATCGGTTCGGCAAAGTAAGAGTAGGTGCACTCTTTCTTGTCCAGAATAACTTGGTCGATCTTGTCGTCGGCCTTGAACACGACTTCGGTGCCGAAGTTGGCGATCAGGCTTTTGAGTTTCATGCGCACGGTGGCAGAGTTGCGGCCGCCGCGGCTGTATTCAGTCTTGAGGACGACCATGGGGTCTTTGCCGTGCATGATGACGTTGCCGGCGCGAATTTCTTGAGCGGTTTTCATAGCGATAGTGTGAAGGTTGGCCGCTTAACTAGCGGCGAGGGCGGCATGGACTGGATGTAGATCCCGTCAAATTTCGCAAAGTCTTGAATTTTAATGGTTTTTTAGTACAAAGCGCATGAGCTGGGTCACAAGATCGTCATGCTGGAGCTGCTGCTTTCGTGCTTGGGTGACAGTTACCTGCCATTCCGGTAACGCCATGGCTGGCAAATTCGCGTGGGCAAAGCCCTGCACGCCATTCCAGACATGATGGAAATCCCGCAGCGAGAGCGGGGCACTCATTACATTCAGAAAGGCGTCAAGTTTGTCGTGATGCGCGTCATCATGTTGCGGATAAATCTGCCAGACAAACGGCTTGTCGGCCCACAAAGCGCGTACCAGCGAGTCTTCTCCCCGGACAAAATTCAGGTCACAGGCCCAGAGCAGATGGTCAAATTCCCGCTGGCTGAGCATGGGCACGTATGAAAATGATAGCTGCTTACGCATATTCCATAAGGGCTGGGACTTGTTTTTATCATCAATACATGCCTTGACAGCGGCTGCGGCGCGTCCGGCCGTCACCATAAGTCGGGTCTCATGGGGGTTGATGGCAAGCTGATCCAGCAACTCGCTCAAGGCTGGGGGTTCATAACAAAACAGGGAAACCAGCCGCTCACCCCGGAATTCAATGCCCAACTGCCGCAGCCAGACGATGCGGTCAAATTGGGCCTGACGTTCCGCCAAATCGGGTTCGCGCAGCAGGCCGCCGGTTCTCGATGTGAAACCGGGGTAGAAAAAGTGTTTGGTCAGGCCCGTACCCGGGCCGCTCATCACGGGCGAGGGCAGGCCGTGACTGCGTTCCGCAAAATCCTCGGCGCTGAGGTATTCCAGGTTAATCCATATGCTTTTTAGGCCTCTAGCCCGCGTACTATCTGCGTAGGAAGCTATATATTCAGGAGCAATCTCGCAACCGAAGGCTTCTATCAACACGTCGCCGATCACCAAGTCATCGGTTTGGATGGGCTGGGTCCAGGGCCTGAGTTCCACGCCTTGGGCGCCTTCGGGGGCCATCCAGCCCAGCGCACTGGCATCGTCCACCCACAGGCGCACCTGTTCGCCACGCTCGGCCAAACCGATAGCCAAGCGCCAGCACACGCCGATGTCACCGTAGTTGTCGATGACCCTGCAAAAGATGTCCCAAAGTTTCGAGTTGCCTGTATTCACGCTTCGGATTGTCCACAATACGCCCCTATGCCCGTTATGCCTGATTCCAATCTGCCTGAGCCCTCTGTGTCGGCCGAGCTCGCTTCGCCGCCAATGCACCCCGACCAGCTGCTGAGCGATGTGGCGAGCCTGCCGGCCCTGCCTGGTGTGTACCGCTATTTCGATGCCGAAGGCACCGTACTTTATGTAGGAAAGGCCATCAACCTGAAAAAGCGGGTGTCCAGCTATTTCCAGAAAAATCATGGCGGCACGCGCATAGGTCACATGGTGAGCAAGATCGTGCGCCTGGAAACCACGGTGGTGCGTTCGGAGGCCGAGGCGCTGCTGCTGGAAAACAACCTCATCAAGACGCTCAACCCTAGGTACAACATCCTGTTCCGGGATGACAAGAGTTATCCGTACCTGAAGATCACCGGCGTGATCCCGTCGTCGAATCCGGGTTCGAGCATTTCCCGGGTGTCTTACTACCGGGGCGCGGTCGAGAAAAAGCACCATTATTTCGGACCATACCCCAGTGCCTGGGCGGTGAAAGAAGCGATTCTGCTGATGCAGAAGGTGTTTCGCCTGCGGACCTGCGAAGACCCGATGTTCAACAACCGGACGCGCCCTTGTCTGCTGTACCAGATCAAGCGTTGTTCAGCACCTTGCGTGGGGCATATTTCGCCATCGGACTATGCGCAGGATGTCGCCAACGCCGAGCGTTTTCTGCGCGGCGACGCCCGCCAGGTCATGGACGCACTGGAGGCCCGCATGATGGCGCATGCCGAACGGCTGGAGTTTGAGCAGGCGGCAGAACTGCGCAACCAGGTCGCGGCCCTGTCGAATGTGCTGCACCAGCAATCGGTCGATAACGTGTCGGACCGGGATGTGGATATTCTGGCCGTGAAGGTGCAAGGCGGTCGGGCCTGCGTCAACCTGGCCATGGTGCGCGGCGGGCGGCACCTGGGGGACCGGCCCTATTTTCCGGTGCATGTGGAAGACGCTGCGGGGGTCTACACCGAAGACGACGAGGGAGCCGCAGTGGCGCCGTCCATCGAGGCGCAAGTGCTGGAGGCCTTCGTGGCGCAGCATTATTTGAATGTCCCGATTCCCCCCTCCCTGGTGGTCAGCGAGCCGGTGAATAAAAACCTGCTCAAGGCCTTGTCGATCCAGTGCGGCGTCAAGGTGACGGCCGTCCACCAGCCGCGGGAGCAGCGCCGCCAGTGGCTGGAAATGGCACAAACCAATGCCAGCCTGCAATTGGCCCGCTTGCTGTCGGAAGAGGGCTCGCAACAGGCCCGGACCCGGGCCTTGGTCGATGCACTGGATTTGGCGCTGGACAATCTGGACGAACTTCGGGTCGAGTGTTTCGACATCTCGCATACGGCAGGCGAGGCCACCCAAGCGTCGTGTGTGGTGTTTCATCACCACAAAATGCAGAACGCAGAATACCGCCGCTACAGCATCGACGGCATCACCCCAGGCGATGACTACGCGGCCATGCGCCAGGTGTTGCTACGTCGCTACGGCAAATTGTCCGAGGCCTTGGCGGACGCAAAAAAGACAGGACAAACACCCGCGGGCACCGGCCGGCTGCCGGATCTGGTGCTGGTGGATGGCGGCAAGGGCCAGGTATCGATGGCGCGCGAGGTGTTCGAGCGACTGGGGTTGGATCTCTCGCTGATCGTGGGGGTCGAAAAGGGGGAAGGGCGCAAGGTCGGGTTGGAGGAGTTGGTGTTTGCCGATGGTCGCGAAAAAGTCTATCTGGGCAAAGATTCGGCGGCTTTGATGCTGGTGGCCCAGATTCGTGACGAGGCGCACCGCTTTGCCATCACCGGGATGCGCGCCAAGCGGGCCAAGGTGCGCGTGGACGGAGGCAAGCTGGAGGAGATTCCTGGTATCGGACCAAAACGGCGCGCTAAATTGTTGCAGCGTTTTGGCGGCGTGCGGGGTGTGGGGCTGGCGGGGGTTGAAGACATTGCGACGGTCGAAGGCATCTCCCGTGAGTTGGCCGAAGAAATCTACCGGGCCCTGCACTGATCCGCTGGCGTGGGAACACTGCCAAGCCGTGCCACAATTACGCCATGTTTTTTACCATTCCGACCATCATGACCTGGGCTCGCATTGCTGCGATTCCTTTGATAGTCGGGGTGTTTTACCTGCCGATTGAAGCGGCCACGCAAAACCTGGCGGCGACGGTTATGTTTGTCGTGTTCGCGGCCACCGACTGGCTGGATGGCTATCTGGCGCGCAAACTCAATCAGGTGTCTTCATTTGGTGCCTTCCTGGATCCGGTGGCCGACAAGATTCTGGTGTGTGCCAGTGTGCTGGTTTTGGTGCACCTCGGCCGTGCCGACGTGTTTGTCGCGCTGATCATCATTGGCCGTGAAATTGCGATTTCTGCCCTGCGCGAATGGATGGCGCAGATTGGCGCCTCCAAGAGCGTGGCAGTTCACATGATTGGCAAGCTCAAGACAGTCGTGCAGATGGTGGCGATTCCGTTTCTGCTTTTCGACGGACGCTTGCTGGGAATCATCGATACGCATCTGTGGGGTGTCTGGCTGATCTGGATTGCCGCCATCATGACCGTCTGGTCCATGGTGTACTACCTGCAGAAGGCCCTGCCTGAAATTCGGGCGCGGGTGAAGTGACGGCGCGCGACGATCGCGCCCTTATCCGGGCCATGCCCGCATTGTTTGTACTGATCTGGAGCACGGGTTTTATCGTAGCCCGCTACGGCATGCCTTACGCCCCACCCATGAAGTTCCTGTCCATACGCTATGCATTGTCCATTGCGTGTCTATTGCCATGGATTGTGTTGGCCCGTGTGGCTTGGCCACGTAGCCGGGCTCAGTGGCTGCACCTCGCCGTGACCGGCGTCTTCATGCATGCGGGTTACCTGGGCGGTGTTTGGGCGGCTGTAAAGGCGGGCATGGGCTCGGGGCTTTCTGCGCTGGTGGTGGGCTTGCAGCCTGTGCTGACCGCCTTGTGGTTGTCATCCACGGGTGGAAAAATCGCTGCACGGCAATGGGCTGGTTTGGGCTTGGGTCTTATCGGTCTGGTGCTGGTGGTGTCGCGCAAGTTCGGACAGGGGGGCGAGGCCGACTGGCTGAACATGTCGCTTGCTGTGGGCGCCCTGTTCAGCATCACCATCGGAACCCTGTATCAAAAACGCTTTGTGGCACCTTGTGATGTCCGCTCGGCCAACACCATCCAACTGGGTGCCGCCCTGCTCGTGACGCTGCCTTTGATTTTTCTTGAATCCGAGTCCGTGCGCTGGACCGCTGAATTGGCAGGCGCCATGGCCTGGTCTGTGCTGGCCCTGACGCTGGGTGGCAGTTCACTGTTGTACCTGCTGATTCAGCGCGGCGCTGCAGCTTCTGTGACCAGTCTGATGTATCTGGTGCCGCCTTCCACAGCCCTCCTGGCGTGGCTACTGTTTGCTGAACCCATTACAGCGCTCACCATTGTTGGTACCGCCCTCACTGCTTTTGGTGTGAGCCTTGTCGTGCGACCGGCTCGCCAGTCGGCTTGATTTGCCAGAGCGCATTGTGCAAGGGATCGATCAGCAAGCGGATGTGCTTGGCTGCGATTTGATCAGTTCCGAATTTGCCAAGGGATGTTTTTGTCAATGGAGTGGAAAAATCAGCCTGCAATGAACCGGCGTGCATGAGAAAACCGACTAGAATTTACCACCGCATTGTTGTAAAGCTGCATGTCGTGTTGACACGGTAAGAGTCCATGGCTTTAATCACACGCTGCAGTGCAGCTGCAAGATTCATCAAAGAAATAATTCGATTAACTCTGTTTCTATATTAAGGGTTGTTTGTGAACAAAACTGAACTGATTGAGCACATTGCAGTGCATGCAGATATTTCCAAAGCCGCAGCCGCTCGGGCGCTTGAGTCAACCATTGGCGCGGTCAAGAGCACATTGAAAAAAGGCGGCTCCGTATCGCTGGTGGGTTTTGGTACATTTGCGGTGGGCAAGCGAGCTGCGCGTGTAGGTCGCAACCCACGAACTGGCGCTGCGATTAAAATCAAAGCAGCCAAGGTGCCAAAATTCCGTCCGGGCAAAGCATTGAAGGATGCTTTGAACTGACAAGTTTATAGGTGGGGTGCTTAGCTCAGTTGGTAGAGCGGCGCCCTTACAAGGCGTAGGTCGGCGGTTCGAGCCCGTCAGCACCCACCACCCACCCAAGTAAAGGCGAACAAAATGTTCGCCTTTTTTTGTTTTTCTTTTGGAGAGTTCGCGCATGTTTGATTTTGTCCGCAAGCACACGAAGGTCATGATGTTCGTGATGTTTTTGCTGATCATCCCTTCGTTTGTGCTGTTTGGCGTTGATGGCTACAACAGCTTTCGCGAAAAAGGTGAGACTGTTGCGCGTGTGGGCGGTCATGACATTACCCAGAGCGAGTGGGATGCGGCGCATAAATCGGAATCGGATCGTTTGCGGGCAACAAGGCCTGAGCTGGATGTCAAACTGCTGGATTCTCCCGAGGCCCGCTATGCGACGCTGGAGCGACTGGTTCGCGAACGCGTGTTGGTTCAAGCCGCAGACAAATTCAAGCTGATGACCAGCGATGCGCGCCTCGCGCGCGATTTGCAGGAGAATCCCACCATTGCCTCCCTGCGTTTGCCGGACGGCAAGCTCGACATGGACCGCTATCGTCAACTGGCAGCCAGCCAGGGCATGACACCGGAAGGATTTGAAAGCCGTGTGCGTCAGGATCTGTCTGTTCGACAGGTGGAAGCCGGAGTGATCACCACCGGGTTTTCTGCGGCGGGCATCGCCGATGTCTCGTTGAATGCATTCTTTGAAAAGCGTGAAGTACAAATTGCCAATTTCGCGACTGCTGAGTTTGCACGCAAAGTTAGTCCAACCGACGCTGAGTTGGAGGCGTTTTACAAAGCCAATGTGACCCTGTTTCAAGCACCTGACCAAGCCAGCATCGAGTATGTGGTGCTGGACCTTGACTCAATCAAGAAGAGTATTTCGATCAGTGAGTCTGACCTCAAGTCGTACTACGACCAAAATGTGGCCCGCCTTAGTGGTAACGAGGAGCGACGTGCGAGCCACATTCTGATCAACGCAGCCAAGGATGCCCCAGCAGCTGATCGTCAAAAAGCCAAAGCGCGGGCTGAAGAGTTGTTGCAGGCAGTGCGGAAATCACCTGACAGTTTTGTGGAGATTGCCAAAAAGAACTCGCAAGATGTGGGATCTGCTCCTAATGGGGGTGATCTTGATTTCTTTGGGCGCGGCGCGATGGTGAAACCATTTGAAGATGCAGTCTTTTCCATGAAAAAAGGGGACATCAGTGAAGTGGTCGAGTCTGACTTTGGTTATCACATCATCAAGCTCACGGACGTCAAAACACCCAAGCAGCGTAGTTTTGAGGAATTGCGCACAGGCATCGAGGCTGACCTGAAAGCGCAGCAAGCCCAAGCCAAGTTTGCTGAGACTGCCGAAGCTTTTACCAACGGAGTCTATGAGCAGTCCGACAGCCTGAAACCAGTGGCAGACAAGCTCAAGCTTGAGATTAAAACGGCTGCCAATCTGACGCGCAAGCCGGCGACAGGGGCGATTGGCCCGCTGACGAATGATAAATTCCTGACGGCGATATTCGCGTCCGACGCTATCGAAAAGAAGCGCAATACCGAAGCTATTGAAACCGCGCCAAACCAATTGATTGCAGGGCGTATCACCCAATACACCGCGGCCCGGACCGTCCCGTTTATTGATGTGCGCAGCATCGTGCATGACCGCGTCGTCGCTGCCCGCGCAGCCGAACTAGCGAAAACAGAGGGCATGGAGAAGCTGGCGGCCTGGAAGGCTGCACCCGCTGCGGCAATAATGCCAGCGGCACTGGTGGTATCGCGTGACCAATCCCAAAAGGTTCCGCCGCAGGTCCTGGCCGCAGCTTTGCACGCTGATGCGTCAGCCTTGCCCGCCTTCGTCGGTGTTGACTTGGGCGCCCAAGGCTACGCCGTGGTTCGGATAAATAAAATCGTGCCGCGACCAACGGCAACTGAGGCTGCCGCCAAGCAGGATCGCGCCCAATACACTCAGTGGTGGACGGCGGCCGAGAATCAGGCTTATTACGGCGTCCTCAAGGAGCGTTTTAAAGTCGAAATCATGGCGCCACGACCAGTACGGAATTCAACAGATTTATCCTTGGCTGCTTCAAAGTAAACGCCAGCACGTTATAATATAAAGCTTACGGTGGCTGTAGCTCAGTTGGTAGAGTCCAGGATTGTGATTCCTGTTGTCGTGGGTTCGAGCCCCATCAGCCACCCCAAAACATAAAAAATGCCCACGTGATGTGGGCATTTTTTTGTCTGAAGAACTGAATTTTCAGTTCACCATCACCAATTTTCCCTTGACGCCTCTGGCGCCCATGTGGGCATAGGCGGCCTTGAGTTCAGACATGGGCATGGTGCGGTCAATCACCGGTTTGATCTTGCCTTGTTCATACCATAGAGCCAGTTCCGCCATCATGGCCGCGTTGGCTTTGGGCTCGCGCTTGGCGAAATCGCCCCAGAACACGCCCACGATGGAGGCCCCCTTGAGCAGAGCCAGGTTGAGAGGCAATGCCGGTATGGGGCCGGACGCAAACCCGACCACAAGATAGCGACCGCGCCAGCCAATGGAGCGGAAGGCGGTTTCAGTGAAATCGCCGCCCACCGGGTCGTAGATGACATCCGGTCCGCGGCCTTCAGTGAGTGTCTTGACAGACTCGCGTAGATTTTCGGTGGTGTAGTTGATGGTGGCGTCGGCACCAATGGACTTGCAAAGTGCGCATTTTTCGTCGCTCGACGCCGCTGCAATGACCTTGGCTCCCAAGGTCTTGGCAATCTGTATGGCTGAAGTGCCGACGCCGCCAGCGGCGCCCAGTACCAGCACGGTTTCGCCAGCCTTCAATTGGGCCCGGTCCACCAGCCCGTGGTAGGAGGTGGCATAGATCATGATGAAGGCGGCAGCATCCACAAAGGGGAAGCTGGCTGGCAGTGGCAGGCACAATGCCGCAGGCGCCAAGGTGTGTGTGCCAAAGCCACCGGTGCCGGACAGGCAGGCTACATGCTGGCCCACTTTCAGGTGGGTGACGCTTTCGCCCACCACTTGCACGATGCCCGCATATTCGGAGCCGGGTACAAAGGGAAGGGCTGGTTTCAACTGGTACTTGTTTTGCACAATCAGCAGATCAGGGAAATTCAGGCTGGCGGCCTTGATCTGAATCAGTACCTCGCCCGCCTTCGGCTGTGGCGTGGGCATTTCTTTCCAGAACAGGGCATCGACGCCCACAGGGTTTTCACAAAGCCAGGCATGCATGGGAATTCTCCAAAGAAGTTGTGCGAATGATAGGTGTATGTCGCCGTGGAAAATGTCTCACGCGTGACCCAGATGACCGGCCCGGTCGGCCACCTACAATGAATGCCAACTCTGAGTGAATATGAAAATTCTTATTTCCAACGACGACGGCTATCAGGCGCCGGGCATCGTGGCGCTGTATGAAGCCCTGAAAGACGTGGCCGATGTCGAAGTGGTCGCACCGGAGCAGAACAACAGTGCCAAATCGAACGCGTTGACCCTGCATTCGCCCTTGTATGTGACCCGTGCCAGCAATGGATTTCGCTATGTCAATGGCACGCCGGCAGACTGCGTGCATATTGCCTTGACCGGATTGCTGGGATATCGGCCCGATCTGGTGGTTTCGGGTATCAACAACGGCGCCAATATGGGCGATGACACTATTTACTCGGGCACGGTGGGCGCGGCAATGGAAGGTTTCTTGTTTGGCATACCGGCCATTGCGTTTTCACAAGTTGAGAAAAATTGGGGGCATCTGGAATCCGCTGGTCGCAAGGCCCGTGATCTGGTTATGCAAATGTCTCGCCAAAACCTGATTGGGACCAGTCCCTGGTTGCTCAACGTCAATATTCCCAACCTGCCATTCGACGAGATTGGGCATGTAAAACTGTGCCGGCTCGGGCGGCGTCATGCGGCCGAGGCCGTGATTACACAGCTTAGCCCGCGCGGCGACACCATGTATTGGATAGGCGCCGCCGGGCCGGTCATGGATGAGGCTGAAGGGACTGATTTTCATGCTACCGCACAGGGGCACATCTCGATCACGCCCCTGAAAGTTGATTTGACCGACCATGATCACCTGGGTTATTGGGCTCAGACCGCTGCCAGGTTGGCAGTCGTTCCCCATCAGACTGAGCATTCAGCAAAACAGACGATTGCCCCCCAATGACCAACGTATGAAAGAACGCCCAACTTTCCCTGCCCGCCTGGACTTTTCGGTGGGCAAGTCCAAAGGCAACCGGCCTGTGCCGGGGGTTATTCACAGTGGGTTGAGCGCAGGCGCCAAGCCGCCAGCAGGGGTGTTGTCCCACGGGGTTGGGCTGGACTCTAGTGCGGTGCGTCTGAACATGGTGCACAAGCTTGCCAAGCAAGGTATTACCGATCCCATGGTGTTGTCGGCCATGAGGTCGATTGAGCGGCATCGGTTTGTAGACAGTGCCTTGGTCAATCAGGCCTATGAGGACACGAGTCTGCCGATCGGCTTGGGTCAGACCATCTCCAAACCCGGTGTTGTGTCCCGAATGGCGGAACTCCTGCGCAACGGTGCTTCTGGCAGATTGGGGCGCGTGCTGGAGATTGGAACGGGTTGCGGTTATCAGGCCGCTGTATTAAGTCTGCTGGCCAGCGAGGTCTACAGTATCGAGCGCCTGCGTGGCTTGCACGACAAGGCTCGTGATAATCTGCGGCATTTACGCTTGGCCAACTTGCATCTTCTGTTTGGGGACGGCATGGCGGGTTATGCCAAGGGAGCCCCCTACGCGGCCATTATTGCCGCAGCCGGTGGAGAGTCCGTGCCCCAGGCTTGGGTCGATCAACTGGCTATGGGTGGGCGACTTGTAGCTCCTGTGTCTGCCGGCGTCACGTCTGGCGGGCAGCAAGCCCTTGTGGTGATTGACAAAACCCCACAGGGTTTAAGGCAGACGGTGCTTGAGGCTGTTCACTTTGTCCCTTTAAAATCGGGGATCGCATGAAGGAATGTTGTATGTTTGGTTTGAGTGTTCGTTTGGGTTCAATTTTGGCGCTCGTGGTTGCCGGCTCGTTGCTGGGGGGGTGTAGCACCAAAGCGCTCAATCGCGCGCCGGTGGAAGATCGCGGTATCGGCTCTGGTAAAGCAGGGCCAGCGGTGGCCGATGCGGCCACACCGGTCGTTCAGCAGCTCCCCGGATTTGAGAATGCGGGAAAGCCTGGGTATTACACGGTTAAACCTGGTGACACGCTGATCCGGATTGGCCTTGAGCAGGGCCAGGCGGCCAAGGATATTGCGCGCTGGAGCAACCTGGAAAACCCCAATCGTATTGAAATAGGTCAAGTGTTGCGGGTCGTGCCACCAGCGGCTATCAATGGAGTGGTTGCCAAGCCCGTGACTTCGGCCAGTGCCACGCCGGTGGCGAGCGCGCCAGCGCCAGCGGCGAGTGCTGACAAGCATGCGTCGTCAGCACCCACGGCAGCCACATCGGCTCCTGCCGTCCCGATGCCTGCGCCTTCTGCGCCGGCCACGACATCGGAAGATGACATCGCCTGGATTTGGCCGACCAACGGCACCGTATTGGCCGGGTTTGACGAGGTCAAGAATAAGGGCCTGGATATTGGCGGCGCGGCGGGCGACCCCGTGTTGGCGGCAGCAGACGGTCGCGTTGTTTACGTCGGGGCCGGTTTGCGCGGCTATGGCAACCTGATTATTTTGAAGCACAACAATACTTACCTGACGGCGTATGCCCACAATCAGACCTTGCTGATCAAGGAAGACCAGTCGGTGCGCAAAGGTCAGAAGATTGCCGAGATGGGCAGCAGCGATGCGGACCGTGTGAAGTTGCACTTTGAAGTTCGCCGCCAAGGCAAACCGGTTGATCCGGCGAAGTACCTGCCGGCCAGGTGACGGGACCATGCCGTGAAGAAGCGCCCCGTGAATGGCCATGGCTTGTCCGCCAGACCCCAAACACGTGGCGCCTCAGATTATGAGGTAAATTCGCCTCTAGCCCCCGTGGATTCTGCGCAAGATGCTATTGATTTAGTAGTAGATCAGCCTTTGCTGGAGCTTACGCTGTCGGTCGATGCATCGGGCGAGTCTGGGGACGCGCTGACCGTTTACCTGCGCAACGTACGTCGCACCGAGCTATTCACCGCACAAGAAGAATTTGAGTTCGCCTCCCGCGCTCGTGCGGGCGATTTTGCGGCTCGCCAGAGCATGATTGAACACAACCTGCGCCTGGTGGTGAGTATTGCCAAAGCTTATATGGGGCGTGGCGTGCCCTTGTCTGACTTGATCGAGGAAGGCAATCTGGGTCTGATGCACGCCATCGACAAGTTTGAGCCCGAACGCGGATTTCGCTTCTCCACCTACGCCACTTGGTGGATTCGCCAATCGGTCGACCGTGCCCTGATGTACCAGGGGCGGGCGGTGCGTCTGCCCGTGAACGTCGTTAGGGAATTGCAGCAGGTGCTGCGCGCGCGCCGGGCGCTGGAAAATGATGCAACGTTTGTAGCGAGTCGGCCCGATGGCATTCGCGTGGACGATATTGCAGCCTTGCTGGGCCGTGACACGGCAGGCGTTGCCGATCTACTGGCCCTGGCTGAAACGCCCAAGTCGCTGGACGCTTCCATGGACCGCTCGGAGGAGACTCAGACCCTGGGTGATTCGCTGGTGGATGAGCTCACGATAGATCCTTTGGGTGTGACCCAGGCCCACGAGGTGGAGCGTTTGCTGGAGGACTGGATCGGCACCTTGTCTGAGCGAGAAAAAGAGATTCTGGAAGGCCGGTTTGGGCTGCATGACCGCGAGCCCGAGACGCTGGATGTCCTCAGTTCGCGCCTGGGGCTGACCCGTGAGCGCGTGCGACAGGTCCAGAACGAGGCCTTGTCCAAGCTCAAGCGCTATCTGGCGCGGCGAGGGATCACGCGGCAAGCGCTGTTGTGAGGCGCCGCCAATGAGTTGGCCGGTCTTGGTCTTCGACATTGAAACCATTCCTGATGTGGTCGGCTTGCGCGCTTTGCGCGGTGAACCTGGCGACGTGAGTGATGCTGAGGTCTATGGGGCATGGCTGCAAGAGCGCCAGGCCAAAGGACAAAGCGACTTCGTGCCCTTGTATCTACAGCGCATTCTGGTCATCAGTGCCGTGTTTCGCAATGCCGAGGGCTTGCGTGTGCATTCGTTTGTCGACAAAGACGGGCTCAGCGAAGGCAAGGTGATTCAGACTTTTTTCAATACGCTGGAAAAGCATACGCCGCAGCTGGTGAGCTGGAATGGAGGCGGTTTTGACTTGCCGGTGTTGCACTACCGCGGCCTGAAACACGGTGTGGTGGCCGACAAGTACTGGGACATGGGCGAAGACGACCGCGAGTTCAAGTGGAACAACTACATCAGCCGCTACCACATGCGCCACCTTGACCTGATGGATTTGCTGGCCATGTACCAGCCAAAAAATAATGCGCCGCTGGACGCCATGGCCAGGCTCTGCGGCTTCCCCGGCAAGCTCGGCATGGACGGTTCAGCCGTGTACCCGGCGTACCTGGAGGGCAAGCTTGATGACATCCGTCGTTATTGCGAAACCGATGTCATGAACACCTATCTGCTGTATTGCCGCTTTCAGAAAATGCGCGGCGGCCTGCTGGAGCAGGAGTACGAGCAGGAGATCGCCATGGTCAAGGAAACATTGGGCCAGCTGGCGCCGATTGAGTCGCACTGGGATGAATACCTCAAGGCATGGGCCTGAGACAATAGCGGCATGACTGAAGAAATCAAGAAAACCGATAATTTACCGCCTGACTGGCTTTTGGTCGAATCGCTGGACCTCGAAGCGCAAGGGGTGGCCCACCGGGCCGATGGCAAGGTGGTGTTTATCAAGGGTGCGCTGCCGTTCGAGCTGGTCAGCGCCACGGTGCACCGCAAGAAAAACAACTGGGAGCAGGGCGTGGTGACGGCAATTCACCGCGAGTCCTCGCAGCGCGTCAAACCCGGTTGCCCGCATTTTGGCTTGCATGAAGGTGCTTGTGGCGGCTGCAAGATGCAGCATCTGCACATCGGTGCGCAGGTGGCCGTCAAGCAGCGGGTGCTGGAGGACAACCTGTGGCATCTGGGCAAGGTCCGGGCCGACAATATTTTGCGGCCGATCGAAGGCCCGGCTTGGGGTTACCGCTACCGGGCGCGGATTTCGGTGCGGCATGTGCGTAAAAAGGGCGCGGTGCTGGTGGGTTTTCATGAGCGCAAGAGCGGCTACGTCGCCGACATGAAAGAGTGCCATGTGTTGCCGCCGCATGTAAGCGACCTGCTGCTGCCGTTGCGGGCGCTGATTACCTCGATGGACGCGATTGAGGACTGCCCGCAGATCGAGCTGGCCTGCGGCGACTCGGTGATCGCGCTGGTGCTGCGCCATATGGAGCCCCTGAGTGATGGGGATCTGGCCTTGCTGCGTGAATTTGCCGCGCGCCATGCCGGCGTGCAGTGGTGGTTGCAGCCCAAGGGTCCGGAGACGGTGCATCTGCTGGATGAAGGCGGCGAAGAGTTGAGCTACGACCTGCCGGAGTTCGGCATCCATATGCCGTTCAAGCCGACTGATTTCACCCAGGTCAACCCGCATATCAACCGGGTCCTGGTGTCACGGTCATTGCGGCTGTTGGATGCAACCAAAGAGGAACGGGTGATTGACTGGTTTTGCGGCCTCGGCAACTTCACCTTGCCGATTGCAACGCAGGCGCGGGAGGTGCTGGGCGTGGAGGGCAGTGAGGCGCTGGTTGCTCGATCGCGTGATAATTTTATGAAAAATAAGGCTCTAGCCCCCGTCAATCGTGCGCTGGCAGCTACTAATTTTGTAGCGAGAAACCTTTTTGAAATGACGCCGGCTTTGCTGATTGAAGACGGGGTGGCGGATAAATGGCTGATCGACCCACCGCGCGAGGGCGCTATGGCCCTGGTCCAGGCCTTGGCGGACTTGCACCAGCAAAAGCTGGATCCCGTGGCCAATCCACCGACGCCGGGTGCTGAGGGCTGGACGCCGCCCAAACGCATTGTCTATGTGAGCTGCAATCCGTCAACGCTGGCGCGTGATGCCGACTTGCTGGTACATCAGGCGGGCTATAAGTGCTCTTCGGCGGGTGTGGTGAATATGTTTCCTCACACGGCCCATGTGGAGAGCATGGCGGTGTTTGAGCTGGAAGTCTGAGCGAGCAAGCGCTGCGCGCGCAGGCTTCAGTGCGCGGCGGCGCTTTCTACGGATCTCGCGGCCGCCTTGTCGGCAGCTTTAGGTTTGGTTTCAGAAGATTTTTCTTTGCTGCTGGCTGATGTTCTCTCCCTGCCAGCGGTCTTGGGTTTGGGGTCTTCGATGACTTCTTCTTCCGGTTCGGCCTTCACCACTGTGGCGCGAACACCCTCAATCTTGTTCTCGCGCATGTATTCGTCCATCTCCTTCCAGCCTGTGAATATGTCAGCTTTGGACGCGGCTTGGTTGAGGCTGTAGCAGTCTTCAATGCTGCGTATGCCATATCTGCAGGCGCTGCCAATCGCTTTGGCGTCAGCTTCGCGTTTGGCAATTCTGGGGTCAGGTCCCATGCCGGGAATTTCGCAGCCGGCCAGAAGCAGGGCAATAGCAGTGATCAGCAGGCGAAGAGTCATGGCGTAGGTAGGATGAGTAATATCTTTATCGGCAAATTGTGCGCCGCATTAAGTGCAGGCGGTATGGCGAAAACAAAAAAGACCCTTCGGGGTCTTTTTTGACAGGCGCTAAAGAGGATGTCAGTCGCGCTCGCCACCCGCAATACCCAGCAAAGCCAGCAGCGCCTGGAACACATTGATGATATCCAGGTACAACGCCAAGGTGGCGCTGATGTAATTGGTTTCACCGCCGTCCACGATGCGCTTCAGGTCATACAGCATGTACGCGCTGAAAATACCAATAACCGCCACCGAGATGGCCATCATGGCCGCTGTTGACCCGACAAACACATTGATAATGCCGCCGATCATCACGGCCACGGCACCCACAAACAGCCACTTGCCCATGCCGGAGAGGTCGCGTTTGATGACGCTGGACAGGCTGGCCATCACAAAAAATACACCTGCCGTACCACCAAAGGCCGTCATGATCAGATCGGGGCCATTTTTGAAGCCAAGCACCATGGCGATCATGCGCGACAGCATCAAGCCCATGAAAAATGTGAATCCCAGCAAAACGGGTACACCCGCTGCCGAATTCTTGGTTTTCTCAATGGCGTACATGAAGCCGAAAGCACCACCCAAGAACACAACCAGACCCAAGCCACCGCCCAAAGACTGGGTAATGCCGGTGGCGACGCCCAGCCAGGCGCCCAAGACAGTTGGCACGAGGCTCAAAGCCAGTAGCCAGTAGGTATTGCGCAGCACCTTATTGCGCTGCTCGGCCGACGCAACATAGCCGTAACCGTGATCAATGGATTGAATGTTGTCCGTCATAGTCAAACTCCTTCATGTTCTGCAGGCTGCAGATTGGGTGAATTCTAGGATGAATCAAGGGTGCTCATGAAATCCATTTACCCAGGGCGCCTATTTTTTGTAAGGATACTTTCACCCGCAATGCTGACAAATGGCACGCAGGCAGCCTGTCCTGGTCAAGTTTTTTCGTACAGACCGATAGGTTGTTTGATTGCCGATTTCTGCTCGAAAGCATTGGGTGGCAAGTTGCCCAGTGTGGAGTGCAACCGCTGGCTGTTGTAGAAGCTGACGATG
>NZ_QEII01000255.1 GCF_003347515.1 Rhodoferax ferrireducens | reverse complement strand
CTGCCGACCCAACGCGCCAGTCAGGTGGGCGACTTGCTGCCCCATCGCTGGCAACCTCAAACCATTCGTTGACGACTAATGCATTGACGCGCTCATCGCGTCAATGTGTGTTCCCCAGTTGCTTACCGACCTTCAGCGTATAGGCCATGTCGGCGCGCAAGACCGGACGTACTCGCAGATAGCGACACCGCAGCGTCGCCATAGAGAAACTGATTGCTTGGGCAGGCGTAGATGCGATGGGGCGGCGTCGATGAATGCCGCGAGCAGTAATACCAGGAATTATTCGCTTCTTGGGGCGCTAACTCGACGTGCGGCAGGGCAATATTCGCACTCCAGCGTTGCGCCGACAGGAGCAGTCGGCGCGCTCGCGCGCACTGTTGAGTTTTCGTTCGCAAAGGCGCCCCCCTGCCCAATCTTCAGGTGCGCCAGTCGAGCTCTGTGTTCTGTCAGAACCTTCTGAGTCTCTGACAATGAACTGACCCCAGCCCTTCCCCAGGTGAAGACCGAGCAGGCGGCTAGATGCCAGCGGCGTTGCTGAGAACTGCGTTTAGGTCGGCGTCCAACTGTAGACCAATAGTGGTGATGCGCTCATCGCCAAACTGTCCGAAAAACGATGACGGCAAATCGTACTCAAACACGCCTCGCCCTTCTTCATCTTCCCGCAGGATCACGCGCAGCGGTGCGTAGAGCGCCGCGCCGAGATTGTGGCGAGTCATCTTGGATGCCGTGACCGGATTTCCGATCTCGTAGTGAATTGTATTTCGCTTGCGACCGGTGATAGCGAGAAGCGCACCGTGGTTGCGATGGCTGAAGATTGCTAGCTTGGGGCCCTTCTCTTCATGCTCTCTCGCTCGTTCCATATCACCATTGTAGAGCGCGGGAATGAGAGTCGGATCGAGCTGGGGAACAGACTTTTCCAAGGATTCTTGAACTTCCGAAAAGCTCCGCTTCGAAAAGATCGTCACGTGTTTAACGAATAGCGGCTTGATGACCCTTGGACTCGACTTGACAGTCGATTCCTCATTCCCGCCGGTCTTAGCGGCAGCGACGGTCGCTTGCTGCGCGCTCACGAGTGAGGGTACGGCAACGGCAACGACGCATAAGCCGAGTGAGGTAATGAGATTGCGCATCCTAATGTTCTGCATGTTGAACTCGCTCTCTTACAACGATTCTGCCAGACCTGCGGCTTCGGCGAGCGCCGCGCTCAAAAGGGAGTCGAGTTGTAGCCCGACAGATGTAGCTCGTTCGTCGCCGAACTGTCCGAACAGATTGGAGGGCAGGTCGTACTCGAAAACGCCCCGGCCTTCGTCATCCTCGCGAAGAAGTACGCGCAGCGGCGCATACAGCGCTGCGCCAAGTTGGTGTCGCGTCATTTTGGATGCCGTCAAAGGGTTCCCGATCTCATATTGAATAGCGTTGCCACGGCGACCAGCGATTGCGAGCAGCGCTCCGTGGTCTCGTTGGCTGAATATCGATAGCTTCGGGCCTCTTTCCTCGTGTTCCTTAGCTCGCTCTTGGTCGCCTTTGTGCAGTGCCGGGATGAGGGTCGGATCCAGTTGTGGGACGACCTCCTCGAACGCATTTCGAACCTCGGCAAAGCTCCGGCGCGAAGGAATCGTCACATGCTGAATGGACAAGGATTTGATGATTGATTGATTCATAATTAAGGCTTTGAAAATTGATACATACAACTGACTAAAAAAGGAGACGTCGTTCGGACATTCGTCTCACTACCAACACCGGTACTTCTACTAGGCGCAAAGGAGCGCTGGAGCGATTGGCCGAGTCGGATAAACGACCTAGCCCGGGTACCGGGTGCGCAGGGCGTCCTGTTGGAGAAATCTGAATACTCGGTGTTGACGGCATTCCTTCTGAAAAACGGCAACGCGAAGGAAGTCGACACGTCGGTATGGCGGTTCATTGAGAGTCGTAGATTCAACGCACAGAGATGGTTTGCAGACAACCCGTCCCGCCTGCCGTAATATGGCCGCCAACCGATGTCGAGTCTGGTCTATCAGTGCTCGCCTGCGACAAGAGCTTGCTTGGCACGACTTCGGAAAATGCCGGCTGTGATCAGCCCTTTGTGAGCACTTGACTAGCATCTCCTTGCACCAAGTTCCGGCCGGCGAGCGACTTTACGTCACTCGGGTACTTCAGCAGCTTTGAGCAGGAGTAAGTGGAGCTTAGTGTCGAGGACTGCCGCGACCTTGTTTATATCTGCATCCTGGAACTGTCCAAAAGACGAGGATGGCATGTCGTATTCAACACGGATCGAGCCCGGTGCCCGCTCGTATGCCAGGATTGTCAGAGGCGCGTACAAGGCGATGCCCATGTTCTTGCGCTCCATCTGGATTGCGATGAGTGGATTTCCGATATGGAATCGGAAGGACTTGCGCGCGGGTTGACCAATTAGCGGGAACAGTACGCCATGATCAAGCGGGCTGTCAAAAAGCATCAATCCTTGCTCGCCCTGCGATGCCTTCAGGCGCTCCAGACCTCGCTTCAAGTCGGAGCCGCCAATCACCGGGTCGGCGGGATTGTAGTGCCCGAGGAGGCCGATCAGGTTCCTGCTGAAGGTATCGAAGTCAATCGCGAGGTCAACCGTCCGGTGCTGGATCTGAACAGTCGTCGTTGCGACAACCGGCCGAGGTTTCCCGGTTGCAGCTGTCGAGCCTTCGGCCGCCCACGCTTGAGGCGTTGCAGAAAATGCGGCCACGATGAGCGCGACGGGTGCTAGAACGCGTATCGAGAGGTTCGACCGCTGCTTCAATGATGTTTTCATGTGAGCCTTTCGAATGGAATGCTATTTACTATGTAACCCTTCAGGGAGAGGGAGGCCTCGGTACCACGCTGGTCTCCTAGTCCCTGGAGCCCAAAGATAACATTGTTAACAATTCGTGATAACAGTGTTAACCCTACTATCTGGACCGAGCGCGCGGGACTGCTAGATCGTGGCAGGTGCTTATGGCGCAGGATTGCTTGACGATAGGCTCAGGGCAAGGTTGCTCTCCGGAGGGGCCGCGGCGCACGAACGCAATGCATGACTTGCCTGAAGTGCTGCCGCCGCCTGCTGAAGTCGCAATGAATGTGGTGGGACCGGGAGTCGAAGACTTCGTCGCGTTGCAGCTTGCGCCGAACTGCAGCGCGCCGGCACCACGATCTGTGTGAGTTGGCCCAACCTGCTCTGCGACCAGGCACCTCGATGCCGTTATGGGTGAGGGCGTTCATCCCATTGCTTACGACTCTAGCGCCTATGTAGACCGCTAACCCTTTGCGTTTGCCGTGAGGCCTCAAACCAAACTTCGTAACCTCTCGAACTCGGCAGGGCCAGCGGCGACGGACGCAAGAAAGAGGTCGATGGAGAACTCAACCATCCCCTGCGTTTCTAGACCACTATCAGTACGAGGCGTTCGTCCGGCCAGAATCAGGGAGGCAACGCCGTGTTCCATTGACCACGCGGCATGCGAAAGCAGCTCAAGCTGCTTGCGCGACCAACCATTCTCAAGTGCAAGCTCGAAGACCGAAGTCGCAAAGAAATCATAGGAGACATTGCTGCTCTGCTCCATGTCGCCCCTGCGAAAGACCTGCATCAACCTGGGCCCCGTCATGAGGTCGAAAAGCCCAACATGATCCTGCGCGTACTGCACATAGCTGAGCATCATCCTTCTCGCCTTGGGAAGCGCTGCCAAGTGCTGGGCAGCAATCTGCTTACGTTGCGCCGCAAGCTCCTCGAAGCCCGAGCGTGCAATCGCGGCAAGCAGCTCATCCTTGCCAGAGAAGTGACGCGAAGGCGCAGCCTCGGAGACCCCGAGCCTGCGCGCCAATGCACGAAGACTCAACTCTGTCGCGCCGCTTTCCTCGAACATGCGACGACCCTCCATGACCAACGCATTGCGTAGGTCACCCGGCTCGTAGGCCGGTTCACGGGGAAGTGTTGACTTGGTTATTGACGATTTCGCTGATCGGCTTCGAGGCCGAACAGTAGGCGCGTGCGTTCTATCAGACATGAGTGGAGGTATCTCTTTCAGGCGCTCCATCTTACAAGCCCTCCTCCCAGTGAGATGATCCAGCCACTAGGTGTTAACGCCGATAACAACGAATATTAACATCGTTAACCATGGTTATTGCCGCAACTGGGCTGCTGCCGGTTGCAAAGACACCTTGTTAGAGTGTGAAATGATACCGGAGGTGGTTCATGGGAACGAGAAGGCAATTCAGCCGAGAGTTCAAGCTTGAGGCTGTCAAGTTGGTGAAAGAACGGGGCGTGTCGGTGGCGCAGGCTGCCCGCGACCTTGATGTGCACGAGGACGTGTTGCGCAAGTGGGTACGCGAGGCGGCGCTCGACCTGCAGCAGGCGTTCCCTGGCCAGGGCGTGATGAAGCCTGAGCAGGCAGAACTGGAACGCTTGAGGAAAGAGAACGCCAAGCTCAGGATAGAGCGCGACCTGCTGAAAAAAGCGGCGGCCTACTTCGCGCGGGAGTCGACGTGAGATTCGGCTTCATGGCGAAACACCGAGGGGCCTGGCCGGTGTCGATGATGTGCGAGGCGCTCGGTGTCTCGCGAAGCGGGTTCTACGCATGGCTCGGCAGACCCAGAAGCCAACGCGCCTGGATGACGAAGTGCTCGGCGGCCAGGTGCGTCAGAGCTTCTTGGGCAGCGACCGCACCTATGGCGCCCGGCGCGTTTGGCGTGACGCCCTGGCATTGGGTGCGCAATGTGGCTTGCATCGTGTGGAGCGACTCATGCGCGAGCAGGCCCTGCGGGCGAGGCCGCGACGCCGAGGACTGCCGCAAGACCGTGGTGCGCGAAGCGCCATCGCCGACAACGTGTTGAACCGTCAGTTCCATGCTGACGCGCCTAACCAGAAGTGGCTTGCCGATTTCACCTACATCTGGACGGCTGAAGGTCCAGCGGACGATCGCCGCCGGCACGTTTCTCTACAGCGATTACTTCCCCGACAGCGCGAGGGCCAAGCAGTTCGGCCCGGCCGGCGATCGGGTGCTGATCGGCACGTTGCTCACAGCCCAGCTTGCGATCTATGAGAAGCAAGCGGCGGACGAGACGCTGTCGCCCTCGACCCTGGCCGGGTACAAGAAGGCGAGCAAGTCCGAGCGGATGAAGCACTGGGAAGAGAAGACGCTCGGAGCAGCCACCCAACCCGCCCTGCGCGACTGGATCGCCAGTCTGGGGGTCACTGCCAAGTTCACGCGAAACCTGCTCACACCGCTGCGGAGCGTCTTCGAAGACGCGCTGAATGCCGGCCTGATCAAGACCGATCCCTTCAGCGAGCTGGACCTGTCAAAGCTGCTGAAGCAGACGGCGAAATCCAGCGAGTACGTCGTGGACCCATTCACCGCCGACGAGCGCGCCGCCATCATCAAAGCGGCGCGCAGAACTGGGCTTGAGTGATCTCCACGCATGATGTATCTCGCCTCACGCAGGGCTGTTGCAATTTGTCCTAACACGTCCTAGACTGCTTCAAGCGCCAGAGCAATACCTTGACCACCGCCAATGCACAAGGTGACAATGCCGCGCTTGACGCCACTTTGTCGCATCGCATGCACCAGCCTCGTCGTAAGGACAGCGCCCGTGGCCCCGATAGCATGTCCGTGTGCGATCGCACCACCATCCACGTTCACAATATCCTCAGGAATACCCAGAACCTGCATCACGGCCAAGGGGACTGCGGCGAATGCTTCGTTGATTTCAAAGCGCTCCACATCTTGCAGCCTCCAGCCTGCTCTCTCGAGCACTTGACGTACCGCTGGCACTGGCCCGAGCCCGAACATTCCCGGATCGACAGCCCCAACTCCCACAGCAACGAGCCGCGCGATGGGTTCTATGTTGTTGCGCTCCGCGAATGAGCGTTCCGCCACAATCATGGCCGACGCGCCGGAATTGAGCCCCGGTGCGTTGCCCGCCGTGATGGTGCCCTCTGGTCGAAATGCTGGCTTCAACTTGGCGAGGCTTGCCAGCGAAGTGTCAGGTCTGTTGGCTTCGTCGCTATCAAAAAGCTTCTTGTTGCGCCCAGAACCCACCTCGATCCCAACGATCTGGGACACGAAACTGCCGGCCGCTTGGGCAGCGGAAAAGCGCTTCTGAGAACGTTCCGCCCATGCATCCTGCTTCTCTCGCGAGATTGAGAACTCACGCACCAAGTCTTCGGTATGCCACCCCGAGTGTTCTCCCGAGAATGCGTCATTCAAGCCGTCTCGCAACATGCTGTCGGACGCCACCGCATCTCCCATTCGATTCCCCCATCGCGCTTGGGCAAGAAGATAGGGAGCTTGATCCATGTTTTCCATACCCCCCGCGACAGCCGCTCCAGCGTAGCCAAGCAGCACCTCCTGTGCGGCAGATGCAATTGCTTGTGCACCAGAACCGCAGACACGATTGACGGTGAAAGCGGGAACCGAGGTCGGAAGGCCCCCGTAAACGGCAGCTTGTCGTGCTGAATTCATTCTGAGCCCGGCCTGAATAACATTTCCGAACACCACTTGACCAATCAGTTCAGGTCGTAGCCTAGCCCGTTGAACGGTCTCTCGCACTACGGCCGCCCCGAGATCAGTCGCAGCCGTCCCTTTGAGTGATCCGTTGTAGGCACCGATTGCCGTACGGACTGGGTGACAGATAACAATTTGCTTTTCGCTCATTTCAATATCCAAGAGTTAAATTTGTGCCAGCTAGGCCTCACCGCGATTGCGCTCAGCCTGGCTCGCAGAACGGATTGACGCCGCGAACGCGCCACGCTTGGCTTATCAGTACCGTATCGAGTGACAGGTGCGCGCAGTCACACGCGGTTCATTCACCGGCCGGAGCACTAGCGCCATCACACTGCGCGCGACCGAGCGCCTCGATAAGTGCCCCCGTAAGCTCCTTACCAACCTGGTTATGCGGTGCAAACTTCATGGTCAGAACAGCAACATTCTCGATGCGTTGAAATTGAACCACTTGTGTATTGCTTGACATGCTATTTCCTTCTCTGAATCTGTCGATTGAAGGCTGACCTGCATCGCGATGGATTGAGCCTTTCCTCTGAAATCAATTCATCTCAATAGGAGTATATACTCCTATGTAATTTACGAACTGTTTATGGGTTTGCCCATCCGAGTGGTTGTTGCGCCTCTCTGGCTCAGATAGTTGCAGGACGATCCTGCTCGTACAGTGCCCGTCCCGCTTGTGTTACGTCCCCGAGTTGCTTGCGCAGGTTTCTGGCCCGCTCCTGTCCAAACATGCTCTCAAAACGCTCGTGCACACTTTTCCATAGCGGCAATGCTTGATTCAGCACTGCCTCGCCAGCCCGCGACAAGCCAATGAGCCGCTCCCGGCGATCTTGCCCAACGCGGATCAAAACGAGGTTCTCACGCTCCAGCGGACGAAGATTGCGCGCAAGCGTCGTTCGATCCATCGCCAGCATGTGAGAGAACTCCGCAATGTTCACTTCGCCCACAGCAGCAAGTCGCGCAAGGATCGAAAACTGGGTCACTCGTAGGCCACTCGGGCGGAGTACCTCATCATAGGCTTGCGTAAGGGTACGAGCAGCACTTCTCAGCGAGCTGCAGTTGCAGGTCAAAGCTTCCATTTAAACTCCACCCTGTTGGACTTCTCTACGATTGCAGGCTCAATATCAAGGATAGCTCGCCAACGCAGAGCATCGGTTGGTGTCCGGTCATTTAGGTGTCAGATTGATCGATTTTGCGACCTTTTCATACTTCTCGCGTTCACTCTTGTAGAACCCGTCTGCCTGCGCCAGACTCATCTCATCCACCGGCAGGCCCGCCGACTCCTTGATGAACTCCTGGAACGTGGCGGTTTTGACAGCTTCATTGATCTGGGCGTTGAGCTTCAGCGCAGCGCTCTCCGGGACCTGGGTTGACACGAACACACCAGCCCACGCACTATAGAAGAAGTCTCGAACATATTTCCCCTCATTCAATGTGGGAGCCTTCGGAAGGTACGGGTTTCGCTTGGCGCTCGCTGTTCCGATGAGCTTGATCTGACCGGAATTTATCAAGGCAATCACGCTTGCAGCCATCGGAACGAACGCGGCGTCGATCTCCTGGGTCAGCAAGGCTTGAACCACCGGTGCCGCCCCTTTGTAGGGAACGTCGAGCAACTTGATGTCCGCGCGAGCCTGGAAGTCTGCGCCTGCGAGATATGTGATGGATCCGTAGCCCCAGCTTCCAATGGAGTAGTCCTTCTTCGTGCGGGCCGCGTTGACGAAATCGTCTACCCCTTTAAATGAGTGCCGTGCGGCTGTCACCAAGGCCAGATCGGTCGGAAAAATATTGGCCACCAGGCGAAGTGCATCCGATCTGTACTTGGCGTTGGTCATCGCCAAGGGTGCGAGGATCGCATCGTTGCCCGTCGTCACCAACACCACGTGACCATCAGGCGGTGCAGACAAGACGCTCCGGGCAGCGATCGATCCCCCTGCGCCAGGTAGATTCTCAATGATTACAGTTTGCCCCAGTCCAGCCTGAATCTGAGACTGAATCTTGCGGGTCGCAACATCAGCAGGCCCGCCAGCGGGATAGGCAACCCTGAGCGTTACCAGCTTGGTGGGGTATGTCTGCGCATGACCCAGCACAGCGATCGCCAGACCGCCTAGGGCAACGGCGATACAGGCGGCTTTATGAAGAACCTTTTTCATATTCATCTCCTTAGATAGTTTAAAACATACTCAGCGTCGACCTTCAGCAGTGGCCCCGAGAACGACCACTGCTTCTGAAGCACCACCAGCATGGGAGACAGCGCGGCTGCGGCCAGGCTCGAGCGGAAGCGGTTAGGGTCGTGATCAGGCATATTTGAGCCGCCATAGTGCGATTGCCTGCCAAACGGCAGGTTCATAAACGCCGGCTAGCGCGAGGCGCGCTAGCCGACCTCATGCAGGGAATGTGCCCATAAGACGACACAGTGTCAGCCGCGGGCGACGGGGCCCCACGGCGGCGAGCCGGCGGGCGCAACGTTGATCAACTTCTCGTTGACAAATTCGCCGAACCCCAGTTCTGACAATTCGCGGCCGAAACCCGAATTCTTGATGCCGCCAAACGGAAGTTCGGCGGCCGTCCATGCCGGCTGATTGATGAAGACCATGCCGCTGTCGATTTTTGCTGCGACCTTACGACCACGCTCGACATCGGCCGTAAAGACCGAGGCACCGAGACCGTATGGCGTCGCGTTCGCCAGGCGGATGGCCTCCTCTTCGTTCTCGACGACATAGAAAGAGGCGACCGGACCAAACAATTCCTGCGTGTAGATCGGGTTGTCCCTACTGATGTCGGTGAGTACGGTCGGCTCTAAGTAGAAGCCAGGACGGTCAATTCTTCCGCCACCGAGTGCAACCCTCCCACCGTTCCTCTTGGCCAGTTCGATCTGATCGAGCAGAAGGTTCAGTGCCTTCTCGGAGGAAAGCGGTCCCAGGGTGGTGCACGGGTCCTGGGGATCCCCAGTCTTCAGCGAAGCCATGCGCTGGACGAAGCCGTCGAGGAAGGCCTTGCCGCGCGTCTCTCCAATGACGATAATCCGCTTCGATCCGACGCAGCATTGACCGGTGTTGAACATCCGCCCGAACAGGGCACTATCGAGCGTGGATTCGAGCGGTGCGTCTTCGAGCACGATGAGCGGGTCACTTCCCCCCATCTCCATCACCGACTTCTTGAGATTGCGGCCCGCGCGCTCGGCGACGGCCGCACCCGCGCGCTCGCTGCCGGTCACCGTGACACCGCGAACGCGCGGATCATCGATCACGTGCCCAATCTGCTCAATGCTGGCGAAGAGATTGGTGTAGACGCCGGCTGGCGCGCCTGCCTCCTCGAAGAGCCGGGCAAATGCTAGGGCTGACTGTGGTACGTTCTCAGCGTGTTTCAGCAGCAACACATTGCCCACCATCAACTGCGGCCCGGCAACTCTCGCGACCTGGTAGTACGGGAAATTCCAGGGTTCAATACCGAGCAAGACGCCAATCGGCTCGATGTGCAGTTCCGCTCCAGGGGACTCGGGAAGGAGCCGCCGTTGTAGGTAGGCCTCAGCGTTCCTCGCGTAGTAGTCGAGAATATCGGCGGCAAGGCCAATCTCTGCACGCGCCTCGTTGATAAGCTTTCCCATCTCCAACGTCAAGTAGTGGGCGTACTCTTCGCCTTTCCTGCGAAGGATGGCGGCTGCGGTCGAAACGATCTTGGCTCGTTCAGCTACCGCGCGATGGCGCCAGTCGGTCTCGAATGTTTTGTGTGCATTCGCAAGTGCGACCTCCAGATCTTGGTCGGAGATGTCTGCATAGGTTTTAATCAGCTCGCCCGTTGTTGGGTTAATCGTTTGATAGGCCATATTGTTTTCCACGGATTTGGGTTAATGGAGCCCGCCTTCCAGCGGGTAAGATCAAAAAGAAAGCCCGTGACCGACCGCCTCCCTTTCGACTGCCTCTGTGGCAAAGGCCGGTTGCTCCCGCTGCGCGTTGACACGTTACGGCTGCCGGTGCCAACCTTTGTTTTAGGCGTATCTGCACTTATATGCATAGGAATTCCAGAAAAATGCGCCTCGGTCTGATCCTGGCGGAATACCTTGCCGGATTGGGCAATTAGCTGACTCCCATCGGAGCCAGCCAAACTGAAATCTAACGGTCGGCTATTCCCGGAGCGAGGAGGAGGCTAACAGGAAGCTTTTCCGCTAAGGTATAGGGACTTGCCTTATTTTCCTTAACCCACCTCTTCTCGGCCACAGATTCAAAAGGCGGAGGGAGTTCGCCTTGAAGAGACCAAAGATCGAAAGGCGTCTCGTCAATGGAAACTTCCCAGTCATACCCCCTGTCCTTTACGTAAGGAGCAATGACCTCATCAATTGCCCTAATCCACCATTCTCTGATGATCGGACCAGGTAGCGTCCTGGCAATATGGTCGACTTTGAACCGGACGAATTTGGGATTCGGCACGCCACCTACAAAACAGGAGTCCTTGGCCATCTCCTCAAAAATGGTCACCACATAGAATTTAGGGATGGGGACTCCCGCATAAACATTCGTAATCTGCTCGGACAGATTCTTTTTGTCTTCAGCAGTGTACGCACCGGCAGGATGATAAATTTTCCACAAAGGCATTGTCTCTCTCCAATAAAAAATGTAATACCAATAACAGTTGTTTTTCAATGCTTTCTAGTTCATCCGCTCATCCTCCTTTACCGGGTACCGGTCAACGTTATGCACACCAATAGATAGCGTCACCTCAATAACAGAAATTTTCTGCTTGAAGAACGTTCATCTCTTGCTCATCTAGAACAGATTTCTCTATTACGCGCATATACACCTATTTGATGCAATTTTTCACTGCGCTGATCCGTTTTATCCAAGTACGCTGAAGGCATAGGCGAGCGCCGCTGCAATTCCACATAAACCCAGGCCGCTGATCAGGTAGGCAGCAAAGTACTGATGCATCTCCTCTCGGCCCTCGAGGACTACAGCACAGCAGCCTACGGCAACCACGTACACGTCGTTGGCCTCAGCCTGCGTTGGGGGCCCTGTTCTGCCTCCAGATTCGGCGTTTCGCGAGCTGCCGACTATTGTCGGCCGCCCCGGAAGAAAAGTCGATGTGACTGTCACGGCAACTCCTTGGTTAAATTAGCCTCTCGTGCAAGTTCCGGAGTTACTCCGAAATATTCATCGGGCAGCCTACCGCGCGTCTTCTCGACAAATATCTGCCGAAACTTCGATGCCGCCGACAGAGGCCGCATTGCGACGATTCGTTCAAGGATCAGTCCAGCTTCGTCGTCCACGATCAACTCAAGAGTCTCAATCAACTCTCCGTCGATCAATCCCCGCCAGACCAGAAAGGTGCTGCACCCCTCACGCATCTCCTGGATGTACTCGCCACTGCGGATCTCGGCAGCGACTGCCATCACCTGCGATACAAGCTCCCGACCTCGAACCGTCTTGGCGAGGATGGGGCTGTGGAAGACCACATTGGGAGCCAGCAAGACCGCGAGCTCGGGGGCTGCGGCTTGAGACTCGCGAGCGCGGCGCAAGGGGTGTTTGTCCACGGTGTATCTCCGGTCTTTCATTCTCAATTTTATGGGAGTATATACGCCATTTATTAGCAGTCTGCATGGGGTATTCCCTAGCAGGCCGATGAAATACCTCGGAACGGAGTCCGCCGAAATGCAGTCACAAGATGCTATGTGGGACTACTCAATCAAGACGGGTTGAGCTAAAAAAAGAGGATTTCAAACTTTGTTGCGAAGGAGAACTGAAATGTCTATTTCCCGCCAGACGGTTATACAGGACCAGGAGGCGGCGATCCAAGCCGACCTGTACATGAGCATCGAGCTAAGTGACAAGAAATGGCAGCTGACGTTGAGCGATGGCCGTCGTGGCCCCGGCCGATACAGCGTGGAGGCTGGTGACACGGCCGAAGTTGCACAGTGCATAGCCAAAGCCAAGGAGCGCTGCAAGCTCCAGCCACAGGCCAAGGTGCATTCCTGCTACGAAGCCGGACGCGACGGCTGGTGGCTGCACCGCTGGTTAGTTGAGCAGGGCATTGACAACATCGTGATCGACTCTCCCAGCATCGAAGTGAACCGGCACGCCAGGCGTGCCAAGACCGACCGGCTCGACGGTGACAAACTGCTCTCGATGCTGCTGCGCCACCGTGCCGGCGAGCGTGTGTGGTCGGTGCTGCACGAGCCATCAGCCGAGGATGAGGACGCACGGCGCACGCACCGCGAACTGGCACGGCGGTCAATCGTTCTTCAAAGCTCATGGCGCTGATGCCGCTTTGTGTGAGTTGCTGCTCCAGCGCCTGGGCCATGGTCTCAAGGCGCAGGCCGCGCAGTTGGTTCAAGGTGGTGTTCATCATCATTTTGGGGTCGTCCGTGTTGGGATTCATTGGTAGTAATTTGCGCCACGCACATGGGCGTGAGTCGGGCTGGTCCACTCAGGGGCAGTGCTGGTTTGGAGCAGGTCGCGCCGGTTGAGCACGATGTCGCGGACGTGGGTGTATTTGCTGGTGCCCAAGCTCAACGCCAAGGTGCACGCCGCCTCCAGCCTGGCGTCGCCGTAGCGCTTGGAGAGGGACAGCAGGCCTAAGCAGGCACGGTAGGCATGGGCGTTTCGGGCTACTGCTTAGGCCTGCTGTGCCACGCCGGCGCAAACTGGCCGCGACTGGTTGGGCGCAACAGCGCAAGCCTTGAGCTTTTGTGGAGGTGTGCCCCAGCTCGTCATTCCCGACAACCCACGCGCCCTGGTGAGCAAGGCCGACCGCTACGAGCCGCTGCTGACAGACAGCGTGCGAGACTTCGCCCGCCACTACGGCTGCTCGGTCTTGCCCGCACGCGCCTACCACCCGCAGGACAAGCCCAAGGATAGAGATCAGCGTGCTGCTTATGGAGCGCTGGATACTGGCGCGATTGCGCAAGTTTCAATTCACCAGTGTGGAGGAAGTTAACGACGCCATTGCCCCCTTGCTGCAATGGCTCAACCAGCGTGCCTTTTAAAAGCTGCCAGGAAGTCGCGCCAGCGTGTTTGCGCAAATCGACGCCCCGGCCCTGATGGATGGCCTTGCCGGTGCAGCCCTGGGAATGGGCGGTCTTCAAAACCGTGCGCGTGCACATCGACAGCCACGTCGAATTCGAGGGCCACCGCTACAGCGTGCCCAACGCCCTGGTTGGCCTGGCGCTGGAGCTGCGAGTTACCGCCCATGCGGTAGAGGCCTTGCACCGTGGCAACCGTGTTGCCAGCCACATGCGCTGTGCCCACAAAGGCGGTTTCACCACCGTGACTGAGCACCTGCCCGAGCGCCACCAACACCAGGCCCAGTGGACGCCCGAGCGGCTGGTGACCTGGGGCGAACGCATCGGCGTGGCCTGCGCCGCCACGGTGCGAAAAATGCTGGAGCGCCAACGCCACCCCGAGCATGGCAGCCACGAAGATGTTGGCGGGTCCCACCTCTTGGCCATGCACCATGAGCGCAATGGTGGGGCCGGCAAAGTCAATGAACAACTTCTCGCCAGCGCGGTGAACCTGCCGCATGGAGCGCTTGAGACGTTTGGAAAACTGGCGGTAGTTCTCGCAGAACTGCGAGTAGCGCCAAGGTTTGACAGGGTTGTCTGCACTGTGCTCGTCGCCGACCTGGGCGCAGTATTCCTCCCACAGCAGCATGAGGGTCACGCCCTTGCGGCCCAGCTCCTGGTGAATGCGCCCGTAGTCGGCTTGGGCGTAAGTGTCGCTGGCCGGGGCGAGGGGACGCCAGCAGGCGTCGCTCCAGCGCTGCTTCGTCCATGGCTGAAATGGCCACTCAATCCAGCCCAGCGGCGACAGCCAGTCCCACGTATTTGGTGACAACACCTTTGGAGATGCCCAGGGCACCAGCGATTTGTTGGTGGGAAAGCCCACTGTCGAATTTGAGACGCAGGGCGTCTTTGAGTTTGCGCATGTTGATCCTTGAGGCGGGCATGTAGTTCTTTGCAAAAGCATCGAAGCTACACGCCACGCCGGATTTCGTTTATGCGCAACACCATTCCGCTGGCGTATACCGCCGTGCCGACAGGCGTGACCAAAAAGCATCGGTCACGTTCGTCGGAATCACCGGTCACGTTGGACCGGAATACTCACTTTGGAGATGTTCAGGACTGCGGCGATGCGCTCATGCGAGAGATGGGCCTCGAGTTTGAAACGCAGAACGTCTTTGATCTTGCGCATAGTGATCCTTCTCTCGTGCTTTCTGGCCTCAACGATGCTCAGGACTTCTTGCAGGGCGCCGGGGTTCCTGATGTCGCTTGACACTACGCGCATATACACTTATTATTCGGCAAGCTGCGTGTGCTGCATGGGCTCCGACAAAGCGCGTGTGCGGGCAACGCGATCTGGCTCTTTACTAAATGGCAAATTTCCCCCGCTTTCAGCGCCACGAGGTTGCGCTACGAGCTTCGCTTTACCTCAACCCAGGAGACACAATGAAAAAAACACTACAACACACCCTGCTCGGCGCGCTGGCCGTAGCCTCAGCCGCTGCGTCGGCGCAATCCAGCGTTCGCCTCAGCGGCGTACTCGACGAGTACGTCACATCGCGTCAGCTCAGCGGCGCGCTGACCCGGCTGACCAAGCTCGATTCGGGCGGCATGACTACCTCGCAACTCACCTTTGACGGTTCCGAAGACTTGGGTGGTGGGCTCAAGGCAGACTTCACGCTGAGCATGTTCTTGCGGGCTGACACCGGTGAACAAGGCCGCTTCGCAGCCGACCCGCTGTTCGCCCGCGCCTCGTGGATGGGCTTGAGCGGGAACGTCGGCTCAGTGCGTCTGGGGCGCCATCCTACGGCCGCCTTCTTGAACTACGTACGCACCAACGCCTTTGGCGACTCTCCAGCGTTCGGTCCCGCCTTCCTGCACACCTGGGTCAACCCTGTGGGCCAAGGCACGCAGTTCCTGACCCCGGCAGCCGCAACCGGACGCTCGCTGACCGCCCCGCTAGCTGGAACCGACAACGCCTGGAACAATGCCGTTACCTACCTCTCGCCCAACTTGGGCGGTGTGACCTTCACAGCGCAGTGGGCCCCGAGCGAAAGCAACGGTGTGGGCAACCGTGCCGACGCAGGCGTGTACTACGTCAGCGGCCCCTTGGTGCTTGCCATGGCAAGAGAACAGTTTGGCAAAGGCAATGCGCCCGCCACTACACCTGCCACAGCACTGAACAAGATGACGAACTGGTCGGGCAACGCCGCCTATACCTTCGGTTTTGGCCGCCTGAGCGCAGGTTTCCTCAGCACGAAACGGGACTACGCCACCCTCAGCGACGACAAGTTCACCACCATCCACGTGGGCGCTTCGGTACCGCTGGGCGCCGGTAACGTGCTGTGGCAAACTGCCCGTAGCCGCCAAACCGGTGGCGTCTCCAGTACCCGACTGACGACCTCGGTGGGCTACGACTACGTCTTCTCCAAACGCACCGACCTCTATTCCGTGGTGATGAACGACAAGCTCACCAACAACAGCAGTGGTAACACGCTGGCCATGGGCATTCGCCACCGCTTCTGATCGTGCAGCGCCACGGCACGCCCGGTGCCGTGGCCATAACCGCAGCGTTCGTGGGCGTCGCACGTCATACGATTGAAGGCGGCTACAGGAGGCTCTAAACTGGCTGCTCCAAACCGGCCATTCACCCTTGCAACTTGTCTGTCGACAATATCGAAGATTTCAACGACATCTACATCTGCGTTCGACCAACAACAGGCAGTGAGCCCGCTGCCCGATTGCCGCCATAGTTCCGATGTGCGCGCAAGATAGTACTTGACCGAAAACCCTTCAACCCCCGTAACGACGCGGGTTCCCATTGCTTATGTCGAAGTGAAGATTTTCTAAAACCTGCAGTTTGAGCCATTTTTCTGCCAAATCATGTCCCAATGCCGGGTTTTGGCCAGAATTTTCGCGTGTGAACTGGCGCCCAATTTGAGTTGAAAATACGCATCAAAAATCCTGCAATCAGTCCACCCTTTTCCCTCTCAAACGTTGATATGGGAGGTTCGGAAATGGTGATGTTTTGATGAGAGAAGATGACGATGCGCGTAGTCCAGAATGAACAAATGACCGTAAGCGGTCTTTTAACCCCGCCCCTTGCGCCGAAATATCAAATGTGATGGATGCACATGCGATACCGCGCCAACGAGCGCGGGCTCACGCCGCCGGCAACTTGATGCGCCAGGGCAGCAGCGCCTCGTAATCATCGGCGGTCTGCGCGTTCGGCAGCGCGACGAACAGCGCCTGGAGGTAGTCGTATCCGTTGATGCTGTTGACCTTGCAGGTCTGCAGCAACGAGTACAGGTTGGCGCTCGCGTTGGCGCCGGCCACCGTGTCGGCAAACAACCAGTTGCGCCGCTTATGGAAGGCCCTCCATAATGCAGAGAGTCTTTAGCCTGACGGCCGCGGCGCGCATGTCCATGAGAACGGTTGCCAGCCACACGGCATCAATGCGGATCATCGTAACCACTCGCGCAGCCAGGCGGCGCAAGCGCCGCCTGGCTGCAGCGGCCACTTCACGACGATGGTTGCATTGGCGCGGTGCACCTCTACCCGGATGTCTGGCGCTACTTGTGGTGTGGGCGCTGGCGCCGACTCATCGAGTGTGACGGGCACGAATGCCTGCGACGGAACCACCAGCGCAGACGGGATGCGCTCTCGCAGCCATCGGTGCACGATGTTGGTGTTGATGCCGTGGGACAGGGCCACGCCAGCGGCTCTGTTGCAGCAAGCATAAACGACAATCTGAGCCATGCTCGATTTCCGCCAAAGTCTGATCAACAGCACGCTGCGCAAGGTCCTCAAACGGTTGCACTATCCGCTTGAGGTGATGTTGACCTGCGTGCGCTGGTATGTGGCCTACCCGCTGAGCTTGCGTAACATCGAGGAGATGATGCAGGAACGCGGTGTTTTCGTGGATCACGTCACGGTCCATCGCTGGGCAATCAAGATGTTGCCGGTGTTGGCCGCCGTTTTCCGTCGGCGCAAGCACCCCGTGGGTCGAAGCTGGCGCATGGACGAGACCTACATCAAGGTTTCAGGCCAGTGGAAATATCTCTACCGCGCCGTTGATCGTGCCGGCGACACGGTGGATTTTCGGCTCACTGCCAAACGCGATTTGGCTGCGGCCCGGCGATTTCTGGAACGGGCCATCAACCTGCACGACGTACCAGAAAAGATCACCATCGACAAGAGCGGCGCCAACACGGCCGCCATTGAAAGCGTCAAGGCCGACGCCTGTGTTGATATCTTGATGCGCCAAAACAAGTACCTCAACAACATCGTCGAACAGGACCACCGGGCCATCAAGCGGATCACCCGACCGATGCTTGGATTCAAGTCGTTCTGGAGCGCCAGGATCATCATTGCGGGAATCGAAACGATGCACATGATCCACAAGGGACAGTTGGATTGTCCCGGTGGTCAACCCGTGTCTGCGGCTAACCAGTTCTACAGCCTTGCGGCCTGATCACAAGTTTAACCGTGCAGCTATTTTCGTCTCGACTCCACTATCGCAACAAAACCCGAATTCGTCCTTCATGGCGAGTTCCAGGAACTCTGTGATTTGCTGCAGCCGCGCATTGCGCGCCAGGCCCACGATGTAATGCACGCCAGCGCGTTCGCAATAGTTGATGATGCGCTGGCGGCAAATCAACACATGGCCACTCATCCGGTGCAGCTTGATCCGACTCGTTTCGAGCGTTACGAGATAGGCTCCGAAACCATTCGACCTTACGTATCTCGCACCCTGAGCGATGGTGAAGGAACCTTGATGCCAGGGACTGCTGTCCAGCTAGTACCCTTGCTCATGTACTCGCCTAGCGTATATTTCGCCCGTGTCGTGGAGACGGCAATTGAAAGTGCTCCACGGAAACTATTCGGTTTCAGGGTATTAGAGGTCGCAATGTCTGACGTGCTTGGAGACCTCGCCGAACAAGGCTTTGGTATCGCCTGGTTGCCCACCAGTTCATTTCAAGGTGGCCGCCTGAAAAATCTTGTTGCTGTTGGCGATGGCGACTGGGACATCGAAGTATCCATCGTCGCGTATCGGGCCAAGAACAATACACGGCGCGCGGTGACCCAGGTTTGGGACAGAATTTTGGAAACTAGCCGGAAATAGTCTAGTCAGGTTTCAGCGTCAGGTTAGCCGCTAATCGCTAGGTACTGGCAGATTATTTTGTTCGGACTGTCAACCCAAAATTGAAATGTCCCCTTTTGCGCAAAGTAGAAATGTCCCCTTTTGAGTTGGCGGATCGAAGTTCGGATATTGCGGTCTGACTTTTATTTCAATGGCTGTTGGCAAGCGCGAGCGCGTCAGGCCGAAGGCGAAGGATCGAGGAGCGGTGGGTAACTGACGCACCGGCGTACTCGCCGGCTGTCCACGCCCTTGTGGTGTGGGCAGGTCAGTTATCCACGGCGGGCGCGTGCACCTGATGCGCGTGAACTGGCGTTTCTTCGCTCAAGCCCGATCAGGCTGTGGAGCGGGATTGCCTTGATGCATTCTGCGAGGCGACTTTGGCTTGCAGTTTGCGCAGCCTCACCGCCTCTTTGGCCAGCACATCATCGACTCGTGCATTGAGCAGCTTGTCGTCAGCCACGCGAGTCGCGCTCAGATGCTGATGGCGCTCAAACGTCTTGAAGGGCAAGGCCTCAGAGCCCCACAGCAGTTCGAGTTTGCCGTCCAAATGCTCAACGACCTTGATGGTTTGCGCGCGCAGCGCGTAGCGCGGCTGCTCTGGGCGTGTGATGAGCACCAGAAGCCGGCCCATGAACTGGCAGGTCAGTGTCTTGGACAGCCTGCGCTCGTAGTGATGGGCACAGATGCGAGCCAGCGCCTGTGCATCGCCCTCATAGATCCGGTGCGCATTGGCGCCGTCTGCGGCCACTCGCTTAAAACGGGCATTGTGCTGCGCCAGATACTGGGGTAGCCAGGCGTTGGCAGCCTCAATGGTGCTGATCCTGGCCAGTCGTATGGCCTTGACCAAACGATCTTGCAGCGTCTGAAACGCACGCTCCACACGCCCCTTGGCCTGGGGTGAGTAGGCCAGGATGGACTCGATGTTGAGATCTCCCACAGCCCGCTCGAACTGCGTGGGCACAGGATCCTCGGGGTCGTGTTTGGTGAAGATGCTGTGGCGGTCGCTGTACAGCGCCAGCGGGCGGCCATGGGTGCCCACGTAGCACTGCAAGCTGTGCAGGTAGGCGTTGGTGCTCTCCACCGGGTAGAAGCACGCCTGCATCAGTTCCCCGGTGGCATCGTCAATGAAGGCGATCAGGCAGCATTTGCCTGCACGGTCTTCAAACCAGGCGTGGGGACTGCCGTCAATTTGCACCAGCTCGCCCAAGCGGCTGCGCCGCTCACGGGGGCTGTGAATGTGCCTGACCCGCGAGCGCTTGGCCTTCCATAACCCGGCCTCCATCATCCAGCCGCGCAGTGTCTCGGCGCTGCCCGTGTAGCCGTGCTGGACCGGTCAGAATGATTGTCGCGCCCCACGCACGCCAGAGTGGGGCCAAAGTCAGCGTAATGCTCGCGCACCAGGCCCACAAACCGGTCCCGAACGGACAGCGATATTCGGCGGTTGCTGGGAACACCCCAGCGCTTGGAAACAGCGCCCTGCGCTCCGTCCTGGCGTATTGCGCGTACCAGACGTTTGACTTGGCGTACCGAGATGTTCAGCCACAACGCAGCGTCTGACTGGGCCATGGTGCGTTCAATGACCTGCAGAATCACCGCGTATCGATCCGCTTCTTTCAAACTCATCTGTACCACCTCTGCCATTGAATCGCCCCTTAACAAGAAAGGGGACATTTGAATCTGGTCAAAAGGGGACATTACGACTTTGCGCTGTCATTATTTAGTTCGGACTTGACTCTTTGCTCTACAAGTCGGTACATTTCGACCTGAAGGTCACCAATTGATGAAAGGGGGTTTTCATGCCAGTAGCCACATCTCTTTCTTCCAAGCTAGGGTTGGTCGAGCAAGAGGGTTTCGCCTTGCGGCAAAACCGCCAGGCCGGCTACCAATTCAAATGGCACACCCACGACTGCGCCATGCTGTTATGGCCTCAGTTTGGCGGCCTCAGCACCTCTTGGCTTGATCAAACTGGCGAGCAGCTGTCAGAAGCTCATACAGTCAAATTAGTGCGAAATGCAGCCATCCTGCTCCCCCCCAACACAGCGCATCGGACAACATCTGTCACTGGCCGACAGCATCATGCGGAACTCTATCTGGCACCTGAGCTACTGCGGAATTGCCGACACTCCGGCGCGGTATTGCTCGATGGCGCCGCTGTGGCCATGCTGGATGCACTGGTTGCGCCATCGCTCTCCAGAAAAAGCACTACGTTTTTGGTGAGCGCGATCATCACGCAACTTGCGTCTGCGAGGCCCCTGGCACCCGCCGCCGGAGGCCCGTCTCTGGCTCAAAAGATGGTACGGTGTTTTGCGAAGGCTCTGCAGCTCGAAGTGCTTCTTCCGTCGGTGAACGCCGTCGCCTCTGAGTTGGGCGTCTCCATACGCCAGCTACAGCGCGCATGCAAGCAGGAAATGTTAGAAAGCCCTGTTACGGTGCGGCGACGCCTACTGGCCTCGCAGGCTCGTAGGTTGATGACCGAGGAAGGGCTGTCATTGGCTGACGCCAGTGAGCGCCTCGGTTTTTCCACAAGCGGACATTTAACCCGACTCTTGCACGACGTGGGATCATGAAGTAAGGCGACTGCCAACATGCGCCGTCGCAAAATGGATCGCACGATGTCGCGTCCAGGTTTTACTGGTCGCGTTAAGACTCTTAGCATGCCTTCTCCATTCCCTCAGGAGTTGCCATGTCCTTCCTTTCTTATACGATCCCTTTAAAGCGTGTATTCCTTGCGCTGGCCCTCGCAAGCGTCGCCACTGGCGCATTCCCCCAAAGTTGGCCGACTCGACCCTTAACGGTCATTGTTCCTTTTCCCGCCGGCGGAGGGACCGACTTGGTCATTCGCGCCATACAGTCTTTGTTGCAGAAAGAACTGGGGCAGCCGATCATCATCGACAACCGAAGCGGAGCAGGCGGCACCATTGGCTCGGCGATGGTCGCGAAGGCTGCACCGGACGGCTACACCATGGGAGTTGCCACCACCAGCACCCACGCCGTAAGCGTGAGCGTATTCAGGCAAGTACCCTACGATCCGACAAAGGATTTTGAATATGTCGGGTTTATCGGCACCTCGCCCTACGTGCTTGCGGTGCATCCTTCGCTGAAAGCGCCGGATATCAAGACACTCATTGCGACACTGAGGAAGAATCCCCGGCAGTACAGTTTTGGCTCTGTGGGAGCGGGCACCGTTTCCCAGCTTATGGGTGAAAAGTTCAAGGAGGTTGCCGGAGTCCCACTGGTCCATGTTCCGTACCGGGGAGCGGCGCCCGCGTATGCCGATCTCGTAGGTGGCCAGGTGCAAATACTTTTTGACAATCCCCTGGGTCTGTCGCCTTTCATTCGATCCGGACAGTTGGTCGCTGTCGCCGCTACCGCGTCCAACGCACTTTTGCCGGGCATTCCGACTTTTGCGCAGCAGGGCGTTCCCAACTTCGATCAGACCTTGTGGTACGGCATCGCCTTCCCGAAAGGCACACCAAAAGCTATCGTGAATAAATTCAATAGTGCATTGAACAAAGTGTTGTCAGACCGAGCCGTCGCGGCCGACCTTGCAAGCAAGGGTATCAATGCTAATCCTGCATCGCCGGAAACCATGCGGGCTGCTGTCGTCAAGGATATTGCGTATTGGGGAAAGATCGCCACGTCTGTGGGAGCTAAAGTTGACTGATTCTCATGATGTGCAGAGTGAACCGCCACCATCGGTGATGGGCATTCGGGTTTTTGTCAATGGGCCGTCCGGAGGAAATCCTGTGCCATTGGTGGTGGATGCCTCCCAAATGACGTCATCCCAAATGCTCGACATTGCCCGCCAGTTTGGGCACGAATCGGCTTTCGTGGTTCCACCGTCGTCAGAATCGGCAGACTGGCGCTTCAGATTTTTCGTGCCCTGTCATGAAATGGAGATGTGTGGACATGCGACGGTGGGCACATTGTGGGCCATGCGTCAATTGGGTCTCTGGGAAAATCCAACGGCTCGGATAGAAACGTTGAGCGGCCCGGTAGATGCGCTGTGGGATGAACCCGCACAGCAGGTATGGGTGTCGCAGCCCCCAGTGCAGGTTCATGAGCTGTCGGACCATCATCGACAGCGCGTCGCCGACGTGCTCCGGTTACCGCCGAACATGAACTACGTAACCATGATCAACGCAGCTACCAGCCGGATCAAGACCCTGGTGGAACTGCCGACAGCAGATTTTTTGCATGGCCTTCAGCCCGATTTTTCGGCTATGGAGGGGCTTTGCAAGGAAATCGGATCCACAGGGCTTTATCCGTTTTATTTGGATGAAACGCGTGTTACAGGTACTACTGTCTTCGCTCGGCAGTTTCCACGAGCGTCCGGATACGCCGAAGACGCTGCCACCGGTATTGCCGCCGCTGCGCTTTGGGGATATCTGGTTAATGTCGGCGTGGTGCCCGCAGGCAGCCCCGACGCTCCGGCGGCCTGCACTGTGCGACAGGGCGATGCCATGGGGTGCCCGTCTGCTATCGTGATCCGCGGCCGATTCAATCCAGACGGACACATTCAAGGATGCTGGCTCAGTGGTCGTGTGGAATGGAGTGTCTTGTGAACGCGCTTTCGCTGGAAGAGTTTTTAGTGCAACACGGCTTGGAGCTTCCGCCAGCGCCTCACGCCCGCGGAGCCTATGCCCCTTTCTGTGAAGTAGCGCTAGGAACCAAACATGTTGTGTTCGTCAGCGGTCAAACTTGTCGCATTGGCGGTAAGGCTCTTCAGGGGATTAGCGAAGGCGTGGAGAATCTGGAGGAGGCACGAAACGCAGCGCGGGTGGCAATGCTGAACTGCCTTGCGGCTCTTCGCATGGCTGCGGGCGGCGTGCTGTCACCTTCGTGCCAAGTGGTCCGCCTTCGTGGATTCATTCGATCGGGTTCAAATTTCACAGGGCATACGGCGGTTTTGGATGCGGCATCAGAACTATTGCAAATTGTCTTTCCAGGGCATCCCCTTCCTGCGCGCACCGCCGTCGGGGTTAGCAGTCTGCCGGATTCAGCATGGATCGAGATTGAGCTGGATGCAGTTATCGCGCTGCCTGCGTGACCAAAATCTTAGCCCCACAGGATAATTTTCATAGACGAAAGGTATATTTCTGTTCACGACGCTCTCGGCAAAGTAAAACCACTTCCCGTCCGGCGAGACCACTAGTCTACTTGCATAGCGGATGTTTGAAGCAGCCTCTCATACCAACACCACTAGGCCAAGCCGTTCACTCGTCGTCTTAATCGGGTGCCACGATCGTGCCTGAGAAGTCGCGTCTTTTGGGAGCAGCTCTCAACGGCCTAGCGCGATCGCACCGCCGTGCTTTAGCGCTTCAGAAAGTTGTTCATTTCGGTCACGAACTGGTCGTGATACTGGAAGATCGCCTCGTGGTTCGAATCGGGGTACATCATGAGCTGCGCGTTCTTGAGAATCCGGAACATCGCGTAGGAGCTGTCTGTGGGCAACATAGTGTCGTTACTGCCAGTGACGATCAGCACGGGCTGGGTGATGGCACTCAATAGCTTGTTCGAGGAATCCTGTGTCGTCGAGAACACGATGAGCGCTTTGGCCTGGGCGTTCGCCACATCCGGACCTGCCTCGGGATCACGATCTTTTTGCCGAGCACTGGTACGCTTCAGGAATGCCTGACCTGCCTCGATGCTACTCTTCGACTCCGTGAAGAACAGCACCACGCGCGGATCCGGATATGTCTTCTGAGACATGGCATCGTTGAGCACCTTCATGAGGTCGTTGCCGCCGCCCTGGTGCGCGGTGTTTGCCAAGATGACTTTCCGGACAAGCTCAGGATGCTGCGTGCGAGGTTCTGCGCGATCATGCCACCAAGGGAATAGCCCCCAGGAGGTCGACCTGCCGAAAGCCCAGGGCGTTGATGAACGCGAGTGCGTCATTGGACATCTGTTCGACGTTGGCGGGTACTGTCCATTGCGGACATGGTGTTCTCCTTGGCGATTTAGGCTGAGTTGGCCAGTCTTGGTCGTCTCAAATCAACACATGCTTAGTCGGCCTATCAATCGCAGAGTCAACTCGTCATCGGGGAGTTTTTTGGTCGAAAGCGAAGTTGCGATTTGCGGCGTGTTCACGCCGCAAATCGCAAGAATCACCTGGTCAGGCTTTAAATCGTGCGTTACTGCGCAGGCGGAAAATCCAGCACAGTGTTGTTGACGCGATTGAACAGATTCGTAAACGTGATGCTGGTGATGGCCAGAATTGTGTCGACAATCTGGGCGTCCGTGAAACCGGCCTGTCGCACGGCGTGTAAAGCATCTTCCGGCAAACTGCCTTTGCTGCCTACCAAACGCCGGGTGAACTTGGCAAGCGCATCGTGCTTTGCGTTGCCGGACGGTTGACCATATCGCAATGCCTTAATCGCATCTTCGCTTAAGCCATGAAGCTTGCTGATTGTGGTGTGCGCGGCCAAGCAATACTCACACTCTGAGGCTTGGCTGAGCACCAACTTGATGGCTTCTTGTTCTTGGCCGCTCAGCGTGCCTTTCTTCAATGCCGCATCCAGGTTTAGTCCGGCTTCCAAGGCAAACGGGCTGTTGCTGCCAATGCCGACATAAGCATTGGGAACCATGCCGATAGAGCCTTTAATGGCTGAATAAATCTGAGCAGCAGGGCTTGTGGCTTCGCTGATGGGTTGGGTGTGAAGGCGATTCATGATTAAAAGTTTCTCAGTTTGTGATTTGACTAAGCGCGAACGGTGATGTGGCGCGCCGACGGAAGTGGAATGTGTGTTCTGTACGGTTAATACCGCTGGATAGTCCCAAACATCTGGTGGGCGCTTGTCCTTGAGTTATGCATAGACGGTGTAGCAGAAGAATTTGTGATTCGGGGAGGGAAGATGCGCACCATTGCGCTCAATCATCCGTCCCTTTGTCAATGATTACTTCGACGCTTGCTCTATGGCTTCTGCCAGGCCGTTCGGATTGATCAGAAATGGCAGGTGGCCGGTTTTCAGGGTTGCTTCAAAGCGCACCGGCGTTGCCGTCACCATCGTGGTCTGCAGCGCGGGGCTGATGACTTGGTCAAGTGTGGTGTGCACATAGGCCTTGTCCACTTTTCCAAAGCGGTCGGCGCTCAATGGCACTGGGGTTGCCAGCGGTGCCAGAGGCTCGTCCACGATCAGATCGGGCAGGACTGCGCGCAGCTGTGCCGGACCGTCGTTGGCGAACAGGTCGGCGCGTGCTGCGTATTCGACTACGGCCATGCCCTTTTCCTTGTTGATTTGCAGATGCGGGCCAATCTTCGCGTCTGGATCTTGCTGAGCCAGCGACAGCAGTGACTCACCATTGCGTGGCAAGTAGGCGGCGACGTAAACCAGGGTCTTGACCTTTTCCGGCGCAGCCTCGGCGACTGCCGAGATCGTGATGCCGGCAAAGCTGTGGCCCACCAGCACCACTGGTTTGGTCGACTTCTCCAGGGCCTTCAGAACTGTGGTTTTATACAAGTCCAAGCTGACCTGATCAGGAGCCTGCGGTGCACTGGGACGTCCTGGCATGTTGATTGTCGTCACTTGGTAGCCATCGGCCTTCAATTTTGCCGTGACGCCCTGCCATACGCTTGCATCAGCGAATGCGCCATGAACGAGCACAATTTCAGGCTTTTCTGCAGCCATTGTATTTCCGCCCAGTAAAAGAGCAGATGCAGCCAAAATAGTCGAAATAAGTTTCATAATGAGTCCTTTAAGTGCAAGATTGCAAGGAAATTGTAGAATTTGGCTCTATGAAAAGCCATTTCACTTACCCCGAATTTCATGCTCCATCGTCCGATTCGGTTGCAAGTTATGGAATGACTGCAGCTCGTACCGATGTGCTGTCCGAAGTTCTGACTTTGATCCGCCTGCGAGGAGAATTGGTCTACACGGCAGAACTGGGTGCCCCATGGGGCATACGCTATGCGCCGGGGCCAGCGCACTTTCATTTCGTCGAGCAAGGCACGCTTTGGGTGTTGGCCGCCGGTACCGAACCGATGTGCTTGGACGCCGGCGATCTGGTGCTGCTACCGCACGGAAATGGGCATGTAATCGCGGATGACCCCGGGACCTCTCCAACTAACATAGATTGGCTCACCACACAGCATTTCAATCGAGATGACCTGAGTTTTCGTTTTGGCGGAGTCGGCATGCAAACGAAACTTGTGGGTGGTTTCTTCAGCTTTGAAGGCAGTCCCCTGCCGGCCATCATGTCGGCTTTGCCAACCGTCATCCATATTCCGCGCGTGCCGGGTGGCGCTCAGCCCTGGCTGGCGGCAATTTCCCATTTCTTGGTGGAGGAGGCGCACCAGCCCTATCCGGGTTCGTCCTTGATGATTTCTCGTTTGATTGATCTGCTTGTCATCCGGGCGTTGCGCAGTTGGGCTGCAGGTCACGCGCAGCGCGGAGGCTGGCTTGGTGGCCTAGGCGAACAGCGGATTGGGCGTGCTTTGAGCGCCATCCATGGCGACCCGTTTCGGCGCTGGACTGTACAAGCGTTGGCCGACATTGCTCTGATGTCGCGCTCCATTTTTGCCGAGCGATTTGTGAGTACCGTTGGTGAGCCTCCTTTGCATTACGTGACGCGCTGGCGCATGACAATAGCTGCCGATCTGATTCGCAGTGGAGGGCTGAAGGTGACAGAGGCGGCGCAACGCGTTGGCTACGCTTCCGATGCGGCTTTCAGCCGTGCCTTCAAAGCCCATTTTGGTCATGCTCCAAGTGAAGCCAAACGCTAAATACCCCCAGCTGTATTTAGCCGGCACCGAAATCGAGCAAAGGTTTCCTTCTCGCCCCGTAAATTCGGCCTCACCGATGCCGTCATGCAAACTCACAAACGGGTAACCGAGGCTGGGGAGGCTACCGATGTATCCGGTCAGCCCTACGGCCTCGCATCGAACAGCATCATCGCCGCGCCGGCACCTGTTCATCGCTCGCTGAAAGCAGCCTGGTCCAATTAATTGATTGAAGGACGCAGCCGTTGGCCTATTTCCCATGACACACCGCTATCGCGTATCACCGCCGTCAGGGCCTGCCCGATCCGTTGTTCGATCACTGGTTTCCATGGCACCAAGCTGAAGCCCATGCCGTTGTCGAGCATCGCAAAACGCCCGCTCGCGAGTTGCACATTACAGCGGTAGATGCCGCTGACTCGTTCACCGTCTGCTATCGGTCGATACGTCAAGCCAGTTTCCGCCGCGATGGTTTTGGCCGCGCCATTTATCTCGCGCTCGCGCAACGTCCCCAACAGATTGCGCGCCAGGATCACGCGTTGCCCACGTCGCTCTCCCAACCCCTGTTCGATCAGGAAATCCGAGCGCTGCCGCAGTGCTTCTCGCACCTCGCCGCCGAAACCGTTGTCGGCGATCCCGCTGGTGCCGCCGATCAATTGCTGATCCAACCAGGTTACGCCGATCACGCGCGTCTGCCGCTCGATAGGCAAGTGCGAGCGCAGTTCCACTGCCACACCACCCCGCCGATGCATGTCGTATTGCCGACCTTGCTCAGGCAGGTCCGCTGGCACGCGCCAGACTCCCTCGGAGATGCGCTCAACAATGCCAGCCCGACGCAGCGCCTCCAGCCGCCGAACATGGGCATTGACCACCTCGTGTGGATCGCGTTCGGCTGTAGGCGGAGATTGGGTCTGCGCCTTGGCAATAGCGAGGTGTTTATCGGTACGGTAGAGGCCATCGACCGCCAGCGTGACGATGTTCTTGTCAGCCATTCGGAATTCGGACGAACCGCGCGCTTCGACCACGGCCCCAACCGGGTACTGCGCCAGCTCCGTCTTGGCCGGCAACGCCACGTAGTGCGCCTTGCCGTCGATGCCATCGACCACCAGATAGCCCTTGTCGTACAGCTCGTCCGCGGGCCCTTTACCGGCTACCCGGCCGACAACGGAACGGCTTTCTTCTCCTGGCTGAAACACGGTCAGGTCGCGCTGTTGGCTTCCCATTGCCCGCTGCATCGTGCGAATGATGTCGCCGCGTTCCCCCATCGCCCGCAACACGCGTTCAGCATCGGCGTGAACCGCCCAGACGCTGGGGCGTTCCTCGGTGGCCAACCCCATACGTTGCAGCCGCTGCAAGCGGCCCACCTGCAGCACGCGCTGCTGCCGCAGCTTCGGGTCGCTGGCCGGCTGATCCACATGGTTCAGCCCATCCCGCGCTTCGCGTTGCAGCATGCGGTCCAGGCTGGTCCAGCGCTCCTGATCCACCTCGCGCAACAAGGTACGCTGGATTTCCAGCTCGGTGCGTGGCCCCAACCATTCGGTGGACAGTTCCCCAGCGCGCTCGCGCATGCCTCGGGTGATATAGGCCTGCGAAATGATGAGGTCTTTACCCGTGTCGTCCTTGCCCCGCAAGACGATATGCGTATGCGGGTTGTCGGTGTTCCAGTGGTTCACTGCCACCCAGTCCAGCCGACTGCCCAGGTCGGCTTCCATGCGCCCCATCAGGTGGCGCGTGTAGGTGCGCAGGTCTTCGAGCTGTTCGGCATCCTCGGGCGAAACGATCAAGCGGAACTGGTGCCGATCCTCCCGACCACGTTCCTCGAAACCCGGTAGATCCACTTCATCGGTCGTTGGCCCATAGGCCTTGCCGGTGTCCTGCTCGCGGCCGACGCCTTCGCGCTCGATGTAGCGCAGGTGGGTGATGGTCGAGCGCGCACCTGCCTGCTTGAGGTAGACCAGCCGCACCTTGACGGTGGCGCGCCGGGAAGTCGCAGACAGCGACTGCCCGGTGAAGCGCGCAGCCACATGACCACGCCCCAAGCGCGATCCGGGTGTCTTTCCGGGCTTGCGACCGGTCGAGTTGGCGCCCTTGCTGGCCTGCCGCAGCACCTGCGAGACGAAGGCCTGGCCGCGCTGCTTGGGTGCGCCGGGCCGGACGCTAAAACGGTCTTCATCGTCCGAGTTGCCGCGCCGGCTCATGCGGATACTCCAGCCAAGACCATCCGACCCGGGCGTGCCATGCACGCGGTTTCGCCAGTGCCCACAAGGCTTTGGCCGACATCGCGGCACGGTGCCGCCAAATGGCGCGTGCCGCGCCAACCCAACGTGCAGACTCGCTTATGGGCCGGCAGCGTGCCGGACCCTTCAATCTTGCCCTGCACCTTCCCCCTGCCTGACGGCACGGGTCTGCGGTGCCCCGGCGGCGCTGCGTCCCGCGCAGCCTGCCAGCCGACGAGCGCCAACCATACCTGTGGCATGCCGCGCTCAGGGCAAGCCATCTGCACGTTGGGGCGCACGCAAACGTGCGCGAAAGCGTGCGAAGAACTGTTCCTCAAACGCGGCAACGGATGCAAGGCAAAGCGCGGTGCAAATGCATTCAAGCTGCACGCACAATGACGTTGCGCTAGCATTGGCAATGACAAGTCCAATAGCACGTCAACGCAAAAACGAGACCACAAATGCCCCCGGTCAGTCTGCATGCAGTTAGTCGATTTCATGGTTGCTTCTCCAGGTAAATCGGCTGTGCCGTACCGATCACGGTGGATGCAGCAATCGGCCCGAAATACCGGCTGTCGAACGATGCCGGATTGGTCGCACTGAGCAGAAACAATTCACCTTCAACAAGCGCCCGACACTGCGGCCAGGAAGGTAGAGGGCGACCCATCCGGTCGGCGCGCAACACGGCGGCCGCGGGCACGCCGTCAATGCGCACGACACCGCCCACGATGCAGACGTGTTGAGGTGCAACCGCACCGACACGTTTGAGCAACGGGATGTGCGGCGGAAGGTAGCCACGCTGCGCGGCCAGTGTCGCGGCTTCTGCCGGAAGTTGGGCCAGTACGATGCTGCCGACATGCAGTGAGTCAGCTGGCACATTGACCGATTCGATGCGATACCAGCCGACCGGCACGCTGTTGGAGGGGTTGTAGACGACGTGTGCCGAAGGCATCGCGAAGGATGCCCAGGCCAGCGCGGAAAGGCCGCAAGCGGACAGCGCTGCCAGCACGAAGTGAGCGCGCATGCGCGAGCGAGGTTTGATCGTTGCCGCAGTCATCCTAGAAACGGCAGTTAGCCGACCAATGCGATTCGCTCCGACGGGTGCCACGGCGGCAATGGGCGGGTGATTTTCGCCACCACATAGTCCAAGAAAGTCCTCCATCGGTCTGTCAGCGGCAACTGCTCCGCAACAGCCCTGACATGACTCAAGGCCGCACGGATATGGGTGATGAGCTCGATCAGCTTGTCTTTTGCGGCGTGCATTGGCGTGAGATACAGCGTCGTCTGTCCTGCATGTTTGACCGCACGGCCCACACCGGCGAGTAATAGTGCGCGGCTGGTGATGGCCTCCATTCTCACGCCCGGTTTGGCTGCTCGGCAATACCAGCTCCACCAGTTGTAAAGGAGCGCCACGGCTCTGGCACTCGTCTGGCAGCGCTCAATGTCCTGGGTCGTGAATCCTCCCCAACCCCACTGATTTTTCAGCTCATCAAAGCCATTCTCACAATCGGCCCGGTCCCGGTAGAGTTGGCCAAATACCTCCAGGGCGTAGGTGCTGTTGGTCACCAGCACGGCGTACTCCCAGGCCTGCACATCCTTGTCGGGCATCAGCAGTTCAATCTGCTCGTCCTTGGTTTTTCGACTCAGCGCCAAATCGGCTTTGACGGCGCGACGCAAGACCACCACACGGCGTGATTTGTCCCAGCCCGACAGTTTGAGGGTGTCTTCGACGGCGCTCCAGCCCTGGTCGCTGGGTCCGGGTGTGCTCCAGTCATCACGCGCAAATTGGCGCGCCAGCAAGCGCTTGACGCCTACCGTCTGGCGCAGTTTGAACAGGTAGGGCTGGGCGCGCCCCTCCAACTCGGCGATAAAGGGCTCGTTGCCAAAGCCGCAGTCTCCTCGAACTAAGGCTGGGCGCTGCTGGGGCTCAAGTTTGTCCAGTACGCCGATCAAGCCAGGTCGCGCTTTGGCCGCACTGTGCTCTTTGCCGGGCGATACAACAACATCGAGCACCAGACGCAGGTTGCCGACCCAGTAGGTGTGCAGTGCGTGGCTGGGACGACCTGGCTTGTGCGGGTTGTAGCTCACCTCGGCTCCACTTTGTTTGCCGTACAAAGGTTTGATGGTGGTGTCGATATCCAGTATCCAGGGGGTGCTCAATGCGGCTTGCACGCTGCTCAGGAGTTGGGGCACCAGCCAAGTTTTGCTTTGCTCGGCGCTCATGCGGGACAACGAGCGACGCAGCGCGTCTTCGCTGATGATTTTCTCCATTCCCAGAATCTGAGGACTCACCGCATCACCTCGCAGGCCAGTGATGTGGGCATAGCGCTTGTGACCTGCCAGTATGGCCAGCAGCCATGTGCCCAACACATCGCGTTTGCTGTGCGCGTTCGGACTGCTGTAACTCAAGGGGCAGCTGTTCACCCAGGATTCGTAGACCCCGGTGGTGGCCAAAAACTCGGCAAAGAACGTCAGCTGTGCATTCGGTGTGGCGCTGGCAGCGTGGTCCCACTGTACGTGGATGCGACCTCCCGGTGTATCCACCGCCATGGCCCCAAGCGCATGCGTTTGAACAAGAAGTTGACGCCGTTTGGCTTCACCCATTTGGTGACCTCCGCAAATCTGTTGAAACTGGCTTCCAGTCTAGCTTGCAGCCCGTTTACGTCGCGCTAACTGCCGAAAATAGGGTCATTGCAATGCCCTCCCGGCGAGCCAGGCGGCATGTCGCTCGGCGGTGTATTGCGGCAACGCCAGGCGTGCGGAGAGACGATTGCCCAACGTGCGCCAGTACGCGGGCGACACATCGATGGGGTCGATGCCCAGCGCCTCGATGGCGTCGATCAACGGCAGCACGGCCTGCACCTGTCGCTCACCTTCGGCGTGCAGCAGGATGCGCGCGCCGGGTTGTATGCCGGGAATGCGCTGCACCGCGTCCAGCGGCGTGCAGACCTGCATCACCATGAGCTGCCAGCGGGTCGTACCGTAGTCGTTGGACTCCCAGCGGATGCGGCAGAAGATGGATGCCGGCAGGAACACCGCGCTGCGCCGCCAGCGGTCGAGCTGGATGGTGCGCGCCGGGTTGCCGAAGCGCAGATAGAGATTGATGCGTTTGTCCACATAGGCGAGCGCCGCGCGGGTCAACGGCGTGTTGCTCGCGCGGCCGGCCATCGCGTGTAACGAAGGCGCCGCCGCCGCTTTCGCTGGTGTCTGGCTATGAATATTTGTGGTCATGGTGTCTTCTCCGGGAACTCCCGCTCCAACATGGCGCGCAGCAGTTCGGCCACCGTGGTGCCTTGGGTGAAAGCAGAGACCTTGATGCGAGCGCGCAGCGCGGGCGTCACGTCGAGGGTCAGGCGTGCGGTGTACAGATCGCCCTTATTGATGTCCGTACCTTCACCCTGGCGAATCCAGGCTTCGGCTTGCGGATTCGCCGGTGGACGTGCGCCGATGGCGATGCGCTTGCTGCTCATGGCGACCACCGCAGCAGCTCATCCACCAGCGCAGTGATTTCGCGCGCGGCAGCGCTGTCCGGCACCAGTTCGCGTGCAAGCCGGCCAGCGGCCACGCTGTCAGCAAAGACGATGCGCTGGCGAACCTCCGCACGCAGTGCGGGTAATGGTTGATCGGCCAGCGAGTTGCGCGCCTCGCGCCCGATGACCGTGGTACTGACCCGCCGGTTGATGACGAAGGCCGCGCGCAGCGTTGGCCTGAAGACCTGGGCCTCGCGGATCAACGCCACCATCTCGGCGCTGGCCCAAACGTCGTAAGGGCTGGGTTGCACCGGGATCAGCACGCAGTCGGCCGCCAGCAACGCGGAGCGCGCGAGTGCGGCGATTCTGGGTGGGCCATCGATAACGATGTGATCGCAGCGCCTGGCCAGTTCTGGCGCTTCCTGGTGCAGGGTTTCCCTTGCCAAGCCGACCGCGCTGAACAACCGGGACAGTCCTTGCTGGCTGCGCCGTTGTGTCCAATCCAGGGATGACCCTTGCGGATCGGCATCCAGCAGGATGACTTGCTTGCCCTGCATCGCCAGTTCACCGGCGATGTGGGTGGCGAGCGTGGTTTTGCCGACCCCGCCTTTCTGGTTAAGCAAGGCGATGATCATGGCCTTGCTCCTGCTGGCGAACGGCTTGGAAAGCGGGGTTCAAAGCCGTGGTCAAAGCCGCCGTCAACGCTGGTTTCAGCACTTGTCCACCGAACCGGCGCGCTCTTACTAAAAGTTAGAGGTTTTAAGTTAGGGAAGTTAAGGGAGGCCGGAACCCGCGCCGTTATTGGCTTTGCGGCCGATTCGTACTCCTGATAGCACGAGGGACGTACTCCCGATAGCACGAGCCACCTTGCGCCTGATAGCACGAGCCCATCCACAGGCATTCCCGGAGTTATCCCCGTGCCGTTTGCGGCACGGGCCGAAAAGCCAGGATTTCTGGCTCGCCCGGCAATCTCTCGATGCTCAGGGTGTAGCCGGGCAAAGACTGCCGTGCCACCAAGGAACGCAGGTCGAAGGCGAAGTCCGAGATGCGTGCGGAGCTGCCCGATTTGCGGTGCAGATGCGGGAAGTCGAACTGCCAGCCACCGGGCTGTTTGCCACCGTGTTTGCGCACCAGCCGGTACAGCCAACGCTCGATCCCGCCCGTGAGCTTGAAATACGCCGGGTCGATGGTCAGCACTAGGGCTTCGTCCAGCACGCCCGCATAGAACCAGTCCGGCAGAATCAATTCGAGGCCCAGCGGAACCCCCTTGCTGTCGGCCCGCTCCTTCCACTCGTTGATCCACGAGAAGCGGTGCAGGCGTCGGCCTGTCGTTTCCCGGATCGAGGTCGCCACACTGGTGGATTGCAAGCGGTCCAGCGCCGCCTTCAGGCGCTGGTAGTCGTGCAGCGACGTGCCGCGCCCAATGAAGCGCAGGATCTCGTAGGGGGTGGCCTGCATCCGGCGGGAGCTGCGGATGCCCGCATCCCGCGCTTCCACGATCTGGCTGGCAGCCCAGATCAGGATGTCGGCATCCCAGATCGTGGCGATGCCGTGCTCTTGTGTTCCCTCCACGCGCACCGTCACGCCACCGGAGCGAAAATCGATCGGCGCAATACGCCGCGACTTGGCCAGTGAGAAGAACGGATAGGCCATCAAGTCCTGAGCGTCGCGTGGTGCAATATCGCCCGGCAGCGCGCGAAACAGGTCGAGCTGTTCGTGCTGCTGCATAGTCTGCGCTGGCGGCAGCGATGGGCTGGACATGGCGAAGGCCATCGGCACGCCTGGCTTGCCTGACCTCAGCGGCGGCCATGCTGACCATCCCGGCTATCGCCGGAATGGCGCTCGGCGTATTCGGGGTCGGAGGTGGCCTCGAAGCTGCGGGCGTCGGCCCAGCTTTCGAGGTCGGCCACCGCGTACATGACACGTCGGCCAAACTTGCGAAAGCGCGGCCCACCGCCGATGACGCGCTGCTTCTCCAGCGTGCGCGGCGACAGCCGCAGGAACTCGGCAGCCTCGTCGTTGGTCAGGTAGCGGGCTGGCGGCAAGGGTTGCTGCGTGGCAGCGGGTGCGGCAGCGGGCCGCAAGGGGACTGGTCTCATGGTGTGAACCTCCATCGTTCAGGGTCACCGGCCACAACAGCGCGACCGGATGGAGGCCAGTCTCAAGAAAGCACGGCGTTCTGCTCAGGGACGTTCTGCGTCTGATACAGAACGTCCCTGCCCAAGCGGTGGAAGCTGTGCGAGGCGGCGATAGCCGCCCAACATCAGCTTTTTGCCGCGTTGCACCAGGCGGCGCACACGGGCGCGCAGATCGCCGTCGGCGTGCCAGCCCTCGGCCACCGCATCGGAGCCGAACAGCACGTCGGCCACCGTGCGCAAGGACGCACCTGCCAAGGTGCCGTCGAGCGCCTGTAGGGTGTGCAGCTCCAGCAGTGACGAGGAGGATGGACGCGGCTTGACCACCCCCGCAGGCATGGTGTCGCTGGCCGCCTGCAGCTTGTCCAGTTCGCCCGCCAGCGAGCGATAGCTGGCGCAAGACGTTTGGCAGGCGCGGATGGCGTAGACGTAGGCCATGCCGTCCTCCAGCGCTGGCGAGAGTGTCAAACGCAGACAGCAACCTGGCTGCCGGGCGACCAGCACCAAACGTCTACCGTCATGGATCAGTTGTTTGTGGCCGGGAATGCGCCAGAAATCGAACGCCACTGCATCGGGCGGCGGATCGGCATCGGGATAGAGCTGCACCACGGACTCGTGGTCGGGGAACCAGGCCGGGTGCGCGTCCCGCGCATCCTGGCCGGGGTCTTCCAACTGGCGCAGACCCCAGTGCTGCGCCACCTCGGGGTGGCGGTGCCGATGCAACCAGTCATGCTGGTAGTCCGGGTCACGCCGCAGGTATTCCCAGGCCAAGGCCAGGCCGTCCAGGTGCAGGACGTAGAGATACGCGGCGCTCGGATGCCAATGATCGGAACTCAGCTCTGCCATGGCGCAACCTCCTGTCGAATAGCAGGAACAGTCGCCACGGGCACCAGAATTAAAAACTAGGGAGTCGTCAAAAAATGTGTGAGTTTCTGTAAACTGGCTATGTCAAGACTGACGGGCTCTGAAGCGTTGTAGGTGGTGTCCGAATGCGACGGCCGCGCAACCGGAAATGGTGCGCAGTATCCGAACACAGTGCCGCAAGGCCAGCCACGCATCGTGACTGTTTGGGTCGCATTTGCACCGCTACGGTGCATAGTCTGGATTGATGCGATCAGGGTCTTAACTGAGACCGAAATAGACTCAGTACGCCGTAGGCGGCAGCACCTGGATGGCCCGCCGCAGCGGGCCATGCGGTTCGCATCAGTCGATGATCGAACCGTTGATGCGGGCGAGCCGCACATAGTCTGACAGCGTGCGCTGCGCGACGAAATACAGATCGCGCGCAACCGGCAGCTTCAACGGCCCGACGATGGATGCCAGCTCGGATATCCGCACGGTGCCCAGCTCGGGCATGCCGATTCCGACATCACACAGGCCAAAGGCCGTATCGCCGTCCTCGGGATCGAGTTCGGTGAGCAGCCAGGTCGCGTGCGCGTCCGGGGTGAACAGCTTGACGACGGGCGGCGGGTCAATGTCCTGGCCTTCGGCAGTGGCTTGTCCATTGGCAAGCAGTTGGGCGCGTTGTTCGTCGGTGATGAGAGCTTGGGTCATGGTCGCTTCCTTTGAAGGGTTCACTCCACGGCGGAGCGAGGCGACTGGGGCGTGCGCGTAGAGCGCAGCCGTCATACCCCAACACGGTCCGGTGCGGGCCGGGGTTGACGGCAAGCGGCGTGCGCCAGACTCGCGTACTTGTCCGCTGTGGAGTGAACCCGAGAGCGGCCAGGATGCCCACAATGCCGTATTGCTGGATGCACGGAAAGCCTCAGATGTGCCATTAAGGATTTACGGAAGATCGTAAAAGCGTACAGATGGAAGTCAACGAATCCACGGAAGCAAAGAAACACGAATCCGGCTTTACGCAGATGCGTAAAAGCACGATGACGAGCGAGATACCGTTACCCAATATGGTAGGCCGAAATAGCCAATGAGTTAAAGATAACGTGGTTTTAATTGTGCTGTTAATCGACGCTTCTGTGCATGCAGAAGCGATCAATCCAGCGTGGCCGCCCGGTCGGCGCCACCACTTTCGAGGCCGAACCGGCACAAGCCTTCGGCGCGGCAGTGCGCGCGCTGAGAACGGAACAAGGGGTCGCCCAGGAGACGCTGGCCCACCTGGCGGGCATCGAACGCTCGCACATGGGCAAGATTGAGCGCGGCGAACACATGCCCACGCTGGCGATCATTCTTAAGATCGCACGGGCGCTGGGTTGCAGCTCGGCTGACTTGATGACGGCGACGGAAAGCCGCCTGACGGCTTCCGAGCCGGAGCACTGACCGTCAGGGAACGCCCCGCCACGGTGGGTGGGGCGCTGGGGCGGCGTCAGTCGCCCTTGCTGCGCGACCAGATGAGGTTGTGCGTGCCGTCCTCGCCTTCGATCAGGCGGGCGTAGACCGTGGCCGGAAACGAAGGATCATCCAAACTGCAAGACACGTAAGGCCTCTCAGCCTGGCTGACTTTCTTCCACGCCGCGCCGACTTCCAGCCCGTTGTTGGCCTGGATGCGGTAGTCGGGAGCGTTCTCGCTGGTCTTGTCGTTCGGGATGAATTTGACCTTGACGTTGAGCGTCAGGGTGCGAAGCGTGCCGGTGAAGCCGTCTTTGTCTGCGGTGAAGGTGCCGATGTTAGCCATGATGAAGTTTCCTTTCGGGGTTGCAAGATCGCGTCCATCGCGTCCTTGTCGGTGATCCAAGGGTGAGGGTCGGGCGGGCTGCACCGCGCAGCGGCCGCAACAGCGTGGAGGACCGGGAGGCCCAAAGAATTTGCTGCGCGAGGAAGGCGCACAGCGCCGGGGAAATTGTTTGGGCCGGACGGTTGCAGCCATGAAGCCCGAGGCGCAAGCCGTGCCCTTGCCAGGATTCACGACAAGCCAAGGACGCAGGGGGCGAACTGGCCCGAATGGAGCGATGGCCAACTCGGCATCCCCGCAGGAAGGCAGCGCCGGCATGGGCCTTGATGCTGACAAGGTCTGGTCCGGAACGACTGGCGGTAACGCTCCCTGTACCTGACGGCAACGGATTGAAGCGTGGCGTGGAGTCTTCATGGCAAGGCTGTGTGGCGCGTCGGTGAACCGTCCTTCGTGATGTAACTGGCGGCCAACCGTCAGCATCGTGGGCGGCACGCATTTGTACAACCTGCCGCAGCAAGGTGCAGCGCACCCCAGCATCCGCCTACCGTGGCGGGGGCTCTGCTTGGGCAAGTGCATCGCACGCGCAGGCCCGGCACGGGCCGGAGTGCCTTCGGTTTCGACGCCCCGCCACGAAGGCGGGGCGCGGTTTTGGTTTTTGGGGTGGCTCGTCGGCTGTTAGACCGGGCGCGGCAAACTTGCCGCGCCCGATTTTTAAAAAAAGATACCCCGGCGCATTTCTGTGCCGGGGCCATTTGTCATTGCTACCTCACGCGGCCAGCGCCTCGGCCACTTCCTCCACCTCGATGGCAGCATCCTGCTGGGCTTCCTTTGGCGTGTCGTTCGTCGTGTCCTGCGAACTTTCCTGCTGCGCGTCGTCCTGCGCCGCGCTGGCAATGTCCTCGCTCTGGAATATGGCGGGCATCCAGCCCGTCCCCACTGCCAGCCGTTCGGCCTCGCTGGCAATATCGGCCTTCTTGAGTTTCGCCAACCGGGCAACGTGTTCCGGCGCGAACTGCTGCACAGCTTCCAGAATCACCGCCTTGGAGACGTGGGAGAAATACCCCTCGGCAGTCGGCTTCCACCATGCCGCCATGTTCAACCCGACTGCCTGAGCCAACACCTTGCCCGGTGCATCGTGTTCCCGCGAAGAAACGACATCGACGGTCGAAGCCATGCATACCGCCAGCAACCGCACCAGTTCATCCTGCGGCAGTGCCAGCAGCACCGCGAACAATTCGGCATCGTCCTGCGGCAACTTCTCACCCCATGCCTGCTGTAGTTCCAGCAAGGCGAAAGCGGCAGGCGATTGCGGCCAGTCCGGGGCGTAGCCTTCCAACTTGTCCTGTAGGCGGACGCTGATGCCGATGGGCAGCGCTACCGCATGGGCGTTCTGCAAGACCCGCTGCACCATGCAATGCACCAGCGCGGCAAGGGATGCCTGCGGATTCCGCGCCAGTTCGATTTGCAGTGCCGCCGTGCGGTGGGCGCTCAAACGGCGTGCCAGTTTCTCGGAGATTCCGGCCTTCTTCGGCGCTGGGCTGTCCTCGTCCTCGGTGTCTTCCGGGTCGATGCCGCCTTGCACCCTCGCCAGCGTGCGCAGCGCCTTGGCTTCGGCCTCGCGCAGCAATCCGCGATGGATGACGGGTTCGCCTTGGCGGTCGAGCGTGACGACAACACCGGCAGCAGCGCGAACGGTTGAGCCATAGGCCAGCAATTCGGCTTCCAGTGCTTCCAGTTGCTCACCCAGGCGTTCGCCTTCTTCCTGCAAGGCCTCGGCCTTCTCTTCGTCCTCGGACTCAACGGCATCCAAGGCTCCGCCGATTTCGAGCACCTTCGCTTGCAGCTTGGCGATGCGCTTGGCCTCGCGGGCATTGGGCTTGCGCCGTTCCTTCGGGGCGCGCTGGAAGGCTTGCAGGTCGGCATAGGTGGCGGCGGGCACGGCCTCCACCCACGCCCAGCCCTCGCGGCGCACTTCGTCGGCAATGCCTGCCAACTTGTCCTGTGCCAGTCGGTCTATCAATGCCGCATCGGTCAGATAGATACCTTGGTCAGCATCCGCGAACAGGTCACGGCGAATGCCACCGCCTGCGGCCTCGTAGGCTTCCAGCCCGACAAAGCGCACCAGCGGATGACGGTGGGCATCAATTTCCCGCTCAGTCAGTCGTTCGCGCAAGGCGGTCGGGTTACGCTGCCAGTTCGGCGCATCGTAGAACGCGGCTTCCTGTGCGGCGTGGTCGTCGGTGATCGCCAATGCCATCAACTGGTCAAGGTTCACGGCATCGGCCCGATAGTCGGCCATCAAGCGTGGCGAGACATTCGCCAGCTTCAAGCGGCGCTGCACCACCAACGGGGTCACGCCAAAGTCTGCGGCAACGTCCTCGATGGGGCGGCCTTCCGCAATCAAGTCGGCGAACGCCTCGAACTGGTCGGCGGGGTGCATGGCTTCGCGCTGCACGTTCTCGGTCAGGCTGGCGGTACGCGCCGAGGCATCGGCCACCAGCAGGCAAGGCACCGGGTAATCCTTGGCAATGCGCCGTTTCTTCGCCAGCAGTTTCAATGCCGCAAGGCGGCGGCCACCGGCCACCACTTCGTAATGCTCGCCATCGCTGGCAAGTGTCACGGTCAGGTTTTGCAGCAGGCCCACGCGTTCGATGCTGGCGGCCAGCTCGGGGATGGAAGCGCCCAAGGTTTTTCGCACATTGCGCTTGGATGGGCGAAGCTGCGACAGCGGCACCAGCAGCATGTTTTGCGAGGGTGCAGCGGCTTCAAGGGCTTGGACTTCTTGATGGGTAACGGTGTTCATGGTGATAGCTCCTGTCCCGTGTCGGGACGAAAGAAAACAAAAAAATGGAAGAACAAAACTCGGTGTCGATTCACGGTGTCGGTATCTGCATGCACGCTCTCCTTGTCGTTTCAAAGCTGACCGGATTCCAAGATTCGGAGCCCGTTGTGGCTTTGGTTGGTTCGGCGCAGAGACCTGGGCCGGTCCCTGTTTGCCGCCGTCTTTCCTGAGTTCATCGCCCGCGAAAAACCGGGCCAGCGAGGGACTGGCTGTCAAGGAAGAAGCGCAGGGTTGGTGCGGCCCACA
>NZ_QEII01000254.1 GCF_003347515.1 Rhodoferax ferrireducens | reverse complement strand
ATGGCCACCACGGACAGACGACATCGCAGCGCGGTCGAGTTCCTTGCGGGCGGACAGGTCTTGAATGATCAGATTGGATTTCATGGTGTAACTCCTAAAGTGGTTTGGGTTGGTGAGCATCAAGTTGCGCTCGGAGAAGCTATTGCATGGGCCGTGCCAGATGCTGCGCCAGCGCCTGGAAATATTTGCAAGTCATTGAAAATAAAGGAAAAAACGTGCTTTTGACCATGGCCTGCCGTATTTTGTTCAGCACTCAGACCGGGTGCGCTGTCTGGTGCTG
>NZ_QEII01000253.1 GCF_003347515.1 Rhodoferax ferrireducens | reverse complement strand
GTAAGCGTCTGCTGAAGGCATATTGAATCGATGACCAATCGAAACGATAGTGTGCATCATGAAGATCGTGCACACCAGTTCGAACGAGGTCGATAGCCCTCGCCCCACAAGACGTTATTACAGCCCGCAGCTCAAGGCCGAGGTGGTCCAGGAATGCCGTCAAAGCAGCGCGTCCGTGGCCGGGGTTGCCCTGGCCCATGGCATCAACGCCAACATTGTCCACCGCTGGCTTCACGAAGATGAGCGCGCGGCCCTGCTGCTACGGGCTCAGTCATTTGTGCCTGTCACCCTGGAGCAGGCATCTGCAGCCTTGCCAGCGCTTGAGAGCGGCTCCAGCGCCACACCCGACATCCGGGTCGAGGTTCATAAAGGCAGCAGCACCATCACGGTGAACTGGCCGCTCGAAGGCGCCGCCGCTTGCAGTGCATGGCTGCGCGAGTGGCTCAGGTAATCACTGAATGATCCGCATCGATTGCGTGTGGCTGGCCATACAGCCGCTGGACATGCGGGCTGGCCCCGACACAGCACTGGCGCGCGTGGTCAAAGTCTTCGGCGCCGCGCACCCGCACCACGCCTACCTGTTTGCCAACCAACGGGCCAACCGTATGAAGGTGCTGGTGCATGACGGCTTCGGCATCTGGCTGGCGGCCAGGCGGCTGCACCAGGGCAAGTTTGTCTGGCCGCGCAGCGACACCATGGCGCAAATGACACTCAGCCGAGCCCAGCTCGATGCCCTGGTTCTGGGCCTGCCGTGGGCGCGAATCGGCGAAGGCGGCATCATCACCGTGGTGTGACGAATGGGTAGTTAGAGCCCGCATGGCGCAGTGACAAGACGTCCATTGGTGCATCTCCCAATGGGCATCCATACCAATGATGGGCACACTACTTGTCATGGTCGTCGACACGCAAAACCTGACAAAACTCAGCGCACAAGAGTTGCGTGAAATGGTCCATGGTTTGCTGACAAAAATTGCTGGGCACGACCAGGAAATCGCCAGCCGTGAGATAACGATTGCGGCCAAAGACCGCGAGATCCTGTACCGCCAAACCAAGATTGACCAGCTCACGCACGAGATGGCGGTCCTCAAACGCTGGAAGTTCGGTCGCAGTCGCGAGCAGCTCGATGCGGGCCAGA
>NZ_QEII01000252.1 GCF_003347515.1 Rhodoferax ferrireducens | reverse complement strand
AAACCAAGATTGACCAGCTCACGCACGAGATGGCGGTCCTCAAACGCTGGAAGTTCGGTCGCAGTCGCGAGCAGCTCGATGCGGGCCAGATCAGCCTGCTCGACGAAACCATCGATGCCGACATCGCGGCCATTGAAGAAGAGCTTGAACAGCTCGCCCCCAGTTCAAAGACAAACGCCGACGCCCCCAAGCAGCCCAAACGCGCCCCGCTGCCAGCAGATCTGCCGCGCGTGGAATTCCACCATGAACTCGATGCCACGACCTGCTCCACACCGGGCTGCGGCTGCACCTTGAAGCGCATCGGAGAAGACGTCAGCGAGAAGCTCGATTACACGCCAGGCCTGTTCACGGTGGAGCGCCACATTCGCGGCAAATGGGCGTGTGCCAAATGCCAGACCCTGACTCAGGCGCCAGTGCCGGCCCAGATCATCGACAAAGGCATCCCCACGGCGGGCCTGCTGGCCCAGGTGCTGGTGGCCAAATACGCCGATCATCTGCCGCTGTATCGCCAGGAAGGCATCTTTGCCCGTGCCGGCATGGCATTGCCACGCTCGACCCTGGCGCAGTGGGTGGGCGTGTGCGGCGTGCAGTTGCAGCCGTTGGTTGATGCGCTGAAACACGAAATCCTCAGTCATGCAGTTTTGCATGCCGACGAGACACCGGTGGCGATGCTCAAGCCGGGCAACAAGAAAACGCACCGAGCTTACCTGTGGGCCTATGCGCCTGGGGCCTTCGAGGACTTGAAAGCCGTGGTTTACGATTTTTGTGAGTCTCGCGCCGGTGAGCATGCCCGCACGTTCCTGGGCACCAACACCGAACAAGGCGGCTGGAAAGGTACGCTGGTCTGTGATGATTACGCAGCCTA
>NZ_QEII01000251.1 GCF_003347515.1 Rhodoferax ferrireducens | reverse complement strand
CGCACCGCCAGCGCTTCTTCGGGGCTGATCTCTGGCGTCGGGTTGGCCATCGCCAGGATGATGGGGTCGCGCGCCATGGTCTTGACCATCTCGGGCTTGAGCACGCCGCCGGCCGACAGGCCAAGGAAGATGTCGGCGCCTTCAATGATCTCGGCCAGCTTGCGCGCCGAGGTGTCCTGCGCGTAGCGCGCCTTGTTCGGGTCCATCTGCTCCTTGCGCCCGGCATAGACCACGCCGTTGCTGTCGGCCACGAACACATTGCGCATCGGCAGCCCCAGGCTGACGATCAGGTCCAGGCAGGCCAGCGCGGCGGCGCCGGCGCCCGAGGCCAC
>NZ_QEII01000250.1 GCF_003347515.1 Rhodoferax ferrireducens | reverse complement strand
TCTGCTCCTTGCGCCCGGCATAGACCACGCCGTTGCTGTCGGCCACGAACACATTGCGCATCGGCAGCCCCAGGCTGACGATCAGGTCCAGGCAGGCCAGCGCGGCGGCGCCGGCGCCCGAGGCCACGAGTTTGACCTCGCCGATGTCCTTGTCGACGTGTTTGAGCGCGTTCAGGATAGCCGCGGCGGCGACGATGGCGGTGCCGTGCTGGTCGTCGTGGAACACCGGTATCTTCATGCGCTCGCGCAGCTTCTTCT
>NZ_QEII01000249.1 GCF_003347515.1 Rhodoferax ferrireducens | reverse complement strand
GGCTGTAATAACGTCTTGTGGGGCGAGGGCTATCGACCTCGTTCGAACTGGTGTGCACGATCTTCATGATGCACACTATCGTTTCGATTGGTCATCGATTCAATATGCCTTCAGCAGACGCTTACTGTCAATGACCTGAATGAACTGCTCAATGGTTGTAGCCTGCCAGTCCCGAGGATAGAACAGCTCCGTTTTTAGCCGTCCAAAGAAGCCTTCACAGGCTGCGTTATCTGGAGAGCATCCTTTGCGCGA
>NZ_QEII01000248.1 GCF_003347515.1 Rhodoferax ferrireducens | reverse complement strand
GATGAAAACAAGTCGATTTTCGTGTCTTGCGGATTTTTGCCCGACTTCGCGGCAGTCGTCATGCCAATGCGAGACGACCGCAAAATCAACTACCCCAAGTGGTTGTCTGAATTCAAGGCGGCAGGAAAGGCGGCGGAACACCCGCTGCCCGGCCAGCAGCCATCTGACGCGGAGCCTGTGGTAGTCGTAGAGGCGGCTGACGAGGTGACGGCGTGACAACCTATGCTGCCCGCCTTGAGCGCGCATTCACCCTTCCGCCATACACGCCAAACTTTGAGCGCATGTTCATGGCCGCCTGCGAAGCCTTGGCCGCTGTCAGCGAGTGCCTTGCTCTTGATCCTGATGACGGCGGCGCAGAGCCGATCATTGCTGCGATTGAGAAGCTGAAAAGCGGCCCATATTTCGGGCACTACCAGCAGGCGCTGGGGCGCGTCGCGACGCTCGAATTCCAACTGGAAGATCGAACGAAAGAGCGCGACGCCGCCCTTGCGCTGGCCTCTGAAATTCCAAGTTTGGAAGCTGATTACACCGATCAAGTATTGCGCGCAATAACTGCTGAAAAGCTGGCCGCTGACCGGCTGGTGGATGCGGAGCGTCTGGACTTCGTACTTGCGCACGATGCGTTTATTGCGCCTGTGGAGTTGGATCACCCTGGAATTCGCTTCCAGCTATGGTTCCAAGATGAGGGCGAGGCGTATCACGTTTTGTCGGGCGACCACAAGAGTTTTGCGACAGAGCGCGAAGCTATCGACGCAGCGATTAAGGCAGCATCATGAGCACGGGCACACTGCATGACGCAAGCAGAGCGGAGTTTGAGGCGTGGTGGCAGACAGATGGCCAATACAGCCGAGCCGGTGGCGGCGACTACGAAAAGACGTTCGCTTTCAACGCCTGGCAGGCTTCGCGCAAGGCGGAGCGTGACGAAATAATCTCGGAGTTGGCAGGCATGACGTGCAACAACGCAACGGCACGCTCTGCAGTCAAAGAGTGCATTGCAACAATCAAGGAGATGAAATGACCAAAGAAGTCAAGACTTGGTTTGACCGCCAGAAAGACCACGGCATGGGTTCGGTGCAGGCCAAAGATGAAGAAATCACAGAGCTGCGTCAAGTGGTTGCGCGTCTTCGTAGTAGCCGAGAAAACATTCTCTCGGAGCTTAGGCAGCTTCGTAGGGCAAGTATCGACGCTGTCGAGCTGTTACGCAAAGGAATGGCCATTACGGCATTTGAGAAGCACTCTATTACAGCCAGCCTGGAGGCGGCGCTTTCAGACCCAACAACATCACCGGAGGAAACCAAATACCCACCGCTGCCAGAAGCGGTTTGCAGGCCTGGCACCTACATTGATAAGGACGACCCGTTCGGCGCTTTCACTGCCTTGCAAATGCGCGAGTACCGGCAGGCAGGCCAGGTTGACTTGCTGGAGCTTGTCCGCGCCGTCCACCGGGCCAAAGGCCGATACCACAGCCAGTTGGCCATGTGCAACTTGTACGACGCCTGTGGGCTACCAAACACCAGACCGGAGAAGGCTAAATGAAAACAACAATCGACGCGATGAAGCAGCTCAAAGAGCTTTACAAAGCAATTTACCGCGACCCACAAAACATCACGCGGTCCATGCTGGAAGACATGGACCACCTCATTAACGCAGCCATTGCCAGCGAGGAAGTGGAGCCGGTGGCGTGGACGGCGGCAGAGTTGGATGAAGCAAGAAAGCGAGCCGATGGCTATGCTTCCAGCATGGGTTTCACCCACCCCGCACCAAGCACCAAGCCAAGCGGTGCAGCACCAATTACAGACAAGGAAATCTGCGAGGTGCTTGCGTCACTGCCTGTTCCGCCGACGAATGGCGAAGGGCTGCACGCATGGGCTATGCAGCTTTACAGAGCTATGCTCGCCGCCGCGCCAAGCGCCAAGCTAAACAGCGAGCATCCAAAGATCATCACCGGTCCATGCGGGCAGTGCAAATCATCAGCGGACCCGTGCTACTGCGGAAATGTGAATACTGGACAGCCAAGCTATGAGCGCGATGCGCTGATTGCAGAATTGCGTGATGCGAGTGTTTCGTATGGATCACGTCGAACCATAAGCCTTCAGGCCGCCGAAATGCTGGCTGCTGATGCGCAGGAGATTGCACGGCTTGAGGCGCAGGTAGGCGACTGGACGCGCGCTTATCAGGCTGCTTATCGTGAGGCGACTGCGGCGACGGTAAAGTGCTTCAAGTTGGAAGCGCAGCAAGTGGCAGTGCCGCAGGGGCCATCAACCATCGTTAAGTCTTGGCAAGACCGGATTACAGGCTGCGCATTCACAGGCAACGAACTTGCGTTCGGTGTTGGCTATCGCTATGGATTTGGGGGTGGTGTTGAACGGGGTACGCCGGTCACACAGATTTGCATGCAGGCCGAGATAGATGAGCTTCGCGCCGCACTAAATTCACCACAGGCTGATGCGCCACCCCAGCGCCAGCCGATTATGTCGGCAGATGTGCATCAGCTCTACTTTTACGCTACTGGACAAGCTTTGCGTTTTCAGGATGAAAGGCTTGCCATGCAATTCTTGCGCGCCATCGAAGCCCACCACGGCATCACTGGAGACAAGCCATGAAGTACCTTGTTCACTTTATTACCTACATCTGGTTTTCATTTCCAGCCATGCTCGTTGGCTACATTTTTCACGCCATCACCACGGGGTTTGCCGATGGCGTTTTCTTGTATGAAGCGCACGAGGACGCGGCTATTGCGAAGTTCTGCAAGGAGGAAGCAAAATGAACCAAGACCTGCGCGACGCCATCATGAATTTGCCGCGTAACGCCGGTATGTTGAATCTAGACCACCAGCTAGCTTACAAGATGGGCCACCGTGACGCGCGCCACGCTGCGGCAGCGCTGGTTGCTGCAGCGCCAGAGCAGAAACCCACCGCACCCGACAACATGCAGGACTGGGCCGGGATGGATGGCGCCATTGCATTCCACCTGATTGAGCGCCACGCGGATAACTGGGCTGACGCTTCGAAGATGATGGGCGAATGGCTGGCGGCGAATCAAGCACAGCCAGCCGCCGAGGTGGAGTTATCGGATGACGAGATCATCGCAGCCATCCATGGGGCGCCACAAGAGAACCCAGGGGAAGCAGGTTGGATAAAACGCCAGCGGATTGCATGGGCGCGTGCTGTCCTGGCAGCGCGGAAAGTGAGGGCAGGATGAAGCTGCAGCCTTGCATCACGGAATCCCGCCGCCATACCTGGGAGCACTTGCGCAACGTGGTGCGCAGTCGCGTCAGCATCAGCGGCAAACATGCATCCGCCACGTTCACCACCATTGGGCGATACCGGTGCATCACCTGCGCCATTCGCAAGGATGGACCCGCCGCAAATAAACCAGATGTCGGATAGCTTCGTGGGTTGACTTTCGACTTTTTGCCCTTGTAATTGCTACTCAATCAGTAGCAATCCAAAAGGCATGTATGACCCAGACGAAAGCATCAACCAAAGACATCGTGTTTCAGGCAATCATCGACCTGTGCGAGCGTTTTAACTTCGCCACCCGCGAGGCCATCATCAGCGAAACCGGGCTGGTGTTTCACCACGTCGACGAAGCCGTCAAGAAGCTGCGCGAGGAAGACGGCGTAATCCACCGCCTCAAAGGCAATCGTTTCACAGTGGTCAAGCGCTTTGACGAGCAGCCCGTGAGCGCCACTGTGCTAGATGACGGGCAAGTGAAGGTCGAACACGGCGATGAAATGATGACCCTCACACCACGGGCCGCCCGCGCTGTGCTGGCGCTGCTGGGTGGCTTCGCCCTGCTGCATGGCAGGGGCCTGGTGGACATCCCGCAAGTGGGTGAAACCCGGGCGTGCGTGGCCTGACAGGTGGCCGGCAAGTGGAAGAATTACCACCTGTCCCCAATTCTTTCGAATAACCATGTCAGCGGTAGGGTTGGTAGATCTACCACTTCGCACCCACCAGCCCGCTAAGGTTTGCCCCCCCGCCTGATGCTTGGCACAGTCGGGGCGCATGACAGCACCCAAAGCCAAGAAGAAGGCTAAACCCACTCCCAAGACTCCAAAGACACGCGACAGATCAGTTCCGCGTGTGAATGGACTACTGCCCAAGCAAGCCGCATTTGTGGCGGAATACCTTATATCTGGAAATGCCACGCAATCGGCTATCCATGCGGGCTACAGCCCGAAAACAGCACACGTCATCGGGCAGGAAAACTTGAGGAAACCTGCAATCGCAAGTCTTTTGGCGGAAAAGCAAACCGTTATTGCTGCGCGACAGGACGAACGACTCGCGCAAATGGAGTTGACCAAGGAGCGCGTGGCCCGAGAGATTGCCCGCATCTCCTTCTTTGACCCGCGCAAGATGTTTGCAGCCGATGGCCGCCCGCTGGCTATCACGGAGTTGGACAGCGACACCGCAGCCTGCGTGATTGGCCTGGACGTGCTGGAGCAATACGAGGGAACTGGTGAATATCGCCACCTTGTCGGGCTCATCAAGAAGTACAAGATTGCCGACAAGAACAGCGCCCTGGACAAGGCCGCCAAGATTCTGGGCATGTTTGCGATCGACAACGAGCAGCGGGCAGACCCGCTTGCATCCCTGCTCCAAGCCATCACTGGCGGCAACAGTTCAGCATTCCAGCCCGTCGCCCGCGACCCGGCACACGACGAGGACTGATTCCCGTGGCCTTGCACGTCGAGCCCTTGCTGCAACTGCCGACGAACGAGGCGGAGTTAGCCCGCTGCCTGGCTGACCCAGAGTGGCGGTTGTTCAGCGGCTGCCTCTACAAAATCATGATCAAGGGCGACGATGGCGAAATATGCGCCGTCATTCCCTTTAAGCCCAATCGCGCCCAGCGCCGGTTCATCGTTCGACTGTGGCACCGCAACATCATCCTGAAGGCTCGCCAGCTTGGGTTCACGACGCTGATTGCCATCCTGTGGCTGGATCATGCTCTGTTCAATGCCAACCAGCGCTGCGGCATCATCGCCCAGGACCGGGACGCTGCGAAGGTCATATTCCGCGACAAGGTGAAGTTTGCCTACCAGAACCTGCCTCCTGAGATTCGTGAGTGCTTTCCCCTTGGGGCCGACAACGCCGACGAGCTGCTTTTCTCGCACAACAACAGCAGCGTGCGTGTGGCCACCTCCATGCGCTCAGGAACCATCCACCGACTGCACATCAGCGAGTTTGGGAAGATTTGCGCCAAGTTCCCGGACAAGGCGGCCGAGGTCGTCACCGGCTCGATACCCGCTGTGCCCACCAATGGCGTGCTTGTCATCGAGTCCACTGCTGAAGGTCGTGAAGGCGAGTTCTTTGAGCTGGTGCAGCGTTCTGAGGGATTGGATGCCAGCAAGGCCAAGCTAACGCCAAAGGATTACCGCTTCCACTTCTACGCCTGGTGGCAAGAGCCCAAGTACAGGCTGGACTCGGGAACGGTGTCAGTTTCCATTAAGCAGCACGAATATTTCGACGGCATCGAGGTGCTGATGGGCTGCAAGATCGACCCTGACCAGCGCGCCTGGTATGTGGCCACGCAGGAGGCCGACTTCTCGGGCAAAGAAGAGCGGATGTGGCAGGAGTTCCCATCCACGCCCGATGAAGCGTTCCAGATCAGCACCGAGGGAAACTACTACGCCAAGGACATGATTACGCTGCGCAAGCGTGGTGGCGTCACCCGCGTGCCGGTGCTTGATCTGCCCGTCAACACGTTTTGGGACATTGGCAACAGCGACGGCTGTGCAGTCTGGTTTCACCAGGAACTGCGCGGCGAGGACAGGTTCATCGACTATTACGAGGCGCACAACGAAGACTTGCGTCACTACGTCAAGGAACTGAAAGACCTGGGCTACCTGTTTGGCACGCATTACCTGCCACATGACGCCGAGCACAAGCGCCTGGGCGACTACAACCGAAGCACACAGGACATGCTGCAAGACCTGCTGCCGGGCCAACAATTCGTGATCGTGCCGCGCATCACAGAGCTGATCAACGGTATCCAGCAGACCCGCAAGCAGCTCAAAGGCGCCTATTTCGATGCAGACAAGGCCAAGAAGGGCATTGAGCGCATTGAGGGCTACAAAAAGAAGTTCAGCCGCGCCGACAACCGCTATGTCGATCAGCCCAACAAGGCCAACGGATGCAGCGAAGGAGCCGATGCCCTACGTCAATGGGCGCAAGCGAAAGAACTTGGGATGCTGGACACATCAACCCCAAAATACGAAGAACCCCCGCCGCCCGACTGGCGCTTGTGAGAACCACCATGACAACCAACAACACCAAACCCGATGACAACGACGCCGACGACCAGGGCGCATTGAGCGCGCAAGAGGTCTGCGACATCCAGCGCGAGATTGAAGAGCAGCCCGCCTGGCGTGCCCGCGCCGACAAGGAAATGGACTACGCCGACGGCAACCAGCTGGCGAGCGAGCTTCTGCGCCGCCAGCAGGAGTTGGGCATTCCACCGGCAATCGAGGACCTGGTGGGCCCGGCGCTGCTGTCCATCCAGGGCTATGAGATCGCCAAGCGCACCGACTGGCGCGTGACGCCCAACGGCCAGCCGGGCGGGCAGGATGTGGCGGACGGGTTGAACTTCAAACTGAACCAGGCCGAGCGCGAGAGCAAGGCGGATGACGCCATCACCGCCGCCTTTCGCCCGCAGGCCGCCGTGGGCCTGGGCTTTGTCGAGGTGTCGCGCGAGTCGGACCCGTTCAAGTACGCCTACCGATGCACCGCCATCCACCGCAACGAGATCCACTGGGACAATGCTGCACGCGAGACGGACTTGAGTGACGCCCGCTGGATGCGCCGCACCCGCTGGCTGCGCCCTGAGCGCCTGGCCAGCGCCTTCCCCAAGCACAAGGAAATGATCATGCTCTGCGGCAAGCATGGCAGCAGCTGGATCAACGAGCTTGCTTTGGATGGTGGCGCGTCAACCGGCCTGTCCAATGCCTGGGGCGATGGCTCTGCCCCCACCATTGGCGAGCAGCATTGGTACAACATCAGCAGCAAAGAGCTGTGTGTCTCTGAAATCTGGTACCGGCGATGGAAAAACACGCCGGTGCTGAAGTTCAAGGACGAGCGCGTCGTGGAGTACGACGAGGACAACATGGAGCACGTCAATGCGCTGGCGGCCGGCGAGTGCGAGGTTGTGTTTGCCAACGTGGCCCGCGTGCGCCGCAGTTACTGGCTGGGCACGCAACGCCTGGACGATGCACCGAGCCCGTATTCGCACCGGCACTTCATCTATGTGCCATTCTGGGGTTTCCGTGAAGACCTGTCTGGGGTGCCCTACGGCTATGTGCGCGGCATGGTGTACCAACAGGACTCACTCAACTCGGGCACGGCCAAGCTGCGCTGGGGCCTGAGTGCGGTTCGTACCACGCGCACCAAAGGCGCCACCAGCATGACCAGTGCCCAGCTGCGCAAGGCTGTGGGCCGGGCGGATGCCGACATTGAGCTCAACGCAGACCACATGGCCAAGCCGGGCGCCATATTCAAGGTCGAGCGTGATTTCCAGCTCAACGCCCAGCAAATGCAGCTGCTGGACAACGCCCGCGCGGCGATTGTGCGCGTCGGCCCGGCGAGCAATGGCTTTCAGGGCAAGGATGGGACGGCAACCAGCGGCGTGCAGGAGCAAACCCAGGTCGACCAATCCAATCAGTCGCTGGGCTGGATGATGGACATGCGCGACAAGGGCCGCAAGCAAGTCGGGGAACTGCTGATTTCAATGATCATGGAGGACATTGGCAGCAATGAGCACACCATCGTGATCGAGGGCGACGGCGTGAGGGAGGACAAGACCGTCATCCTGAACAAGCCCGAGGTGGATGAGGATGGCAAGGCCTACCTGTCCAATGACTTGCAGCGCACGCGGCTGAAAGTCGGGCTGGAAGAAGTGCCAAGCACGACGACGTTCCGCGGGCAACAGGTCAACGCCATGGCCGAGGCGGTCAAGTCCCTGCCAGAGCAGTACAAGGCCGCCATCATGCCGTTCATGGTGTCGCTGATGGAAGTTCCTTTCAAGAAGGAAGTGATCGAGGCCATCCGCGCGGTCGACCAGCAGCAAAGCCCGGACCAGATCGAGCAGCGCGTCAAACAGGCCGTGCAAGAGGCGCTTGTCAAGGCAGGCAACGATCTCAAAGCGCGCGAGCTGGACATGAAGGAGCGAAAGACCGAGGCAGAGATCAATGCCATCGTGGCCCAGGCGGTGCAGACCGGCGTTGCTTCCGCGTTCAGTGCGATGCAAGCGGCAAACCAGATCATCTTGCAGCCGCAGGTGGCACCCGTGGCCGACGCAATCATGCAAGGCGCTGGGTACAAGCTGCCATCCCCGGGAGGTGACGACCCCAACTTCCCAACCGCAGGACTGCCAGCCGCACCGATGGACCCCGCAGGACAGCCAAGCATGGAGGTTGTGCAAAACACAAGCCCAGGCTTCCCACCCATTCCACAACAAGCCGCCTCACCAATGCAAGGGATTGAGACAGCCCGCACCACGGATAACCTGGCCGAAGAGCGCGCCGAGCCCGCCGGCATGAATGAGTCTCGCAGGAGAGTGAAATAGGTTCGCCCGTGGGTTGACTTCTGAGATTTGCGTTTTAGAGTCGTATTTCATCAACCAAGGACATCATGAGCATCATCAAACCCACCATTGGCCGCAAGGTCTGGTTCTGGCCCAACGGTTCACATATCGGTCCGCCACTCGCAGCACAACCCGAGTGCTTCGACCACTCGCAAGCGATGGATGCAACGGTTGTGTGCGTGTGGGGTGACTACATGGTCAATCTGCTGGTGGTGGATCATGGCGGAAGCACTTGGCCCGTCCGCAGCGTGGCGATGCGCCAAACTGATGCCAAAAAGCCGCAGGGCATGTACTGCGAATGGATGCCGTACCAGACCGCCCAGGCCAAGAAAGTGGAAGAATTACCACTTTCGGCATCTGGCGCCACCATCGAGCAAGAAATCCAAGCCAAGGGCCTGACCGCACCGCGCGTTACGCTGGACGACATTAAGGCGAATATAGCCAGCGAGCATTACTTTACGGCTGAAGAGGGTATTCAGGGCGCTCTTGCAAAAAGACGCACAGACCTTGGTGTTGAAAACCAGGCGCTTTCATTGCTTACCTTTTGTGTCTTGACGCTACGCAACGGCTTCACCGTGACCGGCGAGAGTGCCTGTGCCAGCCCGGAGAACTTCAATGCCGAGATCGGCCGCAAGATTGCTCATGCCAATGCTGTGCAGAAGATTTTTCCACTGATGGGCTACACGCTGAAAGAACGCCTGTACCAAGCAACCCAGCCAGCGCAGTCACCGGAGCAATTGGCATGAGTGATTCGTTCAAATTGCTCATTGGCGCAGCTGCAACGCTCGCTATTTTGGTATTTGCAGAAATTGTCGCGGAGACCAAAGTTGAATCTATTGCAGAGCGGTGCGACAAGGTAGGCGCCTTCTATGTTGGCGACAAAGTCTATGACTGCAAGCTGAAGCCATAAAGATCGAATCACACCAGCCGCCGCGCAGCAATTGCCCGGCGGCTTTTTCATGTCCGCGAACATTCGCCCGCTAAGGTTTGCACAAGGCGCCGGGCCTCTTTATATTCACATCGCATCCCTGTGAAGGGTCGCACCAGAGCAACGCTGTGAAGCGTGGCAATACCCGTAAATGGTAGAGGACGGGGCTTCGGCCCCTGACTCGCACCCTTTGGCAGCCACTCCGATATGTGGCGGGAAAACATGATTATTCAAGACAACGTAACGAACGACGCACCGGACTCCGCAGAGAGCGCTGCTGCATACCTGGCAAACCTGATGGGCGGCAAGGTGGATGCCTCGCTGCCAATCACTGAGCCAGTCGTGCCCGTGGTTGAAAAACTCGAAGCCGACGAGAGCAAGGCAAAACCAGTAGAGCCCGTGTTGGATGCGTCCAATGCGGTGATCGCATCCAAGGACGGTAAATACGTCATTGAGTACGACAAGCTGGTGGAAGCGCGAAATGGCCGCAGTACCGCACTGGCGCGCGTGACCGAGCTGGAAGCTCAGTTGCAGGCGGCGAGTGAGCGTGTTGGGACGAATGAGTCGCCCGCGCAAGCAGCCACGAACGTAGCCATTGCCGAGAACGCCATCAAGGCCGGCGTGGACCCTGAACTGTTTGGCGACTTCTCCGAAGCCGCCATTTCCGCCGGGGTCAACAAGCTAGTTGACGAGCGTGTCAATGCG
>NZ_QEII01000247.1 GCF_003347515.1 Rhodoferax ferrireducens | reverse complement strand
GAGCTACCCACCAGCGAGCCGGCGACGATCAGCATGGCGTTGTTCAGGCTGAAGCCAATGCCGGCGGCGGCCCAGCCGGAGTAGCTGTTGAGCATGGACACCACCACCGGCATGTCGGCGCCGCCGATCGGGATGATGATCAGCACGCCCATGACGAAGGCCAGCAAGGTGGCCACGGCAAAGTAGACCGGCTCGCCGGTGAAGGTGAACAGCAGCACCGCGGCCAGCATGACCAGGCCCAGCACCAGGTTGATCTGGTGCTGGCCGGCGAACTGCACCGGTGCGCCCTGAAACAGGCGGAACTTGTATTTTCCGGACAGTTTGCCAAAGGCAATCACCGAGCCGCTGAAGGTGATGGCGCCAATCGCCGCGCCCAGCGCCAACTCGAGCCGGTTGCCGGCCGGAATCGCCTCCCCCTTGGCGACGATGCCAAAGGCCCAGGGCTCCACCACGGCGGCGATGGCGATGAACACCGCAGCCAGGCCAATCATGCTGTGGAAGAAGGCCACCAGCTCGGGCATTTGCGTCATCTCCACGGTCTTGGCGCGGTAGGCGCCGTAGCCGCCACCGAGCACCAGGCCGAGCAGCACCCAGGCCATGCCGGCCAGGTGCCCGTCGGCCAGCTTGAAGATCAGCGCGGCGGTGGTGACGATGGCCACCGCCATGCCAACCATGCCAAACAGGTTGCCGCGGATCGAGGTGGTGGGGTGGCTCAGGCCCTTGAGCGCCTGGATAAAACAGACGCTGGCGAACAGGTACAGCAGGGTAACCAGATTCAAACTCATTGGGCACCTTCCTTGACAGCCACTTTTTTGTCCTTTTTCTTGAACATCTCCAGCATGCGCCGGGTCACCATGAAGCCGCCGAACACATTGACGGCGGCCAAGGCCACCGCCAGCACGCCCATGCTCTTGCCCAGGGTGGTCTCGGTCAGCGCGGCGGCCAGCATGGCGCCGACGATGACGATGGCCGAGATGGCGTTGGTCACGGCCATCAGCGGCGTGTGCAGGGCCGGCGTGACGGTCCAGACGACGTGGTAACCCACGTAGATGGCCAGCACGAAGATGATCAGGTTGGTGATCGTCGGGGACAGAATATCCATGGTTGCTTTTCTCCGGTTGAGGACAGGGCTGGCCGCTGCGCGGCTGCGGCCTGTCCCGCAAGGTTGTTACTTTCGCTTGACTTCGCCGCCCTGGGTCATCAGGCAGGCGGCGACGATGTCGTCGTTCAGGTCGATGTTCAAGCTGCCTTCCTTGGTGAGGATCAGCTTGAGGAAGTCGAGCACGTTGCGCGC
>NZ_QEII01000246.1 GCF_003347515.1 Rhodoferax ferrireducens | reverse complement strand
AACGCCACAATCACCTGGCGCTGGTTCTCAAGCTTCGTGCGGGCCACTTCACCGCGGGCCTGCACCATGGTCTGGTAACCGGACATGCTGGCCGAATACTGGCGGGCGCGGGCCTCGTTGGTCATGGCCGCTGCCCGCACCACTTCCGATTTGGCGTCGATGCCAGCCTTGTAGCCGTTGATTTGCGCATTGAAGGCTTCCACCTGGGTGTTGAAAATCTTGGCCGTGGCGGTCTGGCCTTCAATCGCCGCGCTGTAGCCCTGCCACTCGGCGTTCTTGCCCTGCACCTGGGCGCTGAAGGCTTGCACCTGCGACTGGAACACGTCGAGCTTGAGCTTTTCCAGCGACACCCGGCCCTGCACCGCTTCAATCTGTGCCCGGTAGACATTGGACAAGGATGTGAGCGAGTCGATGCGGGCGCGGTACACATCGACCTTGGCCTTATCCACGCTGGTCAGGGCTTCCAGCGCCTTGATTTCGGCCTGGTACAACTCGATGCTGGCCATGTCGCTCTTCAGGCGCGTCTCGAATACGGCGGCCTCGGCCCGGTAGGCGTCGAGCTTGATGGAATAAGCCTTCACCGCCGTGTTGTAGACCTCGATGAGGCTGGACAGCACGGTCTTGGCGTAGTCCAGCGCTTGGCCGTTGATGCCGATCAGGTTCTGGTGGTAGCCCAGAGCAGCACTGAGCATGGTCTGGCGCAGGTTGGCCGACGTGGTGACGGCGAACTGCAAGTTCTTCTGCTCCATTTCCGCCTGCAGCACGACAATCTCGCTGGCCGCGCGAGCGTTGTTGTCGGCGCCGGCCTGGCGGGCGCCGCGAATGGTGGCCATCATGGCACCGTTCGGCAGGGTGAAGCCCCGGGCGGCCGCATCGGCAAAGGCGCCATCGCGCACGCGCCGCGCTTCGGCGTCGTTCTTGCCGCGAGACCGCTCGTAGATGGCGTTCTCCACCGCCGGGCTCAAGCCGGTACCGCCGTCGAGGTAGGTGGCCAGCTGGGTTTCGATACGCGCCATCTGTTCGTGGTAGCGCGGGTTGTGCTTGGTCAGCATGGCGTCCACGTAGCCGTCGAGCATGGTGATGGTGCTGGGTGCCGCGCTGCGGTAGGCGTTCTCGAAGCTGCCCGTCAGGTCCGCCGGAGCCGTGGTCGTGTCCACCGGCGCCAGCGCATCGAAGCGCGACAGAATCACTTGCGGCTTGTCGGGCCCGGCCCGATCGGTCAGGATGGGCGCCTCAAACAAGGGGTGCAACAGGGAATCGGGCGGCTCGGGGAAGGTGATGCTGGTATTGATGCTGGGCGCGGTGTTGCCGAACGCGGCCAATTGCGCGGGCGCTGTTGGCAGGGTGAGTGTGGGCGCGGTCGCCGTCAGCACCGGTAGGCTGCCGGCCTCAATCGCTGCAATGTCCTGGAATACCAGCGTGTTGGCCGGCTCGGGCGGCAGGTCCAGCGTCACATCGGTCAGCGTCGGCAAGGTCAGGCTGACGGCCGGTGGCGGCGTGGATGGCAGGGCCACGGGGTAGAAGTTTGGGATAGAGAAGCCGACAGCGCTCACAGCTTGGCTGGCGGCATTCATGGCCGACGAGGCTTGCGAAACAATGCTGCCCGCATAGGTCTGCGCGCTTGAAATCAGGGCTGATACGGTCATGGTCAGATTCTCCGGGTCGAATTGAGGGTTTCAAACTCGATGTTGTCGAGCTCGAGGGTGCCGGCGCCAGCTGCACCCAGCGCGTAATAGCGGGACTTCAGGCCTCGGCCGAATTTCTGCCGGTAGGTCTGGGCGTGGTCGCTGCGCGGTGTGGCATAGCTGTAGCTGGTGGCGCCGTCTTCCCCAACATGCAGGTCAATCGTGGCCGCTGGTCCGAGGCGCCCGCCGAAGTAGGACGACACCACGGTTTTGAGGAATGGGCTCTCAAAGTCGGTCATCGCGGTCTTGAAGGCCCATGGGATGGTTGCGCCGTCGTCGGTCGTTCCTTCCAGCAGATACAGGCCATCAGCAGCCACACCGAAATATGAGCCCTGATAGCGCACGATTTGCGTGAACGGGAAGTTGTTGTAGCGCGTCACCTCGTCATGGGCCGCCGGGTCGTCGTGGTTCAGGTTGATTGCATAGGCCTCGTAGGTGGCGGCCACCACGGCGTGGCCGATGGCGGTCAGCGTGGCGCCCGGGGCGACAAGCCAGGCCTGCGCAGTCGCGCCCAAACGTGGGCTCGGCGCCAGCAGGTTCGCGCTGCCGTGGTTCTGCGCCGTGGCGGAGGCTGTCAACTCGAATAGTGGGCAGGTGAGTGCAGCGCCGCCGATACTGCCTGTGGTGCTGGAAGCCTGCAGTGTCGGGTGGCCGGTCAGGGTGATGGAGCAGACCGCGCCGCTGTAGCCGAGCAGGGTCGCCATGGGCGGACTCAGGATGGCTTGCGCCATCGCGTAGACGGTGCCGGATGCAGAGAGGGCTGGTGCTGGACCGGCGAGTGTGGCCTGGCCCCAGTTGGTGGTCGTCGCGGTGATGTCTAGCGTTGGGCTTGGGCTGGATAGTTTGGCGTTGGCGCCACCGAAGGCGATCAGTGTTGGGCGCGGCGCGCCCAGGTTAGCGGCTTGTTCGCCGGTGCTGTCGCGGCCGGTGGCGTAGAGGGCTGGGAAGGTGCCGGTCAGTGCGGCGTTGGCGCCGCCGTAGGCGGAAAGAGTTGGCGCCGGTGCGGTTGCGGCAACCGTAGCGACCGACTCGACCACTACGACCCCAGCGACAAGCGTCGCCATCGGCGCCGTCAAGGCAGCATTCGCCGCGTGCGGGTCAGCGATGGCCACCTGCTCAAAAAAGATGCCAGGGGTTGATTTGAGTCTCAGTTGTTGGACGCCGCTGGTGTACTGCGTGGACGGCGTCACTGTCATTCCGCCTGTCAGCCCGAGGAAGGACCACTCGAACACACCAGCTATTAGTTGCATCGTCCCCGTGTAGGATGTGTTGTCCGTCAGGGTAACGGGGTATGACGCTAACGAGTCACCAAGCTCCCACCCCGTCGCCAGTTCAGCCAGGTTAAGGACAAGGGAGACACCGGTGTTGTACATCACTTTGATGTATGGGTTGAAAGCCCTATCCAGCCCCGTGTTAACCCCTGCCCCGGTGCGGATGGTGAAGGTCACCAGGACGTCAACCGGGCCGGTGCCGGCCGAAATATCGCCAACCGCCCCGTACAGGGCGTAGCCACTGGCTTCCGTGGACTGTTCCAGGGCGCCGGACCCACTCAGCGTGGGTGGGCTCGTACCGGATGAAGTCCACACGATACCAGGGTACCCCGGGAACGTCACATCAGGCGCGTGGCCGGATATGGCCCCCGAGCCGTTGAATGTGTCTAGGAAGAAAGGCATTACGTGTACCCTATGAAGGTGAATTCTTTGCGTGGGGCCGTCGCAGACTCGCTGGCCAGCAATCCGCCAAGGGTGTAGTGGTACCCGTCGGCGGTCACAGATACCTGCTGCTCGCTCGAACCAAACGCGCTGTACGTGAGGTACATCCATGGCAACGATCTCAGCTCGCTGTCATCCTCCACGACAAACTCTGGGCCTGTGCTGATGTGGAACGCTACAGGCCGCTCAGCGGTGGTGACGCTTCTAGACAGCACCGCAATCTGTCCGGGGACGTTGATGTAGTCGAATCCTTCTTGCACCCCGTCTACGTCGCTGATAATTTCACTTCTGTCAAAAGCGTTTTTTACCTCGGTAGGGTTTGCTTCGGTGACACTGAACGCCGTTGCACCTGTGCCTGTAACCACAACAGCTTCTGGCCGGAACACAACAAAAGCGTCTCGCGCGTAGGCGCCCCACATCCCGGTTCCGCCCGGCCCACTCGCGTTGGACCTTGAGACGGTACTGGTCATAAATCCTACATACCGTTCCTCCGAGTCACCCCCGCTCACGAACGGCGTAGCTGTGGACAATGAAGAAAGTGTGTAGTCGTCTCGCGCTGGGTCGTACGACGGGTAGGTCAGGACGCGTCCAGCGGAGTGTGCAGTAATAGAGATGGTGAAGGCGCTAAGGCTGGGGTTCAGGGTTGTGGCGTAGTTGTAGTCTCCCGCAGTCCTCACAGTCACATTCACCACCTCCAGCACCCCATTGACGTGGCAGGCGATAAGGGGGGTAACACCAGCCACATCAGGCTCAGTTGCCGGGATTTGCTGCTGCCATAGCGGCCGCTCCACACCCGCCATGAAGTCGTAGATGTAGAGCGGGATGGGCTGGTACGGCCCGCTCCCGAGGTATTGTTTCTTGGTCAGTCTGCCGCTCGCCACCAACTCCAACTCCGCCACAGGCGGATCACCATTCGTGAAGAAGTTGATCAGCAGCTTGTAGTGGTAACTCGTGAACACCGTGTCGGCGGACTCCAGGTCAGGTGTTTCTAGCCCAGGGGTCACTGCCTGCCAGCACGTATTATGGGCCTCGGTACCCTCGTCGTTAAACGACCAGCCCATCGTGGTAGCGTAGTCCCGCTTTTCATAAAAGTCCGTCATTCGGCTGGCGGCACGCAAGACCTTGACGGAGCCCGCGTCTATTGCCTCATCCAGCTTGGTGCCTGTTGGGAAAGTTGTACCGGTGGGGACGCCGCCGAACATGAGGGTGGCCTGCTTCACAGCCTCGTTCTTGCTGGCCTTGTTGCCGGACGCAAGCTTGAACCTCATTGCCCTGACGCCATTCGAGCTTATCTCGATGAGCCAGTGCTTGTCGTCGGGTCCGGTGGTGACCCCGTGGCACTTGGCCCATCGGAAGTCGTACTTAACTTCGATGCCCCGACCCATCAGAATCTGCACCGCCTGAACCATCCTGCCAGAGAACATCGTGGGGCGCAGGGCGGCGTACTGCGTGCCAGCCTTACTAAGCAGTGGCTCATCGCTAAACGCTCCAGGGCTCTTGGTTGGGTCCTTGTGAAGCGGCACATCCCAAGCGTTTTGCGTGGGCTTGTAGCTGCGCAGCGTCTTCTCGGCCGGCGACAGCTCTATCACCTCGCCGTCTCTCGTCACGCCGCTTATGATGTTGACCCCGCCGCTCAGCGTGATGTACTCCTGCCCCGGCTCGATGCGCACCTTGATGGAGCACCCATCAACCTCAAACTGCTGGCTGGCGTAGCTGAGCCCCGTCGCCCGCATGGCCTTGATCCGGCTGCGGGCGAACGGTAGGAACTGCTCGCCGCCTGAGATTAACTTGTGCTCCAAAATTCACCGCTTAGGAGGCAGGTTGCGTCCAGGTGAATGAGTCGACTGTGGTCGGGGCCGACACTGCAATCACGATGTTCGACAAATTCAAGTCTGCCCCGCTGGTCGCAATCGAGCCGTCCAGCCGTGGCAGCACAGTGGAGATTCCCCCGGCGTCGACGGCATTGCCCTTGAACCGGAACCAGCCGGCGGTACCGGCAGCCACGCCGGCGAACGACCAGACGCCTGACTTCGAGACAGCGCCATCGGCGGCATCCGCGAAGGTCAGTCCGTTGGTCGCGGTACCAGGCGTGAAGGCGCCGGAGGCTAGCGTCACAGTGCCCAATAGCGTTCCGGTGGCGGCGGCATCGGAGGTGGCCGGTTGGCTGCCGGTGCGGATCTCGATCACGCCATTGGCGAAGGTGGTGGCGAATGCTTGGGCCAGCGCGGTGCGCAGCGAAGTTGCAAGGCGGACTGTCATGTGTGTTTCTCCTTAAAGAGCGTTGAAGGGCACACCGCCCTGTTGAAGAACAGCCAGGTAGCGTTTTTGGCCACCTGCCTGCACAAGGCAGCCCCCGGCACGAACGCCGGGTGCCACGCTGATTTGTTTCTCGGTGAGGTTGACGAACGGCAGCGCCGCGCACAGGCCACGGGCCGTCCAGAAGAGAATGCGGTCGTCGTCCTTCGACCAGTGCTGGCCGGGGATGACGCCGTAGGGCGCGAGCTCGTCCAGCTTGCTGGCGTCGTAGGCGAACACGCGCCGGTCGGTGCCGATGAGCAGCGCGTCGTCGGTCGGGGCCAGCATCGTGACGCGGCCAGGCACCATGAAGAAGTCTTGAGCCAGGTTGAACAAGTGAAAGCCCAACGGCTGCGAGCACCAGATGGCGGTTTGCTTGTCGTGCGGGAAATACTGTGCCGCGTAGATACGCCCGCGCCAGGCCTGAATGACATCCACGTCGAAAGGCAACGGACTGAGCACGTCATTTGTGAAGTCGCGCCGGAGGTTGTCAGGCGAGTAATTCCAGACCAATGCCGTTTGCAGAGTCGTGCGGAAGTGGCTGAACACCGTGCTGTCGGCCGGAGCGACGTAGACGTTGGTGGCGCAGCCGGCGAGTTGCGGGATGTCGCTGATCTGGATGGCTTGGCCTTCTGTCAGCGTGATTTCTACAGGCTCATTCCCGCCCGTCTCGCGCCCATCGGCCAGCGTGTAGGTGCAGAGCACGCGGTACAGTCCAGCGGGGAGGGTTCCGGTGACGGCCGCCAAGGCCGGAGCATCGGGCGCAACCCATCGCCACGGCAATACAGCGTTGTCCGGCTGAATGACACCCGCATCCGTCCCGTTGCTGAAAAACACCTGCTCGTTGATCTCGGTCCAGTGCATCGCAGTGGAAGAATTACCACTTTGCAGGGTGATGGACGAGGCCGGGCCGGTCATGGCCTTGAGTTGGCCGTCGTCCACCACGTACATGCGCTGCTCATCGAGCGTGGCGTAGGCGTCGGTAAAGGCCCCGGCTTGTGCCAAGCTGTAGCCGTCGCGCTTTTTCATGGCGCCCGTGTCTGTGACGTCAACATTGTCAGCTTGCGTGAGCCAGCCAAGACCAACGCGCAAAGAGTCTGAAACGTTGTTCAGCCCTTTGAATCGGTCGATTCGGGGAGGGGAGGCGGCAAGCATGCGGGCATGATGCCGATGCGGGCTGCTATGAGCAAACCTTAGCGGGCTGGTTGCAGCCACACCCTCCGCTGGTGCTCTCCAGAGCTTGGCTCTGGGCTGCGTGAAACTCAGTCGTTGCCCGCCTGCCTCATAGCCCCAGCTCCTGCATCAGTTCGGGTACCGAGTGCGGACAAGCTCCGGCAATGCTGAAATCTGTGTCAGTAGAACCTGTCGCTTTGCGCTCGTAGTAGGCCACCCAAATTTCCTTGATCCAGCCCTGCACCGCCGCGCACTTGGGCAACTTCTGCAGCACGCCGATGGCCAGTAGCCCAATCGCGGACCCGCTGACTTGGGCATACTCATATTCGTGAGCTGCTTGCCACAAGGCGGCTACACGCTTGGACTCGGGGTCGGGCCTGGCGCGCATCTCGTCCGCCAGCATCTGGTCCCAATCTGACTGCGAGAAAACACCCATCACGCCGGGGTGGTCGGTGTCGCTGGCGTCAGGGCAGGTGCCGAAAAATTCCGGTACCGGTGTCGGGTAGGCGCTCTCTCGCGCCCACACAAACTCCAGACCGGCCACAGACGGGAATCGGGTCCCGTTCATGGCCGACTCGACAGCCGCCGATACGCCGGTAATCGCGTCAACATAGGTAAATTTGAGATGCTTCATGATGGGGCCTTAGATGATGGAGCGGCGGACAGCCCGCACATAGCAGACGGTCGTCTTACTGGGGCTGGCTTGGTAGCCGGCGTTCGCCTGGCGCATGTCGTGGTACCACGCATTCGCCGCCGAGTAATCTGACGCCGTCCAGTAGTAAGCCGATCCGTAGGCAAAGGCTTCAGTCTCGCCGGTTCGGAAGTTCTTGCCCGCCGCCACTTGGGCTGGATTGACGGATGTATGCGCCGCGCCTACGGGCGAAGAGTTGTTGTCCACGCCGTGCGCGGCGGAGGTGTCGCCATACGAGCCCAAGTTCATGTAATTCGGCGTTGCGGCCGTGGGCCGGTCGGCGATAACGTAGTTGGCGTCGCCCGTAGGCTTGAGGTTGCGCCAGCACAGTTCCATCTCGTCACGCGACGGAAAATACCAATCTGTGTTACCGGCAATGCTCAGGTTGTTGCACCAATGGGCTGCCGGGTAAACTGTGCTGGTGCCAGCTGCGACCATGGCCAGGGTTGCCTTGCGTCCTTCCGACAGTGTGCCGCACGCGGCCGGGGCGGCGTCAGCAGTGTTCTTGTAGGTGAGGCCCGTGTTCTCGCCGGTCGCTTTTGGCGCCACGACGATGCGGTATTGCGCCATGATGGACCAGTCAGCAAACGTGCCGGAGCCGCCGACGCTGGTGACATTGATCGTCAGTGCCGTCCCCAGTGCGCCCGTCACCACGCCAATCATCTTGTTGGCCGGATTCGCGCGGCTGCGCACCTCCAGCGTCTGGCCGGCATAAACCAAGGGGGTAGCCGTCATATCCGCCACCACAAAGGCTTTGCTGCCAGTCCCGATGACGGTGCTGGATGCGGACTGCACCAGCTCATTCCAGATTTTCCCGGTGTAAAAACCACCCCCGAAAGCGTCTCCGAAAGCAGCAGGTGTCGCCGTCGGGACGGTAATGTATGCGCTGAACGCAGCCGCCGTGCTGAATGTCACAGTGGCGCTGTACGCGCCCACACCGTTGGCAGTGCCACGATGGCGCACCCGGACGTAATACGTGGTGCCAGTGGCAACCGTGGTGTTCCAGCTGGTTTTGCTGGCCGCATCGGCGCTGGTGGATTGAACAATGGCCGTGAATCCGGCATCGGTGGCGAGTTGCCAGTCGCTGTTGAGATGAGTATCCGATGTGCCGAGCCAGCCAAAAACGCTGCTGGTCAGGGTAATGTCGGGGCCGGGCACGCCCGTGGCTGCATCGGCTGGGCTCGTAATACTGGGGGGCACCACACTGGCCGCCAATACCGTGAGCGGGATAGTCCGCGCGACACCGTTGGTGGTCACTGTCAGTGTGACCTCGCCAGCCGTCGCGGGCGCGGTAAAGCTGATGGCGTCCAGCGTGCGCGTGACGCTGCCCGCCGATACCGCGACAGAGTAAGTGCTGAAGCTGTCAAAGTCGGTGATCGTGTAGCCGGTGACCTGGGTTACGTAGATTGTGGTGGCACCGGACAGACTGGTGTTGATCGTCGCACCCCCTAGCTCCGCCAACACAGCAGCCACCAGGCGAAGCGACACCGTTGCGCCGTTCAAGAAGGTTCGTGCAGCCGTCCCGTCCTGGGCTCGCGTGCAAGTCGCCGTCGAGCCCGATATGTCTGTGACCTTCACAATCTCGGGAACAGCGGCTGAATCAATCAGCGTGCAGTAGAAATAGTTCCCGCTGGCGGTTGTGACAGCCGGAAAACTCGCAGCCGAGGTGACGCTGAATGTCGTTGCCCCGGTGCTGGAGATGGCAGCCGATAGGGTTGTTGAAGCATTGTTGGCAAGTAGTGCGCGGCCCATGGGTGGCTCCTGTTATACGGTGGGTTCGAGCGTTCGGGCGCTCTCGACCACGATGAAAGTTCTGATGTCTGACGTAACCAACAGCACCCGCGCCTCGGGCATCACGACGAAGGCTCGCCGTGGATCGGGCACCGTGATGGCGTCATTGCCGACGGAGGTTAGGTTGAATGAGTTGGCGCCAACGCCAAGAATAAGCACATCGCCGACGGAGGTCGACACCGTGGCGACGGTGACCGAACCGGTACCTGAGACTGGCAACTGCCCGGCGCTGGCGGATGAGATGGCAGTGGCTGTGTTGCCGGCCCCACGAATGTCCGATTGGCCGGTACCGGACGACGAGGCGGACACGTCGCCTGAGCCTGCGCCCACCGCACCTGGGAAATAGACAGCGCCCGTTGCCGAGGACAACACACCGGTTGTGTTGCCGCCGACCCCGACGATGGGGGTGTTCCCGGCGCCTGCGGTCGTGGCGCCCGCCGTTGTCTGCCCGACCCCGGTGATGGACACAACGCCCGTACCGGCCGAGACCTGCGTGGCGGTGTTTGCTCCCGTACCGTTCGCCCCCGAAGCAGTTACCGACCCGGTAGCGGCGCTGGTGAAGGCGTCGACGGGATTGGCTGCTGCGCCGGTCGCGGGCAGTGAACCAGTGCCCGCGGATGCCTGACTCGTCGTGCTGCCCCCGCTGCCGACGATGGCGGCAACGCCAAGGCCAGCGGATGAGACGCCGACCGTGTTGGTGCCCGCGCCAGTCAGACCGAGAGCGGCGACCGTCCCTATGCCGGATGACGTGGCCGACGCTTCACCGGCGGCCACGCCGGACACCAGTATCTGGCCCAGCCCGGAGGACGTGGTCGATGCAGCGTTCGCGCCTGCCCCGCTCAGGTCGACGGACCCTGATCCCGTCGATGTAGTCGCCGTCGTGCTCTCGCCGGCGCCGACTACCGCGAGGGCGCCCGTGCTGACGGACGAAACAGAAGCTGCATTGGCACCGTTTCCGGCGATCGTCACGATGCCAGTGGCGGCCTGAGCGAAGCTGTCGACCGTGTTGGCGCCCGACCCTGTTGGTTCGGCAGGCGAAGACGACGCGGCGACGCCATTAAGCTCAGCCTCGTTGAGGCCAAACCCGTTGAGCGCGCCACTGTCCATGGGCAGTCTGCCTCAGCCGCGCTTAAGCGTTGCCGGCGGTGATGGTCTTGGCGGTGATGGTGACGTTCTGGGTCGCCGTCATCACGTTGTTGTCCAGCACAATGTCCGTGGCCGAAGTTCCAACAGTTCCTTGTTCATGTGTGGTGGTCCCGGTCGAGTCCTTGATCCGGTAGCTGATGGCCGTTCCGCCCGTGGTGCAGGCCACAGTCCAGCTGCCCAACAGCGTCTTGGTGCCAGCAGAGGCTGCATTCATCCAGTCGGTCGGCAACGTCATGGCCAACAACTCGCCGGCCGGGTCGGCAGCAGCGCAGTTCGCAGGCACAGCGCCAGAGTACATATAGAGCTTGGCGCCGGTGCCGGTGGTGGACTCAATGGCATCGAGCATGGCGTTGCGCGCGGCAACAGAATATTGAACGGTCATGGTGGTTCCTTAGCGATTGACGATCTTGAGAGAAATGGTTCTGTCATCAGTGCGGCCACCGGTGGTGGTGATGCGGCACGTTAGACCCAGGGTGGTGTCTTCGACGCCGCCTGAGACAAATACGGTGGCGGTGCTGGCGGTGTTGGACTGCGAGACGACGACCAGCGGCGCTTCTGGCAGCCAGGTCACGGTTTCGATGGCGTCCAGCATGGGCAGCAGGTAGGCCGTCCAGTCCACGGTGTAGTCGAGCACGGCGTTCGGGTCTTTTTTGAAGGTAGCCATCAGGCACCCCTTGATCTGTTTTGGCGGCTCATACCCAATGCGCCTGGTTGTGGTGCTCGGTGTCCTCGGTCGATGACCGGCGCAGGTTGGAGTCCGGCCGCTCACCGAAGTAATTGGTAAACGCCTGGTTGGCCAGAGCCGCACGATTGGGGTCCATCGTCTCCGCGTCAGGCACACTGAAGGCGCGGAACAAAACCCACTGCACCAGCTGGGCGTGGTGTGATTTGTGAATCTCGGGCTCGTCGCCGGCGCTGGTCAGCGGCTCCAGCGGCACTCGGTAGCCCTCAATGAACAGGGTGCCGGCGCTGTCGGGCGTGCGAGACAGGCGAATGCGGGTATCGGTCTGGATGGCGAACTCGGCCAAGCCTGTTTCTTCGCGCCAGCAGGGCCGGATCTGGTCCATGTATTCGCGCGACACCAGCTTGACCGGCGTGCGCGTGCTGTCGCCATTCTTCAGGAAGGCCAGGTAGTCGATTTCATACAGCGACTCGTGCAGGGCATAGCCGCTGGCGCCGGACTTGATGGCAATCTGGCACACCGCCTTGCTGGTGGACTCATGCAGCAGCCGGCCGCGAATCGCCGCTTCGGCCTCGGCGTCCGTGAACCAGTCAAACAAGGACGCATCCACCCATTTCGGAGGGATGGCGCCATCGTCCGCGTCAACACGGAATTTGGCGATGAGTTCAGCCAGCGTCATGCTTTACACCGCGCCGAATTGGTCGAGGAACTGATTGACCTGGGCACGCATCTCGCCCACCTTCTGGCGCTTGTCCAGCGTCTGCTTGAAGTTGGTCATGGCGTACTGGGCCAGCTCGTCCTTGCCCATCTGGTTCACGCTGTCGTGCAGGTCCATCAGCGCGTGTTGGTCGGCCTGCAGTTGCGCCTGCTCCTTGCTGGATTGCGCCAGGCTGGCAGTCGTACCATCGTCGGCCGCAGGCTCGCCAGAGGTCGCAGCAGGCGCTTGGCCCTTGTTCTTTTCAAACAGGTCTTGGTGGCGCAGCAGTTTCAAAGCCACTTCCAGCGGCAGGTAGCGGGTCTGGCCCTTCACAAAGGTCAGGCCGGTGCCGTAGACCTTGTCGGCCCACTCGTCGCGGTGGTGAATGTAGGTGACGCCGATCAGGCTGGGGTCGATGGCTTGCGCTGCAGCCGGTTGCGCCGGCGTCTTGGCTTGCACCTCGGCAATGGCCGCGCTGACACTGTGCACGGCGGCGCGGAAAATGTAGTCCTTGGCCTTCTGCGCGGCCGGCAGTTCGGCATAAGGCAGGAAACACGGGTGCTCTTTTTTGGCGGAATCCTTGACCTCGCCATAAACCCAGCCATCAGCGGTCTTTTGCGCCAGCCAGGATTCGTGCGATTGCTCTGGCGTTGCGTCCGGATTGGCCAGGTGCATCGCCACGCCAGCGAGCGAGCTATCCTGCTGCCACTTGGGCGCCTCGGCCCACGGCAATTGACTGACGTCACCCATGGCGGCACAGTAGGCGCGGTTCAACTCATGGGCGCACATGGCCAGGGCCAGCGAAATAATGTTGTGTTTCATGGAAGTCCAGAGGGTGGATAAGCCAAAGAAAAGGGTCGAAACCCCTTTCTCATTTCGCGGGCTTTACAGCTCGCCTTCAATCACAAAGTCCACCGTGCTGGCCTTGGCATTGGCAGCACCGGCAGTCGTCAGGATCAGGTAGGCATCCTTGGGCAACTTGATCAGCTCGTTGGTCGTGGCATTGCGCAGGCGACCGGCAGCGTTGAGCACCAGGCCGGTGCCGAAGAGTGAAGCGCTTTGCGGCAACAGCGTGCTGTCCACGCCATCAACGTAGGCAATGCCCAAGCTGCCTGTGACCAGGGCGGTCATGGCGGTCGAGACAATGACAGTCGAGTCGGTAATCAGCATGCCGGCGGGCAGGGTGCCCAGGACGACCACATCAGCAATCGCCAAGCCGGTTGCCTGGCTGGAGTCGATGGCCGCGCCGACGGCGTTGGTCTTGAGTTTGAACGGCAGCACAGTCTTGTTGCCGTAAGGGGTGCTGCCAAACTGGCGGGCACGGAATTGTTGGGCGGTAACGGTGGCCATGGTGAGGCTCCTTTAAATGAGGGGAAGTGATGCAATCAGGGGCCAGTTGCCCGGCCCCGTGTCTGCTACTTAGTTGCGGGCGCCGATGATGGGCACCGCGGTGTCGATCACCGTGCAGCCGTAATCGGTCATCTGCTTGCCGGTGCCGTGGTCGATCTCAAAGCGGATCTTGGCGGCGCCGCGGATCATGCCGATCAGCACTTCAAACTTGTCGCCGTGGTCAAACTCTTTCTCGCTCCAGAAGAACGGGATCTTGGTGTGACGGCTGGCCGCGAAGGCTTCACCCAGCGCCTGGCCGCCCAGCAGAATCGCGCGGTCCACGGCGAACGTGGTGCCGAAGGCGGCGGGCACGATGCAGGAGCTCTCAACATCCGTCTCGTAGGCGGCGCAATACTTGATCGCGTCGCCGGCGTAGAAGCGGACTGCCTTGGGCATCTTGACGATCAGCACGCCATTCCACAGGCCGATGTCACCCAAGAAGATCGGGTGACGGTTGGCCTGCTGGGCACGGGCCAGCGCAGAGGCTTGCATCGAGCGAAACGACGGGTCGGTGGCAAAGCCGCTGTACTGCGCTGGGGACACCAGCAGCACGCGCAGAGGAGAATCTTCGGCCGCCATATCACCCTCGAACTTGACGGGCGGAGGTGGCAGCGAGATTTGATCCATCATCGTGCGGATGCCGTCTACCGTGGCCATCTTGAACAGGTCGGTGGTGGCCAGGTCGATCTCGCCAGCCGTCTGGCTGAATTGCTGCACGCCGTTGGTGCCGGCGGCAATGAAGTGGCGGTTTTTGGTGGGCGCGAGCACCGGGTTAACCATGATGGCCGCGAAATCGGGGTCGGCTTCGGTCGGCACAACCCATTCGATGTTGTTGTGGTAACCGCGAGCGCCCGCCAAGTGCGTCAGATTGCTCTGGTCGATGTAGCGGTCAGCCAGCGACTGCGCCAGAGGGCGGCCCAGCGCGTGCAGGTCGGCCGGCGAGCGGATGGAGGTCATCACGTCGCCCAAGTCCACTGGGAAACGCGCCTGGTCAACCCGCAAGCGGCCTTCGGACAGCTTGACGCCAACGCCACGGCCCTCGGCGTAGTTGCGGCCCATGATCGGCTTGGAGCCAACCGGGTTCACCAGGTTGAACACCACCTCATCACCCTCGCCACGACCCAAATCTTGAGCGCGAACGATTGGCATGTGGGTGCTGGTCTGGTTCTTCAGCGTTGCCTCGGCGCCAGCGGTGCCAGTGGGCATCTTGCCGATGAGGTTGGCCAGCACGCCCGAGTTGCGGGTCATGTGGGTGGCAAACAGACCAGCGGCCTGCTTGAACATATTTCCTCGGTCACCGTATGCGGCAACAGTCTTATTTCCGGCCATGGTAGCCTCCATCAAAGGGAACGGTCACGCCATCCCGGCGTTACCAAATAGGGCAGTTGCCTGCCCCGCTTTTATCGGTTCATGTACCCGTCACGATCGGCCTGCGTCATCTTCATGAGCGCATTCGCCTGCTCGTGTGGAGCCATCGCGTCCAGTGCTTCAAACTTGTCTGTCGCTCCCGAGCGTCCACCCGGAATGTCCGACAAGCTGTTGGGCACTTGTGCGCCTGCCACCTTGGCCAGCGCTGCTCGCGCCGCCTCCTTGGCATCTACCTGTCCGGCTGCTTCAGTGCGACCTGTTGCAGCCTTGAACGTATCGAACAACTCAATCACCTGTTGCGCTGTGCCGCCGGTCTTTGGATCAAGCACCGCCATGTAGGCCGTGCGTGCAAAAGTCGGCAGGCCCGCAATCCAGCTGGTGAACTCCTGGCTTTCGACAATGGAGTCCGCGTCTGCATGCGCGCCGTAGATCGTGTCCATGTGGCTCTGCGTGGCACTGGTCGTCTGCTGCTGCTTGAGTGGCGATAAAGCCGCCTCAACCTTGGCATTGACCGATACCAGCG
>NZ_QEII01000245.1 GCF_003347515.1 Rhodoferax ferrireducens | reverse complement strand
CAGACACAATGCCATCCCCCACCCCTGACGCCGCTGGCGCCGAACCCATCATCCGCATCGAAGCGCTGGACAAATGGTTCGGCAAGTTCCAGGTGCTGACCGACATCAACCTGAACGTGCGGGCCGGGGAACGCATCGTGGTCTGCGGGCCCTCGGGCTCGGGCAAGTCCACCCTGATCCGCTGCATCAACCGGCTGGAGACGGTGCAAAAAGGCCGCATCGTGGTGGACGGCATCGACCTGACGGCCGGCGGCAAGAACGTGGACTCGGTGCGCCAGGAAGTCGGCATGGTGTTCCAGCAGTTCAACCTGTTTCCGCACCTGACCATTTTGCAAAACTGCACGCTGGCGCCGATGCGCTCGCGCGGCCTGAGCCGGGAGGAGGCGGAAACCATCGCCATGAAATACCTCAAGCGCGTGCGCATTCCGGAGCAGGCGCACAAATACCCGAGCCAGCTCTCGGGCGGCCAGCAGCAGCGCGTGGCGATTGCGCGCGCCCTGTGCATGACGCCCAAGATCATGCTGTTTGACGAACCCACCT
>NZ_QEII01000244.1 GCF_003347515.1 Rhodoferax ferrireducens | reverse complement strand
GATTGATCGTGCATTCGGACCGCGGTAGCCAGTATGCCAGCGCTGCACACCAGGCGCTGCTGAGCAAGTATGGCCTGATCGGCAGCATGAGCCGCAAGGGCAACTGCTGGGACAACGCGGTAATGGAGCGATTCTTCCTGAATTTGAAGATGGAGCGCGTTTGGCAGCAGGATTACGCCAACCATACCGAAGCCAGGAACGACATTGCGGACTACATCGTCAGCTTCTACAACAGCCAGCGGTTGCACTCCACAC
>NZ_QEII01000243.1 GCF_003347515.1 Rhodoferax ferrireducens | reverse complement strand
GGCAGTCCTTTGAAGTTAAAAAGGACTGCCAGCAAGCACCACAAGTTATGTGGTGTCAATCGGTCAACAGCGGCCTGGATGCCAAGGGATTCTGGACTGGCGCAACATATCTTTGGCAGCAACATAGCCACTGGTATGTGGTGCACCACATACCAGTGGTTACAAAGCCAGCTTTGGTGCGGCCATCACGGAGGTGGGCTGCATGGCGCACGCCCGGCGCAAGTTCTTTGACCTGCACGTCGCCAACAAGAGCGAGATTGCCCAGCAGGCGCTGACCTACATTGGGCAGTTGTATGAAGTCGAGCGGGAGGTCAAACATCTCGGTGCCGATGAGCGAGGGCGCATCCGCAAAGACAAATCAAAACCGCTGGTGGATGCCTTGCACCAGTGGATGCTGTTACAGCGCCAACGCATTACCGATGGGACGGCCACCGCCAAGGCCTTGGACTACAGCTTAAAACGCTGGGTGGCACTGACCCGGTTTGTTCAGGATGCTCGCCTGCCCATCGACAACAACTGGATCGAGAACCAGATTCGACCGATCGCCATAGGTCGGGGCAACTGGTTGTTCGCGGGTTCACTGCGTGCAGGCCAGCGGGCGGCCGCTGTGATGAGTCTGATTCAAAGCGCCAAGCTTAACGGGCATGACCCGTATGCCTACCTGAAGGATGTGCTGGCCCGCTTGCCGACTCAGAAGAACAGCCGAATTGATGAACGGTTCAGTCCGACGGCAGAGCGCGCAATCCTTCGAAGTTCCTGGCCTCCATCCGACACCTTCTGATCCACTCGCCCAATCCACCGCAGCGACGTGCCAAGCCGCGGCCGAAGGCATGCTTGCAAGTTGCCTGGGCGCAAAAGCCTGTCTGGACCGATAGCCAGGTCAACCTGTTCGAGCGATGTCCACGTCGCTTTTTTTACACCCACGTCCTGAAACTCGGAGGCCGCCGTACGGAAACGGCCTTCATGAAGATGCACAACGTTGTCGGGGACGTATTCGATTGGTTGAAGACCACGCATGAGATGACGGTGCCAAACGAAGCTGAACTCGGCGCGCGCTTCGACCAGGCATGGCAGACCAGGGGCGCAGTCGACCATGGCTATGCGGAAGATTACCGGCGCATCGCGCGCCGGCTGGTGGACTACCTCGTCGAAACTCGAAGTCGCGGCGTACCTGCACCCGCAGCCCCGATCTCACTCGGGTGGGCGGAAGGTGAAATTCTCGTCTGGCCGGACAGTGTCGTCCGGGGCGACAAGGGGCAGATCGTCGTTCGGCGGGTAAAAACCGGCAAACCAAGGTCCAACGCTTTCGATGACATCGAGTACACACTACTCCATCTCGCGACCATGCAGACTTATGGTGGGTCGGCCCAGGTCGAGGTCATATACCTGACCAGCGAGACGACGCAGCCGATGGAGCTCACCGAGCGAAAGCTCAAAACGCGCAGTGAGAAGGTCCAGGAGATCGTCAGGCGCGTCCGCGCTGGTGATTTTCCTGTGAAGGAAGAAGCACGCGCTTGCCCACGTTGCCCCAGCTTCTTTATCTGCGGCGACCTTCCCTCCGGCGCGATCACCATAAAGAATGTTTGAATCGGCTTTCCGGTCCTGAAATCCGCCGCGATTGACTTACTGAAGGCCAAGAAAACTGCAATCCCGCAGATGGCCGACAGAAAGTCAAGCAAATGCAAACACAAAATCCTGGCGATGACAGCCATATCCCTCTCGAAGATGTTGGTGCCGCCATCCGTGAAGGCCGCAGCCTGCGTCTGGCACACCTCTATCGCATCATGGTGGCCGATGAACAGCTCAACGAGCGGCATCTGGATCTGCGCGATCCGGTCCCTACCGGCCGCCAGATCCTTCAGGCCGCCGAAGTCAGTCCTGTGGCGGACTACAGCATCTACGCAATCCTGCCGTCTGGCGATTTCGAGGACCTGCGGCTCGACGAGACTTACGATCTGCGTGGACGCGGCGCAGAGCGCTTCGTCATTTTCGAGACTGACCGCGCCTTCAAGTTCACAATCGACGATCGCCAAATGGAATGGGGCAAGCCGTCCATCAGTGGCAAGATCTTGAAGGCGTTGGCTGGCGTCCCTACTGACACCTATGACGTCTACCTCGAAGTGCGTGGTGGTGGTCAGGACGTGCTCATCCGCGATAGCGACTTAATCGACCTCAGCAAGCCAGGCATTGAACGCTTCATCACTCTTATCCGCGACACGACGGAAGGACTAGCGGCCCTGCCGGAAGCCGATCAGCGCTATCTCGAATGCCACGGTTTCACAGTGGAGGTCGTCAGTGACGGTCCGCACACCGGTGTTGTGCTGAAGCAAATGCAACTGCCTCAAGGTAAGTTCAATCATCCGGCTGCCGACGTGCTGGTGATTCTGCCGCCCGGCTATCCCGACGTTGCACCGGACATGTTCTTCTGCAACCTCTGGTTGACATTGGTATCCGCAGGTCGCTACCCGACATGCGCAGATCAGCCGCACACTTTCATGGGTCACAACTGGCAACGCTGGTCTCGCCATAACAATAGCTGGCGGCCGGGTGTCGATGGCCTGCACACGATGATCAAGCGCATCGAGCACGCGCTGGCGGAGGCCAAATGATGTCGTCCGCAGCGCTGGACATCATTTTGCTGGAATCCCATGAAGCGGCGCTGCGCGCGCTGCTTCATCGGGAAAACGGCTCGGAGGCTGCTGCCTATGTGTTGTTTGGCAAAGCCGAAATTGCGGCCGATCCTTGGTCCAAGCAGCCACGTATCCGTCTGATCTCGCACGAGGTGGTGCCCATCACATCCGACGAGATGGTCTCGTCCTCCTCGGCGCACGTGACGTGGTCAACGCAGGGGTTCATGCGGCTGCTGGGCCTGGCAAAGCACCGTAACCTCGTCCCCGCACTGGTTCACACGCATCCAGGCGCGGGCGCATTTTTTTCCGACCAGGACGATCGCAACGAAGCCGAACTAGCGCGCACCGCCATCAACAAGGGAACTCGGGGACTTGCCAGCATGGTGTTCGGGCAGCACGATGCCTTCGTTGGTCGACTGTGGACTTCAGCGAATATTTTCATCCAAGCATCGTCCATCTCCATTATTGGAGGCAAGATCCACATCCAGCGCATGCAGCCAGAAGTCTCGGAGACGGCGGTTCTGGCTCGACAGGCTGCGCTGTTCGGCAAGGGATTCAATCCCATCGTGCGGGCACTGCGGGTAGGGGTGATCGGTTGCGGCGGAACGGGCAGTGCCGTGGTTTCGCTGCTGACTCGGCTGGGTGTCGGGCATCTCGCATTGATAGACAACGACACGATCGACACGACCAATCTCAACCGTGTCCACGGATCGCGCGCCGCCGATGTACCCGCGAAGCTGGCCAAGGTGGACATCCTCGCGCGCGAAATCGAGGCTTGCGGCTTGGGCAACCAGGTGGTTACTCGGCGTGCATGGGTGGGCGACCCATCGCTACGTGACGTTCTGCGGTCTTGCGATGTGCTTTTCGGCTGCACCGATGACAACCAGGGTCGGCTCACCCTGAACCGACTTGCCCACTACTACTGCATTCCGTTGATCGACGTGGGGTTGCGCATGCGGTCGGCCAAAAGCGATGTGGACTACGATATGACGGGCCGCGTCACGACAATCAGGCCGGGCAACCCTTGCCTGATTTGCCTTGGCGTCGTCAATGCCCAGCGTGCTGCAGCCGAAGGATTGCAGCGCAATGATCCGGCGGAGTTTGAACGCCGCAAGGCCGAGGCGTATGTGGAGGGAGGTGGCGACCCAGCCCCAGCAGTGGTCACGTTCACTACCAGTATTGCTTGCGCCGCAGTGGATGAGTTGATCCAGGGTTTGACAGGTTTCCGCGGCCAAGGTGGCATGACGCACAACCGCATTCGCCGATTCGACCGTGTGGAGGATCGTTCGATGACGTGCCGACCGATTCCGACATGCCCTGTTTGCGGAACCGAGGCCACCTGGGGCCGTGGTGACGTGAACCCCTTTCTTGGCGTGATCGGGTAACTGTATGAACCGCTTCTTTACGTTGACGCTGCGCCGCCTCGGGCTTCTGGACTTCGACTTTCTCGTGAAACGAGTCGATCGACATCCGGGCAAGACCGAGATCCCTGCCGGCGAACTGTGGTTAGTGGTGGACGGCGGCGTTAAGAAATGGGCGTGCTTGAGTTGCCCAGGCGGATGCGGTGTGCAGATATCGCTTTCTCTGAATCCCGAACGTCGTCCACGTTGGGAGGTTGATCATGATTTTTGGAGGCGCCCAACGGTTTCACCCTCGATCCATCAGCAGAAAATGTGCAGATGTCATTTTTGGATCCGGAAGGGACTGATCGAATGGTGCAAGACTTGAGTACTTGGAAGGTTAAAACCCGATCGGAGACCGTGCGGAACCCAGCCGTCGACGCCACTACGGTGCCGTTGAAGTGGGCGCACGACGCGCAAACCGGCGAGCCGCGTTACATCCACGATCCCGAAGTCGCGCAAGGTGGGTGCGTATGCACCTGCCCTGCGTGCAAACTTTCGCTGATCCCCGTGATGGCAGGCCAGCCGCTTCGAATACGCCCCACGGCGCATTTCCGTCATCCAGCGGGCGCGCAGAAGGATGACTGTTCTGTGGTAGCAGCACGCCTTGCCGCCACGCGACACCTGCTTGAGACGGGCTTTATCGATCTTCCACAGCGGAGAATGTCGGCGACTGCCAAGGGCTTCAGCGGCCAGGGCTATGAGGTCTGGGTTGAAGCCCCGGCCGCACGCGTTTCCATTGTCAGCGCGGCATTACATGACCATGCGACGGCCCTGCTGACGCTCGACGATGGACGAGAGTTGCTGGTCGACCTGACAGGTCTTCGCGAAGCTGCCAGCGACGGCAGCGGACGCGCTATCGTCACGATGTCGCTTTCCGATCCAACTATCGCGATGCTCGGACCCGAGGAGATTCGCGCCAGGCTGCGCATCCTTCCGGGCATCCGGTGGTGTGCCCACTGGAATAATCAAGAGCTAACCACAGAGGCCGATGCAGCGGCCACGCAGGCCGCACGAGATGCTCTGGACGGCTGGCAGGAAACCGACGAATCGGACTTTCTCTCGCACCTGCCGCTCGACACTGACGCCACAACCATGCAACGCTGGCGCCGCGAAACGCTGCTTCACCGCGAAGTCAAGGCCATCCTTGAGCAAGCCTCGTCGATTGCGACGCCCGGCCTCGAAGTGGAGGTCACCCGCGATCCGCCCGAGGAGTTCGGTGGCAACTGGGAAGAGGACAGGATTCGTAAACTTTGGATGACGGCCTCTCGCAACCTGGCGTTGGATGAGGTACGACTGGAGCGGTGCCTGGGCAGCATCGTGCCTGACGTGATCGCTACGCTCGGAGGACGCCAGATCCATACCCACGGTGGCACCATGACGATGGTCAGCGGAGACTTCGAGGAGGATGTCGAAGACACCTACAGCCAACCTTGGCCGCTGACCTTATTGGCCGAAGTGACGGTGACCCATGGAATCGACGAAGAAAAACTACGCCGCATCCGCGAACTCGATCTACCAACACTTGAGATCAACATCAGCTTATTAGGGGGGCGGGTGACCTTGGACGGGCTGCGCACCCTGATCGTCGACCAGACGATAGGCAAGCGCTGGGTTCACCATCCCGTCTGGCGCATCAAGCGGAAGATGCTCGAAGCAGAAATAGACCGACACCCGATCACCGTTCGCTATCAAGAGCGGCTAATTGAATTGAGACGCCTTCGCCTCCTCGCCACACCGGCCTCAGAGTGGGCCGCCACCTACCTCTCGACGGCAATGCGGTTCTACGACGCCAACGCCCGCATCAAGAAAGCACGACGGACGCATCGAGGCAACGAGCCAAAACCCTCACTCCTGGGGCCAGACAGCGAACAGTGGGTGCAACTCATGGAAGCCGCTGAGGCCCTCGCGGCACATGGCATGTCAGGCGCTGCCGACGAGGTCATGGTAGATGAATCCGGCATCATTCCACGCATCCTGTCCATTCAGCTGAATCGCGGCGTTGGCTACGCCGTCGACACCGGGTTTCAGGTTCTCAACGCCATCATGCAAAGCGGAGCCGATACCCAGCAGTGGAATACGCTCTACCCTATGGCGGTCAAGGCCTACGGCCTGGAAACGCAGTTCACGCAGAAGCAGGCCGATCTCTATGCGGCATGGCGCCAAACCATCATCGACAAACTAGCGTCAGGCGATGAAGCATGTCTCCGACCCGCGCGGTATGATGCAGTGCTGAGCGCGCTGTTTCCCGAACTTGCTTCTCGTATCGCCACCGGCTATGGGCGTATACAGGAAAAGCACTAGCTACAACTCGGGCATAAGCTCAAGTCACCCCCTGCGAGCGCCAAAGATGGCCGGCAAGGCAGTGCAACATGGGACTGAGTCCCTCAAGCCAAGTGCACGCAACCAAGCATCGGGCTTACCAAAGCATCCCGCTGCCACCGCTCGCCGTACCAGGTGAACCGCATGATCCGAGTGATCACCGTCATGTACTTCACAGCCCACGATCTTGCGGCTGGACCACTCCAGAATCAGGTACAAATTAAACCAACGACCCATCACAGTCGCAGGCAAATTGGTCAAATTCCAACACCAGACCTGGCGTGCTGCGCTGGCAAAGTGGGTCGTGGGCGGTCGCACTGTTTTGGGCGCTTTGGCGCGTCCTCGGTGAGTGGTTTGTCCTTGTGCCCGTAGTACCCAGTTAAGCTGGACTCGCTGGCCAGATGCACGCCTTCGTAAGCCGACTGAGAACGATACGGGCAGGTGGTGCGACGCAGAATCGCGACTCATTGGTCACGCTAAGCAATTTGGCGCGTTCCTCTAATCTCAATGCATGGCAGGGTGTGGGACGCACCGCTTGTGGTCGACCATCGCCCTTGACCAAGCCCTCATGGGCTTGCCAGCATCGCAAGGTGAGCGCGTCAATGCCTACGATCTTGCAGGCTAGGAGAAGTCGCGCTCCAGCCTCAGTGACCGTCGTGATGCCCAACTTCAAGTCAAGCGAAGCGCGACGCGTGTTGTTTGAGTACGGGTCTCGGGGCAACGCCCTGAGCAGGGGGCCGCTAGCCAAGTTTTAGCGCAGCACAAAACGTGGGCACAAGGCCCTTACCCTGCACAGTGAGTCTTTGCTATTCCCACGCTGCTGGTGAATTGATTCGACTGTCAGCGCGGGTGTCGTTGAATTTTGGGTTGCCTGTCAGTGCGACTGTCGTTGGATTTTGGTTTGCCTGTCGATTCGTGTGTCGCCAGCAGCAATGACGGAATTGGCTCGCCTGTCAATATGCGTGTCGTGGCTTTTATATGTCACTGTCCTGCCCGACGTGACGGACACGTTTGCTGGTTCCCCGGCTACTGAATCAGTTGCGTGAACGGCTGATGGCTCTCGGGAGTCATTGGCAATGACTGTTCCTGGCCGCCCGGACACTCAGAGCAGTGCGCGTACTGGCACCGCCGACTCATTGCTGTCGTAACGGCCCTCTAAATCAGCACCCGTTAGCCGACACCCGCTGGTTCCCGCGATCTCGTCGTCGATTACCGCTTGCGGGGTATCCCAATCTCATAGAGGTCGTCGTCTCACGACCAGTTGCGGGTATTCGCGAGTGACAGCTTTGGGGTAACGAAGAACTCCCTTCTTAGGACTGCGCCTGCAATAATAGACATTTTGACAAACTCTTTTTTATCCCCCGAAGTCGCCGAGGATCTGCCGCGAACTCCGCGTTGATAGGTGCAGTCCTAAGTTCTCGGGGGCGGTAGTGTCAACCAGCGATCAGGAGCTGTGATGGATAGGCTCCTCGTTGCTCGCGATATCGCTACATAAAAGAGCTTTGCCTGTGCGTTTCGTTGCGTGGCGAAATGCGATGCGTCAGGTATCACCACATGGTCGAACTCCAACCCCTTCAACAGCAATGGCGTTGACACGGTCCGCTTGGGTAACTTCCGACCCGATACGCTTACTCTTTGGCGCACATTTGTGGTCGCTTTGTCCATAGACTCTGCGCGCCCAGCTGCGACCTCAGTCGCGGCTCGTTCTGCATCGCGCCAAAGTTCACTGCGGAATAGTTTCCAACGCGAATGCTTCCGCGTGAGTGCCATGATTTGCGCTGCAGCCTCTGCGCCATTGCCGACATCGAGGGCCGGTTCAATGTCCCGCAATGCGGCTTCGAGGGCGGCATCCGCTGGATCGACATCAACGCCATCCGCAAGAGCCTTGATCGAGAAGCTATCGCCTAGCAGGCTTGTGATGGCCCGGAGCCGTCCTGAGCCATCCGCAGCCCTATCCCAAAGGGTTGCGAACTCACGAAGTCGGCCAGCGGCGATTTCTTCAATCGCTTGGTATCCGCCACCGGCGGCCTTGGCCAATCGATAACAAATCGTCTTGTTGCAATGAATGGCTGCGAAGCTGCCCTCTTTGCCGTCGATGCCCTCGAACAGTGCGCCCAGATCGAATGCGTCATCGGACTGCCTGAACGTGATTCGAGGATCAGCTAGGTCGATGGGTTCACCCCTGAGGAGCTTCTCGCGGGTTTCCGCGATCCACTGCCCTAGCTCGGGATTCTTTCCAGCCCAACGGTGGGGCGTTTCAAGGGTTCCCGCGAATGGGAACAGCGGATGGATTTCAGCATCCCAACTCAGAGTCGCTCCGGCGAATTCGAAGATGCCTTGCATAGGGTCGCCGAAAATCAGCGTTGGGACAATGCGCGCGAGTTCGGTCGCCAATTCGTGCTGCAGGCTGCCGCAATCCTGGTATTCGTCGATCAGGATTCGGTCATAGGATGCCGCGACCACGGCGCGGACGGCAGCGACGTTCAAGGCCAAGCGAGCGCCGCGGTAGAGCTGATCCCATTCGGCGCCTTGTGGCATGCCTGCGGGAGGTTTTGCAATTCCGGGGAACGCATGGGCATATCGCATGGACCACGCGGCGATGGTGTCAACGGCGACTCGGGCTCGAGGTATTCCAAGTCGTTTAAGGCGTGAGCGAATCGCATGGACCCCAGCGTGGGTGTGAGTCAAGATCAAGGCACGTTGGCCCAAGGCGGCGACGTTTGCGATGATCTCGGTTTTTCCATGCCCCGCAGGCGCGACGACGGCCCCATTTCCCAAATTGAACAGGTCTGAGGCATCAGGCATACAACCACGCCTCTGCTTGATGAAGGGCCATAGCCAGCGAGGAGCCAGGGTTGGCCTCTGCGATGCGCCAAACCATCGGAGCAAGGCCGCGTCCAATTCGTTGATCCTTAAACCACTTTCTTCGAACCGCCACGTCAGCGATGGCCTCCCGAAGTTGAGAGCCGTCGAGTTCCGAAAACAATTCCCATGAGCTGAACGTCTCGCGTATGACAGCAAGCGTCAGGTCGGGAATCTTGGTGTCGATGTTGTTGTCGATGGCGTCATTTCCCCGCTCCTCGCGGGCGAAGTTCAAGAGTTCCTGCACAAGTTCGTCGGAGGCTGCACTGAAGATCGATTGTTCAGTATTGAGCTCGCCCCCGTATTCAAAGACTTGGATGCCCGCAGCGGCTAATGACGCTTGCTCAGCAGGGGAAAGCGATGTGTCGGAGTCACGAAAGATTGCCGTTTGGTAGCCCAATTCATGTAGGGACAATGCCATGGCTGGCGCTTGCGCGCCATTGCCGTCGGCAATCGCGACGCCCAATTGCTCGATGGGCTTTCCAGCGTGCCTAGAGGGCCAGTGCTCCCGAATGCCAAGCAGCAGTCCAATCTCGGTGTTTCCTTCGGTCACAAGAATCCGGCGAGCGAACAATGCCCTCGGAGCGAATCGCATCAATGCGCGGATGGAATCGGGCGCAGTCGGCGCTAGGACAGCCGCTTGCCGCCCTGGCCGGGTCATTTGCACGACTCTCAGGCGTTCTGGGCCGGTTTCTCCGATGGCGACATCCGAATGGGTCGTCATGAGCACTTGGCCGACAGGTCGCCCAGCCGCAACCGAGGCTTCCTGATCAGCCTTGAGCTGGGCAATGGCGCCAATGATCCGATGGGGCTCCAGGCCGTGCTCGATTTCATCGACAAGCACGATGGCCCCTTCGCTGATGGCTGACTTCTGAATGGCCAAGGTCGCCAGCCGCCGAGTGCCAAGCCCCGCCAACCTCAGCGGGACACCGTCATCATGCAGAGCGATGGAGCCGGAGGACAGTCCTGAGCGCCCAAGTTCGAGTCCGGGCTCATACGAGCCTTCCACGTAAGCGCCCAATCCCTTGGCAAATCCTTCGGCCTTCTCCGCCGCATTGGCCAGCGATTCGATCTCGTCCAGCTTTGCGTTCTCTCTGGCGGCCTTGTAGGCCTGAGCCAAGCGGGCGGATGCTTCGTGCGTGTCGCCGGTCAAGCGGGATAGGACCGATCCTTGTCCCCATGCGAGGTGTCTGGCGTCCTCTCCGGCAAGCCTGACCAGTCCGAACAGTGCTCGATCCCTGTTTGATAGGGTGCGCGGGTCATCAACACGGTCGCAGATCAGCTCCCAAACCGGCTCCATCGAGGCGTCCACAGTCAAGCGCACAGTCAGGACGGGCTCGTCATCATCCTCTGGCTCGTCGCGCAGCTCTCCTGCCGATGTCCATCCGCGAACGTAGAGCCCAAGGCGTTCGTCCGACTTCAGTGCTTTGGATAGCCCCCCGACCGTAGCCTCGATGACGATAGGGCGGGTGGTGTCGCACGCGAGGAAGTCAGGCTCGGTGAAGGCAAACCAGCGAGAGGAGAGCGCGGCTTCGACCGCGTCCAGGACGGTGGACTTCCCCGAGTCGCCTGGCCCGATCAGGCAGCAGAAGGACGAGCCCGGCTTCCAGTCGAGGGACTCGATGCCGCGAAAGTGCGCGACCTTGATTTGGCGTATCTGCATGAACTCCCCTTAAATGTGTGCCAGCCTATTGACTTGTTGTTGCTGTTTACGTGATCGTAGCTGACTTGCACTCGTTGAAATTGGGGCACGCTTGGTGCTTCCTTTGAAATCAAGCAGCAGTGGATGCTGTTGTGACGCAAACGCGCTGTCATAGGCTGCATTTACGCACTGGCCGTTGGATGTCGGCTTTCAGGCGCTGAGATTGATTGACGCTACGACCGCATTGGGCACTTATGCAGAGATGTGCATAAAGACACCTGCACAGTTCCCAGTTATTGACAGTTTGACGGCAACAATGAATAGCGTTTATCTGTCGCCGCCGCGATGCCAGCCAAGCGCACTGCTGCTGAACGGCGGCAGATAAACCGTATTTGCGTGCGCCTATCGCAGTCGGGTATCCGGCATATCGTTGTGTTGAATTTGGCGTGCTCCAAACCTGCCGTTCGAGACCGACGGCCGGAGATGGCCAGTCAACTCATTCGGCCAACGTACCAGATATCCCCCACCCTGCACACTTCAATCTCGGCTACTCCCACGTTGCTGGTGAATTGATTCACCTGTCAGCGCGCCTGTCATGCAGGTTGTGCCGTCTGTCGGGCCGCCTGTGATGCCAGAACTTGCGCCCTGTCGGTATGGGGATCATGCCAAGCATCAGATCAGAAATCGACTCAATTCTTCGTGAAGAAATTGAACTTGCCCAAAAGGATGACCCTGCTCTGATCGTGCGGTCTGCGTTCGAGGTCATTGAAGATTTCTTGAGTCAGGGCATGTCGCTGGATCGCATTGCCTCTGCGCTTCAAAAACATGACATCAAGATCACCAAGGGACACCTTGTGCGCCACATTGGCATCGTTCGGGAAGAACGCGGTCTCCAGCCACTAAAAAGAGGCAGAAAACCCAGGTCCCCTGGCGTTTCAACCCAGGCCACATCAATGTCCGACCCTCAAATTCAGCCGCCTGCACCGGCTAAAGCTTCAAGTGCAGCGCCATCCTCTGCCCCTGCTGCTGAAGCCGACTCTGCGTCCATCGCAACCGGTCTGACTTGCAGCTCTGCCGAACAGGAAAAGTTGGTGGCCATGGGCACGGATCGGACAGTCAGAAAAAATGGCGCAACCCACCGAATTTTTGCAAGTCAAACCACATTTCCAGACGAAATCACCAGGCTCAAATTCATCGAAGTGAAAGGCGAATTGTTGGACGTTACCAAGATGAATATCGATGACTACCTGACAGTGTCCAAAACCATGCCTGACAACGGAAAACTTCCCGACGGCATGTTCGAAATCATTGCCGCAGAAAACAGGATACGAGGCATGTACGAACGCGCACTACTCCAGTATGACGAAGCCATCGCCAAGTGGAAATCAAGCCAATAGCTTCTTGCACGAATTTAAACAACCCAAAGGATGGTCATGATCAAATCGTATTTTGTGGACGGCGACAAAGGCGGCGTGGGCAAAAGCTTCGTCTCCCGGTGCCTGGTTGACAGCTTCATCAACCATGAAGTGTCGGGCATGCCGAAGATTGACAGATTGATTGTCATTGATGCGGATCCCATGAACCCGGATGTCGTGTGTGACAACGGGTACAAAAATGAGGCTGTCAACAACATCAAAATCATTGGACTGCAACGCCCCATCAAATCAGAAGACGACTGGCTGAATCTTATCAATGAATTGGCTGAAACCCAGATCAATGAAACAGACGAAATCCGCCTTGTTTTTTCCTTACCGTCTGCGGCCGGTCTTTACATCACGGAGTCAGTTTTAAGTTTGATGGCATTGATGAATCCGACACCGATCTGGGTGATGGGCATTGATGCGTCGAGCACAAATCAGCTGGAGGCCCGCGTTGGCAAAAGCCCCATGTTTTACCAAAATGGGGTGGTGCTGATCAATCTGAAGCACGGGCCCGGCAAGTCTTTTGAATTCTGGGACAAATCAAGCATCCGGAAGACCCTCTTAAGTGGCGAGGACTATGCATGGTCGGAGCTGGAATTGCCTGCCATGATGCCGCGCGCGGCCGAGTTAATCGGGTCAATGCCTTTGCACACGGTGATCGACAAGGGCAATTTTCCGGGATCCGGTGTGGCCATCGGCACGCGCACGGTCGCTCAAACCTACCGTGGCATTGCCGGACGCAAACTGGCTGCCCTGGAGTCTTCAAGATGAGTGGTGTTGATGATGAAGATCGGCGCATCGGCAACTCCATTTCCGGCGTCCCCGCTTCCCTGCCCGCCCCTGCCATTGCACGCCGCGCTGGCACCTTGATTGATGAACTGGCTACCCGGCTCGCGCCCTCTGGCCTGCCATCTGATGTGCAACACATTGTTGACGTGGCGGTGCGTGCCGGCATGGGTGAAAGTGATCCCAACTGGATCTGGCTTTTGCCAGTTTTGTTGCGCCAGGTGCCGGCTGCAGCCATGCGCATCGAGTTTGAAGCGCTGTCAGGCGCGTTGGTCAAAGGTGCGCCGGGGCTGGCAAAAGGACCTGGTCACGATGATGACAGCCTTGAGTCGATTGTGGCAATGATGACGGCCATGCGCGGTGAACTTCAAAAGTTCCCGCGCCGTGTCGGTGAGGCCCTGAAACCTGCAGTTGCTGAGGCGGTAGTGGATGCTTTGGAGGCTGCGCCTGGGCGGGTCAAAGTTGACCTGGATGATGCCAAGCTCCTGGCTGCAGCCCGCGAGGCTTTCATGTCGCTTTACGTGTTGGCCGCTGTCGGGTTGGGTGCGTTTTCAACCGTGGCGGCTTTCATCGTCGGCTCCAAATTTGGGTGACGGGGGGCGCCGTGCTTGAGCTCTTGATGATGTGTGCACCCGCCGTCGATCCGGTCACCATGGCCGCTGTTGTGAAGCAGGAATCCGGCGGCCGGCCCTGGGTGGTCAACAACAACACGACAAGAAAATCAATGGCCTTTGCGTCCAAAGCTGTGGCCGTGGCCGCTGCGGTGGCGGCTGTCGGTCGTGGCGAAAGTGTTGATATGGGGTTGGCGCAAATCAATAGCAAAAATTTGCCCGCGCTGGGGCTGACTGTGGAACAGGTGTTCGACCCCTGCACCAACATTGCTGCCGGGGCAAACATTCTGGCTGCGAGCTATGGAAGAGCCGGCTCGCTCGGCGGCGCCCTGAGCATGTACAACACCGGCCGGTTTGATTCAAAAATCGGCGCTACCTACGCCCAAAAGGTGTTTGGACAAGCCGGGGTAAAGGTACCCAGCATACCGGGTGGGCAACTGGCAAAAAAACTGCCTGAAACATCTTCTTTTGCAGCCAACCCTGCCGCCATGGCGGCCGTGCGACTGACGGTTACGCCGTCGCCGTTTGCTGCCGGGCTTTCGCCCGTGAAGACGGCTTTACAGCCCGCAAATTGGCGTTGAACCGCTTTTGGGCACTGGCGACAATTTGTTTTTTGAGTTGAGACAAAACGGCCCGACCATTGGCACCCGTGAACCCAAAGGCATCGCCCAGATCGCTACCGGCCAAATTGTTCAGTTCATCAATTTGGTCCAGTTCCTGGCAGAACACCTGTTCAAATTGCAGCCGCTTGTCGAGCTGATTGGCCTTTTCATCTGGCGACTCAAACTCGTCGTGAATGTCGATCTCGCCTGCATCGTCTTCGTCACCCACGCCATCCAAGCGCCTGCCACTGCCACCCAGGCTTTCCAGGTTGTTGCCCCTGATTTTGTGCTTCAGAAGCTCAAACAGTGCGCCTTCATGGCCGGGTCGAAAGATATCCAGGTTCTTGTTTTCTGATTGCCGAGTGAGATAAAAAACAATAATTTCCTGCTCAATATCCCGTGCATCTTCACGCAGTTTGAAAGCCCATTTTTTCGACAAGGATCTGAAGTGTTTTGTATCCATCAAGAACCACCTTTGCGGATTTATTAAGCTATTCACCAAGCAGGCGATATTTGCAAGCCATTTGCCTTGATTAGTTTCTCAATCTGCCTTTTCAATGAATCTGGCAACTCGGCAAATTCTGTCAAGCGTTTGAACCCGGCCACCATCGCCTTGAGTGCCGCCTGAAGTGCCTTGACAGTAATTTTCCAAGTTCGAGCCTGACCAAATTTCTGCCAGGTTCGACTGAGCAAGAAAGCTTTTTGAAGCAACTTTTGATGCGCTTGATACTTCTTGACTGCCGCCACAAACGCAGAGTCACTGTTGCAAACCGTCTTCAAGGTTTGAAGACTTTTGAGTTCATCCGAATTGGCCGCTTGAACGATGTGGCTGGCAACTTCCGATACCTTCATTTTGATCCCTTGCGAATGTGTTGATGTCGGTAAATGTACCGAGTGGCCACAATTTCACAAGCAGAATAAATACCTCAAAATAAGGCAAGTGTCTGGCCAATAATTGGACAGCCGACAGCCAGTATTCAACGGCAATACCCCTTCAGTGCTGTCGGATTCTCGGGTTAGCGCACCTCTGAAAATGGATCTGCTTTGTGCTTGCGGATGGACGGTATGCCGGCATGAGCACACACCAGAACGCGTCCAGCCATGAGTTCCACCGTAGGTCGGACGATGCGTTGCGGCGCGCCCTCGGGACTGACATCCTGGCTGCCCTGGCTGATCATCAGGTGGTGGAGATCATGCTCAACCCGTCGGGCGACCTATGGACCGATTCCCACACCGGCGGGATGCAATGCATTGGCAAGATCGACCGTGTGCGAGCCATGGCGATTGTTGCCACGGTGGCGGCCATGCTGGGTACCACGGTCACACCTGACAACCCGATTTTGGAATGCGAGTTGCCCTTGGATGGTTCGCGGTTTGAAGCCTTGATTCCACCGGTTGTACCGGCGCCAACTTTTACCCTCAGAAAAAAGGCAACATTGATTTTTAGCCTGGCTGACTATGTTCGCACGGGAGTGATGACTGAGCTGCAAGCCACATTGATAAAAACTGCTGTTGCGGACAGAAAAAATATCCTGATTGCCGGGGGCACTGGCTCTGGCAAAACGACTTTGGCCAACGCTGTCTTGAATGAGATTTCCTTCATTTCACCAGATCACCGGATCGTCATCATTGAAGATGTGTTGGAACTCCAATGCAGTGTCAAAAACACGGTATTTTTAAGAACGTCAGTCAATATTGATCAAGTCAGCTTATTGCGAGCGACGCTTCGATTAAGACCCGACAGGATTGTTGTGGGTGAGGTCCGAGACAAGTCGGCTCTGGCGCTGCTGAAGGCATGGAATACGGGCCATCCAGGCGGTATTGGCACCGTTCATGCCAATTCTACTGGTGCAGCCTTGGTCCGAATCGGACAGTTAATTCAGGAAGCGGGTGTGCCTGCGGCACCTGAGTTAATCAGCGAAGCGGTCAATATGGTGATATCCATCCGCAGGAATTCCACCGGCCGAATTATTGATGAAGTAGCTGAAGTAACCAATTGGTCGAGTGCGATTGGTTTTGAGCTGAGACGACTTGGCTAATTTTGAATCAAATTCAAAACGAACGTCTTATGCAATTCAACTATTTTTTAGACACCCATATTTTCAATATCTTTGTTCAAAAGTCGTATGGAAAAGCAATGTTGGCTTGCGAATTTCTGATTGTCGGTATCTTACAATTTGACGTTGTTGCCGGCAATTTTTATGGTCAGGCAGCATGTCTTGTGGTTGGCATGGTATTTGTCAAATTGGCACACGTTGCCACACAAGCAGGGATCGGCAAGGCGGCTCAAATCGAGAACGCAATCAAGCAAAAAAACAGGGCTGAGGATGCTCACAAACAAAAAATTGCCAGGGTACTGCGGCGCGCTGCAATCGCACAGGTTGTGGCGCAATCATCTGTTTTTTGGTCTGCCATAAAAGCAATTGTTGCGACTGAACTGCAGGTGCGTTCAATTGTCAAATCGGTCCTGTGCACGGTGACCGATACGCTTACCCCAAAGCTTTTCCCGTGCCCGCCAACCGCCTGCGCGTGAGCGTCGGCGGGTCATCGATCCCGCCCGCTGGCTGCGTGGGCGCGCAAAACCTCCAAAATCTCTCGCTGGGATCAACTTTTAAAGTTGATCAAAATGCAAAATCTGGAACTCTTGGCGGCTGCTGATGTAGCGGCAATACTCAAGATCAGTGAATCGTCGATTTGGAATTGGCAATACGGGCGCAAAACGCCACCGGTCGGCTTCCCTCCTCCAGTAAAAATTGGCGCATCGGTTCGGTGGCGGTCGTCTGACATCCAGGTATTTATCCTGGGTTTGCCACTTACGACCACCGGTCGAATCCCACGGCCTGGACCGTTGCAGCCAGCCATGACGACGGTAGTTCTGGCTAAGCCGGTGCGTGGCCGTGGTCGGCCCCGCAAGATTCAGACTGGCGGGCTGGGTTGATGCCTCAAAAAAGGACCTTCGAAGAAAACCTGGCCCTGGCCAAAGCAAGGGGGCAACGAACTTCGGCGCTGCAAACAGTTGTTGCAGAAAGGTCTTTGGAGGTGCAGTTGCCATTGTGGGCGGAGGTTTGCCGGGGTGTTCCCAATAGCGTCCTGCGATCGGCACTTTTTGGCGTGGTGCGACGTGGCCCAAGGTCTTTCCAGCAGCGCGTGCAAAAGGCCAGCGTCGACGGTGTGAAGATCATTCACACCGGGCCGCAACTGGATCAGGCGGATCTGGATGTCTGGGAACAAGCTCTGCAGCTGGCCAGAACTGGCGGGCTTGGGTGCCGGATTCAGTTCACTGCCTCACACTTCTTGAAGTGCATTGGCCGCGGCAACGGCAAAAGTCAGCATGAATGGCTCAAAGGGGCATTCGCACGGTTGGCGGCCAGCGTGGTGGAAATCAAGGATGCCCACCGGGCGTATTTCGGGGCTATCCTGAGCCATGGCGGCAGGGACGATCACACCGGCCGTTACGTGATCGAAATGAATCCGAAAATCATCGAGCTCTATGGCCTTGACGGCTGGTCAAGTGTGGAATTTGGCCAGCGTATGGCGCTCAAAAAGCGACCCCTTGCCCAATGGCTGCACGGGTATTACAGCTCTCATGCCAAGCCATTCCCAGTCAAAGTTGAAACCTTGCACCGCCTGTGTGGCAGTCAAAATTTAGCCATCAAAGGGTTCAAGCAGGACCTGAAGTCAGCCCTGGAAAGACTGGAAAAAGTGACCAACTGGACCTGGAAAATCGATGCTTCAGACTTGGTTCACCTTTCAAAAATGCCAACTGCAAGTCAATCAAGGCATCTGCTCAAGCGTGGTCGATTTCGCGGATTGCCGTGAAACAGAACCCCAAATCAAACGACAGTAACCCAGTTGTCCAGCTGCAAGCCAGGCACCTTGGCAAACTTGCGGGTGTTGTTGGTGACAAGCAGGGCCTGTTGGCTCAGAGCGTGGGCGGCAATCATGGTGTCCGGCGAGCCGATGGGTGTGCGCGCCACGGCGCTCCGGGTCAGCCCGATGCAGTGGCAGTCTTGAGCGCCGCAGATTAGAGATAGATTAAAGACAGATTAGCTGCTTTTTGCTCCACTCCCAAGCCATTGATTTCGCTTGAGATTTTGCCAATTTTTAGTTGGTCGCGGTATGTGCTATGCCGTGCTTCGGTATCTGCTATGCCGTGGTTTGGTATGTGCTATGCCGTGCAGGTATCTGCTATGCCGTGTTCGCCGGTATGTGCTATGCCGTGAATTTGTGGATAACTTTTGCTGTCCGGCTGCTGGCCTCTCACTCCGCCAGACCCGAGTAGTTGAGCTGTATGGCACGGGAGCGCGACGCGTCGATTTGTTCATTTGCAGTCCAGCGGTATCAAGCACCAGCCAAACAGGCCGGTGTCTTTTTTCCAACTGGAGTAGATCGTGCATTTCCAAACAACCAAGCCTACCAAATCACTCAAAAAGCTGGTCACGCCTGTCATCTCGGGCATGGCCGCACTGGTATCCCAGGTGGCCCACGCTGGCCCAGCCCTGCCCTGGGACGGCCCGATCACCACGGTGGTCAACAACCTGACTGGGCCGGTGGCCACCGGCATTTCGACCGTGGCCTTCCTGGCAGCCGGTGCAGCGCTGATTTTTGGCGGTGACGACTTGGGCGGAATTGCGAAGAAACTTTTGTACGTGGTGCTCGGTGTGGCGCTGATCGTCTTTGGTGCCAACTTCCTGAGCATGATCGGTCTGGTCAACAGCGGTGCATTGATCTGATTCTGCCGTTTTGATAGCAAATCATGGCTGATCAAAGTTCAGACGTCGGCGCTGATTTTTCAGTGCCGCTGCATCAATCCATGCTCAGGCCCATGCTGCTGCTCGGTGCTGAGCGCGAACTGATCCTGGCGCTTGGCATCGTGGCCGGTGTGTTTATTGTTTCCTTGTTTCAACTGTGGGCCGCCATTTTCGGTCTGGCTTTGTGGGCCGTCGGCGCCTGGGTGTTGACCCGTGCAGCCAGTTTTGATCCCCAACTCTCCAAGACTTTTGGCCGTAGTTTGCGCTACCGCAAGCTTTACAAGAGCGCGGCAACACCGTTTGCCTCGCCCCGCACCTTTGGAGACTGACCATGCTCTTGAAAGAATTTCGCAGCCATGCCCAAGGGCTGCCTGATCTGCTGCCCTGGGCAGCGCTGATCGACAACGGCGTGGTCCTCACCAAATCTGGCGGTCTGCTGGCGGGCTTTGAATTTCGTGGCCCGGACCTGGACAGTGCCACCAAAGAGGAGTTGGCGGCCGTGTCGGCTCGCATCAATGCAGCCTTGGCACTCGATGATGGCTGGTGCTTGCATGTGGATGCTGTGCGTCGTCAATCCCCTGGTTACCCAGCGGACGGCGCTTTTCCGGACCGTACCACCCGACTGCTGGACGATTGCCGCCGTCTTGCGCATGAAGGCGAATGGGCTGGCTTTCAGAGTGACTACAGGCTTGTCTTGTGCTGGCATCCAGACCCTGATGCCGCGGCTAAAACCGAAATGCTGTTTGTGGATGGTGCTCAAAAGACCGGTGTGGCAGAGCGCAGCTTAATCCGTTTCAAAACCGCGCTGGCCGAAATTGAATCACGGCTGGCGGGTACGCTCAAGATCCGTCGCCTGGTGGACACCGTCGACACTGAAACCGGGGCTGTGGAAAGTCAACTTCTGGCGCATCTGGCGGCCTGTGTCGCCCTGGAGCCGCGGTCCAGTTTCGTCATGGGAACCGTGCCGATGTACCTGGATTCGGTACTGGGTCAACATGACTTTGTGACGGGGTTCGAGCCCCGGATTGATGACAAGACAGCCATATGCATTGCCGTCACGGGCTTTCCTGGCACAAGTTTCCCGGGGATCCTGGACTTCTTGTCACGCTTGCCAGTGGAATACCGCTGGTCAAACCGCTTCATCTTCATGCCGGTGCGTGAGGCTGACAAGGCGTTGGGCAAGTACCGATCAAAGTGGGCTCAAAAGCGGCTCTCACTGATGAATTTGATGCGCTCAAGCCAAGGAGGCGGTGTCACGCACGTGAATGCGGATGCGGACGACATGGCTGCGGATGCGGTCGCGGCCATGGCTGAAGCCAGCAGTGGCCTGGTGCGATTTGGTTATTACACCAGCGTCGTTTTGCTCTCCAGTGCGAATCTCCAGCAATTGCGTGATGCGGCTCAGTACGTGACAAAAATGATCGCCAATGCCGGGTTTTCAGCTCGGGTCGAATCCGTCAATGCGGTGGAAGCCTATTTGGGAAGCATGCCTGGCAACCTGTTTGCCAATGTGCGCCGCCCGCTGGTCAACACCTTGAACCTGGCTCACTTGCTGCCGCTCACGGCGATTTGGGCCGGGCCTGAGGTCCATCCCTGTCCTTTTTATCCTGAGCATTCAGCCCCGCTGCTGCAGGCCAAAACCGATGGCGCGACACCTTACCGACTCAGTCTGCACGCTGGCGATTTGGGACACACGGCCATCATTGGCCCGACCGGCTCGGGAAAGTCCACCCTGCTGGCAACGCTGGTGGCGCAGCATTTTCGCTATTCCAGAGCGCAAGCCTTTGTCTTTGACAAAGGTTATTCCATGTTCCCCTTGGTGGCGGCCGCCGGTGGTGAGCATTACGACATTGCGGGCGAATCCGACAACATCACCTTTTGCCCCTTGGGGCGCATTGATGATGAAGTTGAGCGCACTTGGGCGGCTGAATGGCTGGAAAGCTTGGCAGAGCTGCAAGGTGTGGTCATGTCGCCGGAGTTGCGCAAGGAACTCTTTCGTGCGGTGAACCAGTTGGCGGCTTCAACCGACTGCGCGGAGCAACGCACGCTGTCAAATTTTTTGCTGACATTGCAGGACAACCGTCTGCGTGAAGCCCTGGAGTACTACTCACTGCGTGGCGCGGCTGGTCGGTTGCTGGATGCCGAAAGCGACGGAATGCAGGCTGACATCTTCCAGGTCTTCGAGCTTGAACACCTGATGGCACGCGGCGAAAAGATCGTGCTGCCCGTCCTTGCCTATCTGTTTCATCGGCTTGAGCAACGTTTTCAGGGGCAACCCACCTTGCTGGTGCTTGATGAGGCCTGGATCATGTTGGGCCACCCCGCATTCAGGGCCAAAATTCGCGAGTGGCTGAAGGTGCTGCGCAAGTCGAACGTGGCGGTCATTTTTGCCACCCAGTCCCTGAGCGATTTGTCGCGCAGTGGCATTGCCGATGTGATTTTTGAATCCTGCCCGTCAAAAATCCTGTTGCCAAACCCGCAAGCACAAACCGAAGCCTTGTGCGGGCTGTATCAAGCGATTGGACTCAACCGGCGGCAAATCCAGATCGTCAGCAACGCGGTGCCAAAACGCCAGTATTACCACCTGCACCCGGACGGCTCGCGCGTGTTCGAGTTGGGTCTTACGGCACCTGAAATGGCATTTGTGGGCGCCAGTGGACGCGAAGATTTGACGCGGATTCGGCATCTGCAAAAGCTTGATGCACGCGGCTGGCCGTCTGCCTGGCTGCGTGAACGCGGTCAGTTCGATGCCGCCCGTTTATGGGATAGCTATTGACTGTGACAGGTCAGCAAAGAGCATCTGGCCCGACGCTCGCACAGACCTCCCCTGTGTCACCACGGTTTTACTGGTTGTTTGATCGTGGGAGGGCCACCTTTAATCGTTGACTTGCGTGCGGCCGGTATGTGGCTACAGCACTCAAAGAAGGGAATCCCATGAAGCTCAAAAAACTGCTTTCCAGCGCCGCAGCGGCAGTTGTTTTTGCGTCAGTGCCATCAGCTCATGCTGCAGGTGGCGGGTTTGTGGGCGCAATGGAAGCCACACAGTGGCTGAACAACGCCGAGTTGGTCAATGTCTATTCGAGCAATCTGGAACAACTGCAGCAGCAAATCCAGATGTACCAAAACATGTACCAAAACACGCTTGGAATTCCAATTCAGGCGTGGAGCGGCATTGCGGGACGTTTGACTTCGCTGGTCAGCACGATACAGAACACCCAAGGCATTGTGAACGCAACCGTGAATTCCATCACCGATATGCAAACGACCTACGGCAATGGCAATTTGCTGTCGAACCAGCAGCAAAATCTGATGAATTGGAACAAAGGCTTGAACAACCAGATTGGCGCGGCATTGCAGCAACTGGGCTACAACGCCAATAATTTTTCAACCACGCAAAGTGCTTTGCAGCAAATTCAGCTGGCATCCCAAACAGCGGCTGGCCGCCTGCAAGCGATTCAGGCTGGCAATCAAATTGCCGGCTTGATGGTGAATGAAACCCAAGCCCTGCACGGCACCATCATTGCGGCGGAACAGGCCCGACTGAATGCCGTAGCCAAACAGGAAAACGAAAAATACCAGGACGAAATCCTGTACCGCAATTTCTTTCGCAACCACTCCGGCAAATACTGAGCGGAGTATTGGTGATGCGTGCAACGCTTTTCCTGCTGCTGTTCGGTATCGCGCCGTTGGCGAATGCCGCGGGCATGATGGATACGTTGGTCAGTCAAGTTCAAAGCGCATCCGGTGGATGGATGTCGACTGCGCTGGGTTACGCTACCAACTTGTTTTTTGGCTTAGCCGCGATTGAATTCGCCTGGTCGGCCATTCAACTCACCCTCAAGAAATCAGAGCTTTCCGAGATCATGGTCGGGACCCTGTTCAAGGTCATGTCCCTCTCATTTTTTGCCATGGTACTGATCAAGGCGCCCGAGTGGATTCCTGCCATTGTGAATTCATTCAAGGCAGCCGGCGCCGGTGTGGGCGGAAGTACAGTTTTGTCGCCATCGGCGGTGTTTGATCAAGGCTTGCAAGTGGCCGCCAGTCTGATGCAGTTCTCCAATGATGCCGCGCCCAGCACCGGCAGCATGATCATCAACACCTTGACCAATTCCGGTCAGGGTCTTGGCAAATTCATGTTGAGCTCCATCATCATTGGCGTTGCTTCTGTTTTCATCATTCTTGGCTACGGTCTGATTGCCGTCCAACTGCTCATCACACTGGTCGAGTCGTATTTGATCATTGGCGGCGGTGCCTTGATGCTCGGGTTTTCGGGCTCACGTTGGACGCACAATTTGTCAGAGAAATATTTTGGCTACGCGATTTCCATTGGCGTCAAACTGTTCACCATTTATTTGATCATTGGCTTTGGTGACAGCTTCACCCAAGCCCTGAAAGACACCATTGCGGCTGCGTACGCGGCGCATCCTGAAGGCCCCAGTTTTGGTGACTATTTGGGTGTGGGTGGCGCATCGCTGTTCTATGGCGTGACCGGCTACATGGCACCCGGCCTGGCTGGGTCGATGCTGAACGGCACGGTGGCCATGTCGCTGCAAAGCGCTGGCACGGCGGCTGGCATGGTGGGTGGTGCACCTGTGGCGGCGGGACTCGCTGCAAGTGCGGCCGGTGCGCGCGCCTTGGGGCTTGCGGGCGGTGCCATGGGTGCGTTGATGCCCGTTCAAAAAGCTGCGGGTGCCATTGGTGGCTCTTCTGCTGGCGTCGGCTTTGGTGGTGGCATCAGTGGTGCGGTCACCCCTGTCAACCCTTTTCAAACCAGTGCGAACGCGAGCAGTGGTGGCCAGGGCGTACCCGGTGGTTTGGGCGCTGCAGTCCAGAGCAGCATGGCTGGCAAGTCGGGTGGCGGCACTGGCAGTCACCTCGGTGCATTTTCACCCTCCCCCTCGCCGCCTCCTTCTGACAGTCCTGTGGCTTGGCAAGGCTTGAACGCGGGTAGTCAAAGTCTTGGCCAGACCCAAGCTCCTGGTTTTGTTGATGCGCGTTTTGATCCATTTGCGAGTCCACGTGATGGCGGCTCCAGCAAAAGCCAACCAACCAGCAACGAAACCGGTGGCATGCCTGCCAATTCATTCGATGCAAGGTCTGCACAACAACGATTTGAGACCGACTACAAGCAAGAACCAAGTGGCGTGGCAGACAAGCTCAACAGTTTTTCAAAGCGTTTGCAATACGCTGCGGATCGCAGGAAACCGCATTGGGTGAGTGATGGTCATCTGGGTCACGCGCCAGGCTTGCGCATGGGGCTCGATTCTTGAAGAATCACTATGGATTCATTGCAAAAGATTGAGAACTACCTCGTTGCCCGAGGCTGCGAAATTCACAAAATCAAAGACCATTTGGTCGAATTTCGTCTGCCCGGTGAAACCAGTCGAACGCCCGGTGGTCGACTGTCCCTGGCACGGGATGGTTCTCTGAAAATGTGGCATCGCTACGCAGAAAAGGGGCTCGCAGCGGGTGAGCCTTGGCTTGCCGCAGGCGACATCCCTCTTGGAGACAAAACTACCCCGGCGCTCCGGGCGCATGTCGACCAGCTGACCGTGCACCAAGAACTGGCGGCACTGAACAAAGTGCCCAAATTTTTGTCTGCACCAGGGCAACTGCGCTCGTATCACCCGGAACAAGTGTGGCGAGCGGCAGATGCGTCCTTACAGGCGGCTGGTTTGATTCCGTCGCGCTTGAAAGGACGTTACTGCGATGGCTCGGATCAAAAACCAGTCTACAAGCTGCTGGTGTCGAACGACGGCGTTGCAACCGCTTTTTCATTTCGTGGCGACATCGATCTCCCTGCACCATGGCGGGAAGGCAGGCAAACCAGTGATGGCAAGAAAACCATGTTCGTCACGGGACGCGATTTGGGACTGGATGGCGATCTTGCACCACCCCGGTCTTCACCTGTTTTACCGCGCCCGGTGAAAGCGTCTGAATTTAATCCGGTCGATCTGGACTTGAATCGAGACACCATCAATTCATGGATGGCTGCTGAAATCCCGCCCGCTGATCATAGGCACCTTGTCAAAGGTAATGCCACTTTGGATGGCTCGGATTTGCGGGTGTATCTCAGGCATCATAGATATGCCGGTACGATGATGGTTCCCATGTTTCGCCCTGATCCGTTGGGCAGGCCAGGCATGGTGGAGTTGTGCGGTGTGCAACACCTAATGCCCAAGCTTACGTTCAGCACCGACAAGATCATGGCCAAAGGCTCGCGAACGGTCGGCGCCTTTGTGCCTTTCCCTACTCCTGATTCACTAATGCGAGCAATGACTGGCGATTCCCTGGCTCCGATTCAGGCGTGGCTGGCAGTCGCTGACAAAACGAAGCCGCTGGTGATCTCTGAAGGGGTGGCAACAGGACTTGCGATTCAACAAAGCGGTGCGGGCAACACGCTGTGCGCCCTATCGTCCAACAATGTGATGGCAGTCGCCAAATGGGTCAAAGAAACCGGCCTGTCGGACATGTTTCCAAGTGTCGTCATTGCAACCGATCACGACATTGGCCGTGATGCGGCGGGAAGACTCAAATCGAATGCCATCCCGCGTGCCTTGGAGGCTGCAAATTTGACAGTGTTCGCTTTGGCCGTGCCTCCTGCGACAAGTCAAGTTGGCACTGATGCGCGGGACCTGCTCGGCCAAGGTGGCACCCAGGCCGTTCGCGACTACATTGCCAGCGCTGCACCGGCTGCCGACGTGGCGAAAGCGAGATCCGACATCTTTCTGTCGGCGAACGTAAATCAGCTTTCCAAAGAACCAGAATTCGAGCGGTGAGCTTGGCTGAAGCAGGTTCGGAAGATTCCTTGATTAGCGATTAATCCGACAAAAAAGGATGTAATTCTGCAGTTTTCAGACATATCTACCCTCTGCGCCCGACGAGTCAGCACAAAATCCGACAAACCCCATTTTTCAGAATGAAACACTTTTCCGACAAAAAGTGTCACAATAATATAAATATCAGACAAATATTAAGTGATCGACATGGCAATCAAGCAAAAATCCGACGTTTCTCTGCCTGAGCTTCTGCTCACAGGTAAGGGCGACCCCGCTGCAGACCGCAAGGTCATTCGGCTAGCCAGTGACGGGTTACTGTTGAAGCTGTACCAGGGTATCTATACAAGCAACCTGGCCAGCCCCCCAGAATCGGTCGTACTGCGTCATTGGGCGAGTATTGTGAGCCACCTACTGACTGACGGGATCCTCAGCTATCGAAGCGGCTATGACGCAAAGCCCTTCGAGGGCCGTATTTATGTTACGCGCGGGGATCGGCCGCGAATCCTGGAGTTGCCGGGCCTCGCCATCAAGGTTATCCCAGGACCAGGCGCAGTTGAGGGTGACACGCCCTACAAGGGCTTTTTCCTGGCCAGTCAATCTCGCTGGTTGTTGGAGAACCTGGCAATTGGCCGCGGTGTCGGTGAGCGAACGCTTTCTCAGGAAGTGCTTGAGTCGGAGCTCGACAAGGTTCTTTCAATTCGTGGGGAGTACCGATTCAATCAACTCCGGGATACCTGCCGCACGCTGGCAGAAAAATTGGGCCGGGAAAAAGAGTTCAAGCGCCTGGATGGCATCATGGGCGCCATGCTGGGGACCCACGAGAGCGAAAAGCTGCACAGCCAACAAGCGCTTGCCCGCGCTGCCGGACGCCCCTATGACCCAGACCGTCTCGCCCTTTTCGACACACTGTTCAGCCGCCTGCGAATGGAGGCTCTGCCGGAGGTGGCCTCCACCGCGGACGTGGGGGTATCGCGCGAGAACTTCGCGTTCTTCGAGTCGTACTTCTCGAACTATATCGAGGGCACCACCTTTCTGGTCAGTGAGGCCGAGGAAATTGTGTTTGAAGGTAAGCTCATCGCGAACCGAACCGAGGACTCCCACGACATTCTGGGAACCTTCCAGGCTGCCATGCGAGCCCCCTGGCGCGACCAGCCAGCCAGCACGGCTGACGACTTCCTGGGTTGGCTAAAAAACGTCAACGCGCTGGTCATGCAGTCCCGACTGGACAAAAACCCTGGGGAGTGGAAAAACCAAAACAACCAGGCGGGGTCGACGCTATTTGTTTCCCACGAGTTCGTGCAGGGCACGCTTCGTGAAGGCTTCGAGCGGATTTACGCGCTGGAGGACCCCCTGGCTCGCGCACTGATGACCATGTTCGTCATCTCTGAAGTTCACCCCTTCAAAGACGGTAACGGAAGAACGGCGCGACTTGCGATGAACTGCGTGCTGAGCGCGGCAGGCCGGTCACGCATCATCGTGCCGACGGTCTATCGCGAAGATTACCTGTTGCCGCTGAAAAGCCTGTCGAACCATGCCGACGCAACGCCCTACATCCGAGCCATGACCCGTATCCAGGCCTGGACGGCTGCCTTTGACTACACCCGACCACGCCACGAGCTCCACCAAGCGCTAAAGCAGTGCAATGCCTTCGAAGAAGACCTACGAAACTACCGGTTGGTGTTCCCGGAAACCAAAGCAGAAATTGCTAGAGACAGCGGGTAGAGCGAACGGCTGGGGGGTTTGCTTCCTTTTTTTGTGCTGCTTGCGCCAAAACGGTATTTGGCAACAGCACTCAAAAAGGACGCATGCATGTCAAAACAAAATCCATACCTCAACGCCCGCCGGGAGTGGGATGAGCGATACGGAGGGTTGATCTCACGCGCGCGCAATTGGCAACTCATTGCCGCTGGCTCCTTGGCTGTCGCGGTTGTGGCTGTGGTGGGCATTGCTTTCATCGGGTCCCAATCAAAGATCCAGCCGTTTGTGGTTGTCACCGATCAACTTGGCTCGCCTGTTGCTGTGGCTCGTCCTGCGCCGGTTGCCAAGGCTGATTTTGACAAGCGGTTGATGGTGGCCCAACTGGCCGCCTTCATCAAAGACGTCCGCTCCATGTTGCCCGATGCTGTTGCCCAACAGGTCACGCTTAACCGGGTGTATGCCATGGCTGGGCGCGACGTGGCTGGGTTTCTAAATGATTTTTTCAAAGACAACTCACCTTTCTCAGTCGATGGCTCTGTCACCCGCGTGGAGGTTTCATCCGTCATTCCACAAGGGGGCGAAACCTACCAAGTGTCTTGGGTGGAAACAAAGGCCAAGCCTGGGGCGACGGCTGTGGCGGAACACTGGAAAGCGGTCGTCATGGTCGGGGTTGACGCCAAGCTGGCGGAAAACCAGAAAGTCGCGCTTTGGAACCCGTTTGGCATTTACGTCAAGTCCATTTCCTGGACAAAAGAAGTTCTGTAAAGGCAGTCATCATGAAAAAATCCATCCTCACTCTCGCCGCACTTTCCTTGGCTGCCAGTGCATTTGCACAGTCAAATGGTGCAGCTTCGTCAACCAAGCCTGCCGCCGTCGAAACCATCGAAGCGAACGATCATGGCCTGATATCCACTCAACCATTACCCCCGCGATCAGTTCCAGCAGTTGAAGCCCTGGCTTTGCATCCCACCCCTGCAAAGCAACAAATCACGGCATCCCCTGAAGTCTTGGCTCCGACACCCATGCTGCCAACAGCCAAGGTCCAGGTCAGAAAACTTCCTGCCGCCGATGCCGCAAGGCTTGCCGCCGCGCAACGCTGGGAACAAACAGGCACGGCTGATGCGCTGGTCGGCGCCGGTGGCGTTGTCGAATATCCCTATGGGTATTCACGTCCCACGATTACTTGCGCACCCTTACACGTCTGCTCTGTTGCACTGCAAGAGGGAGAAGCAGCGACCAGCGTGTCGATTGGCGATACGGTGCGATGGCTATTGCAGACCGCAACAGCCGGGACAAAACCGGTGATGATGATCAAACCGACACAGGCAGGCCTGTCAACCAATCTGGTGGTGACCACAGACAAGGGCCGCATCTATTACATGCACCTGGTCTCAAACAAAACCGAGTATGTGCCTATGGTGAGTTGGTATGACCCGGCTGCAATGACGCGCGACTTGAGCGCCGAGGCGCAAACATCGGCACGGCAAAAGGCAGAATTTGAGGCAACGATGGTTGCCACCAAGATTGCCGCCGAACAGGCCAAAGCCCAAAGGGTCGTGGCGGACAAGTCGGTTGGCAAACTTGATCCAACAACGCTTGATTTTGGCTACACCTGCACCGGTGAGGCGGCGTTCAAGCCTGCGCGTGTCTTTGCCAATGACACGCACACGTTCATTCAATTGCCGCCGGGTGCATCAGCCAGTGATGCACCAGCGGTGTTCAATGTCTCGAACAATGAAACCGAGCTGCTGAATTCCCGGCTGGTGAATGGCTATTACATCCTCGATGGCAAACCCGCCAAACTCAGTCTTGTTCTGGGTGTGGGTGCCAGCGCCCAAACCGTCCAGTGCCAAAAATCATCGCCAAACAGTCTGTTCAGCTGGGGCGCCAAATGATGTTCAGATTCGGCAAAAAGTCCCAAGCTGACGATCCAGCGGACGTTGAGGTGGCGGCCATTGATGGCCCGGGTCAGCCGCTGGAAATCCATACGCCACCACCTGGCACCAAGCGACTGTCCAAGAAAGGGCAGTTTTTACTCTTGGGCGGCGCGTCAACGGTGGCATCGGCGATTTTGATCGGCGTGATGATCAGTGGCAAAAGTGGCGGCAATGCTGAGTCTAAAAAGCAATTGACCGCCAGTGATGCACCAGGCCAAACGGCCCCGTACAAGGAAAACGCTGAAGACATCCAGCGCAGAGCAACTGTTGCGGCTGCAGCGGTTGGCAATCAAGCCACTCTTCAAATGGCTGATGGGCAGCAAACAGGGCCATTGACAAGCCGCTCGTCAAATCCAAAAGGCAGTTCTGGGGGAACTCAAACTGCCAGTGGTGGTGCCTCACCGCCCTCACCCGCTGAGGCACACCGGTTGTGGCTGCAAAAGCGCAAGTATGAGCGCATTCAGGGGCACCTCATGGCATCTGACTCAGCCGAAACAGCGGACATCAGCAAGGGTGGTGCCGCGCTGGCTGCCAAATCGGCTGCGGGAGGAATCATGGGCGTGAATGCTGATGGTGAGGCCGTGGTTGGCGGTGTGAACCAAAAGCTGTCAGCCGCCAATGGGCGTGCTGCGACTGCCCGTGCGTCGGCTACGGCTGAGGCCATGCGCATGGCGAATTCGCCAGCCGGGGTGGCAGGTACCGGCAGTAATTCAGGAAATTTACCTCCCACTTTGGCTGCTGGCGGCTCCGCCGGTCTTGACCCTGCAGTGGCGGCCCAAGCGCGCAACAAGGCTTTCATGAAAGAAGCATTTGACAACGGCTACTTGCCAGAATTGCTCAAACCCAAATTGGGGGAATTTGAATTGACGGCTGGCTCCGTCATCCCCGCGGTCATGCTGTCTGGCATCAATTCCGATCTGCCTGGAACCATCGTGGCCCAAACCCGCCAAACTGTTTATGCCACCAATGACCCCGACACTGTGGTGATCCCACAGGGTTCGCGCCTGGTCGGCAGGTACTCTGCTGATGTCGCCTATGGTCAATCACGGGTGCTGGCGGCGTGGGATGAACTGATCTTGCCCAATGGTTCGCGGATTTCCTTGCGCGCCATGTCGGCAGCCGACGGTCAAGGTCAATCCGGCATGGAAGATCAGGTGAATAACCACTTCTGGAAAACCTGGTCGTCAGCGCTGTTGGTGTCGTTCTTGGGGGTTGCCGCCCAGCAGTCGCAACCGCAAAACCAGGGGGCATTCAACACGCCATCCGGCTCGACTCAAGCCTCTGCTGCTGCCATGAATTCTTTGAGTGACGTCAGCTCGAAGATTTTGCAGAAAAGCTTGAACATTTCACCCACGCTGCAAATCCGCCCCGGCATGGCTTTCAACGTCATGGTCAACCGCTCAATCATCTTGCCGACCTACCGATGATCATGGCACTGCACGGCGACTCTAACACCGCGTCGTTCGGCAGATGCCGATCCGCTCACAACACACCGCGTCAAACAGACGGATGCCAGTGTCAGCTTACTGGCAAATCAATTTCATGAATTTGAAAGCCATCTAGTCGCCCATCTTGGCTGACTTCAACGTGCCCATAACGGTCATCAAGGTCCGTGTGAAGCGGCCATTCATTTTTGCCCATCGAATGGAAGAGCTGACATTCCCAAAAGGCCCGTCAACTGGGATTGACATTCGAGTGGCCATTTTTTTAGCGTCAACATGGTTTGAGTTGGATTCTGGAGACGCATCTTTTGTTGGATTGGTTTTTAAGCTTGATGTTGAATATAGTGGCGGCAGAACGTTGTCGGCGCCGATAAAGATCTGACCTGGTCAAATTGGCGTAGGCATAAGTGCCACTTCAAAAAATTTCAAGGTATTCCCTGGGCCTGCGGCTACTTCAGCTTCGACTGGTTCGCTTGCAGCCGCACGATGTCATGCGTCAAGCGGATGTGTGCCTCCAGCGCCAAAGAAGCGCGTGCCTCCTGGCGGCCCACGGCGGCACGAAAGATGTCTTCGTGTTCCTTGTGCACATCGCGTCCGCTGGCGTGCGCTGCGGTTAGTCGCCAGTTTATGTTGCGGTAACGCTCGGCATGGCGGTACAGGATGGACAGTAGGTACTTGCTCCAGTTTGAATCAAAGCTTGCAATCAGTGCCTCATGAAAGGCCTTGTTGCGGCGCTCCCAAAGCTCAGAGCCAGACTCTGCTAGGTCTCTTTCGGTCTGGCTCAAGCACTCGTAGCTTTGCACCAGCGCGGCCTCCCATTGGGCATCACCATGGCGAATGGACTGGCGCAAGGCCTCCGTTTCCAGCATCACGCGGGTGTTGGTCACGTCTTCCAGGTCTGCCAGCGAGATCGTTGCCACCCGAAAACCGCGCTGGCCTTCCGAGGTGACGAGCGCATCGGACATCAGCAGCGACAAAGCCTCGCGCAGGGTACCCGCGCCCACCTCGTACTGATCTTTCAGGTGCTCCACGCGCAGGCGCTCGCCGGGTACCAGCTTGCCGCACACCACGTCGTGGCGCAGGGCCAGGTAGGCGCGCTCCACCAGCGTGCGCGGCGCTGGAGCTTCGTTGGCTGAGTCTGCAACACGGTTTTTTTGAATGCTTGACATCACAATGCTCCCGGGTCGCCTCTTAGGTTGTAGTCGGAGCGCTACCTTGGCGCTGCTTGAGCCGATAGGCCAGTTGGGGCCGGGTCAGACCGAGCAGGCGCGCCGCCTCAGACAGGTTGCCTCGCGCACGGGCCACAGCATGGTCCAGCACACGTCCCTCAATCTCATCAAGCGAGCTGCCGCTGTCCAAGATGCGCGTGCTCAACTCGTCGTCTTGCACACTTGGCAATCTGGCTAGGCGGCCATTCGCGTCCAGGCTGGTCTGCGCCCCATCTGGCTGGTTTGGAAACAGATGCTCTAACTCGACCCTGCCGGCCTGCAATGCAAGAATCACACCCCTTTCCACCAGGTTTTCCAGTTCGCGCACGTTGCCGGGCCAGTCGTATTGCCGTAGCGCCTGCAGTGCGCGCTCTTCAAAACCCAGCACACGTTTGCCGTGCAGCGCGCAAAAGCGCGCGAGCATGGCCTGGGCAAGTGGCTCAATATCGGCTTTGCGCTCGCGCAACGGGGGGATGCAGATGGGGTAGACATTGAGGCGGTACATCAGGTCAGCCCGGAAACGCCCGGCCTGAACGGCTTGCGCCAGATCCACATTGGTGGCAGCCACCAGGCGCACATTGACCTTGCGCGTGGTCTCGCTGCCCACGCGCTCGATTTCGCCTTCCTGCAAGACACGCAGCAACTTGGTCTGGGCCGCCATCGGCATTTCCCCCACCTCGTCAAGCAGCAGGGTGCCGCCGTCAGCGCGCTCGAAGCGGCCGAGACGCGCGGCGTGGGCGCCGGTGTAGGCCCCTTTATCGACGCCAAACAGTTCGGATTCGATCAGTTCAGCGGGCAGGGCGGCGCAATTGACCGCTACAAACGGTTTGTCGGCCCGGCTGGACAGTTCATGCAGGGCGCGCGCAAACCGCTCTTTCCCGACACCGGTTTCGCCCGTCAACAACACCGTGGCCTGCGTCTGTGCCACCTTTTGAATCAGCGTGTAGGCTTTGCGAAAAGCCGGGGAGTTACCAATCAGCTGGCCACCCAGGTTGACGGGCTCCAGCTTCGACTTCAGCTCCTCCACCTGCGATTGCAGGGCCACTATCTTTTCCATCAGGGAGTCGTTGGTGAAATAAACGCGATGCGCTTCGCCATCCGGCCACTCTTCAATCGGGCGCCCGACGATCCGGCAATGGTCCGCGCCAGAGGCGGCACAGATGGTTTCCTTGTATAGGATCAGCCGGCCCATGAAGGCACTGGTGTAGCCGCTGGCGTAGCCCAGCAGCGTCCAGCAGGCGGGTTCTTCATCCAATCCGAACTTCTGCTGGTGTGAAACAGCCTCCCAAGACTGCTCCCAGCTGAATTCGCCGTAAAACTGGCCTGCTTGGATATCGAAATTGAGCTTGATGGGTGTGACTTTGGCCGCCCCTTCGAGCATGAACAGTTGCGGGCCGACTAAAAAAGTGTCTTGCGAGACTTCGCCTGGTCGCGTCTTTCTTGCGTATTCGGCGTCGTACACGCCTGAGGCGTAACCCATGCGCGTCAGGATGCGCCGTGCATGCTCGGGGCCAACTGATGTCATTAGATCCTGACGCAATTCAGTCAGCGCCATGGTGTGCATCAACACCATGCGCAGGTCGCCCAGCCAGATCCCGCCGCTTTCTGGCTCAAAGCGTAACAGGCGTCGTAAATCGTCGTTTGGGGGGTATTTCAGGCTCATAAATAGGTCACTCCACGGTCAATGAAAAACAATTATCTCGAAATTTATGTGCCAGCGCCAAAAGTTTGAAATTTATTGATCATGTTGTTGAATTTGATTATTTGGTAAATTTTAGCCGTTCGCCCTTCATCAAATACGCAAATTCAAAGGAATATCTTAGATTGTTGATTTAAGGGTAAACCCTTTTTTTTCACGAAGTCTTCTCAGGTTCCTTGAGAAAAGGAGAGTCGTTTGTAGTGGTTAACCCTTTAAATATCGAGATTTAAGGCGTTTTTGATTTTATTGGCAAGGTCCTTGCGAAGTCCTGACGGTAATGCCCGCCACCACATGACCCTGTCAGATGGGAAGACTTGGGCAGATAAATTTTCGTTGTTGCATGTGTCACGGCAATTCCGCCACATTTTAAATAGAGGAGACTTGAGATGGCTTTACTGAATCGAATGGACTGGTATGACATCGCCAGAACGACCAATTGGTCACCGAAATACGTCACAGATCTGGAGTTGTTTCCAAAAGAGTTGGCGGGTGACTACGGCCTCCCTGCCGAAGCGTGGGAGCAATATGACGAACCTTACAAACAGACCTATCCTGAATATGTGAAGATTCAACGGGAAAAAGACTCTGGCGCCTATTCGGTCAAGGGCGCCTTGGAGCGTTCAAAGATTTTTGAGAACTCCGACCCGGGTTGGAAGTCGGTGATCAAGGCGCACTACGGTGCCATCGCACGTGCAGAGTACGCTGCCGCCAGTGCAGAGGCGCGGATGGTGCGTTTTTCCAAGGCACCTGGCATGCGCAATATGGCCACCATGGGCTGTCTTGATGAAGTGCGTCATGGTCAGATACAGCTTTACTTCCCGCACGAGCATGTATCGAAGGATCGCCAGATGGACTGGGCGTTCAAGGCCTATGACACCAACGAATGGGGTGCGATCGCAGCGCGTCACTTTTTCGATGACATCATGATGACGCGCGACGCGATCAGCGTCTCCATCATGCTCACCTTCAGCTTTGAAACCGGCTTCACGAACATGCAGTTTCTCGGTTTGGCAGCAGATGCGGCCGAATCCGGAGATCACACCTTTGCCAGCTTGATATCGAGTGTGCAGACTGATGAGTCGCGACACGCCCAGATTGGCGGGCCTGCCCTGGAGATCCTGGTAAAGAATGGAAAAAAAGCCGAAGCTCAAAAGAAGGTTGACATTGCCTTCTGGCGCGCCTGGAAACTGTTTTCGGTGCTGACGGGCCCGATGATGGACTACTACACCCCGGTGGAACACCGCAAGCACTCTTTCAAGGAGTTCATGGAAGAGTTCATCGTGGCACAGTTCGAGCGTGCCCTGACCGATCTCGGGCTTGATTTGCCCTGGTATTGGGATCACTTCCTTGAAGAACTGAGCGAGCAGCACCACGGCATGCACCTCGGCGTCTGGTTCTGGCGGCCAACCGTATGGTGGAACCCAGCAGCAGGTGTCACGCCTGCCGACCGCGACTGGTTGGAAGAAAAGTACCCGGGCTGGAATGACACTTGGGGTCAGTGCTGGGACGTCATCATCGACAACGTGGTGGATGGCAACATGGCCATGACTTACCCCGAAACCTTGCCGATGGTCTGCAACATGTGCAACTTGCCAATCAACTACACACCGGGCAAAAAGTGGAACGTCAAAGATTTTCCACTTGAGTACAAAGGGCGTCTGTACCACTTTGGCTCGGAGCAAGACCGTTGGTGCTTTGAGCAAGAACCAGAGCGCTATGCAGGTCATCTGAGCCTGATCGACCGTTTCCTTGCCGGCATGATCCAGCCGATGGACTTGAGCGGCGGCTTGAACTACATGGGCCTGGCCCCGGGCGAAATTGGTGATGATGCTCACAACTATGCATGGGCCGAGGTTTACAAAGCCATGCGTGAAATCAAGAAAGCAAGCTGACAGCAACTGAAAGCTGACAACAACTGAAACATACCGCCGGTGACTCCGGTCACCGGCAAGATAACTAACCTGTTACAGGAGAAAAAAATGGCTTTATTTCCTTTGAGTTCCAATTTTGAAGGCGACTTCGTGCTCCAACTGCTGCCGGTTGATACCGAGAACACCATGGACGAAGTGGCGGCGGCGGCGGCCCATCATTCAGTGGGACGGCGCGTGCGTGCGCGTCCCGGTCACATCATGCGGGTACGCCGTCAGGGCAGCGAGGAATTCTTGCCCCGCACCATGAAGGTCGCAGACTCGGGCTTGAAGCCCACCGAAACCATTGAGATCATCTGGGAAGCTCCCAAGCACTGATGGATTTGCAGGCAGTCGCAGTGATCGCAAGGATTGCCGCGACGCAAGCTGAAACAGGAAAAAACCAACATGGCATTCAAAAAAGTATGTACCCGCGACGACTTGTGGGAAGGTGAGATGCAGTCATTCGAAGTGAATGGGCAAGAAATTTTGCTCGTTTGTGCCGAGGGTGGAGATATCAAGGCGTTCCAGGGCATCTGCCCGCATCAGGATATTCCATTGGTCGAAGGCAAATTCGATGGCAAGACGGTCATTTGCCGGGCTCATCTTTGGCAGTTTGATGCCTGCTCCGGCAAAGGCATCAACCCTTCTGACTGTGCCTTGGCCGAATACCCGGTAAAGGTCGACGGCGAGGACATTCTGGTAGAGACCGACGGTGTGAAGCCGCTTTTTGCGCACACCTGAAATTTCGTGACAAGCAAACAAACCAATACGGAGACAGTAATGAGCAATACGAGTGAACCAGTGAATAAGCACAGCAACAACCGAGTGGGGCCTGTGATGAGAGCGGGTGAACTGGCGATGGCCGTGGCCGAAGCCGCAGTCGAGGATAACCCAGGACGGGATATCCGGGTTCTGGACCAACTGGCTTACCTACGCATCGATACCGACGACGAAATGATCTTGCGCAGGGAGACGATTGAACGCGCGCTTGGGCGCCCTTTCAAGATCAACGAATTGGAGCTTGATCTCAGCTCTTTTGCAGGACGAATTGAAAGTTTGCCAGATGCGGTGCGCTTCTATCTGGTCAAACATCTTTAACCTCCAAACCCATCCACCATTGACAGTTGTCGAAAGCAACTCAAACCCATTAAGGAGACAGATCATGTCAGAAGTACAGGTATTAAAGCCGCTCAAGACTTGGAGTCACTTGGCTGCGCGTCGTCGTAAACCCAGTGAATATGAAATTGTGAGCGCAAATCTTCACTACAACGACCGTGATGCGAACGCGCCTTATGAGCTCGATCCAGACATGTTCATGAACAAATGGTACAAGACCAATACCTTTGGAAGTGCCCTCAAACATGACGACTGGAACGCATTTCGCGACCCGGAAGAGGTGGTGTACCGCAGTTACAACATGATGCAGGATGGTCAGGAAAATTATGTGATGGGCCTGTTTGACCAGTTCAACAGCCGCGAGCATGACAAATCACTCGACCCTCGCTGGGCCGGCTCCCTCGCGCGGATGTACACCCCGTCACGGTATCTTTTCCACACCGTGCAGATGGCATCTGCTTACGTGGGCCAGATGGCACCTGCCAGCACCATCACCAACTGCAACTACTTTCAGATGGCCGACGCGTTCCGTTGGTTAAGTCATAGCGCATACCGCACCAAAGAACTCTCACTCACTTTCGCCGACAAAGGCTTCGCCATCAAAGAGCGTGAGTATTGGGAGACTGATCCGGCGTGGCAAGGCTTCCGGGAGTTGATGGAAAAAATACTCACCACTTGGGATTGGGCTGAAGGGTTTGTTGCACTGAGTTTGGTCGCAAAGCCAGCTATCGATGAAGCCGTCCTGCGCAAGCTCGGTGAATCAGCCCGCCATAACGGCGACATGCTGCTTGGCTTGCTGACTGATGCACAGTTGGTCGATGCCGCACGGCACCGTCGCTGGGCAACTGCCCTGGTCAAGATGGCGCTTGAAAAGTCAGGTAATGCCGAGGTTATCAAGGGCTGGATTGCCAAATGGGAGCCCTTGGCTGACAAGGCCATCGAGGCCTACTGTGGTGCGCTCGCAGATGTGCCTCAGGCGGCCCAATCTGCAAAGCAGGCCACACGCGACTTCCGCCAATCGTTGGGGCTGTAAGTACAACCAAAAGCCTGAAAGCATGCGCTCTAAAGGCGTCCGCAGCCAGGCTGTAACCCCAATGATTGGAATGGTTATGACCAAAACGAGAATCACAACTGAACCCGAGAAGAGTGTCTTTGACCAATCGGGGAAAGATACGGTATTGCGGGCCGCGCTGCGTGCCGGAATTGGCTTTCCCTACGAGTGCAACTCGGGCGGATGTGGCAGTTGTAAATTCGAATTACTCGATGGTGAGGTGGAAAATCTTTGGCCGCAAGCACCGGGCCTAACCGACCGTGACAAACGAAAAGGCAATCTTCTTGCTTGTCAATGCGTTGCAAGCACTGACTTGCGCATCAAGGTTCGTAACTCACCAGAATGCGTGCCAGTCATCAGTGCCCAGCGATTTCGAGCCAAATTTACGGGTATGCACGAGATCACCCACGACATTCGCGAGTTTCGATTTGTTGCCGATGGTCCCGCAAATTTTCTGGCAGGTCAGTTTGCCATGCTGGAAATTCCCGGCGTTGGTACGCCCCGAGCCTATTCAATGTCAAACATTGGCAACAACGCAGGGGAATGGCACTTTCAGATCCGCCGCACCGCCAATGGCGTAGCAACCAACCAGTTGTTCCACCACATGAGGTCTGGCGAGGAAATTGAAATTGATGGGCCTTATGGTTTGGCCTATCTGAGAACCGAGGTCGAGCGTGACATCGTCTGCATTGCGGGTGGTTCAGGTCTGGCGCCAATGGTGTCAATTGCCCGTGGGGCGGCCCAGTCAGGCATGCTGAAAACGCGCCAGCTCCATTTCTTCTATGGTGGCCGGACTTCGCGCGACATCTGTGGAGAGAGCTTCTTGAGAGAGATTCCCGGTTATGGCGAACGCATCCATTTTCACCCGGTGGTGTCGTTGCCGGCAGATGACTCTAGTGCGCACTGGATGGGTGAAACCGGTTTTGTTCATGAACTGGTTCGGCGTGTATTTGGTGAGACCTTGCCAAATTTCGAGTTCTATTTTGCCGGTCCACCGCCCATGACACAGACATTGCAGGAAATGCTGATGGTGGGCTACCGCGTTCCTTTTGAGCAGATTCATTTCGATCGCTTTTTCTAGGAGGCACATCTTGGTCAATGCCCAATCCAAACTTGAAATTGCCGCTCCTGCCAAGGCAGTGTGGTTAACGGTCAAGGATTTTTCTGGCATCTGCAAAATCCTGCCGATGTTCGACATGCTTGAGTGCAATGGCAATACGCCGGGTTCAATCCGTAAATTGGCAAGCGCTGATGGTGTGCTGATTGAACGACTGGAGTCCTTGGACAACTCAGCCCGTGTTTTGTGTTATTCGATCATTGAGCCAACCACGCCGATGAACGGTTACCTTGGCAAGATTGATGTCCGAGACCTAGGAGCCCGCCGCTGCGAAGTTACATGGTCTTCCACTTTTGAGGCTATAGGCTTACCTGGCGACCAAGTCATTGCTCTGGTGGAGGGCATTTATGCCACCGGCTTGGCCAATCTGGCCAAGCTGCACTCTTGATTGAGTCAATTTTCCAAGGATGCAATCACTTTCAGATCAATTCTCTTGACCCCGCCTGGGGACCAAAAAATAGTATTTAACTGGGCGATTAGAGCCTCGAAACCGGGCAGCAACCAAGTCGACATGTAGGTTTGTCAGCATGCCGTGGTGCAAGGCTCGGCGAGCGTGGCTTCGGTCGCCGCATTAGCAAGGCTCATTGATTGAGTCCGAACATAAATTCACATCAAAACCAGGAGACAGCAAAATGAAATTCAAATTAAACACCATCAGCATGGTGACCGCCGCCTGCTTGGCATCCACAGGTCAACTGGCCCAGGCCACAGAGGTCTTTCGACTCGAAGGCTTTGGGGCAGTTTCGCGTGCCATGGGCGGCACAGCTGCGGCCTTCAATGTGGGTGCTGCCGGCATGATGACCAACCCGGCCACCTTGTCATTGATGGCACCGGGCTCCGAACTTCATTTGGGCTTGGATCTGATCACCACAGATATCAATGTGCGAAATCAATCGACCGGGGAAAGTGTTTCATCCGGTACCCACTCCAGTAACCGAGGCCCCTATTTGGCCCCCGAGGCAGCCTACACGCACCGCAATGGCGATTTAGCGTACGGCATTGGGGCCTTTGCTCAAGGCGGCTTGGGAACTGAATATGGCAGCAGCAGTTTTCTTTCCCGTGCCGCGGGTGGCCTCAATACCGGTCTTGAAAACTCAAGCCGTCTGCTGGTGTTAAACATCCCGTTTGCCGCGAGCTACCAGGTCAACGAAAAGCTGGCAGTTGGCGCCAGCCTTGATGCGATGTGGCAGGGCTTGAATCTGGATCTCCTGCTTGGCGCAGGCCAGGTTGGCGCGCTGATTGGCGCAGGAAGAGTCAACGGGAGTCTATTACCGGTACTCGGTGGTTTGCCGGACATGCGCGGTGCGCATTTCAGCTTGACCAAAAATGAACCCTTGGCCAGTGGCGTTGAATCCTGGGGTTTTGGTGGCCGCATTGGACTGACATACAAAATGTCGAACGACACCATGTTCGGGTTGGATTACGCCATGGAAAGCCAGATGAAGGACATGGATGGACGAGCCACGCTCACCGCCATTGATGGCATTGCCGGGCAAATCCCCTTGGCAGGCAACATCAAGTTGCGTAATTTTCAGATGCCCGCGAAATTGGACTTTGGCCTAAGCCACCGCTTCAACGATCGCTGGATGATGGCTGTGGACGTGTCGCAGGTATTTTGGGAACACGCCATGAAAGACATCAATGCCGGATTTGTGGCAGATGGTGGTGGCACTCTTGACATCCAACTGCCACAAAACTACAAAGATCAAACCATACTGGCTTTTGGCGTTGCCTATCAGACCGGCAACTGGACGCTGCGCGGCGGTGCTCGCCTGGCAACCCAGGCGCTGCGTTCAGAAACTTTGTTTGCCGTGATTCCTGCAACGCCAAGAAAACACGTGTCGGCCGGATTTTCATACGCTTTTTCCAAAGAGAACAGCCTTGATGTTGCATATTCTCATGCCTTTGAAGAGTCGATGGGCAATCCTGGTGGAACATCAAATTCTGCGGATCCGATTCAAACAACGCACTCGCAAAACAACGTGACCATTGGCTACACACATCGGTTCTAAAAATAACTCGAACCGCGGCGAGGGTGCGCCCTCGAAAATTCTCATGTGGCGTGTGACCAATCTGATTGGCGATGCCACCGAGTTCAGAGAGATTGAAACGCAGTCCATTTAAAACACAGGAGACAACACATGAAAGCCGCAGTTTATTACGGTCCCCAAGATATCCGTTGCAGCAATATCGCTGACTCTGTCATTCGCGCAGACCACGAAATGCTAGTGAAGGTCACCGCAACATCGATCTGTGGCTCCGACTTGCATTTGTACCGTGGGGCGCTGGACCCCATCATGGCAAAGGGGCAATCACAAACAGGCCACGAACTCGTCGGCGAGGTGCTTGACATAGGGAAGGCTGTGGGTCGCTTCAAGCGGGGCGATCGAGTGACCATGGGCTACTCTGCATCTTGCGGTCACTGCTACATGTGCGAGGTCGGTCAAACAGCGCATTGCGAGACAACGCAGAAAGCCGTCTATGGCTTTGGTGTGCCATTTGGCAATCTCAATGGCACGCACGCAGAAACCATGGTCATGCCTTACGCGGACGGTCACGCCATGAAAGTGCCTCATGAAATATCTGATGGTGCTGCGCTGACGCTGTCCTGCAACCTGCCCACCGCCGTCATCGCCAACCATCTGGCCGACATTCAGGTAGGTGAAAGCGTGGCGCTTGTAGGCTGCGGCCCGACCGGTCTGATGACACTGGATATCGCCCTGCACCGAGGGCCTGGACGAATTGTCGCGTTCGATACCGTACCTCACCGTTTGGCAGCCGCCGCTAAAAAAGGGGCGGTTGCCATTGATTCGTCGCAAGATGGCTGGAAAGAAAAAGCGCTGCAACACACGGGCGGTCGTGGCTTCGACAAGGTGATCGAAATGGTGGGCTATCCCGAAACCCTGCAAATGAGCCTAGACCTGGTTCGCCCGGGCGGGACAGTCGCGGCTTTGGGAGTGTTCTGCGACAACACCTTTAACCTCAATCTGGCAGACGTGTTTTTGCGCGACATCACGCTGCACATGAATGGTTTTGCCAATGTTCAGCCGTATATGTGGGAGGCTTTGCGCATGATGGAGCGCGGCGTGGTCAACCCGCAAGAATACTTCTCACACACGTTTTCTCTGACTGATGTGGACAAGGCGTTTGCAACCTTCCATCAAAAGTCGGGTGGTGCCATGAAGATGTTGATCCTACCCTGAGCTGGCCTTGGTCAATTATTCATCTTAAGCCATTTATCTCGATATTTTTTCAAATCACTCACTTGACTCAACTTTTAAGCTTATTGATTTGAATTTAATCATTTGATAAGTTTTACGTCACAAATATGATCATATGATCAATTTAATAAAAATTAGCAGCTCAATTTGACGAGGGAAACCCCTAGATTTGAATAATTTTTGTCAACTCTTAAGAAATTTAGCATCTTAAACCTAGGGGTAAACCCGCTAAATATCGGGATTTCAGCCGTAACAAAGCTTGTTGGCAAGATCCTTGCAGTGCCATCTAAACAGTACCTTCTACCCAAATAACCATGACCGCAACCTTCACCCCATCAGTAGAGCCGGCTTGCAACATCGCAAACAGGTTTGTCCGCGTCAAAGAGGTTCGTGCAGACGGTTTGGTGTGTTTTGAATTTGCCATCGGCTGGCCCGAGTTGTTCGTGGATTTAATGTTGCCGAAACCTGCTTTTGACGATTTTTGCGCCCGGAACCAAGTGCAATTGTTGAGTAATTGAGTCCCCTCGTCGTTTCTTTTAAAAGGATATTTTCTATGTCAGTCGATCTCCATACACGTGAAATAAAGCCTCTGCGCAACACGTTTACCCACACAGCAAAATACGTCGGTAACGAAAAACCTGCGTCGCGCTACCAGGAAGCCACGCTTGACACCCAGCCGACTGACAACTTTCACTACCGCCCCACTTGGGATCCAGAGCACGAGGTATTTGACAAGTCACGCTCAGCGGTCAAGTTGGCCGACTGGAACATGCTGCGTGACCCGCGTCAGTACTACTACGCCACCTGGACCATGGCACGGGCGCGCCAGCAGGACGCGATGGAATCGAGCTACGAATTTGTGCAGTCTCGTGGGCTGGTCGCCAAGATGTCCGAGGCCGTGCGCAGCAAGGCCTGCGAGGTCCTGATGCCGCTGCGCCACGTGGCCTGGGGTGGCAACATGAACAACAGTTCCATAGGTGCCTACGGCTACGGCACGCCGTTCACGGCACCCGCCATGTTCCACGCCATGGATCACCTGGGCGCGGCGCAGTTCATCACCCGTCTGGGGCTGGCGCTGGACGAGCCTGCCATTCTGGATGCGGGCAAAAATGACTGGCTCAACACCGCCTGCTGGCAGCCGCTACGCCACTATGTCGAAGACACGCTGGTGTTGCAGGATCCGTTTGAGCTGTTCATTGCGCAAAACCTGGCGCTCGACGGTCAGCTCTACCCGCTGATCTACGGCAGCTTTATCGATGACCACATTGCTTTGCAGGGCGGCACAGCGGTGTCGATGCTGGTCGCCTTCATGCCCGAGTGGCACACCGAGAGTGCACGCTGGATTGACGCTGTGGCCAAGGTGGCTGCGGCTGAATCGGCTGAAAACCGGCAACTGATCGCGGGTTGGCTCACCAAATGGGCTGATCGTGCCCAGGCTGCCCTGGCGCCAGTGGCTGAACTGGCACTGGGTAGCGTTGGCGCGACTGCTCTGAAGGAGGCGCGCGCAGCGCTTGACCTGCGCTGCAAAAAAGCCGGACTCCTCGCCTGAGTGCCCGCACCCAACCATTCTAAAAAGGAGACACGCATGTCAAATGTATTTATTGCCTTCCAGGACAACGAAGATTCGCGTCCCATCATTGAGGCCATCCTGGCCGACAACCCCGCCGCACAGGCGACCTACCCCACCGGACTGGTCAAGATTGACGCGCCCGGGAGCCTGGTGATCCGCCGCGCGACCATTGAGGAGCTGGTAGGTCGCCCCTACGACTTGCAGCAGATTCACGTCAACCTTGTCACCCTGTCGGGTCACATTGACGAAGATGACGACCAGCTTTCTCTGAAATGGAACAACTGAACCCCAACCCCAAACAAGGAGCACACATGGACACCCCTGTACTGAAAAAGAAACTCGGCCTCAAAGAACGCTACGCCGCCATGACGCGTGGCTTGGCCTGGGACACCACCTACCAGCCGATGGACAAGGTTTTTCCGTATGACAAATACGAAGGCATCAAGATCCACGACTGGGACAAGTGGGAAGACCCGTTCCGCCTGACGATGGATGCCTACTGGAAATACCAGGGCGAGAAAGAGAAAAAACTCTATGCGGTGATCGAAGCTTTTGCGCAGAACAATGGCCAGACCGGCGTGGCTGATGCACGCTACGTTAACGCGCTCAAGATTTTTCTCACTGGTGTGACCCCGCTGGAGTACTACGCTTACCGCGGCTTTGCCCACGTGGGGCGACAGTTCACAGGTGCCGGTGCCCGCGTGGCCTGCCAGATGCAGTCCATTGATGAACTGCGCCACAACCAGACCGAGACGCACGCCCTGAGCCACTACAACAAATACTTCAATGGCCTGCACAGCCCCAAGCACATGTTTGACCGCGTGTGGTACCTGTCGGTGCCGAAGTCCTTCTTTGAAGACGCCTACACCGGCGGCCCCTTCGAGTTCCTCACCGCCGTCAGCTTTTCGTTCGAGTACGTGCTGACCAACCTGTTGTTTGTGCCCTTCATGTCGGGCGCGGCGCACAACGGCGATATGTCCACCGTGACCTTCGGCTTCAGCGCGCAGTCCGACGAGTCGCGCCACATGACACTGGGCATCGAATGCATCAAGTTCATGCTGGAGCAGGACCCGGCCAACGTGCCGATCGTGCAGGGCTGGATCGACAAATGGTTCTGGCGCGGCTACCGCCTGCTGAGCATCGTGGCCATGATGCAAGACTATTTCCTGCCCAAGAAGGTCATGAGCTGGCGTGAGAGCTGGGAAATGTATGTGGAAGAAAACGGCGAAGCCCTCTTCAAGGATCTGGCCCGCTACGGCATCCGCAAGCCCAAGGGCTGGATCCAGGCTTGCGAAGGAAAGGACCACATCAGCCACCAGACCTTTGCCGTCTTTTACAACTACAACGCGGCCGCACCCATTCACACTTTTGTTCCTAGCGCGGAAGACATGGCGTGGTTGACTGAGAAATATCCCGAGACCTTCGATCAGTACTACCGGCCGCGTTGGGACTACTGGCAAGAGCAGGCCAAACAAGGCAACCGCTTCTATCAGAAAACATTGCCCATGCTGTGCCAGACCTGTCAGATCCCGATGATCTTCACTGAACCAGGTGATGCCACCAAGATCGCTTACCGCGAAACCGACCACAAAGGTGACAAGTACCATTTCTGCAGCGACCACTGCAAGGAGATCTTCGACAACGAGCCCGAAAAGTATGTGCAGGCCTGGCTACCGCCGCAGCAGATCTACCAGGGCAACTGCTTCAAGGAAGGTGTTGACCCGACCGCCGAGGGATTTGATCCGCTTCTGGCCGTGCTCGACTACTACAACATGAACGTTGGTCGGGACAACTTTGACTTCGAAGGTTCCGAAGATCAAAAGAACTTTGCCGCCTGGCGCGGCGAATCCGCAGAAGGAGCACAAAAATGAGCGTTAAAGCCCTGAAACCCTACAACTTTCCTGCCAAAGACGTGCGCGAGAACTTTCCCGCACCATTGTTGTTCATCGGCTGGGAAGACCACCTGATGTTCGGCGCGCCAGTTGCCCTGCCCCTGCCACCGGACACGCCCTTTGGCGCACTGGGCACGGCGGTGCTGCCCGCCACCTATGGCTACCACCCGGACTTTGCCAGGATTGACTGGAGCAAGGTGGAATGGCTGAAGTCTGGCAAGCCCTGGCAACCAGATGCCACCAAGTCGCTGGCTGAAAACGGTTTGAAGCACAAGGATGTGATTCGCTTTCGGACTCCAGGCCTGAACGGTATCAACGGCTCCTGCAATTAAGTGTTGCAGCTTCAGCAGGGGGGCTCAAGCCCGCCTGCTGCGTCGGCAGTATTTCAACCAAGTAAAAAAACCACGTTCCAATTTATGAGTTACCAACTGACCATTGAGCCGCTGGGCGCGACCATCGAGGTAAAAGAAGGCCAAACCTTGCTGGATGCTGCACTGCGTCAAGGCATCTACATTCCTCACGCCTGCGGCCATGGCCTGTGCGGAACCTGCAAGGTCGAGGTAACCAGCGGCGAGGTAGACCATGGCCATGCCAATCTGTTTGCGCTGATGGACTTCGAGCGCGATGCCGGCAAGACGCTGGCCTGTTGTGCCACCTTGCAAAGCGATGCCACCATCGAAGCAGACATCGATGAAGAGCCGGATGCCGAGATCATTGCGGTACGCGACTTTGACTGTGTGGTGTCACGCATCGAGCAGCTGACACCAACCATCAAAGCTTTTTTTCTGAAACTTGACAAACCTTTGCACTTTCAGGCTGGGCAGTATGTGCAGGTGACGATTCCCGGCATCGAAGGCAGCCGAGCGTTTTCCATTGCCAATTCCCCGGCTCAGGTTCAAGCCACCGGCGAAGTTGAACTCAATGTGCGCATCCTCAAAGGCGGCGCGGGTACCACCTGGCTGCATGAACAACTGAAGGCGGGCGATGCCTTGCGGATTTCCGGCCCCTATGGCCGGTTCTTTGTGCGCAAGTCGTCGCAGTCTCCCATGGTCTTCATGGCAGGCGGCTCGGGGCTGTCTAGCCCGCGCTCGATGATTCTTGACTTGCTGGAATCAGGCAGTACCGTTCCCATGACCCTGATTTATGGTCAACGGGTTGCCGAAGAACTTTATTACGATGCCGAATTTCGTACGCTGGCGGAAAAGCACGCCAATTTCACCTACGTTCCCGCCTTGTCCAGTGACCCAGAAGATGCGGTTTGGGATGGTGCACGAGGCTTCGTCCATGATGTCGCACAAGCCCACTTCGCTGGCGACTTCTCCGGCAACAAGGCTTATCTGTGTGGCCCTCCGGTGATGATTGAGGCCTGCATTTCCACCTTGATGCAAGGGCGCCTCTACGAGCGTGACATCTACACCGAGAAGTTTCTCTCGGCCGCAGACACCAACCAGCAGCGCAGCCCCTTGTTCAAGCGGGTTTGAATGGACACACGATGTTTTTAGACACCCGCCCCAAGGTCCCTGTTCACGTCGCGCAAACAGACGAAACATTTCCGTGTGCCCATGACGAAAGCCTGCTGCAAGGCATGTTGCGTTTGGGGCGCAAGGGTATCCCGGTGGGATGTGTCAATGGTGGTTGCGGCGTTTGCAAGGTTCACATTCTTGAGGGGCAAACCCACCCGCTCGGTCCCGTCAGTCGCGCTCATGTCAGTGCCGAAGAAGAAACCCAAGGTTTTACTTTGGCCTGCCGTGTCGCACCAGTTACCGCCATCCGGCTGGAGGTGACTGGCAAGTTTGAAAAGCCGTTTCGCAAAGGGTTTGCTGCTACAGCAAACGCCTGAGTTTTAACCTAGAGGAGACTTCAATGGGTATCATGAGACTTGGTCATGCCAGCCTGCGGGTGATGGACATGGCTGCCGCTCTTAAGCACTACGAAAAGGTGCTGGGCATGAAAAAAACGATGGAGGACAAACATGGCAACGTGTACCTCAAATGCTGGGACGAGTGGGACAAGTTCTCTGTGATTCTCACGCCCTCTGACCAGGCGGGTTTGAATCATGTGGCCTACAAGGTCGAAAAGGACAGCGACCTTGACGAGCTGAAAAAGAAGGTTGAGGCCTCCGGTGTCAAAACAGCCATGCTGGAAGAAGGCACCTTGCCATCAATGGGTCGCATGCTTCAATTCAACCTGCCAAGCGGACACGAAATGCGTCTTTACGCCAAGAAAGAGTACGTGGGTACCGAGGTTGGAACTGACAACCCCGATCCATGGCCAGACAACATCACGGGCGCCGGCGCGCACTGGCTCGACCACTGCCTGTTGATGTGCGAGCTCAATCCAGAGACGGGTGTAAACAAGGTGGCAGAAAACACCAAGTTCATGACGGATGTGCTGGACTTTTTCCTCACCGAGCAGGTTGTTGTGGGGCCTAACGGCTCTATTCAAGCGGCTACCTGGATGGCACGCACCACTACACCACACGATATCGCCTTTGTCGGTGGTCCGCGCATGGGCTTGCACCACATCGCCTTCTTCCTGGATTCGTGGAATGACATCTTGAAGTCGGCCGACGTGATGGCCAAGACCAAGACCCGCATCGATGTGACGCCTACACGCCATGGCATCACGCGCGGCGAGACCATCTACTTCTTTGATCCGAGCGGCAACCGCAACGAGACCTTCGCCGGCCTGGGCTACCTGGCCCAGCGCGACCGCCCCGTGACCACCTGGGACGAATCGCATCTGGGCAGTGGCATTTTTTACCACACGGGTGAATTGATGCCCTCGTTTACCGAGGTATACACCTGAGCAGTCTGACGCAATGATGAAAGGAATTGACGCTTTAAGTGTGGAGTCGCATGCCATTTCGGTCGCAGCCGCTGCATCGGCCGTTCAGGCTGCGGTAGCGCACGCCAGCGAACTTGGCATTCGCATCAATGTCGCCATTACGGATTCAGCAGGCGTGCTCGTGGCTTTCCTGCGCATGCCGAGGGCTTTTCTTCACTCAGTGGAGATTGCCATCGACAAGGCATACACCGCTGCCAGCTTTGGTTTTCCGACCTCCGAGTGGATGGGTATTCTTGCAGGCGATGAGGCTTTGCGGCTGGGGATGCCACTGCGGCCACGTCTGGTGGTCTTTGGTGGCGGCTTGCCAATCCGTGATGGTGGACATTTGTTAGGCGGTATCGGTGTCTCGGGAGGGTCTGCCGAGCAGGATGCGGCTTGTGCTCAGGCCGGGTTGACGGCCGTCGGGTTAAGTAGCTAACTTTCCTGGCCCTTGGCGGTAGTCGACTGGGGCCATGAAAGTTATTTAACGTTATCGGCGCAAGGCTTTGCCAAAGCGCCACTTTAGGGAAAGTGCATCATGAAAGAAATCAAGAACTTCATCAACGGGCAGTACGTCACCAATGTCAGTGGCAAGACCTACGAGAAGCGCAACCCGGTCGACAACTCGCTGATTGGCATGGTGTATGAGGCCGGCCAACCCGAGGTGGATGCTGCCGTGGCCGCCGCACGCGCCGCGCTGAAGGGTCCTTGGGGCAAGCTCTCGGTGGTAGATCGCTGCGCCATGCTCGACGGTCTGGTGGCCGAGATCAACCACCGCTTTGATGACTTCCTGCAAGCCGAGATTGCCGACACCGGCAAGCCAGCGCACCTGGCCTCGCACATCGATATCCCGCGCGGTGCTGCCAATTTCAAGATATTTACCGACACCATCAAGAACGTCTCCACCGAGTCGTTCGAGATGCGCACCCCTGACGGAAAAACTGCGCGAAGCTACGGTGTGCGCACACCGCGCGGTGTGATTGCCATCATCTGTCCCTGGAATCTGCCGCTGTTGTTGATGACCTGGAAATGTGGCCCTGCCATGGCCTGTGGCAACACCGTGGTGGTGAAACCGTCTGAGTCCACCCCCAGCACCGCCACGCTACTGGGCGAAGTGATGAACAAGGTGGGTGTTCCACCCGGCGTGTACAACGTGGTCAATGGCTTTGGGGTCAATTCGGCTGGCTCGTTCTTGACCGCCCACCAAGGTGTCAACGGCATCACCTTCACCGGTGAGACCAAAACCGGCACTGCCATCATGAAAGCCGGAGCCGACGGAATCCGCCCGGTGTCGCTTGAACTGGGGGGTAAAAACGCGGCGGTGGTGTTTGCCGACTGCGATTTTGAAAACGCTCTGGCCACCGTGACCCGCTCTGCCTTTGAGAACTGCGGCCAGGTCTGTCTGGGCACTGAGCGCGTGTATGTGGAGCGACCGATTTTTGACAAGTTCGTCAGCGCCCTGAAAGAGCGCGCCGCGGCCATCAAGCCCGGCCGTCCGTTTGATGCCGATACCAAAATTGGCCCGCTGGTGAGCAAAATCCACCAGAAAAAGGTGCTGTCTTACTACGCCAAAGCCAAAGCAGAAGGTGCCAATATTGTTCTTGGTGGCGGCGTTCCCAATATGCCAGATGACCTGAAAGACGGCTGCTGGGTCGAACCCACCATCTGGACCGGCCTGCCCGAGAGTTCACCTATTGTTCGTGAAGAAATTTTTGGCCCATGCTGCCATATCCAGCCGTTTGACACCGAAGAAGAGGTGCTGAATATGGTCAACGACAGCCCCTACGGCCTGGCCACTTCTATTCACACCCAGGATATCAGCCGAGCCAGCCGCCTGGCAACGCAAATCGAGGTGGGTCTGTGCTGGATCAACAGCTGGTTCCTGCGTGATTTGCGCACACCCTTTGGCGGCTCCAAGCAGTCGGGTATCGGGCGTGAAGGTGGCCTGCATTCGCTGGAGTTCTACACCGAACTGCGCAACGTGATGATCAAGTATTGAGAATATTGTGCCCCCATTTTTTTATAAGAAACTCCTATGAAGCTTTATTACTCTCCTGGCGCTTGCTCACTGTCACCGCATATTGCCCTGCGCGAAGCCGGTCTCGCTTTTGACTTGGTCAAAGTCGATCTCAAAACCAAGAAAATCGATGCTGGTGACGATTACTTTGCAGTGAACCCCAGCGGCTATGTGCCCTGTTTGCAGCTCGACGATGGTCGCATGCTCACCGAAGGCCCCGCCATCGTGCAATACATCGCTGACCAAGCGGCTGGCAAAAAACTTGCGCCGCCCAACGGCACGTTTGAGCGCTATCAACTACAGCAGTGGCTTAACTTTATTTCCACCGAGATTCATAAAAGCTTTTCCCCGCTGTTCAATCCCGATGCCAGCGCTGACTCCAAGGCTACGGCGCGCAAGACTTTGGATGCCCGCTTGGCGACAGCAGCAGCACAACTTTCCAAGACACCCTATTTGCTTGGAGAGAGCTACTCTGTCGCCGACATCTACCTGTTTGTTACCTTGGGCTGGGCTGGCTATGTGGGTGTGGACTTGGCGCCATGGCCTGCGTTGCAACACTTTTCGGCCCGGGTGGCCTCCCGCGATGCCGTTCAGGCCACCTTGCGCGCAGAAGGTTTGATTCAGGCCTGAACATGATGACAACATCCAATCCAGAAATTGCACAATCGATTGTTGCTACGGGCATCCGCACCAACTACCATGATGTGGGCACCGGCTTCCCGGTTCTGTTGATTCACGGTTCCGGCCCGGGCGTGACCGCGTGGGCCAACTGGCGCCTGGCGATGCCTGCGCTGGCCAAACAGGCTCGGGTCATTGCCCCCGACATGGTGGGTTTCGGTTTTACAGAACGGCCAGATGGTTTTGCATACACGATGGATGCCTGGGTCAGGCAAGCCATTGGCCTGTTGGATGCACTGAAGCTTGATCAGGTTGATCTGGTTGGCAACTCCTTTGGTGGTGCGCTGTCCCTTGCACTGGCCATTCGTCACCCCCAGCGTGTTCGCCGCCTGGTGCTTATGGGGGCCGCTGGTGTCGAGTTTGAGCTGACACCTGGCCTGGATGCCGTTTGGGGCTATACGCCATCGCTTGACAACATGCGCAAGCTGCTGGACATCTTTGCCTTTGACCGCGGACTGGTGACCGATGAACTTGCACGACTGCGCTACGACGCCAGTATCCAGCCGGGATTTCAGGAAGCTTTTTCGTCGATGTTCCCCGCACCGCGTCAGCGCTGGGTGGCATCACTGGCAAGTCCTGAAGCGGATATACAAGCACTGCCACACGAAACTCTGATCATTCATGGTCGCGAAGACCAAGTCTTGCCTTTGTCAAACTCGATCCGGCTGAACGCGCTGATTTCACGTTCACAGTTGCATGTGTTTGGGCGCTGCGGTCACTGGACGCAAATTGAGCATGCGGCACGTTTTGCGCAGCTGGTCGGGAATTTCTTGGCTGAGGACGACGCATGGGCTGCCTGAAAGATTCGTAAAAACTACTACTTTGATAGCTTATTGCGCTTATTTAATAAGGGCTAGAGGCTTAAAAAATCAATATTTTCTAATTAACCAACCGAGCTGAACCGAAATGGATGCAAAACTAATTGAAACCCTGGGCGATGAGCTTTACCACGCCATGAGCACACAAACCGTGGTGGACCCGCTCACCAGCCGTCACCCCGAGATCACCATCGAGAACGCTTACCACATCCAGCAGCGTATGTTGTCACGGCGCCTGCGGGCGGGTGAGCGTGTGGTAGGCAAGAAAATTGGCGTCACCTCTGCTGCCGTGATGAATATGCTGGGCGTTTACCAGCCTGACTTTGGCTATCTGCTCGACGGCATGATCTACAACGAAGGCCAGTCGATCGACATCGCCACGCTCATCCAGCCCAAGGCCGAAGGTGAAATCGCCTTCATCCTGAAAAAAGACCTGATGGGGCCTGGCGTCAGCAACGCCGACGTGCTGGCCGCCACCGAATGTGTGATGCCTTGCTTCGAGATCGTTGATAGCCGCATTCGCGACTGGAAGATCAAGATCCAGGACACCGTGGCGGACAACGCCTCCTGCGGGGTCTTTGTGTTGGGTGACCGCGCCGTAAACCCGCGCCATATTGATCTGTCCACCTGCGGCATGGTGCTGGAGAAAAATGGGGAAATCATCGGCACCGGTGCGGGTGCAGCCGCCCTGGGGTCGCCGGTGAATGCTGTCACCTGGTTGGTCAACACCTTGGGCCGACTGGGTATCGGCATGAAAGCGGGTGAAGTCATCTTGTCGGGCGCTTTGGCGGCCATGTCGCCGGCCAAAGCGGGCGACAACTTCCGCGTGTCGATTGGCGGGTTGGGCAACTGCTCAGTGCGTTTCTCCTGAAACTGCCTGAGTCGCGATGGCCACAACGCTTCCTCAAGCTGCCAGCGCCGTCACCGTGCTGGTGTCGCGCCGCGTCAAGCCGGGTCACGAGGCCGCTTTCGAGCAGGCTTCCGAAGCGATGACTGCTGCTGCCCGACCGTTTCCCGGCTATCTGGGCGGCCAACTGGTGCGCTCTGATCCCGAAGGCGACGACGAGGAAAGCAACATTTACCACACCGTGTTTGCATTTGACACGCCAGAACACCTGCAAACCTGGCAGACCTCGCCCGAGCGCACGGCGCGGCTGGCCGCCATTGCACCGCACACCCTGGGCAGCACCAAACTGCGTGAGGTCAGCGGCCTGGGCCACTGGTTCACCCCGCCCGCCGGAATTGCCCTCCAGCCACCTCCACGATGGAAAGTGGCGGTAGTCACCTGGCTGGGCATCTGTCCGACGGTGTACCTCCTGTTCCTGACGGTCGCACCTTTGCTGACCGGCTGGCCGCTGCTGCCGCGGGTAATGGTCATCACGATGCTGGTGGTGTTGCTTATGACTTGGGTGGTGGCACCGCGCTTGACCATCTGGCTGAAACCCTTTTTGTATCCGCCTACCCGCGGCTACACCTGACTAGGAACTTGAATGGATCTTTTACTTAAAGGCAAACGCGCCTTAATCACCGGATCGACCTCCGGCATAGGCTGGGCCACCGCGCGCGAACTCGCGGCTGAAGGGGTCCATGTGATTCTCAATGGCCGCGACCCAACCAGGCTGACCAGCGCGATCGAACGCATCCAGTCCGAGTTTGCGGACGCGATGGTAGACGGCGTAGCCGCCGATTTGTCATCCGCTGCCGGTTGCCAGCAACTGCTCGAGGCTGCTGGTGAGATCGACATTCTGGTCAACAACCTGGGCATTTTTGAGCCCAAACCTTTTGAGCAGATTGGCGATGAGGACTGGCTGCGCTTTTTCGAGGTCAACGTGATGAGCGGTGTGCGTTTGTCGCGCCACCACTTGGCGCTCATGAAGGCCCGCAACTGGGGCCGCATCGTGTTCATCTCCAGCGAATCGGGCATTTGCCCGCCTGCTGAGATGGTGCATTACGGCATGAGCAAGTCGGCTCAGTTGTCGGTGTCACGCGCTTTGGCTGAAACCTGTACCGGCACAAACGTCACGGTCAACAGCGTGCTGCCCGGCCCGACCAAAACCGAAGGCGTGGGCGAGTTCTTTGCCACCCTGGCCCGTGATGCCGGCCAGACGCTGGAACAGGCGGAACACGACTTTTTCAAATTTTCCCGCCCGACATCGTTGTTACAACGCTTTATCGAGCCCGCCGAAGTGGCCGCCATGGTGGCCTATGTCTGCAGTGCGCGCTCTGCCGCCACCAACGGTGCCGCCCTGCACGTCGAAGGCGGTGTGGTGCGCTCTCTTATTTAATTTCAACTGAAGGAATTTTTATGAAAAAAATCAAATGTGCCCTCATCGGGCCCGGCAACATTGGCACCGACCTGCTGGCCAAGCTGCAACGCAGCAAGGTTTTGGAGCCTGTCTGGATGGTAGGCATTGATCCCAACTCAGACGGCCTCAAGCGCGCCCGCGAAATGGGCATCAAAACCACGTCTGAGGGCGTGGACGGCCTGGTGCCACACATGGTGGCAGATGGTGTGCAAATCGTCTTTGACGCCACCAGTGCCTATGTGCACGCAGAAAACAGCCGCAAGGTCAACGCCCTGGGCGCGTTGATGATTGACCTGACCCCGGCGGCCATTGGCCCGTTTTGCGTGCCGCCAGTGAACCTGATCGAGCATGTTGGCAAAGGTGAGATGAACGTCAACATGGTCACCTGCGGTGGCCAGGCGACGATCCCAATGGTGGCAGCGGTGAGCCGCGTGCAACCCGTGGCCTACGGTGAAATCGTTGCCACCGTGTCCAGCAAATCCGCCGGCCCCGGTACGCGCAAGAACATTGACGAATTCACCCGCACCACCGCCAGCGCGGTCGAGAAGGTGGGTGGTGCGAAAAAAGGCAAGGCCATCATCATCCTGAACCCGGCCGAGCCGCCGCTGATCATGCGCGACACCGTGCATTGTCTGACCGAGACCGAACCGGACCAGGCCAAGATCACCGAATCGATCCACGCCATGATCAAGGAAGTTCAGAAATACGTGCCCGGCTACAAGTTGGTCAACGGCCCGGTGTTTGACGGCAAACGTGTGTCGGTCTTCCTGGAAGTGGAAGGCCTGGGTGACTACCTGCCCAAATACGCGGGCAACCTCGACATCATGACGGCCGCTGCCGCCCGCACGGCCGAGATGTTTGCCGAAGAAATCATCGCCGGTCGCTTGACGCTCAAACCCGTGCAAGCCTGACCCCACCCTGGAGAACGACCATGACACAAGCTAAAAAAATCACCCTGCACGACATGACCCTGCGCGACGGCATGCACCCCAAGCGCCACCTGATGACGCTGGACCAGATGAAAAGCATCGCCTGCGGGCTGGACAACGCAGGCATTCCGCTGATCGAAGTGACCCACGGCGATGGCCTAGGCGGCTCGTCCGTCAACTACGGCTTTCCGGCACACACCGACGAGGAATACCTGGGCGCGGTTATCCCGCTGATGAAGCAGGCCAAGATTTCGGCCCTGCTGCTGCCCGGCATCGGCACCGTTGATCACCTGATGATGGCCAAAGACCTGGGTGTATCCACCATCCGTGTGGCCACCCACTGCACCGAAGCCGACGTGAGTGAACAGCACATCACAAAGGCCCGAACTCTGGGTATGGACACCGTGGGCTTTTTGATGATGGCGCACATGGCCAGCCCCGAGAAGCTGGTAACCCAGGCCAAACTGATGGAAGGCTATGGTGCCAACTGCATTTACGTGACCGACTCGGCCGGCCACCTGCTGCCCGACGGCGTAAAAGCCCGCCTGAGCGCGGTGCGTGCTGCGCTCAAGCCCGAGACCGAGCTCGGCTTTCACGGCCACCACAACCTCGCCATGGGCGTGGCCAACTCGCTTGCCGCCATTGAAGTCGGTGCCACGCGCATTGACGCGGCCGCCGCCGGCTTGGGTGCGGGAGCTGGCAACACGCCGATGGAAGTGCTGGTGTCGGTGCTGGACCTCATGAAAATCAGCACCGGTGTGGATGTCTACAAGATCCAGGACGTGGCCGAAGACCTGGTGGTGCCGATCATGGATTTCCCGATCCGTATTGACCGTGACGCCCTCACCTTGGGTTATGCCGGGGTTTATGGCTCTTTCCTGCTGTTTGCCAAACGGGCCGAGAAGAAGTATGGCGTCAGCGCACGCGACATCTTGGTCGAGATGGGACACCGCGGCATGGTGGGTGGCCAGGAAGACATGATTGAAGATACCGCCATGACCTTGGCGCGCCAGCGCCAAGCGGCCTAAGCATCAGACTTTGTTGGAGCGGCGCCTTCGCTGCTCCAACAATGCCCCGGTCTGCCTTGCCTTCGGGTGCGGACCTCAACTCAACATTTGCAAGAACCTTATGAAACTCGATCTCAACACCATCAACGCCCTTGCTGACCGCCTGGAAGACTGCCAACTGCAGCAACAAGACACCACCAAAATCACCGACAACCATCCCGACATGGACTGGGACGACGCCTACGCCATTCAGGACGAAATCCGTCGGCGCAAAATGGCGCGTGGTCTGCGCGTGATTGGCCTCAAGGCCGGTTTGACCTCACACGCCAAGATGAAGCAAATGGGCGTCAGCACGCCGGTGTTTGGCTTCATGACCGACGACTACGCCGTGCCTGATGGCGGTGAGTGCAAGGTGAGCGAGCTGATCCATCCCAAGGTCGAGCCCGAGATTGCTTTTGTCACCAAGACCGACCTGCGTGGCCCCGGCTGCCACATTGGCGCCGTGCTGGCCGCCACCGACTTCGTCATGCCTGGCATCGAGGTGATCGACAGCCGTTACCGCGACTTCAAGTTCGACCTCAAAAGCGTGGTGGCCGACAACACCTCGGCGGCGCGTTTTGTCGTGGGTGGTCAACCGATGCGTGTGATGGGTGCCGACCTGCGCACGGTCGGCATCGTGCTGGAAAAAAATGGCGTGCCCGTCGCTTTTGGTGCCGGTGCGGCCGTGATGGGCCATCCGGCAGCGGCGATTGCGGCCTTGGCCAACCACCTGGTCGAACGCGGAGAATTCATTCCGGCTGGTACGCTGATCCTGTCCGGCGGAATCACCGAAGCCGTCTCGGTGAAGGCCGGTGACAACGTGACCCTCCGTGTGCAAGGCATGGGCAGCACCAGCATCCGTTTTGTTTAATTTATTAACTTTGACATAACAGGATTCAGACCATGCCGTTCGCACAGATTTACCTCATGGAAGGCCGCACCGAAGAGCAAAAGCGCGCCGTGATCGAAAAAGTCAGCGCCGCGCTGGTGGAGGCCGTGGATGCGCCCATCGCCAACGTGCGCGTCTGGATCACCGAGGTGCCCAAGGAAAACTGGGGCATCGCCGGCGTCACCGCCAAAGATTTGGGGCGCTAGCAGCCTGCTAGGCACAAAGCTTGCACCACTGCGGGTGCCCGTGCTGAGGCACCAACCGCGCTGCCAGTTCAAGCCTTCTGGGACGCAGGTGTTTCGGCACCTGCGTCCCTTTCCGTTTTCTAATCAGTTGGGGTTAGAGTTCGTCGCTGCGCAAGTGGTCTGACCCACAAATTTTTCTAATTCGCCATGAAAAAAATCAAAAGCATCCTTGTCGCCAACCGCAGCGAAATCGCCATCCGGGTGCTGCGCGCAGCCTCCGAGATGGGCATCCGCACGGTGGCCATCTTCTCCAATGAAGACCGCTTTGCGCTGCACCGCTTCAAGTCTGACGAGTCTTACCTGGTCGGGGCTGGCAAAAAACCAATCTCAGCTTACCTCGACATTGACGACATCATCCGCATCGCCAAAGAAGCAGAAGTAGACGCCATTCACCCCGGCTACGGCTTCCTGAGTGAGAACCCGGACTTTGCCGATGCCTGCGCGGCTGCCGGTATCGCTTTTATTGGTCCCAAAGGCGATGTGATGCGCACGCTGGGCAACAAGGTCGCCGCGCGTGCTGTGGCGATTGCGGCCGGTGTGCCGGTGGTGCCTGCCACTGGTGCCTTGCCGGATGACATCGAAGGCGCCAAAGCCATGGCGCTCATCGTGGGTTACCCGCTGATGCTCAAAGCCAGCTGGGGCGGCGGTGGCCGCGGCATGCGCGTGATCGAGACCGAAGCCGACCTGGCACCGATGATGGAATTGGCCAAACGCGAAGCCCTGGCGGCTTTTGGCAACGACGAAGTCTATCTGGAAAAACTGGTGCGCCGCGCCCGCCATGTGGAAGTTCAGGTGCTGGGTGACCAACACGGCAACCTGGTGCACCTGTTTGAGCGCGACTGCTCGGTGCAGCGGCGCAACCAAAAAGTGGTGGAGCGCGCCCCAGCCCCCTACATGGATGAAGCCACCCGCCAGGAACTCTGTGAATCCGCCTTGCGCCTGGCCCGCGCTGCCCACTACAGCCATGCCGGCACGGTCGAATACCTGTATGACGTGGACAGCGGCAAGTATTACTTCATCGAAGTCAACCCACGCATTCAGGTCGAACACACCGTGACCGAAGTCGTCACTGGGGTCGACATCGTCAAGGCGCAGATCCGTGTCACTGAAGGCGCCAGGGTCGGTGACGACGACTCCTTCATCCCATTCCAGAAAGACATCAGCCTGCGCGGCCACGCCCTGCAATGCCGCGTCACCACCGAAGATCCGGAAAACAACTTCACCCCGGACTACGGCAAGATTGCCGTCTACCGCAGTGCGGCGGGCTTTGGCATCCGCCTGGACGCCGGCACCGCTTACGCTGGCGCCGTGATCACCCCGTATTACGACTCGCTCTTGGTCAAGGTCACCGCCTGGGGCCACACGCCGGATGAAGCCGCCGCCCGCATGGACCGCGCCCTGCGTGAGTTCCGCGTGCGCGGCCTGTCCACCAACCTGCAGTTCCTTGAAAACGTCATCGCCCACCCGCTGTTTCGCTCGGGTGAATGCACCACACGTTTCATTGACACCACGCCAGAGTTGTTCAACTTTGTCAAGCGGCGCGACCGCGCCACCCGCTTGCTCAAGTTCCTGGGTGATGTAGCCATCAACGGCAACCCCGAGATGAAAGGCCGCACGCTGCCGCAGCTGCCGCTGTCCCTGCCGATCAAACCGGTGTGTGACCTGACCGCCCCCATTCCCAAAGGCACGCGTGACCGCCTCAAAGAGCTTGGCCCGAACCAGTTCGCCCAATGGATGAAAGACCAGCCGCAGGTGTTGTTGACTGACACCACCATGCGCGACGCGCACCAGTCCTTGTTTGCCACCCGCATGCGCTCGGATGACATGACCGCCATTGCGCCGCATTACGCCCGCATGTTGCCGCAGCTGTTCTCCATGGAGTGCTGGGGCGGTGCCACCTTTGACGTGGCGCTGCGTTTCCTGAAAGAAGACCCGTGGGAGCGCTTGGCCCGCCTGCGCGAAGCCACCCCCAACATCCTGTTTCAGATGCTGCTGCGTGCCAGCAACGCGGTGGGTTACACCAACTACTCGGACAACGTGGTGCGTTATTTTGTCCAGCAGGCTGCGAAGAACGGTGTGGATGTGTTTCGTGTGTTTGACTCCCTCAACTGGGTCGACAACATGCGGGTGGCGATGGACGCGGTGATCGAGACCGGTGCCCTGTGTGAGGGTGCGCTGTGCTACACCGGTGACCTGTTTGATGCCAAACGCAGCAAGTACGACCTCAAGTATTACGTTGGTCTGGCCAAACAACTGGAAAAAGCCGGCGCCCACATTCTGGGCATCAAGGACATGGCCGGCGTGTGCAAACCGCGTGCCGCCCATGAACTGGTGCGGGTGCTCAAACAAGAGGTGGGGCTGCCCATTCACTTCCATACCCATGACACCAGCGGTATTTCAGCCGCTTCGGTACTGGCAGCGATTGATGCCGGGTGTGATGCGGTCGATGGCGCGCTGGACGCCATGAGCGGTCTGACCTCACAACCCAACTTGGGCTCGATTGCCGCAGCACTCAGCGGCTCGACCCGCGACTCCGGTCTGGATCTGCAAGCGATGCAGGCCCTGTCACATTACTGGGAAGGTGTGCGCCGTGCCTATGTGCCGTTTGAGGCCGACATGCGCTCAGGCACCTCGGACGTCTACAACCATGAGATGCCTGGCGGTCAATACACCAACCTGCGCGAACAGGCCCGTGCCATGGGCTTGGCGCACCGCTGGCCGGAAGTCTCAAAAGCCTATGCCGACGTGAACATCCTGTTCGGAGACATCGTCAAGGTCACGCCCACTTCCAAGGTGGTCGGTGACATGGCACTGTTCATGGTCGCCAATGACCTCAAACCGCAGGATGTCAGCAACCCTGCGCGTGAGATCGCTTTCCCTGAATCAGTGATTTCGCTGTTCAAGGGCGAGCTTGGCTTTCCACCTGATGGCTTCCCCAAGCCGTTGGAGAAGAAAGTGCTACGCGGCGAAGCGCCCATGCAATGCCGGGCTGGCGACCATTTGCCCCCCATGGATCTGGATGCCAAACGCCTGGAGGCCGAACACGCCATTGGCCGCAAGGTGAGCGACACCGACCTGGCCTCTTATTTGATGTATCCGAAGGTCTTCAAGGACTATGCCGAACATCGGCGCGACTACAGCGACGTGTCATTGCTGCCAACCTCACCCTTTTTCTACGGCCTGCTGGACCGTGAAGAAATCGCCATTGACATCGACAAGGGCAAAACCCTGGTGGTGCGCCAGACCGGCCGCTCGGACACGGTGGACGAAGAAGGCAAGATCAAGGTCTTCTTTGAACTGAACGGGCAGCCGCGCACGGTGCAGGTCCACAAGGCGGGCTTGGGCGCGGTCAAAGCCAAACCGAAGGCTGAAGAGGGCAACCCCAAACACGTGGGCGCACCGATGCCGGGCATGGTGGTCACAGTGGCGGTCAAGGTCGGGCAGAAAGTGGCCAAGGGCGACCCGTTGCTGTCGATGGAAGCCATGAAGATGGAGACCATGCTGAGCGCCGAGCGCGAGGCCACGGTGCACGCCATCCATGTGCGCACCGGGGAAACGGTGAATGCCAAGGACCTGCTGATCGAGCTGCGTTGACTGAGAGCTTTGTATGTGTCCAGCTTGGGCTGATCTGTAGTTCCAAAACTCAACGGTGGTACCTGATCGGGACGATGCATCGGCAGGCGTGAACTGTATTGCCGGTAACTGCACAGGTGCTGTGTCGACCATGTCCATCGGTCGCTCTGACAGAATGACCGACTGGTATTGAGTATTTGGCTCGACCAATGGCCGCAATGGAGCAACTGACCTCAATGTCTGGAAGCAGCGCGTCCGGGTACTCCGGTTGGCGAAATCAACGCCACATTGCCGACTTTTCGGTGTACGCCCGACCGACTGCATTGGAGCAACCCGACCGATAAGTTATATAACTGAACCTCGCTCTCGTCTTGGATCGGCAGTTCGAAATCTTTCAGGCGAAAACCGCAGGAACTGGCAGGTATGAGTGACCTGGTTAACCGGGCATTGAACATCTTCAAATTGAGGGGCGTTTCCGATGGGATCGGAAGATCGTCCTGGCATTGCATTTGCGCCTTCGCGGTATGGGTAAAGCCAGTCCAGCGGGGGTTTACCACCTTCCCCCAAAGTTTTGATGCTGGATTGGCCTTCCTGAAAGGAATGCCGTCCCATGCTGAAAAATTCCGTTCTCACGTTGCTGCTAGCCCACGGCATGGCCGCCATGGCCCAAACCGTCAGCGGTAACGTCTTTTGCGCTGGCACGACGTATGACCCCGCCCCAGCGTCAGTGTCGATCAGTGGCACCGTTGCCGCATCTGATGTAGGCCTGCCTGGTGCCATTTGGGTGGGTATCGAAGACCCGGGGGTGTCAGGTTACCCGGCGGCCTTTTTGACACCCAGTGGCTGGGTGGCCTGGACGACCGGCGGGTTCCCCACTTACGTTGAAACGCCTGCACTGGGATCAACTTTTTCGTACGCCGCGTGCATTCCCAATTCACCCACTGGGTGGGGCTGTGCATCAACAAGCGGCAATTTCCTGGGTTGGAAAGTGTATGCAGGCTATGGTGTCTTAACGCCCGAACACCAAACCTTGATTCAAAAGCGGCGCGCATCGCTCGATGCAGCCAAACCATGGCTGCAACAAAAGGGAAAGTGGCGTGCCGACTATGAGGATGACCAGGCCTTTCGCAATGCACTGGTTCAAAAGTCAGCCAACGAGGGCCGATGGGGACCCGCGCTAACCATTCCACTGATCGACTGCACCCCGCCTGATTCGGGTGGTCGATGAGTTTCCACCTGAAAGGCCCCTATGGAAAACTTGACTGATGAGCAACAAAAGCGAATGGCCCTGCTGGATGCGTATGAAGCCAAAACGGCACCCGAGCGAGAAATTCGTAATGGCGGGATTGATCAGCACGAACAGGAATACCGCGAAAAATGGCTGCAATTGCAGTCCGGTATTGAAGCAACCCGTGGCGATCTGCAAACCAGACTGAAGGGGCTGGGTGCCTCTGAGCAATCGATTTCCGCGTCGGTGGCCATTGAGCTTGCCAAACTCACTGAGGGCTATTACGCCCAAAAAGACAAGGCCGCTCGCGAACTGGATGGCACGTTGGCCAAACCGGAAAGCTGGCTTGATTTCCTAAAAGATGCAAAGCTTGAACAACCCGATGACCCCATTTTTGACAGTCTGATTGAGGAAGCAGAAAAGGCACCGGATTCCGGCCTGGAAGGCATCTCCCAACAAACAGCACCCAACATTGTTCTGGCTGATTTGCATGCGCGTGAAGGCAAGGACGGGGTGATGGAATACACGCGCGGCTTGACGGTGGCCGTGCGTGATGTCGGTGACCGCCTGGATGTGCGTAAAACCGATGATCGCGACGTTGAGGCGGCACTCAAGATTGCCGCCAAAAAGTTTGACATCGACAAAGGCCTGCTGCTGACCGGTGATACCGCGTTCAAAGTCCGTGCAGCGGAAATCTCTGGCAAATTGGGCTACCCGTTACAAAACGCTGAGCCCGAGGTATTGAGGGCCTGGATGAGGGGTAAACAGGTCGCCCAAGGGCTTGAACGCGCGCGTATCCCAAGTGTTGAAGCTGGCATCACGGGTGATCCGGCAATAAACCTGACGATTGCGCGTGTGGGCAAGTCCGTTCTCCGTGCCGATCAAAGAACGACGGATGTATTGACGAAAAATCCTGTGGCCGGGATTGATCTGGTTGGCAAAGACAAGATTTCAATGTCTGATGAACGCATGCTTGCGGCCAACGCCAGTATCAAAGATTTGGGCTACCAGGCAATTCACCAAATTGCCAGGGCTGACCTTGAACAGCAAAACGGTGGCGTTGAACCTGGTTCTGTCGACCTGCTGCGAGAGAAAGGCATTTTGGACACGGACGGCAAGCTCACGCAGCTTGGAACGGATGTGGTGATGGTGCGTGATGACCGCGTCATCAGGGAACGCGAAGCGCTGGAACCAGCGCAGAAGAACAAGATTGCGCAGTATTTCAAAACGTCGGGTGACTACGTGCGAGATGCCTTTTTGGAGGAGCGGAAAAAGGCCGCACCTGAAGTGGCTGAGGACATAAAAGAAAAGGCACTCGAACAGGAAAACGCCTTTCAGGTCGGAGAAAAAATGCCCAAGGCCCGCCAACACACATTGGAGGAAGGTATTGAACTTTGAACCACAACGCCCGACTGGAAAGGGCATTTTTAAGGAAAAACCATGCGAGCATTGACAACCCTCTCCCCGCAAACGATGGCCGAACTGGACATCCCGGCCGACTCTGAAGTGCATTCGGTTCGCGATGCCGACAAACTCGGCATCGATCTCATCAGCCCTGAGCATGATGACGTTGACGCCTTGGATTTTGTCGAGGTGCCTCATGACTGAGGCCAAAAAGGACCTGCGTGAGCAAATCACGGAACGCATCGTCGCCTCCTTGGAGTCGGGCGTCATGCCCTGGCGCAAGGGGTGGACCAATGAAGGTGGTGTCGCTGCCGGCCTGCCCCGCAATGCGGTTTCCGGCCGCATTTATAGCGGTGGTAACCGGCTCATGCTGATGATGCAGGGGATGGACAAAGGCTATGCCGATCCACGCTGGCTGACCTATAAGCAGGCAACCAGCCTGGGCGGCGGCGTCACCAAAGGTGAAAAGTCAACGCCCATTGAATACTGGGACGAGTTGCCTTTTCATCGCCGCCGGGACGTGGACATCACACACAATGGCGCGCGGGTGACGCTGGCTGAAGCACCGGGAAAAAATGCGCAAACCGTCAAACTTGCCAGTGGACTTCAGGTGGACACCCGCCAATTGGTGGTGGAGTCTGACGGGACCAAATACAGTTGGAGGCAAGCAGAGCGAACCTTGAGCTTGCTGTTCGAAAAAACCAGCCATGCCTTCAACGTCGAGCAATGCAACGGCTTGTCACTTGAACCCATTGCCACAACAAAAGACCGCCCCGCCGTGGAGAAAATCGCTGCTGTGGAAAAAATCGCCAGCGGTATGAAGCTCGACGGACTGAAGCTTGGCCATGGCGGTGATCGGGCTTTTTACTCGCCTGCGCGCGATGCCGTTCAAATGCCGAATCCTGATCAATTTGAAGGCCCTGAAGCCTACGCTGGCACGCTATTGCATGAACTCGGCCACGCCACCGGCGGTGAAAACAGGCTGAGTCGCCCTCTCGCAAACGGCTTTGGTACGAGCGAGTATGCCCGTGAAGAATTGGTTGCAGAGTTGTGCAGCGCTTTCGCCAGTGCTGAGACTGGCGTGCCGTTTGACGATAAAAATCATGCTGCCTACATCGGTTCGTGGCTTGAGACCCTCAAAGGTGACAAACACGCCGTTTTTGCGGCAGCGAAAGACGCGTCAAAGGCTGTGGACTATTTGCTTGAGAAAAGTCTGGTCGTTGAGGTCGAAAAAGACGTTGGCCTGGTGGCGGATGAAGTGCAGGTCGATCCGGTGAAAGAGGAAGTCCTGAAGCCTTCGAAAGCCCGGGTGAAAAAAGTAGCTAAAGCTGAAACTGAGCTGGAAATTTAGGAACTGAAGGCCCTGCATGTCCAGGTCGCAGCGACAGCAGCTCTACGTCATTCCCCGAACCCAAGGGGACATCACGCGCTTCGTTTGGGTGGCCTTTCTGATCTTTGGCTTGGTCACCGCGCTGACCTTCGTGCTGGTTACGCAATACACCGCCTGGCAGTTTCGTTTTCACCCGACACTTGGAACGCCCGCCGCGATGCTTGGCCAGACACGGATTTATTGGCCTTGGGACATCCTGATCTGGATATTTCGGTACTTCCGGCCAGACTCATCACCGGATGTCATGTCCGTCATCAAGACGGCTCAAGTGATGCTGGCTGCTGGTGCAATGACTGCCATTGTTTTCCCCGTGGCTTACGTTTTCCGCAGAACTCGCAAGCTGAAAGACGAACGCAATGACTTGCACGGTTCGGCCCATTGGGCCGTGGCAGACGAAATCGAAGCGGCCGGTATCTTGCCAACACTGGCAAACGTTGGCGGTGTGATGCTGGGTGCAGTTGACATTCCCGTCAAGAATTCCGGCTTCAACCCATTTGGCGCAAAAGCCAAAACCGTGTATCTGCGCCATAGCGGTCCGGAACACATTCTGGTGTTCGCTCCGACGCGTTCAGGCAAAGGTGTTGGTATCGTGGTGCCGACACTGTTGTCCTGGTCAGAATCAGTACTGGTACATGACATCAAGGGCGAAAACTGGGCCCTAACTTCCGGCTTTCGTGAAAGGGTCTTGAAGCAACGCTGCCTGCGGTTTTCGCCATCAGAAACGGATTCGGCACGCTTCAATCCGCTGTCCGAAATTCGGCTTGACGACAACCTGGTGAAGGACGTGCAAAACGTCTCAACCATGATCGTTGACCCCGACGGAAAAGGCCTGCAGGACCATTGGGCAAAAACCGGCTTTGACCTCATGACAGGGGTCATCATTTTCGTGCTGGTGTCCGATGAACTGGTGGATGCACAGCGCAATTTGTCAACCGTGCAAGCCATTTTGTCGGACGGGGGGCCGGTGCGCGAGCTGGCTGAGCGACTGGCTGCAGATAAAGACACCAATGCCGATGAAAAAACCAAAATTGCCGAGGGCTTCCGGGCGGTAATGGAATACATCCGGGACATCGGCTACGAAAGGATCGGCGCGGGTCACTGCACCGATGTGGAACTGGTCGCCTGGAAAACCGCCTCGCAAGCTGCCCAGTCGTTTTTGAACAAGGCCTCCAACGAGGCCTCTGGCGTGCTGTCAACGGCCCTGTCGTTCCTGTCGCTGTATCGTGATCCGATTGTGGCGGCCAACACCAGTACCTCGGACTTCACGATCGAGTCACTGATGCAGCGCAGGACCAGCCTGTACTTGGTCGTGCCACCCTCAGACAAAGACCGCCTGAAGCCACTTTTAAGGCTTGTCATCAATCAGGTGGTGCGTCGCCTGACTGAGAAAATGGAGTTTGACGAAACCGGCGCTTCCAGGTCGCGGTTCCCGCACAAGATGCTGCTGCTGATTGACGAATTTCCGGCGCTGGGAAAACTTGAAATTTTTGAGGAGGCCCTGGCGTTTATCGCTGGCTACGGGCTCAAGGCCTTGTTGATCACACAAGACCTGTCCCAGTTGACAAAGGCCTACTCAAGAGACGAATCCATCCTGTCGAATTGCCACATCCGGATTGCCTTCGCGCCCAACAAAATCGAGACGGCTGAGCTGCTCTCCAAAATGAGCGGTGCCTCCACGGTTGCCCACACCCAAAGAAATTTCTCGGGTTCACGCCTGAGCGTGGTGCTGAACAATGTCAGCACGAATGAACAGTTGAGCCAGCGGCCCTTGCTGACACCGGATGAAACCATGCGCCTTCCACCGGCCGATGAGCTGGTGTTTGTCGCTGGTCACGCGCCAATTTACTGCCAGAAAATCATCTATTACAAGGACTCAGCACTGGTGCAAAGACAGATGCTGGGCGCCGCAAAACTGATTGGACATTCAGTGATTGACTCGCGGGTAAAAGGCATCCAAAGCTGACAGACAGAACTCTTGAAGCATGCAAGCCAAACAACTGAACCTCGTACCGCTTTATGTGACGCTACTTGCGATGTCAGCAACAGCGATTTTTGCCATCGTCGCCAAGTCATCTGGCCTCGTTTTGAATGTCACTGGATCGATGCCTGACTTGGTCTACAAATTAGGTCTTGGCGAAAAGGGGAGCCTGGTCAGCTTTTGCTCGCCGATTCCGCATCCGTCAATCGGTCACGGCTCGTGCCCTGATGGCAGCATGCCCTTGATCAAACGCGTGGTGGGCGTTGCTGGCGATCTCGTGACAGCAACCGATGCCGGTATTGACATCAACGGGCAGCCAGTGCCGAATTCAAGACCGCTGGACCTGGACACCAAGGAAAGCGCCCTTCCCCATCTGCGCGGATCGTTTCGCCTCAAACAAGGAGAGATCTGGGCTGCTGGTGAACACCCGAACAGCTTTGATTCACGGTATTTTGGGCCTGTGAAATTTCCAAGGGACGACCACCACAACAGGACACGCAAATCCTCGTCCGGTTTTGTCGAACAGTGATCGGCTTGCTGCGCTCCGTGTAACGCCAGGCGTGTCTCGCTACCACAGCACTGTTGCACGGGCAGCCGCAACCAGATCGTCAGGTGCAATGACTTTTTGAGGCAAAAATGAAATGGATCGCATTGGCAAATCTTTGAGCACCCCGGCGCTTCGCAGTGCAATGGCCACAAGCTCTGTGCAATAAAGTTTTTTGCCGTCATCATCAAGCGTTAACTGGTCGTCAAAGGGTCGCCCCAAAAGCGATTTGGCAGCGCTTTGAACAGCATCGACCTTGTCCGCCGGCATCAGCAACACTTCACCCTCTGAAGCCTGCTCGGTACTGAAAAAAACCTCTGGCTTTTCGAGCTTTGTGCCCGCGCCTGGCATGGCACTTTCAATGTAGATTTGGCCATCCGGTATCAGCTGCACGGCGATGCCCACATGGCTCCATCGCCCCCCACCCTGGCCCAATAGCACTGCCTGTGTGATGGGATCATTGTCCAACCCGCGCCGTGCAACCACCGAACCTGGACGAACCGCCGCAATCACACGCTCTCGCCAGGCCTCTGGTTCTGCTTGAACAGGAATGGCCATCAACATGAAGGCCATGGCCACCACCATGCTACCGGTGTGCCTCATCGCGGAGAAATTCCAGCGTTAGCCAACCCTATGCGCACTCTGTCAATGGCATCTCGGATGAGATACGCCTCAAAGTCATCCACGGCGTTGCTGCGCATTTCTGAAAAACCAACGCGTTTGACAAACTGGGCAAGCGCATTTACCAACTCTTCGCTCAATTCCACCGTCAAAGTAACCATTGAATTTAATTTACAAGAGTCGATGATTAATATATTGAACGAATTGTTTGATAACTTCGTTTGATAAATACCAAAATCCCGGCAAAACAAATCTACAAACTGCCAGCCAAGCACCAAAGCCCATCAAAGCCAGGACGGCCCCTTGCTTTTGATCCCATGCGAGCGACCCAAACCAAACTGCACCACCCCACACCAAAAAAGTGACTGCAATACAAACTACCCACTTGGCGTAGAAGACCACTTGACGGTATTTGCATGCGGTCATATGCATATAGTTTCGTGCCACAGTTTTAAAGTCATTATTCATAGTATTTATTTTTATCAAAAAATATAAAGAAACTGCTGATGATTATATTTTAAAGAGCACCAAACCACAACACGATATTCGATTACAACCAATATATATCAAACAGTTTCTTGAAAATTTTTTCGGATATTTAAAATATCACAATTGCATTTCAATATTGCGCTTCCTATCCACACTTATGTGAGCAAGCTCTGGGTTCTTCACACGAATACCCATCATCAAAGCTTCTTTTGCTGCCAACTCCCGGAACGTAAGTGACCCCGTAACAAACACTTCGCCACCAAATTTTTGGATGGCCAACAGCAGCCCAGCCTGCATGGCCAGTTCGTCGTTCTCTTGCGCCAAATCGATTCGCGGTCCACTGTCGGTCAGTCGTACCTTGCCACGGGTGTCAAGGTATTCAATGCTGTGCTCTGGTGTGATCCTGAGCTGGGCAGTGCGGATGTCGAAGTAGTCCGGTCGCGCCGTGCCCCTGATGCTGTTTTCTTGCTCAGCTAAAGGATTGATGGGGCCAAGGTCTTCGCCCTCGATGCCCGCCTTTTGTCTGTTCTTTTCACGCTGGGCACGATAGCGCAGCCCGCGAAGCGCCGCGATGGCCGCCTCGTTGCCAAGCGCGGCCTGTCGCTCCAGCCATGGCAACCATTCCATTGCGTTGGCACGTGTGAGTGCCAGACGTTCCTGTCTTTGCCGATCTGCCATGCCTTCCATTGCTGCCGTGCGCTGTGCGGCCCACAATAGCCGGGCAATCTGGCTGCCATATTGGTTTTGCAAAGTGGCTACTGTCCTGGCTTTGGCAACTGCGAGCTGTTTGAGCAGGTTTGATTTTTCCGATTGATGAAGCACCCGCAGGTCAATTCTTGCAGCCTTGCGGTTATCTTTAGCCGTGTATTTTTCTGATTTGTATTGTTCAAAGAGCGCCGTGCGTGCGATGGCACGGTCAAGTCTGGCTTGATCGCGCTGGTCTCCTCGCCCGGTACGCCCGGGATGTTCTTGCGAGTCCGGGTCAGTACCGCAGGCAATACGGGCAACATAGTCGTTGTAGGCGGATCCGAATTTCGGCCCATTGGCCAATGTGGCAGGTGCCGTAGTGATGTCTGGCGGCTCGTACGCACCAAATCGGTTTTGCAAGCGGCCCAAACTGAGCGCATAGTGGACGGCCGATGCTTTGGTTTGCGTCGCCTTGTCCAGCATGTTGGCCTCGAAAATCAAACCTGATTTGACTTTCACCACGCTCAGCCCTCTGGCGGCGCAAGCGCCGTGGAACTCTTGCCAGTTCTGCGTTGCAAGGAGCTCCGGCGCAACCCTGTTTTTGAGCCAGCCTGCCAGTGATGGCAGTCCTGCCTTGACTTCGCTCATCCTTGCCTTCACAGCGGGAGCATGCGGCGCAAGTGATTTGTCGGTTTCAAGTCCGAGCTGGCGGCGCAGGGCATGCGTCAACCGCTTGATTTGCCCGTCGATGACCACGTGGGGGCCGTTGTCGTGTTGCCAGCCCTGCTCCAGTTCGATTTCTCGACAGGTTTTGTCCAGCACCAAAAAGTCATATCGCGGTGGCCCGGTGAGTATTAAATGGTCAGGGTGAACACGGTTGGCAATGATGTGAATGTGGTGGTGGTGATCTTTATCGCGGTGGATCGCAAAAAATGCCTGGTTGTTGGCCATGCCAACCTCTTTGAGCGCCCGGGCGGCGGCGGCTGTGGCTTGGTCAACGGTGGGCCGCTCGCCCTCCTTCCATGACAGGACCACGTGATAAAAAGGATTGGTTTTGGGATTAGCCTTTGATCTTGAGGCCCAGGCCCGCGCCGTGCCATCCATCAATTTGATGATTTGGCGACGGTCGTCCGGGTCAGTGGGGTTCAGTCCCTCCATGTTGAAAGAGGCTGCTTCCAGCACACCCTCGCGCGCAAGGTAATTGGCGGCATCCTCCGGCTCGTAACCGCCTGGTTCAGGTTGTTCTGGCGTCTTCTTCGGGTCATCGACCACATAGTTCGCTGCGCTGGCCACGGTCTTCCAGGACTTTTTCAGCAGAATGACTTTAGCCAGCATGGACCATTCCGACTGCTTTGTCTTTGCCGCCTGATGCGGTTGATTCGAGCGTGTCGGCACGTTCACGCAACTCATTGATCAACGCCCACCACTTTTTGCGGTCTTCAGCCGTCCAGCGGCCATCTCTGGCTGGGTACAGGTGTTTGAGCATGGCACCCAGTCTGCGAAATTCGTAACCCGCCTGCGCTTTTTCAAAGGTGACAAAAACAGCACCATGCAATGCGGTGTCACGGATCAGCTGAGACACGCTGACACCCAGGGCTGCTGCACGCGCATTGAAGCGTTCGGCTTCGTCAAGCGAAACCCTAAGTTTTAAGAACGTTGAGCGTTGCATGATCAGACGGAATCATTCACCGGCTGACCGCGTTGAGGCGCCAGGACGTCGCCATGACGGCAGTGGCACTGACAGGTGAAGCCACCACGCACATTCTTTTCATTTGCATCTCCAATCGACTAGCCGCCACGACGGCGGATAGCCAATACTGGTAAGTCGCAAGTGTGAGCGCGCGATTGAATGGTGGGGTTTGCTGCCGGGCTGAAACGGACTGGCAAAGCGAACCAAGCGAAGCGACTTTGTTTTGACAGTCCGTTTGAGCGTCGTCCAGGGGCTAGCCTTACGGCTGGGGTTGTCGAACGACATCCCCAATGAGTTGAACCCGGACTTCGGATGTTGCGATAGCGATCGTTACCCGAATGGGACAAGACAATCCGGGCGTTCTGCAGAATTGGCTTGGTTCAACGAATAGAGCGCGGCCAGTCCTTGCTTCCCAATCTCCGCAAACCTGGAGGCGATTCAACTTTTTCACCTTGTGATCTTTTTGTTCGCGCTTGGCGCTCCGGCATCAATTTCCAATTTGCACCCGGCCGGTATTGAGCAACGGCAATCAACAACAGATATTCCCATGACGCTCAAAAAATTGCTTTCCAGTTTCGTGGTGGCGACTGCAGGTCCGCTCGGCGGCTCGGGTGAAAGCACTCAACGTATGTTTGGAGGTCAATAATGATCGGAACCCAACCCGTAGGCACCATCAGTGGCGTCGTTATCACCGCGGTGTCCCACGAAGGCATCAGCGTTACCGTAGACGGCAAAGCAGCCAGACTGGCCATCTTGACCGATGACGGTCGCGTGATTGCGGCAGGTAACCAAGTGGCCAAAGAGGTTGAAGCCGTCGCGCTTAACAGCTACCGCAACTTCCTCAAAGGTCAAGGTTTCCTCCGTGTACACAGTAAGCGGTCATTTAACCGCGATCTTGCAAGTGACGCCGATTTGAGCTTGTGATTTGCCGGTGAAGCTGACTGCCGATGGCCGGTCAGTAAGTTAACTTTTGACACGATGTTCCGGGTCAGCAAAGCCTCGCAATCGTCAGCGGTCAGGGCTTTTGCATCGCCACCAGTAAAGCGTTCAGGTATTGGTAGCTATCAAAGCCGACACCGGCGGCGAAAGAGTGGTTGCTGGAACATTTACCGTCACTACAGCGGCTTTGATGGCTCGGCATCAAAGATTGAACGAACCAACTTTGACTCGACCGCCATGGAATTCATTCTGGGCCTTTTTGATCCGGGTGCATTTGCCATCGAGGTCGACCAGGACAACAGCGATGCAGGCCAGATGGACCTGATGACCGCACTGGTGACCGGTCTGGCCAAGAGCTTCAAGTTGCAGCTGACCAATGGCAACACAGCGACTTTCATTGCCGACGTGAAGAAATTCAACAGCCAGGGCGCTGTGGATCAGGCGATCCGGCACTCAGCCCCTGATCTGCTTATTTCCGGCTCCATCAACTGGGCATGAGGGTCTTTTCCGCAGGGAAGACGCCGCCTGCCTTGACCTTTGGGTTTGTGAAGTGGACAATGTGCTGTATTACACATGCACAGGAGTGTTACGCCATGACCGCCAGAACCATCAACGTACGACTCCCCGAGGCGCTTTACAACCAGATCGAAGAGCTGTCCAAGGCTACCGCACGGACCAAGAGCTTTTTGGCCATCGATGCGCTGACCAGCTATGTGCAGAGTGAATCCTGGCAGATTCGTGACATTCATGAAGGCATCAAGGAAGCCGATGCAGGTGAATTCGCCACCGACAAGCAGGTCAAAGCGGTGTTCACTAAATACAGCGCTTGATCCATGCTGATCAAGTGGACCAATACAGCGCTCGCGTCTGTTGATGAAATCGCAGGCTACATCGCCAAAGATAACCCGACCCGTGCGACCACCTTTGTGCGGGAGTTGCAGGACGCTGTGACCAAACTTCAGGACCATCCGGGCGTAGGTCGGGCAGGGCGGGTCCCCGGCACGCGTGAACTGGTCCTGCACAAAAACTACATCGCCATTTACCGCGTGCGTGGTGATGACGTTGAAATTTTGAGATTGCATCACGCAGCCCGAAATTTATGACGAACCGGGTCAGTCAGCCCCTGAAGCTGACCTTTGACAGCTTGCACTGTCGGATCGCGGCCTTGCCAGTGGCTCGCAGGGTGTGTTCTATTATTATCGGATCGATCAGATCGCTGAGTCGGCTCAAATCTCACCACTGCTGCCAGGCGAGTAAAGGACTTTCACCGCCAAGTTCCGCCTACTCGCGGTTTAACTGACGGGCATTAGATACCACGTAGGCCAGGCCTTTCATGTGCTCTTGAAGCGGTTTATACTGACTATCTTTAGCGCAACCGAGACTGACAAAGCCAACTTTGGGTGCAGTATTGCTTTTTGTAATTACTTCGCTCATGTGTCAATTGTCCCAGCATTCGCTCTGATCAACGTTTGATCCCGAAAGCCCCGAGCATTTGGTCGGTTTGTTTTTCCATTTGTTCTTGCATTTGCGCCAACATGCTCTTGGACTGCTCTAGATTTCCGCCCATAAGACCTTGCAATACTGGGGACTGCATCGCGACGAACTGCGTCCACATTTCTGGCGTCAGCCCCTTGGACTGCTCAGCGAACTTCGTCTGAACTTCTATCAGCGACTGAATATTCTTTTCCAGATACCCTCCCATCAAGCCCTGCATGGCATGCCCATAAAATCTAATGACACTGGCCAGCACTGGCGCGGTAAACATGGGAGACCCATTCGCCTCTTCTTCAAGAATTATTTGAAGCAGGATGCTACGGGTGAGGTCCTCCCCGGTCTTAACATCAAGCACAACAAAGGGCTCGCTGTCCATTACCAAGCGCTTGACTTCTGTCAACGTGATGTAACTCGACGTATCGGTATCGTAAAGCCGCCGGTTGGGGTATTTTTTAATAACTCGCTGAGCAACTTTTGTGTCAGCGGTTGTTTTTTTGTTTTGCATGTGGACTCCTGACTCAGGCCAAAACCAGCCAACTGAATGGCTGGATATTCGGCTTAGAGTATTTCATATTTTCAGCATCACCCTGAGAAACTGAAGACTGGTTCTCTTCAGAGGGAAATGCTGGTAGGCGCGATTGGACTCGAACCAACGACCCCCACCATGTCAAGGTGGTGCTCTAACCAGCTGAGCTACGCGCCTAAGGTTTGTCCGAGAGCCTGAATTGTAGCAGCGATCTTGACACTCTCGCTTCACCAGTGGAAGAAAAAGAGAGATTGATGCGCCATAATTGACGTTTACGTAAACGTCAATTATTTTTGGAGAGCACATATGGACATCGCAGGCAAAGTTTTCATCGTCACGGGTGGCGCATCGGGTTTGGGCGAAGGCACTGCTCGCATGCTGGCGGCCAAAGGTGGCAAAGTGGTCATCGCCGACATGCAGGCGGAAAAAGGCGCGGTCATTGCCTGTGAAATTGGCGGAGCATTTGTAAAGTGCGATGTAAGCAACGAAGCAGATGGCCAAGCGGTGGTTGCCAAGGCCGTGGCCATGGGCAAGCTTATGGGCTTGGTTAACTGCGCAGGCATCGCGCCAGCAGAAAAAACCGTGGGCAAGAGTGGCGCTCACAGCTTGGGCGTGTTCACCAAATGCATTATCGTCAACCTGGTGGGCAGCTTCAACATGATTCGCCTGGCCGCTGACGCCATGTGCAAGAACGAGCCAGAGGCCACGGGAGAGCGCGGAGTGATGATTTCCACCGCGTCAGTGGCCGCCTATGACGGCCAGATTGGCCAGGCGGCCTACAGCGCCTCCAAGGGCGGCATTGTCGGCATGACGCTGCCCATAGCGCGTGATCTGGCGCGCAACGGTATTCGTAACATGACCATCGCGCCCGGCATTTTTGGCACGCCCATGATGTTCGGCATGCCCAAGGAAGTGCAGGACTCTCTGGCCGCGAGCGTCCCTTTCCCCTCGCGCCTGGGAACGCCACAGGATTACGCAAAACTGGCGCAGCACATCTTTGAGAATGACATGCTCAATGGTGAGGTAATTCGTCTGGATGGAGCCATTCGCCTGGCCCCGCGTTAACACTGCGACAAAACTGAAATACCATGGGCGCGCCTCGCCCGTGAAGGCGTTGTTATGAACGTTACAGTCGCGCCGCCAGTCAGCTGCATTTCAGTTACATCATTTCAGACCCGCCTGAAGGCACATCAAGGTATTTCGACTCGTCGGAGTTGACACATCCAAATAACGCTCACTGCAGGCGACTCGCCACATCAAAGCAAATGGCGTCAAGCCATGCAGAGTTCTTATATTTTTTGCTGAGAGCAATTTCAGGAGCAAAGGTACATGGCAACTGGCACCTGATGTACAGACAACCTGAGCCTCATGTTTCTACAATCGCACCATGTCCATTCCTCAGACCTTCATTCAGGAGTTGCTGTCACGCGCTGACGTGGTGGAGATCGTGGGCCGTTATGTGCAGCTGAAGAAAGGCGGCGCCAATTTTATGGGCCTGTGCCCATTTCACGGAGAAAAGTCGCCTTCTTTCTCAGTCAGTCCAGCCAAGCAGTTTTATCACTGCTTTGGTTGCGGCAAGAACGGCAATGCGATCAGTTTTTTGATGGACCACGCAGGCATGACCTTTGTAGAGGCCGTCAACGACCTAGCCCAGCAATACGGCATGCAAGTACCCCAAGACGATGCCAGCCCGCAAGATCGGGTCCGCGCAGCCGAGCAGCGCGAAAAGCAGACCACTTTGAGTGACGTGCTCGAAAAAGCTGCAGACGCCTACAAGAGAAACTTGAAAGAATCATCCCGAGCGGTGGCCTATTTCAAGGGTCGTGGCCTATCGAGTGAAATTGCCAGACAGTTCGGATTGGGCTACGCGCCCCAAGGCTGGCGCAATCTGGCTAGTGTTTTCCCAAGTTACGACGACGCCCTTCTGGTGGAAAGCGGACTCGTGATTTTGAACACAGAAGAGGGCGAGGAAGAAAAGCGCTACGACCGTTTTCGCGACCGAATGATGTTTCCCATCCGCAACGTCAAAGGCGAATGTATTGGCTTCGGTGGTCGGGTTCTGGGTGACGACAAGCCCAAGTACCTTAACTCTCCCGAAACACCCGTGTTCAGCAAAGGGCGTGAGTTGTATGGTCTGTTTGAGGCCCGTCACGCATTGCGCGAACATGGCTATGTGCTAGTGACTGAAGGTTACATGGATGTGGTGGCGCTGGCCCAACTCGGCTTCCCCAATACGGTTGCGACCTTGGGGACAGCATGCACAACAGAGCATGTGCAGAAGCTTTTTCGTTTCACAGATTCAGTTGTATTCAGCTTCGACGGTGACGCCGCAGGCCGGCGTGCCGCCCGTAAGGCACTTGACACGGCCCTACCCTTTGCAACTGACGTGCGCAGTGTCAAATTTCTATTTTTGCCACCAGAGCACGACCCCGACAGCTTCATTCGCGAATTCGGGAAAGAGGCCTTTTCACGCTATGTTAGTGAAGCCGTCCCGCTGAGTCGTTTTTTGATAGACGCGGCGCGCGCGGGCTGCGAGCTGAACAGCGCTGAAGGCCGAGCCCACCTGGCCAGCAACGCAAAGCCCTTGTGGATGCAACTACCCGATGGAGCCCTCAAGCTGCAGCTTCAGACCGAGATTGCGGATCTGGTGCAATTGTCAAACCGCGAATTGAACGATGTTTGGAACCCAAAGCCAGCGGGTAACAGCGACGAAAAACAAAGCCGCTACAAAAAAAACAGCGACTCTCGCAATGAGTTAGAGGGATACAGCGGAAATTCACGAAAGAAATTTACGCCGCGCCCCCGTCTGGGTGCACGCGCACTACCCGCCAGTCGGGCCGATCACGCCACCCGAATTCTGCTGGGCAATATGGCAGCGCTTGAGGTCTTGTCTGCCGAAGATCACACCATGCTGTGCGAGCTACCCGCGCCGCACGGCCCTCTGTTCATATGGCTGGAAAGCCAACTCCATGAACACGGCCCGCAGACGTGGGTAGCTTTGCGGGAAGGCCTGCGAGAGCACGAAGGGGCAGAACTCGCACTCAGGCTAATGACCGACCACGAAATCGGCGACGCGGAAGAAGCGGACGAATCCGCCATCGAACTGCGCAATCTACTCAACCGCATGCTGGTTGAACGAATCAAAATCCAACAAACCGAGGCCATCACAGCCTCTAAGGCCGATCCAACTGCCCTGCTCCGTTACCGTGAGCTTCAGTCCCGAAGACTGCAACTTGAAGCGGCGCTTTTACAGGCTGATTGACTCGGCCAAGAGTTGGAGTGAATCCGCATGAGTCCAATTACAAATTTAGTTTTCAGAATTGATTTTTTTACAATTGAAAGTATAATTCAAGGTTGATTTTCTGCAAGAGCGACAGCAGCACCTCCGGACCCAGCCAAACGATGACATTGTTCACGACCGGCTACCCTACCGCAAGGACTGCACACCAAATGTTCGCCCTCACATCTTGCGACTGGGGGATTTTTTCCCCGCCATGAAAACCGCGCCGGTCGCTTGGGCGCCTGTTCATTCTGTCTTTTTTGAAGTTCTGAGGTTTACATGCCTGCTCAAAAGTCCAAGAAGCCTGTCCAGTCCGCTGCAAAGCCCACCACCAAGGTCGCCGCCATGCCCGCGTCCAAGGCCACGAGCCCGAAGGCCGTGGTCGCAGTGGCAACCAAGACCGCTATTGAAAAGCCCGAATTGAAAGTCAAAACAGTGTCCGTATCCAAGTCCCCAGAAAAAACGTCCATCGTCAAATTAGAAAAAATTGCTCCCGCCGCTGTTGCTGCCGATATTGTTGTCAAGAAAAAACCGGGGCGCCCTCCTAAGGCCGCGTCCATCGAATCCGAGTCAGCGCCAAAAACCGGAGCCAAACGGGGACGAAAGCCAAAAAGCGCGACAGAGTCTACCGGTGCGGACGACATGGACATGTCTGACATTGAGGCCGACTTGGCAGGTGAGCCAGTTGTAACCGGTGAAAAGGTCAAACCTCTTCGCATGAAGATCAGCAAAGCCAAAGAGCGGGCGCTGATGAAAGAGTTTGGACTGGACGAAACAGTGCTGTCTGAAGAAGACATCGCCAAACGTCGCCTGCGCCTCAAAGCTCTGATCAAACTGGGCAAGACACGCGGCTACCTGACGCATGGGGAGATTTCAGACCACTTGCCCGACAAGTTGGTCGATGCCGAAACACTTGAGGTCGTGATCGCCATGCTAAACGACATGGGCGTGGCTGTTTACGAACAAACGCCGGATGCTGAGACGTTGCTACTCAACAACAATGTCTCGACCGCAGCCACAGAAGAAGAAGCGGAAGAAGAAGCGGAAGCGGCTTTGTCCACTGTGGACAGCGAGTTCGGTCGCACTACTGACCCAGTGCGCATGTATATGCGCGAAATGGGCACCGTGGAGTTATTGACGCGCGAAGGCGAAATCGAAATTGCCAAGCGCATTGAAGGCGGCTTGATGGCCATGATGGAGGCTATCTCGGCCTCCCCCGCTACCATTGCCGAAATCCTACGCTTGGGTGAAGACATCCGCGAAGGCAAGGTTGTCATCACCACAATTGTCGATGGATTCTCCAATCCCAACGAAGCCGACGACTACGTGGCAGAGGAAGATTTTGACGAGTTCGATGCAGCCGACGATGACGATGGAAAAGGTGGCTCCAAGGCACTGACGAAAAAATTGGAAGAACTCAAACGCGAGGCGCTCACCCGCTTCGACAAAATGCGTGAACTGTTTGAGAAAATTCACAAGATTTATGAGAAAGAAGGGTACGGCACACCTAGCTACATCAAGACGCAAAAGGCCTTGTCGGACGAGTTAATGTCGATCCGCTTCACCGCAAAGGCTATTGAAAAGCTATGCGACATGGTGCGCTCCCAAGTGGATGATGTTCGCAAGAAGGAGCGTGAATTGCGTCGCATTATTGTGGACAAATGCGGCTACCCCCAAGAAAACTTCATAGCCGATTTCAGTGGTCGCGACAAGCACGGCAACAAAGTTGCCAGCCAGTTGTTGAACCTGAAGTGGATCGAGAAGCAAGCTGCGGCCGGCAAACCCTGGAGCGCAGTCTTGAGCCGCAACATTCCACCGGTGCAGGACTTGCAGCAAAAGCTGACTGACCTGCAATCCCGCGTCGTGGTGCCGCTGGACCAGCTCAAAGACATTAACAAGCGCATGAACGAAGGCGAATACTCTTCACGCGCGGCCAAAAAGGAAATGATCGAGGCCAACTTGCGCCTGGTCATCTCGATCGCCAAAAAGTACACCAACCGCGGTCTGCAATTTCTGGACTTGATCCAGGAAGGCAACATCGGCTTGATGAAGGCGGTGGATAAATTTGAATACCGCCGTGGTTACAAGTTTTCGACCTATGCCACCTGGTGGATTCGACAAGCGATTACCCGTTCGATCGCGGACCAGGCCCGCACGATTCGCATTCCTGTGCACATGATTGAAACCATCAACAAGATGAACCGCATCAGCCGCCAGCATTTACAGGAGTTTGGCTTTGAGCCCGATGCCAGCGTCTTGGCCGAGCGGATGGAGATCCCGGAAGAGAAAATCCGCAAGATCATGAAAATCGCCAAAGAGCCAATCTCTATGGAAACGCCCATCGGCGACGATGACGACTCCCACTTGGGCGACTTCATTGAAGACAGCGCCAACACCGCCCCTATGGAAGCCGCGATGCAAGCCGGCCTGCGCGACGTCGTGAAAGACATTTTGGACAGCCTCACGCCGCGCGAAGCTAAGGTTCTTCGTATGCGTTTCGGTATCGAGATGACTAGCGACCATACACTCGAAGAAGTGGGCAAGCAGTTCGATGTAACGCGTGAGCGGATCCGCCAGATTGAAGCCAAGGCACTGCGCAAACTCAAGCATCCCTCGCGCTCCGACAAGTTGCGTAGTTTCACTGACAATCTTTAGTCGGCAAAAAATAGCTGCGCATTCTGGAGATAGTGACAGGTCGCACAGCGTGCGATATTGCAAATCTGAACGTAGGTGTCGGTGCCGATGGGTATGCATCCGGCCAACAGTATGCGTTCCGCGAACCCACCTTGCGCTGGCGATGGCGACTGTGTTATTCAGCGGCGCACGGTGCAGCGGTGGCTGGCACCGTGGCGCACGCGGCTGGGACGAGCGACGCGGCGTTGTTATCGGCAGGCTGCCAGTTGTGCGGCAGCAGCAGTTCGAGCTCGCGATCCTTCGTTAGCAACTGGGGAACACACATTGATACGCTCATCGCGTCAATGTGTGTTCCCCAGTTGCTTACTCCGCAAGAACGGTGTAAGCGTCTGGCCAACCCATCTTGAGAACATCCTCGAAGAAGCAGAGGATAGTGTCCACTAAGGAAATAGGTGGACACCATGACAGACTCCAAGCCGATAAAGAGACGTCGGCACAGCTCTGAATTCAAAGCGCAATTGATCGCGCAATGTACGCACCCTGGTATCTCGGTGGCCCAGGTCGCGCTGAACAACGGTATTAACGTAAGCGATCAATTAACCGCGTACTTTCGGTCGGGTGTGGAATCCGTGATGCTTGTGTCCGCGTAAACAACGTGGACATATGCGATGCAGAACAACTCAGAGGTATTGAGCGGATTGGTGGTGGGAC
>NZ_QEII01000242.1 GCF_003347515.1 Rhodoferax ferrireducens | reverse complement strand
ATCGCGTGATCTTCATGGCGAATGGCCAGATCATCGAGCAGGCGCCGCCGCAGCAGTTCTTCAGCAACCCGCAGCACGAAACGACGCGGAGCTTTTTGGGGCAGATTTTGAATTCGCAGCATGCGCATTGAATTTCAAACACTCTTTGGAACGTTAAACCATGAATGAATCTCTCGTTGAACTTGCGCGTGACGGTGAAGTTGCAACCGTCACTTTAAATCGACCAGCCAAGCTAAATAGCTTGACACCCGGGATGCTGGATCAGCTTGAAAGCTGTGCACGCGAACTTGACGTCGATTCTGTGGTGCGGGTTGTCATCTTGACCGGTTCTGGCAGCAAGGCGTTCTGTGTAGGCGCCGACATCAATGAATGGGCCTCCCTGCAGCCGCTGGATATGTGGCGCCGTTGGGTGCGCAGAGGGCACCAAGTGTTCGACCAATGGGCTCGCCTGCGTCAGCCCGTCATCAGTGCAATCAATGGACACGCGTTTGGAGGTGGACTTGAACTTGCCATCGTGGGTGATATTCGTATCGCGGCAGCGGGCGCGCAGTTCGCACTGCCCGAGGCCTCCATTGCGACCTGTCCCGGGTGGTCGGGCACGCAAAGGCTGGTGCGCCTGATTGGCGCCAGCCATGCCAAGTACCTTGCGCTCAGTGGGCAACGGCTCACAGCCGGCGATTCCATGAGAGCCGGCCTGGTGCATGAAGTGGTCGCGTCGGAGGGCTTGATGGACCGGGCGAATGCGTTGGCCCGGGAGATGGCCTCCAAAGCGCCGGTTTCGATGCAGCTCACCAAGCAACTTATCAATGCAGCTGCAGGCGAAGACGCAGATGCTACGTTGGAAGCTATCGCCGGCGCCTTGGCCGCCAGCACGCAAGACGCCATCGAAGGCATCAGCAGTTTTCGCGAAAAACGAGTGCCCCGCTATCACGGGCGCTAAACCTCAATCAATAAAACGTTATGACAAGGACTATCATGAAAAACTCTTCTTTAACCGCATCCGATCTAGCCACACGCGCCCCGTTTCATGGCCAGTTGCTGATCGACGGGGCATGGGTGGAAGCGGTGGATGGCAGCAAGTTGGAACGCCGGTCGCCCGCACACGACCAACTGGTTGCCGTCTATGCGCAAGCCGGTGTGGCCGATACCGAGAAAGCTATCGCCGCTGCCCGCAAAGCTTTTGACCATGGCCCTTGGCCGCGCATGAAGGGTGCGGACCGTGCTCGCGTTCTGCGCAAGGTGGCCGATCTCATTCTTGAGCGCAAGCACGCGATTGCCGAGATGGAGACGCTGGAAAACGGCAAACCGCTGGCCCAGTCGCTGGCCGAGATTGAAGGCTCGGCTGACCTTTGGCAGTACGCCGCCACATTGGCGCGCAACCTGCACGGTGACAGCTACAACACCTTGGGCGAGAGCACCTTGGGCGTGGTGCTGCGTGACCCGATTGGCGTCGTCAGTGTGATCACACCTTGGAACTTCCCTTTTCTTATCGTCAGCCAAAAGCTTCCGTTTGCCCTTGCCGCCGGATGCACCGCGGTGGTTAAACCGGCCGAGGTGACCTCGGGGTCCACCGTCATGCTGGGGCAGATCCTGATCGATGCCGGCGTACCGCCCGGGGCGGTCAATATTTTGGTGGGTCGCGGAAGCGTCGTCGGCGATGTGATGGTGACGCACGAGGACGTGGACATGTTGTCGTTCACGGGCTCCACTGCAGTGGGCAAGGCCGCCGTTGCCAAGTCCGCGGCAACGCTGAAGAAAGTTTCGATGGAGTTGGGCGGCAAGAATCCGCAAATCGTCTTTGCTGACTGTGACTGGGACGCCGCGGTGGATGCGGCGGTGTACGGCATCTATTTCAACGCCGGCCAGTGCTGCAATAGCGGCAGCCGAATCCTGGTGCAGGAGACGATCGCCAAGAAATTCGTGGCCGAGGTGATCGAGCGCTCCAAACACGTCAAAGTGGGTGACCCACTGGTCGCTGGCGTTCAGGTCGGTGCCATCACGACAGAAAAACAAATGGAGACCATCCTCTCGCACATCAACTCGGCCCAAGCGCAGGGGGCGACGGTGGCGCTGGGTGGCTCGCGGATCGCGGGTACCGGAATGTACATTGAGCCCACCGTGGTCACCGGCGTCACCCGGGAAATGGCCATTGCGCGAGAAGAGGTGTTCGGCCCCGTTCTTGCGGTGCTTACGTTCAACACAGTCGACGACGCCATTGACCTCGCCAACAGCACCTTGTATGGACTGTCCGCTGCCGTATGGAGCCAGGACTTCAGCACCTGCATGACCGCGGCGCGCCGCATCAAAGCCGGCACGGTCTGGATCAATACCTTTCTGGAAGGGCACGCGGAGTTGCCATTTGGTGGCTACCACGAGAGCGGGATCGGCCGCGAGCTGGGTCGATTTGCGACGGAAGACTACACGGAAACAAAGACATTGCACATGCACCTGGGGCCGCGTACCGACTGGTACCTTCCACGCTAAGTGCCATACAGATTCATTTGAGCTGGACACAGTTCGAATGTATACCGCCATATCCATATGGCAATTCACCGGGCGCTGCCAAGACATCGCCCCAACCTTAGTTTGATAGGAGACATTCCATGAAAAAGAAAATACTGAGCCTGACAATTGCGATCGCTTTCACGGCGCCGGCGATGGCACAACAGGCGGTCGAGGTACTGCACTGGTGGACGGCCGGAGGCGAAGCCGCTGCACTTGGCGTTCTTAAAGGTAATCTTGAAAAAGAAGGCATTAAATGGAACGACATGCCGGTCGCAGGTGGTGGCGGTGAGCAGGCGATGACGGCAGTGCGCGCGCGCGTGACCTCGGGCAACCCGCCCGCAGCCGTGCAGATGTTGGGATTTGACATCCAGGACTGGGCCAAGCAAGGCGTGCTCGCCGACATGAATGATCTGGCCAACAAAGAAGGCTGGGACAAGACGGTGCCGTTGGCCTTGCAGAAGTTTTCCAAGTTCAATGGCAAGTGGGTTGCTGCGCCCGTCAATGTGCATTCCACCAATTGGGTGTGGGCCAATAAGGCGGTCTTGGAAAAAGCCGGCGTAAAAGCCGAGCCGAAAACCTGGGACGACTTCATCGCCGCCCTTGACAAGGTGCAAAAAGCGGGATTCATTGGTCTGGCGCAAGGGGGCCAGCCCTGGCAAGAAACCACGATGTTCGACGGTGTTGTCTTGTCAGCCGGTGGCCTGGATTTCTACAAAAAAGCCTTCATTGACCTTGATCAAAAGGCCTTGAATTCTCCCACGATGATCAAGGCGTTTGACCGCATGTCGCAATTGCGGAAATACGCGGACAAGGACTTTTCCGGTCGCGACTGGAATGTGGCAGCCGGCATGGTGATCAGCGGCAAGGCCGGTTTCCAGATCATGGGAGACTGGGCCAAGGGCGAGTTCATCGCGGCCAAGAAGGTCCCCGGAAAAGACTTCCTGTGTTTCCGTGTGCCTGGCACGCAGGGCATCGTGTCGTTCAATGCTGACCAGTTTGCGATGTTCAAGGTCGGCGCGGACAAAGTGGCCGCGCAAACGAAATTGGCCTCGGCCATTTTGAACCCGGGCTTCCAGTCCGCATTCAATGTCGTGAAGGGCTCCGCGCCTGCCCGTACCGATGTGTCGGACGCTGCATTTGACGACTGTGGCAAGAAAGCCATCAAGGATTTGGCTGAAGCCAATAAAAACAATACCTTGGTCGGATCGATGGCGCAGGGTCATACCGTGCCGGCGTCCATCAAGAACGCCTTCTACGACGTGGTGACCCGACACTTCAACGGTCAGATTGACTCGAAGAAGGCGGCTGCTGAACTGGCCGCGGCTGCGAAGGGCTAAAAAGCAGGAGAGGGCGGGATGATCGAAGCCCGCTCTCTCACATTAGCCGGAAATCGTTTAATTTTGGAGTTAACAACATGAAAGCTGGTTTTTTACCAAAGCTTCTACTGGGTCCCAGTGCCTTGTTGGTCGTGGTCTGTGTCTATGGCTTTATCATGTTCACGGTCTATTTGTCGTTCACGTCCTCGACGCTAATGCCGTCATATGCGTGGACGGGAACTGCCAGTTACACGCGTCTTCTCGGCCTCGAGAACTGGGCGGTGTCGCTTTCCAATCTGTGGGTGTTTGCGTCACTGTATATCCTGATTGCGATGGCACTGGGCCTGACCCTTGCGATTCTCATTGACCAGAAGGTTCGCGCGGAGAGTGCTTTCCGGTCCGTCTTTCTGTATCCCATGGCACTGTCTTTCATTGTCACCGGCACCGCCTGGAAGTGGTTGCTGGATCCGGGTGTGGGCTTGGAGCACACACTGAAGACCTTGGGTTGGGAGAACTTTGCCTTTGGCTGGATCAAGGATTCAGAGATGGCCATTTACTGCGTGGTCATCGCCGCTGTGTGGCAAACCACCGGCTTCGTGATGGCCATGTTTTTGGCAGGTCTACGGGGCGTTGATGCGGAGCAAGTCAACGCGGCACGCCTGGACGGGGCCAAGACCTGGCAGATTTATTTGTACATCATCATTCCGCAGCTGGGACCCGTATTTGTCTCTGCCTTTGTGATTCTTGCGCACATGGCCATCAAGTCTTATGACCTCGTCATCGCGCTTACCAACGGCGGACCCGGACGCTCGACCTGGCTGCCTTCGGTCTTCATGTACCAGTACACCTTCACTCGCAATGAAATGGCGGTTGGCGCGGCCAGCTCGGTTCTGATGCTGCTGGCCATTGGTTTCGTTGTCGTGCCCTATTTATTCAGCGAAATGCGGAAGGTCAAAAATGGCTAATATCTCTTCCCTGATACCTCCTCACAATCCCAAGACCGGCCAAATCGCCGCCACGGCGGGTCGGGTGTTGTTGTATGGAATCTTGATTGCGACGGCATTGCTGTTCATACTGCCGGTCTACGTGATGGTGGTCAATTCACTCAAACCGCTGGATGAAATCCGCAGCGGTGACCTGATGTCACTGCCCGTCGCCTGGACGATTGAGCCCTGGCTAACGGCATGGAGCACCGCCCAGATCGGGGTACAGCCAACCGGGCTAAGGCCTTACTTCATCAATTCGTTTTTGTTGGTCGTGCCCGCAGTCATCATCTCGACCCTCATCGGTGCGCTCAATGGCTACATCCTGACGCAGTTCAAAATGCGCGGCGCGAATATTCTTTTCGCGGCCATGCTGTTCTCCGTTTTTATTCCATTTCAGATTGTCCTGATCCCGATGGCGAAGACTCTGGGAATGCTGGGACTCGCAGGTACCGTTAAAGGGCTTGTTTTCGTCAACGTGGTCTACGGCATCGGGTTCACAACGCTGTTCTTTCGCAACTACTACGCGGCGTTCCCCATCGAGCTGGTGCGCTCGGCTCGAATGGACGGTGCCAACTTCTTCGGTGTTCTCTTTCGCATCTTGCTACCCAATAGCGCGCCCATCATTGTGGTGACCGTGATCTGGCAGTTCACCAACATCTGGAACGAGTTCTTGTTTGGTGCCTCGTTCAGCGATTACACCTCCTTTCCACTGACTGTGGCACTGAACAACCTCGTGAGCAGTTCTACTGGCGTCAAGGAATACAACGTTCACTTCGCAGGCGCGTTCATAGCCGCCTTGCCGACCCTCATCGTTTACATGGTTTCTGGTAAGTATTTTGTTCGTGGCCTCATGGCCGGATCAGTTAAGGGATAACAGCATGGCTTCGCTCGATTTAATCAGTATCAAAAAGAGTTTTGACGCAGTTCAGATTCTTCATGACATATCCATCACTCTGGCCGATGGAGAGTTCCTTGTGCTCGTGGGGCCAAGCGGTTGTGGCAAGAGTACCTTGATGAACATTATTGCGGGACTGGACGAGCCGACGGGCGGTCTGTTGCGTCTGGATGGGCAGGACATCACACACGTCGCACCGGCAGATCGAAACATCTCCATGGTGTTTCAGTCCTATGCGTTGTATCCCAACATGACGGTGGCCAAGAACATCGAGTTTCCGCTGCAGATGCGCAAGGTGCCCAAGGAAATTCGGACCGAGCGAGTCAAAGGGGTGGCGAAATTGCTGCAGATTGAACACCTGCTGGACCGAAAGCCGCGGCAACTGTCGGGGGGGCAGCGTCAGCGTGTCGCCATCGGCCGCGCACTGGCGCGCGAGCCCAAGCTGTATCTCTTTGATGAACCATTGTCCAACCTCGATGCGCAACTTCGCCTGGATATGCGAACTGAAATCAAGAAGCTGCACCAGCGCCTTAAATCAACCATCGTGTATGTGACCCATGATCAGATTGAAGCCATGACCTTGGCAACCCGTATCGCCGTCATGAAGGGCGGCGTGGTTCAGCAATTGGGAACGCCGCACGAGGTTTACAACCGCCCGGCCAATACCTTCGTGGCCAGCTTTATGGGGTCGCCCCGGATGAATCTTGCCAAAGCACGGGTCGTGGAACAAGACGGCGCGCTGGCACTGGCGTTTCAATTGGGGGAACGGCCCAAGGTGCATATCGCCTTGCCCGAACGGTTGGCTGGATTGCGGTCTTACCTGGGTCAGGAAGTCATCGCAGGCATCCGCGCCGAAGCCATCGGCCTGGCAACTGACGGCATAGCCCCCACGCCGACGCAGCGCACCGTGAGCGCGAAGGTAGAAGTCATCGAACCTACAGGCGCGAATACGCTGGTGGTTCTGAACCTGGCCGGTTTTGAACTTACGGCGATTCTGGAGCCAGAAGTGGCACTTGTGGTGGGGCAAGAAACCCGGTTTCTTCTCGACCTGGCCAAGCTGGTTTGCTTTGATGTGGATACGGAGGCGCTGATCGCTTGAACGCCATGACTGATACATCCTATGACGTGGTGATCATCGGCTCGGGCGTAGGCGGGGGCTCGATCGCGCTCCAACTTGCCGGCAGCAATGCCCGCGTATTGATTTTGGAGCGGGGGCCGGCATTGCCCAGAGAGGCGCAGAATTGGGATCCTGAAGCGGTGTTCTGTGATCACCGGTACCGCACGGATGAGACTTGGTGGGCCGACCAACGGCCATTCAAGCCCGGCATGTTCTATTTTGTGGGCGGGAATACCAAGTTCTATGGCACGGCCATGTTTCGATTTCGCGAAAAGGATTTTGAATCGCTGGTGCATGAAGAGGGTGTTTCACCCGCTTGGCCCATTCGCTATGGGGATCTGGAATCCTGGTACAACCAGGCCGAGTTCTTGTTTGGGGTGCGCGGACAGGCGGGCCTCGATCCGACCGATCCACCCCGCAGTTCGCCGTATGCCCATGAACCGATTCCGCATGAGCCTGTCATCGGCGAAATTGCCCGACGCTTGCGGGCTCAGGGTCTGACTCCTTTTCCCATGCCCAGCGCGGTTGATTTTGGTGTCAATGGAAAATGCGTTCGCTGTGCCAACTGTGACGCCTTTCCCTGCAAGATCGACGCCAAGGGGGATGCCGACACGCGCTTGATTCAGCCTGCATTGCGCCACAAGAACATCAAGCTGCGGTCGCAAGCCTTGGTGGAAAGGCTCCTGACCGACGCCACGGGAAAGAAGGTCGTGGCGGTCGATGTGGTGATCAATGGCCGCAGGGAGCGAATCACGGCGAATACATTTGTGTTGAGTGCCGGCGCGGTCAATTCGGCGGCCTTGTTGCTGCGATCTGCCAATCCCCAACATCCAAGGGGTTTGGCCAACAGCTCGGATGTCGTCGGACGTCATTACATGACGCACAACACCAGCGCCTTGATGGCTGTTCATCCCTTCAAATTCAATACCACCCGGTTTCCCAAGACCTTGGCGGTGCATGACTACTATTTTGGCGACGATGAACGTAACACCCCATTGGGCAGTCTTCAGTTGCTCGGAAAAATTCGCGAGCCCATGTTGCGCGGCCCTTTGGCTGCGGTGCCCAGGTTTCTTCGTTCGGCTTTGGCCTCGCGCAGTGTGGACTGGTATGCACAAAGCGAAGACTTGCCCCACCCGGAAAGCCGGGTCACGATTCGCGAAGACGGGGCCATCAATCTCCATTGGCATCGCAGCAACTTGAAGGCCCACCATCGCTGGGTCGCCAAGTGCAAGCAGATTCTTCGTGCTACAGGCTACCCCCTCGTCCTGGCGAAGTCATTTGGTACGGATGTAGTGTCACACCAATGCGGCACGGTGCGTTTCGGGCGTGATCCGGCGACTTCGGCGCTGGACCCCCTGTGCAAGGCGTGGGATCACGACAATTTGTATGTTGTGGATGCCGGATTTTTTCCATCTTCCGCGGCAGTCAATCCGGCATTGACCGTTGCCGCCCAGGCCTTGCGGGTGGGACAACATTTGCGCGACAAGGTATTCATATGACGAAATCCCGCCCCCTCGCGCTGGTGACCGGCGCCCGCCGCGGCATCGGTGCCGAGATCGCAATTGAGTTGGCTGCACGTGGTTTTGATTTGGCACTCACCGATATTGAAAGCTCGGGTGCCGAGGAAACGCTGCAAGCCATCGCAGACCATGGTGCCCGCGGCAGGTTATTTGAGTCGGACCTCGGGCAAACCGAACACCACGACCCCTTGATTGAAGCCATTCATCAGTGGGGCGGGCCCATTGCCTGCCTGGTCAATAACGCCGGAATCCCCGCGCCAAGCCGAGGCGATCTGCTGGACGTGACCCCTCAGTCATTCGACCGGGTACTGGGGGTCAATCTGCGCGGAACGTTCTTCTTTACACAGGGCGTTGCCCGCCACATGGTGGCCGTTCCATCGCCCGCACCCAGATCCATCGTGACCATATCTTCCGTCAGTGTTGAGATGGCGTCCATTGAACGAGGGGAATACTGCCTGTCAAAGTCAGGACTTGGCATGCTGACCAAGCTGTTTGCTTTAAGACTGGCCCCGTCAGGCATCGCGGTGTTCGAGCTGCGTCCCGGCGTTATTCGCACCCCCATGACCGAGGGCGTCTCCGCGACCTATGACCAACGCATTGCCGATGGCCTGGTGCCCACGGGGCGCTGGGGCTATCCCTCCGATGTTGCTCGGGCTGTTGCAGCGCTGGCTGATGGGCAACTGAATTTTTCTACCGGCAGCGTCATCCATGTGGATGGTGGCATATCCATTCCAAAATTATGAAAACTGCAAGTTACGACTACATCATCACCGGCGGGGGATCGGCCGGCTGCGTATTGGCGCATCGCCTGAGTGCCGACCCCACGGTCAAGGTTCTGCTACTTGAAGCGGGTGGAACCGACGGTCACCCCTTCTTCCACTGGCCTGCCGGCTTTGCCAAAATGACCAAGGGCATTGGCTCGTGGGGCTGGCAAACCGTGCCGCAAAAGCACCTGAAGAACAGAGTTCTGAACTACACCCAGGCCAAGGTGATCGGCGGGGGCTCCTCGATCAATGCCCAGTTATACACACGCGGCGTTCCCGCGGACTACGACGAATGGGTCAGCGAGGAAGGTGCCACGGGCTGGGGTTATGAAGACGTGTTGCCCTATTTCAAGCGGTCCGAGAACAACCAGCGCTATGCCAATCGTTACCACGGCTACGGTGGCCCGCTGGGCGTCTCCAATCCGATCAGTCCGCTTCCGATTTGCGAAGCCTATTTTCAGGCCGGGCAAGAGCTCGGCATCCCGTTCAATCCCGACTTTAACGGGGAGCATCAGGCCGGCTTGGGTTACTACCAGTTGACCCAGTTGAACGCACGACGTTCATCCACGTCGGTCGCTTACTTGCGTCCCATACGCGATCGCGCCAATCTGTCGGTGATGATGCAAACGGTGGCGACGCGCGTACTGGTCGAAAACGGGCGAGCGGTCGCGGTGGAAGTGGTGCAGGGCGCAAGCAAGACGCCTGTTCGTCTGCACGCTGACCGGGAAGTGATCGTCTCGTCCGGCGCCATCGGGTCGCCAAAATTGTTAATGCAGTCGGGCATTGGCCCGGCAGACCATCTTCGCGCCGTGGGTGTGCCCGTGGTGCATAACCTGCCCGGCGTGGGTTCAAACTTGCAGGATCATCTGGACTTGTTTGTCATTGCGGAATGCACCGGCGATCACACCTACGACAGGTTCAACAAGCCGCACTATGCGGCATGGGCAGGACTGCAATATCTACTGTTCAAGCAAGGGCCCGTGGCATCCAGCCTGTTTGAAACAGGTGGATTCTGGTATGCCGACCCCGCTGAGAATGCACGCTCACCGGATATTCAGTTTCACTTGGGATTGGGCTCGGGCATCGAGGCCGGTGTCGCTAAGATGAAACACTCAGGAGTCACACTGAACACTGCCTATTTGCGGCCCCGCTCGCGTGGAACGGTACGCCTCGCCAGCAAAGACCCCGCGGCGGCACCCTTGCTGGACCCCAACTATTGGGAAGATTCCTACGACCGGCAGATGGCGATCAAAGGCCTTCGCCTGGCCCGCGAAATTTTGCGCCAACCCGCTCTGAAACGCTACGTGAAGGCGGAGGTGCTCCCCGGCGACGGACTCAAAACCGACGAGGATCTTTTTGAATACGCCTGCGCCAATGCCAAGACTGATCACCATCCGGTGGGTACTTGCAAGATGGGGCCGGCGTCTGATCCATTCAGTGTGGTCACGCCCGACCTCAAGCTCATTGGTCTCCAAGGCCTGCGGATCGTGGACGCCTCGGTCATGCCGCGGGTTCCGTCGTGCAACACCAATGCGCCATCCATCATGGTTGCCGAAAAAGGCGTTGACCACATTCTCGGCAATATTTAGTACGAAGGAAAAAGCCCATGTCACTCACCTTGAAGCTTCCCCAGTTTGATGGGACGATCAAGTCCTACGCTCTCAAAGCCCAACCCGTGCTGCCTGTGGGTCCGGTCGGACCCTTCAACCGCACGGTATTTGCGGCTGCCCATGTGGTGATTGATCCGATCGCCACGGTGGACCCTTTTGACGCCTCGCCCAAAGTGGACTGGGATGCCACGTTGGCATTCCGGGACCATCTGTATCGTCTGGGATTCAGAGTCGCCGAGGCCATGGACACTGCACAAAGGGGCATGGGCGTTGACTGGCCGGTAGCGCGCGAATTGATTCAGCGCTCCGTCCGCCACGCCCGAACCGTGCCGGGCGCCAATTTAGCCTGCGGCGTCGGGACGGACCAGCTGGTCCCAGGCGATGAGGTCACGCTGAGTCAAGTCGAACAAGCTTACCGCGAGCAATTCGACGTCGTGCAGGCTGAAGGCGGGCAAGTCATATTGATGGCCAGTCGGGCCATGGCGCGGGCCGCAAAAACCGCGGATGACTACCTGTTGGTGTATGGACGCTTGCTTCAGGACAGCGATAAACCTGTCATTCTTCATTGGCTTGGGGAGATGTTTGATGCCGCACTGAAGGGTTACTGGGGTTCCGGTGACATCCCCACGGCAATCGACACGGTGGTCGCGCTGATTCGCGCGCATGCGTCCAAAGTGGAGGGCATCAAGGTGTCCTTGCTCGAAGCCAAATGGGAAATCGAATTGAGGCGGAGGCTGCCGCCGGGCGTCAAGATGTATACGGGTGACGATTTCAACTACGCCGAGCTGATTGAAGGCGACGCCAGCGGCTTTTCACATGGCTTGCTGGGGATTTTTGATCCGATAGCGCCAGTCGCAGCGGTCGCACTGGGCGAGCTTGCACAGGGCAATGCCCTACAGTTTCGCGCGTTGTTGGATCCGACCGTCGCCTTGTCGCGCGAGATGTTCAGGGCGCCGACGCGCCATTACAAGGCCGGCGTGGTTTTTCTTGCCTGGTTGAACGGACATCAAAATCACTTTTCCATGGCCGGTGGTTTGCAGGCCGCACGGGGGGTGGCGCATTACGCACGCCTATTTGAACTGGCCGATGCCTGTGGCGTGCTCGGTGACCCTGAATTGGCCTGCGCACGCATGCGGCAATTGCTGTCGGTGCAGTGTGGAATTGAAAACTAAGACAAGACCTTAAGGTTGACTTCCCGTGATGAATTCCATATCCGATACACCCAGGCCTGCACCGATCGAGCTGCTGTTGCGTTTGTACCAGGCTGCGCTGTATGCTGCAGACCCGATGAAGGTGGTTCCTCCGCATTTGCCACCGCAGCCGCTTGGGCGTACTGTCGTGGTGGGTGTTGGCAAGGCGGCAGCGGCGATGGCCTGTGCCGTTGAAGCCAACTGGCAGGGGCCGCTGAGTGGCGTCGTGGTCGTGCCCAAAGGCGCGAGTTTGCCATTGCAGAGGATTCGCATATGTGAAGGCAGCCATCCGGTACCCGATGAACGCAGCGTGATCGCCGCCACGGAGCTGATGCGTGCGCTTGAAGGTCTGACGGCTGATGATTTGGTGATTGCCCTGATTTCAGGTGGTGGATCGGCCTTGTGTTCCCTGCCTGCGAAAGGGCTGAATCTGGAAGACAAACAGCACATCACCCGGGAATTGCTGAAACGGGGCGCAACGATCGCGGAAATCAATACGGTGCGCAGGCATTTGTCCGCCATCAAGGGTGGGCGCCTTGCGGCGCGGGCTTATCCGGCACAGGTCGTTACGCTGCTGATTTCGGACATACCGGGGGATGAACCTTCACTGATCGCATCGGGACCCACCCTGCCAGACGCATCCACTTGCGCCGATGCGCTGGCGGTTCTGCGACGTTTTGGGATCGACGACCTGCCCTTGGTCACGGACGCCCTAACGACAGGTGCATGGGAGTCGATCAAGCCAGGAGACCCGCGCCTTGCGCGCAACAGGCATCACATCATCGCCAGCGCATGGGACGGGCTGCAATCCGCTGCGACGCAGGCACGCAGCGAGGGAATGGCTTGTCACATTCTGTCGGATGCCATGGAGGGTGAGGCGCGCGAGCTGGCCAAGGCGCATGCGGCGATCGCGCTGAGCGTGGCCCAGCACAACGTTCCGTTTGAGGCGCCTTGCATACTCCTGTCCGGCGGGGAGGCAACGGTTACCGTTCGCGGTGAGGGTCGGGGTGGACGAAATACGGAGTTTGCTCTGGCGCTCGCCATGGCACTGGACGGCGAAGCGGAGCCTCCCAACATCTACGCGCTATCAGCGGGCACCGATGGTCTGGATGGAGCGGCCGGTGCCGCGGGCGGCTGGATTGGGCCCTCGAGCCTGGCGCTGGCCCGTTCGCAGGGCGTGAGTCCGCGCGTTTCGTTGGATGGCAATGACAGTGCCACGCTGTTGAATGCAATAGATGCATTGGTTCACACCGGCCCGACGTTTACCAATATCAATGACTTTCGCGGGATTGTGATTCAAGCCCGCAAGCCCAGGTAAAAAACGTGAAACAAAACACAATGTGGAAGCTGTCCCACGCATGGCGCAGCAACCCGGATCTGGCGGCGATAAGTCTTTGCCAGGAAAAACTGGCGCCACTGGGAATCCAACTCGCAAACGCGACAGGTCTCGAGTCAGCTGAGGCCTGCAAGATGCACGGCATGGAAATTGTGGATGCGCTTGCCTCGGGTCGCCCCCATCTGGCTGACCTTAGTAGAGTAGCCAAAGATCTAAAGTGGATTGAGCGGCTGCCCCCTTTTGTCAGACACTACATGACGCATGAGGATCGGTGGCATGGCATACCCGTGGCGATTCACCGCGCCAATTGTGCTTGGGTCAATGGCGCCATCGCCAGGCGGCTGGGGGAACGGATTCCTGCGGATATCCCTGGTCTTTTTCGATGGTTGAACGATGCTGGCGATATCACCTCAAGACCGTTGGCGGTTGGCGCCGAACCCTGGCAAATCGGTGTACTGTTTGAATCCATTGCCTTGGCCGTTATGGGTGCGGACTTGTACCGACGTGCGTTTGAAGGCCGGGATGTATCCGCCCTGCGATCTGCGCAGATGGTGAGCACCTTGGATGTGATGTTGCAGCTACGCGAATTTGTGGATGAAAACGCCTTGCAACTGCCTTGGACAGATCAGTTGGCTCGCGTTGACCGTGGGGATGCAGCGCTGGCAGTGATGGGTGATTGGGCGGGGGTTGCCGGCTTTAAAAATGTATCGCGCTGGGCAGTGCCAGGCACGGCGGGAAACTTCGTATTTATCGCAGACTACTTTGTGCCGCTGGCGAGTTCGCCCGAAAATGTCAATCAAGTTATCGCCGACTTGCTCACGCAGGCGGAGTTCCAGGAGGAGTTCAGCAGGATCAAGGGGAGTCTGCCCGCGAACATGGATGCTTGGCCACGGTTTGAAGACTCGCGTTGGGACATGCTTCGTTGCGACGGCGCGGCCGTTCCTTCTTTAACCTTTGACCAGTGCGTTTCAGTACCTTTGAAGAAGCGAATTCTTGAACTTGTTGCGGCTCACTTCCTGACGCGTGGTAGCTCTGTTGCGTGCGCGGACGCGCTGGCCAGTTGAGCAAATGAGGATCCTATGAAGCTGCGCAATCAAATATTGGGGATCGGCTTGGCGGGCACCTTCATTGCCGCGTTGGTCGGGGGTGTTGGCTTGTTCAGTGCGCAGCGTCTGGCGGATGCTTTTGGTGGCTCGGTCAGCATGGGATTGGCAGTACAGAACAGTCAGCGTGCTGCCATGATGCATGCGGCCGTTCGCGGCGATGTCCAGCGCGCGATGTTGGGGGCCATCGGGCGAGACAAGGCCCAGATTGCGCAGGCCCAGAAGGCCTTGGATGAGCACGCGAAGAGTCTCAGTTCTGCCTTGAAGACGCTGGAAGATTCGCCACTCTCATCGGAGTCAAAGGCCACGATCAACCGGACTTTGCCCATGGTCAAGCGGTACACCGATTCTGCGGCCAACATCATCAAGCTCGCCGCGGGTGACTCTGCCGCAGCGGCGGCGGTGCCCGAGTTTCAGCGACTGTTCAATGAACTTGAGAAGCAAATGGCGGTGCAGGTTGATGCCATCGAAAAGGATGAGAATGTATTTGCCGCTGAATCAAAGGCGGTAGTGGTTCAAGCCAAGATCTTCGTCGGTTCGGCGTTGATTCTGGCGACGACCATTCTGCTGCTTGCTGCGCTCTGGCTGGCAAGATATCTGGCGCAACCCATGGCTTATGCGGTGCAGGTGGCCAACAGACTGGCTCAAGGTGATTTGTCAGTGCCTGTGCATGCTGCAGGGAATGACGAAACGGTTCAGCTCCTCGGTGGCATGGCGGAGATGCAAAGTAGTTTTAGCGGCATCTTGCAAAGTGTCAAGCGCAACGCCGACAACGTTGCCATGGCCAGCGCGGAGATCGCCCAGGGCAACCACGATCTGTCGGCACGAACAGAACTGCAGGCGAGTTCACTGCAAGAAACCGCAGCCTCCATGGAAGAACTCAGCGCAAGCGTCAAACAGAATGCCGCTAGTGCCCGCCAAGCCAATCAACTGGCGATGAGCGCCTCCACCGTGACCGTCAAAGGAGGTGACGTGGTGGGCCAAGTAGTAGAAACCATGAAAGGCATTAACGAGAGCTCCAAAAAAATATCGGAGATCATCGGCGTGATTGATGGCATCGCCTTTCAAACCAACATCCTGGCACTCAACGCAGCGGTCGAGGCAGCACGTGCAGGTGAACATGGTCGCGGCTTTGCGGTTGTTGCATCGGAGGTGCGCAGTCTGGCCGGACGCTCCGCGGCGGCCGCGAAGGAAATCAAATCCTTGATTAACGCGAGTGTCGAACGGATTTCTCAGGGAAGCACTCTGGTGGATCAAGCGGGGATCACCATGTTTGAAGTGGTGGGCAGCATCGGTCACGTGACCACCCTCATGGCGCAGATCAGCGCAGCCAATTCGGAGCAGAGTGCGGGTGTATCGCAGGTGGGCGAGGCGGTCAGGCACATGGATGAGGCGACGCAGCAGAATGCGGCGTTGGTGGAGGAAATGGCTGCGGCCGCCAGCAGTCTGAAGTTGCAGGCGCAGGGCCTGGTGCAAGTCGTGGCGAAGTTCAAGCTGGGAGGCGACGACAGTCAGAACGGCGATGTGCCACCGCCAGCTTCAGTCGCGGTCGGTTCGAACAACCCCGGTCTGCGCCTTAACTTCTTATAGGCCGAGCCCTGTGACAGTGCCATTTTGAATAGAGCTGTTGCAGAGTGAAGCGCCCATTGGAACGACCATGCTCAACCGAATTAGAGCTTCATTGACTTCGCTGTCGCCTGCGGAGCAACGCGTCGGCAGGCTTGTGTTGTCTGATCCATTGATTTTTTCCCGGCTGCCGGTCTCCGAACTGGCGGTTTTGGCCCAGGTCAGCAACCCCACCGTGGTTCGTTTTTGCCGCAGTGTGGGGTATGACGGTTTGAAAGACTTCAAATTCAAGCTCGAAGGCAGCGTGAAGGAAGGGGTCCCCTTCATTCACAGCAGTGTCGACGTGGATGACAATACCAACGACATCCTGGTCAAGGTGATCGATGACACCATGGCTGCGGTATCAAAATACCGCTGCGACGCCAACAGGGTCTATATCGAGAAAGCCGTTACTGCGTTGTTCGCTACTTACCGAGGCGGTAAACGCATTGAGATTTTTGGTTTGGGCAACTCTGGCATCGTGGCCCAGGACGCCCAACACAAATTCTTTCGCCTGGGTATTCCCGCGACCGCCTACGGCGACAGCCACATGCAGGTCATGAGCGCGTCCGTCATGAGGGCCGGTGACTGTGCCGTGGTGATCTCCAACTCGGGAAGGACGCGCGACCTGATGGCCACCTGCGACATGGCGCGCAAGAACGGGGCCACCACCATTGTCATCACGTCCAGCGGCTCGCCTTTGGCACTGGCTGGGCATATTCACCTGGCCGCCGACCACCCCGAAGGATTCGAGCGCTATTGCCCCATGGTGTCCCGCCTGCTGCACTTGATGATCATCGATGTTCTCGCCACTTGTGTGGCCCTGCGTGTCGGAATCGACGCACTTCAGCCCGGTCTGCGGCAAATGCAGTCAAGCTTGTTGGATAGACGGCTGTTTTGAAAGTAGTCCCGCCGATCAACGTGGACGGCCAGTGAAAGTACCCATGCCGGGCGACTGAAAAGCAGGAGCGAATTACTGCTTTTCTGCTCAGAGAAACCCATGCTGCCATCATTCGCAGGGTGCTTTCGAGACCAAATCTACGGTGCCAAAAGCTTCATCGCCAGATGACGCACCCGCACCGCGACCAAACGCGCCGCTTTTGATTGAGGTCGCTGGCTTGTGACGCTCAACGCAATGGTCCGCTTGATGGCGGGGCTGACGATTGGCACGGCCGCGAGGCTACCAGCGTTTATTTCCTGACTCACCGCCATGGCGGGTAGCAGAGTGAAGGCGTGACCACTTGAGGCAACATCCTTCATGGCTGTCGACGTGTCGACCTCCATCACGACGTCGAGCTGCAGACCGTGCCGTCGGGACAATTGATCCAGTGTCGAACGTAAGCCGTTGGGAGTCGCCGGCAGCACCAAAGGCAGTCCGGCGAGCTGCTTGAACAAGACTTTCTTGCCAGCGAGCAGAGGGTGTCCGGGTTTGCCCACCAGGTAAGTTTCCACGATGCCGAGTACATCCTCACCGCGTGCCGCCGATGAGCCATAGCGGTTGACCACCGACAGGTCGAGCCGGCCCGAACTCAGTTGTTCGTCCAGTTCACCGCTGAATCCTTCGATGACGTGCAAGCGTATGGCCGGCGCCCTGGCGCGCAGGTCGGAGAACAGCAGGGGCAGCAACTGGCGCGACATCGACGGCAGCACGCCGACGTGCACCGTGCCGGATACCACGCCGGCCGCTTCACTGGCCACCGTCTCCAGATACGAAACCTGCTCCAGCACACGCTGAATCTGGGGATGAATCCGTTGCCCAAATTCGGACAACACCATTCCGCGCCCAGTGCGCACAAACAAGCGGTCTCCCCATTGGGACTCGAGCTGGGCGATATGGCGACTCACCAGCGATTGCGCCAAGCCCGCCGCCACCGCCGCGCGCGACAGCGAGCCCAGGTCGGCCACCAGGCAAAACGTGATTAATGGTTTGAGATTCATGATTTCACTTTAATGCATATCTGGTTTGAATGACATCGTCTTTACGTGAAGTCATATCTTTCCTAGACTTCGCTCACATTTCCAGGAGACAACATGAGATTTCTAACCTTTACCGCTGCCGCCCTTGCCGCTGCCTTTTTTCTGACATCACCCGCCGCCCAGGCGCAAGCCGTCACGGCGTATCCGAAGCAGCCCGTGACGCTGGTGGTGCCTTTTCCGGCCGGCGGTCCGACCGACGCGATGGCGCGGCTACTGGCTCAAAAACTGTCCGAGCGCCTTGGCCAGCCCGTCGTGATCGATAACCGCGGCGGCGCGGGCGGCGCAATCGCCGCCGAAATGGTGGCTCGCGCGCCTGCCGACGGCCACACCTTGTTCTTCGGCACCACCGGCACGATGTCGATCAACCCGAGCCTGTACAAAAAGCTGCGCTATGACCCGGTGAAGGACTTTGCACCGGTCAGCTTGATGGCGACCACGATGAACGTGCTGGTGGTGAACCCCCAGGTGCCGGCAAAAAATCTTGCTGAATTGGTGCAACTGGCCAAGAGCAAGCCGAGTGAGCTGGCATACGGCTCTGCCGGCAATGGCAGCTCAAACCACCTGTCGGGGGAGTTGTTCAAGTCGATCGCGGGGATTCAGATCAACCACGTTCCCTATCGCGGATCAGCACCGGCGATGATCGATCTGCTGGGCGGCCGCCTTGCCATGATGTTCGACACGATTGCAGTGCAGACGCAAAACATCGCGGCCGGCAAGGTGCGCGCGTTGGCCGTGACCGGTTCCAAGCGATCACCGCTGCTGCCCGAGGTGCCGACCGCTCAGGAGGCGGGCTTGAAGGGTTTTGATGTGAGCATTTGGTTTGGCGTCCTCGCGCCGGCCGCCACACCTGCACCGATCATCGAACGGCTCAACCGCGAGGTGGTCGCCGTGATGGCAAGCGATGACATGCGCAAGCGCATGCAGGCCGATGGCGCCGAGGCCAGGACGACCACGCCGGCGGAGTTTGCGGACCTGATCAAACAGGACACGGCCAAATGGGCGCCCGTGATCAGGTCCTCGGGAGCATCCCTTGATTGAGCTGATGAAAATGAAGCCATCCATCGATCCCCGCCTTCAGCGTGCCTTCGATCCGAAAACGGTCGCCATTATTGGCGCGACGGAAGATCGAAACAAGGTGGGCGGCCGGCCATTGCATTACCTGCGCAGCTTTGGCTTTGGCGGGGAGGTCTACCCGATCAACCCGAAGCGCTCCACCGTCCAGGGCTTTCCCGCCTACGCCAGCCTTGCTGATTTGCCCAAGACGCCTGATGTGGCCGTGCTTGCGGTGGGGCAGGACCAAGTCCCGGAAATGATTCGCCAGTGTGCCATTCATGGCGTGGGTGTGGCGGTGGTGATGAGTTCCGGCTTTGGCGAAACCGGCGCGGAAGGGGTGAAACGCCAGCGCGCCCTGGTGGAGCTGGCCCGGCAGCTGGGCGTGCGCCTCATCGGCCCCAATGCGCAAGGCATTGCCAACTTTCGCACCGGGGCGGTACTGAATTTCAGCACCATGTTCATGGAGGTCGCGCCAAAGGACGGACCGGTCGCCATCATCAGCCAAAGTGGCGCGGCCAGCGTGATGCCCTACGCCATGCTCAGGGAGCGCGATATCGGCGTGCGCTACCTGGTGGCGTCAGGAAATGACGCCGACGCCTCCGTATCCGAATTGGCGCTGGTGGCGGCCGCTGACCCCGAAGTCCGGGTGGTGTTGCTCTACATTGAATCGCTCAGCGACCCCGAGATGCTCGCCAACGTGGCGCGCCTGGCGAATGCCCGTGGCGCCGCGGTGGTGGCGCTCAAATCGGGTCGTAGTGTCCACGGTGCCAAAGCCGCCGCCTCCCATACCGGCGCGATCGTCAACGACGATGTGGTTATCGACGCGTTTTTCGAACGCCACGGCATTTGGCGCGCACAGGACGTGCATGGTCTCGTAAATGCTACGGAGTTGTACCTGGCGTCGGGTCTGCACGCGGCGGAGCACCTGGTGGTGATGAGCCACAGCGGCGCAGTCGGTGTGTTGTGCGCTGATGCGGCCGAACGGCTGCAATTGCCGCTGGCTGAACTGTGCGGCAACACCGTGGTGAACCTAAGTGAGATCATGCCAAGTTTTGCATCCGCGCAGAATCCGGTTGACTTGACGGCTTCGTTATTGACGCAGGGCGACATGTATGCACGAACACTGGAGGCCTTGGCGGCCGACCCGCAAGCCGACATGTTTCTCATCGGCGTGCCTGTTGCGGGCGAGGGCTATGACATCGCCGGCATGGCGCGCGACACCGCGCGCTTCATGCACAGCACCGCCAAGCCAACGGTCGTTTCAGCACCACAGGCCTCGGTGCGCCAGGCCTTCCGCCACGCGGGGGTGCCGTTTTTTGGCCACGAAACGGACGCTATTGCGGCGCTGCACCAGCTCAGCCGGCACGTCAAGTTGCAGCAGGCGGCGGCGCGACGTTCCGCGCTGTCATTGAACTCGAACCTTGCCGCCATCCAACTACCTGTGGCCGAGACATCAACGCTCAGCGAGGCCGCCAGTCTGGCCGTTCTTGAACAGGCCGGCATTCCACTGGCGCCGTACAGACTGTGTTGTAGCGTCGACGAAGCCATCCAGGGTTGGCTGGCTTTGGGGCCGGAGGTGGTGATCAAGGCCTGCTCGGGCCACATTCCGCACAAATCTGAACATGGGCTCGTGTTTCTGGGCCTGCAGACTGAGCAGCAGGTTCGGGAGGCTTATGTGACATGCGTGGCCCGGGTGCAGCGCATGGGCTTATCCTTTGAGGGCGCGATCGTGGCCCAGCGCGTACGCGGCCGCCGCGAGTTTGCCCTTGGCGTCCGCCAGGATCCGCAGTTTGGCACCCTCGTGATGGTCAGTGACGGGGGTAAATATGTCGAAGCGCTGCGCGACTTTGCCGTGCTGCTGTATCCGTTCTCGGAGCAGGACGTGATCGACAAACTGATGCAGCTGCGCATCGCGCCCATCCTCGCCGGTGTGCGCGGCGAAGCGCCGGTCGATCTGGACGTCGTCGCGCGTGCTGCCGTCGCGCTGGCGCAGTTTGCGGCGACACACCCGAACACCGTCGCATCGATTGACCTGAATCCCTTGATTGTGGGCAGCCATGGCGAGGGGGGCTGGGCAGTCGATGCGGTTATAGAAATCGCGGGAGATCAACATGGCCACTGAATACAGCCCCGTGACCGTCCAAATCACCGAGCGCATCGCGGTCGTGCGCCTGAACCGTCCTCTGGCCCTGAATGCCATCAACGCCGAGCTGCGCAAAATGCTCACCAGCACGTTGAGTGAACTGGATCGCGGCAGTGATGCAGATGCCATCGTCCTGACGGGCGTTGGCGAGAGGGCCTTTTGCGCCGGACAGGATCTTGACGAGTCCGCCGCAATCGATACCACGACGCTCGCGGAGTGGTTAAACCGGCAGCACGCGATGTACCAGGCGGTACGCAACGTGGACAAACCGATCGTCGCCGCCATCAATGGCACGGCGGTGGGCGCCGGGTTCCAGATTGCCCTGCTGTGCGACCTGCGGGTGGCGCACGCCGCGCTCAAGATGGGGCAACCGGAGGTCAAGGCCGGCCTTGCGAGCATTGTTGGCTCGTATCTGTTGTCCTTGCAGATCGGGCACTCGCTCAATCAGCAGTTGTCGCTCACCGGAGAACTGATTTCCGGCGAACGCGCCAACCAACTTGGCCTGGTCAACGATCTGGTTGCGCCAGAGCTGGTGCTGCCACGGGCGATCGAGCGGGCGCGCGCACTCGCCAGCCTGCCTGGCAAGGCTTTGCGCGCCACCAAGCAGCGCTTTCGTGAGGGGACCCAGTCCGGCTTTGAAGAGGCCTGCAGCGCTGGCATCCGCTATCAACTCGAATGCTACTCAACGGGGGAGCCGACCCGCGTGATGCAGGCCTTCCTGGCCCGCCGCGATTCACAAAAAACAAACTAGGAATACAACACATGCACCAACACGACACTTATATCAATGGCGTCTGGGCGCCGGCCACGGGTGTCCTCAAGACGCCGGTGATTGACAGCTTCACCGAAGAAACCTTTGCCACCTACCAGACCAGTTCCGCCGCCGACGTGGATGCCGCCGTGCGCTGCGCGCGAGGTGCATTGGCGGCCTGGTCCCAGACGCCGCTGGCTGAGCGGATTGCCGCTGTACGCCGGGTCGCGACCGCCTTGCATGAACAGGCCGATGCGCTTGGCCGCGTCATCTCGCGCGAAGTCGGCATGCCGGTCAAGCTGGCCTCACGAATCCAGGTGGCAGCGCCGATTGCGGCATGGGACAGGTATGCCAGCTTGGCAGCCGACCTGCATTGGGAGGAGCGTGTCGGCAATTCTCTCGTGCAGCAGGTATCCGTGGGCGTGGTGGCCTGCATCACGCCCTGGAATTACCCGCTGCACCAGATCACCAGCAAGGTCGCGCCGGCCTTGCTGGCAGGCTGCACGGTGATCCTGAAACCGTCGGAAATGGCGCCTTCCAGCGCGTTCATGCTGGCCAAGGCGATTGAACAGGCCGGGCTGCCGCCGGGCGTCTTTAATCTGGTTCATGGCACCGGATCCGATGTGGGTGAAGTGCTGGTCCGGCACCCGCAAGTGGATATGATTTCCTTCACCGGCTCCACCCAGGCTGGCCGTCGTATCGCAGCACTGGCCGGAGAAGAGGTGAAACGGGTCGCCCTGGAACTGGGCGGCAAATCCGCGGCGTTGGTGTTGCCTGGCGCTGACCTGGCCGCCGCGGTGAAAGCGACCTTGGGCAGCTGTTTTCTGAACTCGGGGCAGACCTGCTCGGCCACGACGCGGTTGCTCATCCCGCGAGATTGCGCTGAAGCGGTCGCGGCGCTTGCACTCGAATTGGTCGGCGGTTACCGGATGGGCGACCCGTCTGACGCGGCAACGCGTTTGGGCCCCCTGATTTCCCGGGCGCAACAAAAGAAGGTTCTGGCGCTCATCGATGCCGCGGTGGCGGGAGGTGCCCGCCGGCTCACGGGCGAATCTGTCCCGCTGCCGGCGTCCGGCTTCTTTGTTGCCCCCACTGTGCTTGATGGCGTGACCCCCGCCATGAGCATCGCCAGCGACGAAGTGTTCGGCCCAGTGCTGGTCGTCATGACCTATGACGGCATAGAGGAGGGCATCGCCCTGGCCAATGGCACGGACTATGGTTTGGCGGCCACCGTTTGGGGCGCAACGCCGCAAGCCGCCCTGGCTGTCGCGCGCCAGCTGCGCTCCGGCCAGGTGGATGTCAACGGCGCGCCCTTCAATCCGGTTGCGCCATTTGGCGGCTTCGGTAAGTCCGGGATTGGGCGCGAAAACGGACGCTACGGCATCGAGGAGTTCCTTGAACCGGTATCGATCCAGTTGCCCCCGTCCTATTTCGAAACAGCACAAGTTTGATTGGAGCCCTCGCATGAACTATGAACAACTGATTTACGCGGCACAAGGCCAGGTCGTGACCATCACGCTCAATCGCCCAGAGCGAATGAACGCCTTGACCAAGGTGCTGGAGGCCGAACTGCGCAGCGCGATTGAGCAGGCCGGGCGCGACCCGGCGATTCGCGCCATCGTCCTGACGGGTGCCGGCCGGGCTTTTTGCGCTGGCATGGATATGGATGAACTGGAGGTCCTGGCACCAGAGGACATCCGTTCCGAGCAATGGATGCGTCCTTATGACATGAATCGCCGGCCTGATTACCAGACGCGTTATTCCTATTTCCCGGCGACCCCCAAACCGATCATTAGCGCCATCAATGGCGCGGCGGCAGGTCTGGGTCTCGTGATGGCCTTGTACAGCGATTTCCGCATTGCTTCGAGCAAGGCCGCTTTTGCCACCGCCTTTGCCAAGCGCGGCTTGATCGCCGAGCATGGCATCGCATGGATGCTGCCGCGCGTGGTGGGCCATGCGCACGCCACGGATATGCTGCTAACCTCCCGCAAGGTTGACGCTGCTGAGGCGCTGACAATGGGCTTGGTGAACCGTGTGGTGGCGCCAGAGAGTCTGGCTGCAAGCGCGAATGAACTGGCGCTGGCATTGGCTACCGAGGTCTCACCGCGCTCGGTACGCGTCATGAAGCGGCAATTGTGGGAGGCGCCGTACCAGTCCCTGGGTGAGGCCATCACGCTGGCCAATGCCGAGATGGTGACAAGCCTCCGCAGTGAGGACTTTCAGGAGGGGGTACGTCACTTCGTCGAGAAGCGCAGTGCTCGTTTTACGGGCAACTGAAAATCCGAGTTGGATGGGGAGCCGTGGATTAGACCAGGGCGCCCACCCCTGGCTACCTGCGGTACGGATTGTCCGGGAGGCGGTCGTAGCGGTTGCGAACGCCGTCACCGTCACGATCACGGTCGTGCCGGTTCGATACGCCGTCGCGGTCGAAATCACCGTAGGGGCCGTAAACCCGCGCATGGCGTCGCTGGTTGCGCGGGCTGTCCGGATCGTAGACGTTGGCGATGCCATCGCGGTCGCGGTCGCCATAGGGGCCGCGGCGTTCCACATACTGCCGGTCATGGCGCCCATAGTGGCTCGGCGCGGGGATGTAAACCGGCTGGGGCGCCACGTACACGGGGCGAGGTGCGACGTAAACAGGCCGGGGCTGCACATACACAGGCGCCGGCTGTCCGTAGACTCCCGGTGACTGCACGCTGACAGAGAAGGACACGTCGTCACGGGCGTGCGCCGCCGAAGCCGCCCCGAGAGCGCCCAGTGCGAGCGCAACTGCTGCGAGCGATTTGATGGAATTGAGACGTTTCATGGAAGCTCCTTGGGTTGGTATGGATCACATCTTGCGCGTCCGTGCCTGAACGCAAGCTGAACCGATAAAGAAAGGTTTTTCAGCGAGCAGCAGGATCGGCGCCTCCGTGGGCTGGCCACTGATAGCGTGACAAAAGTTCAATTGCAGGCGTTGAATGACCCGTCATCCGCCGTTCGTGACGGGCAACCGAGCGTCATCACCGTCCGCCACGAGTCGACCGAAATTTGCATTAATCTGGTCTGAAAGTGTTGACCAAAAAGGTACTATTGGTCCTGCCCGATGAAGTGTGAATCTTGTGGGTTTGTCCATGTAATCACATCGGCAAGATGTGTGCGTGGAAAAGGTTTCAAGAAGAAGCGCGTCGAGGCGTTTGTTGAAGATTGAATAACCATTTTTATCAAGGATTTATACCCCATGTACAAACACCTTTTTGTGCCAGTTGACGGCTCTGAGCTTTCCCATCGTGCCATGGATGGCAGCATTGAGCTTGCCGTGCAATTGGGTGCCCGCATTACCGGGTTTGTTGTGGAACCTGAAGTTCCCATTACAGCGGCCACATCGCGTATCGAGCGCTTGGCGGACCGCATCAAGGACAACGAGTCAAAGAACGAGGCCCATGCGACCGCATTGCTGGCGCAGTTTGAAAAGCGCGCATTGACTGCCGGAGTGGCTTTCACAGCACATCATGTGACCGCCTATATGGTGGGCCAGAGCATTGTGGAAGAGGCAGAAAAATCAGGCTGCGACATGATTGTCATGGTGACACACGGGCGTAGCCGAGTAGGAAAATTAGTATTTGGCTCGCACACCAAGACTGTCATTCTCGAAAGCAAGCTTCCTGTGCTTGTATTGCGTTGATGACATTTGATCAAATCCTCGACTGATTGCAAACAACGGTTTTCGCGCCGAGTCCATCAATCCGATTCCCCAATGTTCGAGCACTGCGTGTTCGATCTGTTACTTGACATGCATGTAAATGCTTGCATATAATTCACCCACGTTCTTGAACATCGGCAAAGATCTTTGAAGCGTGGCTGACGTCAGGTGGTCTTTGCCATGACAGGAAACCTAGTCGTTTCAATCAATCTGTAAGGAGAAAATCATGGTGGATATCCTGCATAGAGTTGGAATCAAGTCGTCCACGGAGGAGGTCTATAAGGCCTTGACCACGCGTGAAGGCCTGGCCGGCTGGTGGACGACCAACACGCAAGGGGACGGCAAGGTCGGCGGAGTGCTCCAGTTTCGCTTCAGCGCCGGCGGCGTGGAAATAGGCGGTTTCGACATGAAGGTGCTTGAGCTCGATTCCGCCAGGAGGGTGCTGTGGCAAGTGGTCGATGGGCCTGCGGAATGGATCGGCAACAAGATAAGCTTTGAGCTCAAACAAAGTGGCGACCAAGCCATCGTCCTCTTCAAACACCAAGGGTGGAAGGAGCCGGTGGAGTTCATGCACCACTGCAGTACCAAGTGGGCGATTTATCTAATGAGCTTAAAGTCGCTTGTGGAGTCTGGGACAGGTAGTCCCAACCCGAACGACCCCCATATTAGCGGCGACGGGCCGGACTGAGGCACGACCGATGAAGGTAAATTTTTGGACATCGACAAAGTTTTCAAAGCGCTGGCTGACCCGGGCCGCAGGCGTCTGCTTGACCTGCTGCACCGGGACAACGGCCAGACGCTGACGGCACTCTGTGAGCACATGGACATGACTCGCCAGGCCGTGACACAGCACTTGCAGCAGCTCGAGGGAGCAAACCTCGTCGCCGTCATTTGGCAAGGCCGGGAAAAGCTTCACTACCTGAACCCGGTCCCCCTGCACGAGATCCACGAACGCTGGATCGCAAAATTCGAGCGCAGCCGCCTGGATGCGCTACGCAACCTCAAGAAGAAACTGGAAGGTGATGACAATGAAAAAACCTGACTTTGTGTACGTGACCTACATCGCAACGACGCCGGAGAAGGTGTGGCAGGCGTTCGTCGACACTAACGTGATGGCCCAGTACTGGGTGGGGTCGACTGCGGCCTGTGCACGTGTCAACGTGTCGGACTGGAAGCCCGGCTCCAAATGGGAGCACCAACACGCCGACGATGCGAGCGCGGTCGACATTGTCGGCAAGGTGGTCGAGAGCAATCCGCCACGCCGTCTGGTTTTCACATGGGCCAGGCCGACGGACGCCGAGGACGAATCGAAGCATTCGCGTGTGGCCATCGATATCGAGCCGCAAGGCGACGGGCTCGTTCGTTTGACGGTCACCCATGAAGACCTGGCGCGCGACCCCCAGATGCTCGCGGGCATCTCGGGCGGTTGGCCGAAGGTGCTTTCGAATCTCAAGACGCTACTCGAAACCGGTCGTGCTCTCCCACGCCCACCTTCGGTCGGCTAAAGAAGAACGAGAGGTTGAAAGCGGGTCGCCCGACGCGTAAGGCCAAGTTCTCCAGCCAGTCTCTGAACGGCGAGTGGTCTTCAGAGGAGAGAATTCTGGCGCAGCGAATGTGCCAGATAGGCCTCGCACATGTCCGCCCTCAAGGGCTACCCAATTCCTTAAGACCCTGCAGGATATCCAGGTCCAGCGAGCGCACGGCGCCCGTGGTCAGGAATTCGTCAAACATCCAGTCTCCCTGCGATTGCGAAACGCCAGCAGGCGGCTGGGTTGGGTAGGGCGGTTTACCGGCCAGGGCGACGCGCATGAAATCGATCCATATGGGCAGCGCCAAGGTAGCGCCAAACTCGCGCCCGCCCAACGATTGGGGCTCGTCGTAACCCATCCAGGCCACTGCCGTGGTGCTCCCGCTGTAGCCCGCAAACCAGCCGTCGAAGGCTTCACTGCTGGTACCGGTCTTGCCGGCCAGGTCCTGCCGCCCCAGCTTTTGGGAGGCGGAAGCGCCGGTGCCCGAGGTCGTCACTTCGTGCAACAGGTTGCCGGTGACGAAGGCGTTGCGCGCATCGAGCACGCGCGCGCTCTCCAGCCCGGGCACGACCGGTTTGGCCTCAAAGAGCACGTTGCCGCGCGTGTCCACCACCTTTTGAATCAGGTACGGGCTGATCTGAAAACCACCGTTGGCAAACACCGAGTAGGCGCCTGCCATTTGCAGCGGCGTGACCGAGCCCGTGCCCAGCGCCAGGGTGTAGTTCACCGGGTGCTTGGCGGCATCAAAACCGAAACGCGGCAGAAAATCATGCGCGTATTGCGGTGTGATGGCGCGCAGCAGGCGCACTGCCGCGACATTCTTGGACTGGGCCAGCGCCGTGCGCAGGGTGATGGGGCCGTCGTACACGTCATCGTCGTTCTGGGGCTGCCAGGGCTGGCCCCCGGTTTCCGCGCTGCTCAGGGTCAGCGGTGCATCGTTCACCAGGGTGCCGGGTGAAAAGCCTTGTTCCAGTGCAGCCGAATAGATAAAGGGCTTGATGGCCGAGCCGGGCTGGCGCCAGGCCTGAGTCACGTGGTTGAACTGGTTGGCATTGAAATCAAAGCCACCTACCATGGCGCGATACGCGCCGGTCTGATTGTTCAACGCCACAAAGGCCGCACCCACGACAGGCAATTGCGTGATGCGCCAGCGGCCCTTGCTGTCTTGCACCACACGGATCACAGCGCCTGGTTTGAGCTTGAGTGCCGCAGGCGCTTTGGGTGCCAGCCCCGCCGCAGCCCAGCGCAGACCGTCAGCACCGAGCTCGATCTCATCCCCATTGGCCAACACCGCATGCAGGCTTTTAGGTGTTGCGGTGAGGGTCACGGCAGACAAGAGCTTGTCGCTGGCGGGATGCTTTTGCAGGGTCGCTTCAATCAGCTTTTGGCGTTCAATGGGGTTGCGCGGCAAAGCCACATAGGCCTCCGCACCGCGATAACCGTGGCGCTGATCGAAGGCCATAACATTGCGCCGCACCGCCTCATACGCCGCTTCCTGATCCGCCTGGACCAGGGTCGTGGTGACGCTGATGCCCCGGGTGTAGGTTTCTTCCTTGAACTGGGCATACATCGTCTGGCGCACCATTTCGGCAACAAATTGCGCATGGTTGTTGAACGCCTTGCCTTCGCCGAGCACATGAAGATCTTCCTTCAAGGCGGATTTGTACTGCACCTCATTGATATACGCCAGATCGCGCATGCGCTTCAGCACCAGGTGCTGGCGTTGTTTGGCGCCTTTCGGGTTGACCATTGGGTTGATGCTGGAAGGCGCCTGCGGCAAGCCCGCCAGCATGGCCGCCTGGGCAATGCTAAGGTCCTTGATGGATTTGCCAAAATAGATGCGCGCCGCACTGCTGAAGCCATAGGCTCGCTGACCCAGATAAATCTGGTTCATGTAGAGCTCCAGAATCTGGTCTTTGCTCAATGCCCGCTCGATTTTGTAGGCAAGCATCACTTCGGTGAGCTTGCGCGAGAAAAGTTTTTCCTTGGTGAGAAAAAAGTCACGCGCCACTTGCATGGTGATGGTTGAAGCACCTTGCTTGAGACCCCCCGTAAGGTCGGCCATCACGGCGCGCGCCACGCCTTTGAAGTCAACGCCGCCATGCTCGTAGAAACGCGAGTCTTCGATCGCCAGCAGCGCCTGCTTCTGGATCAGCGGAATGTCCTTGATCGCCACAAAGTCGCGCCTCTCCTGGCCAAATTCACCAATGAGAACGTTGTCGCTGGTGTAGACCCGCAAGGGGATCTTGGGCCGATAGTCCATCAATGCATCCAGGCTCGGTAAATCCAAAGGCGTGGCCGCAGAGGCAAACGGCAGGGCAAGCGCCGACAGCAGCACCAAGAGAAAGAGAGATATTGAGATTGAATGCTTCAAGGTCGAACAGGCCGATGCGGCGTCAAGTGTGGCGCTGTGCAGGACAGCAGTGAGAAAGACAACCCTTGATTATCGTTACCACAACACCCGCGAGTGCCGCAACCCCGTGCATTGGTTTTTGAAAGTTGTAAATTTTTGCTACGACGATCGAAGCAACAGTTTGCGACAGCGGGCGAATCAATGGCGCCATTTGATGGCAAGGCGCTGGATCAATTGTTCATAGACAAGCTCCTGGTGAGCCTGCTGTCGTCTCAACTCCTGAGTTTGTACCCGCTCTTGAAGATCCACCGCACACCCGCCAGGCAAATCGCCAGGAAGGCCAAGGTCATACCGATGCTGACGGCGATATGCACATCGGCAACGCCATAGAAGCTCCAGCGAAAGCCGCTGATCAGGTACACCACCGGGTTGAACAGGGTGATCTTCTGCCACAGTGGGGGCAACATGTTGATGGAGTAGAACGCACCTCCCAGAAAGGTCAGCGGGGTGACGATCAGCATCGGAACCACCTGTAGTTTCTGGAAGCTGTCGGCCCACAGGCCAATGATGAAACCGAACAGGCTGAACGTCACCGCCGTGAGCAACAGGAAGGCGACCATCCAGAAGGGATGGGCAATCTCGTAGGGTACGAAGATCCGCGCCGTGCCTAAAATTAGCAGGCCGAGCATCACCGACTTGGTCGCCGCCGCACCCACATAGCCGATCAGCACCTCGACCCAGGATACGGGTGCCGAGAGCAACTCGTAAATGGTGCCCGCCCACTTCGGCATGTAGATCCCGAACGAAGCATTGGAGATGCTCTCGTTCAGCAGGGACAGCATGACCAGGCCGGGGATGATGTAAGCGCCGTAACTGATGCTGTCGATGTCGCCCATGCGCGAGCCGATGGCCTTGCCAAACACAATGAAATACAGGGAGGTCGAGAGCACCGGTGCGGCGATGCTTTGCATCACCGTGCGAAACGTGCGTGCCATCTCGAAGCGGTAGATTGCGCGAATGCCATGCAGGTTCATACGAGTGCCTCTTTGGGCTGGTGTACCAGACTGACAAAAATATCTTCTAATGAACTTTCACTGGAACGAAGGTCCTTGAAGTCGATGCCATGCTCGCCCAGCGCGCGCAGCAGCGCGGCGATGCCGGTTTCCTCCTTCTGCGTGTCAAAGGTATAAATCAGGGTGTGGCCATCGGCGGCGAGTTCCAGCGACCAGTCCGCAAGCCCGACCGGGACGCTCGTCATGGCAACCCGCAGCGTCAGGGTGAGTTGCTTCTTGCCGAGCTTGCGCATCAACACGTGTTTGTCTTCCACCACGATCAGTTCGCCCTTGCTGATCACCCCGATGCGGTCGGCCATGTCTTCGGCTTCTTCGATGTAATGCGTGGTCAGGATAATCGTGGTGCCGCCGGCCCGGAGCTCGCGCACCATGCGCCACATATCGTGGCGCAACTCGACGTCGACGCCGGCACTCGGCTCATCCAGGAACAGTATTTTCGGCTCGTGCGCCAGCGCCTTGGCAATCAGCACCCGACGCTTCATGCCCCCCGACAGTGTCATGATCTTGGCGTCGCGCTTGTCCCACAAGGAGAGATCGCGCAGAACTTTTTCAAGATAAGCGGGATCGGGCGCTTTGCCGAACAGACCTCGGCTGAAGTTGATCGTGGCCCAGACCGATTCGAACGCGTCGGTATGCAGCTCCTGCGGCACCAGACCAATCGCCGCTCGCGCGGCGCGGTAGTCGCGCACGGTATCGTGGCCGTCGGCGATGACCGTGCCTGAAGTGGAATTGACAATGCCGCAGATGATGCTGATCAAGGTCGTTTTGCCCGCCCCATTGGGTCCGAGCAGGGCAAAAATTTCGCCACGCCTGATCTCAAGGTTGATACTCTTGAGCGCCTGAAATCCACCAGCATAGGTTTTGCCAATGCCGCGTACAGAGATGATGGGGTTAGCGGCGTCAGTCGTCTGAGATGCGCATGTAGGTGACGTATTCATGCGTGAATTTACCACCAGACAGTGAAAGCATCGGCTGCGGCCGCCTTTAAGGATTCACGATGAATGCAAGTACCTATTTTATAAAAGGCATAATATGCGCATCTTTAAGATGATTACCTGAGGCACTTCGCGTATTGAAAAATGAAAAAAATATTTCCGGTGCATCCAGCCAACCCCGAACGCATTTGCTGGGGTTGTGATAAATACTGTGCCGCTACCGACATGATGTGTGGCAATGGATCCGACCGCACCCAGCACCCGTTTGAATTGTTTGGTGAAAACTGGCGTGAGTGGGGCAGTGATTACGAGCCGGAGCCCGTTGCCGAGGCCAGTTGCGTTGTGACACCAACCCCTCGGAAATAGTCTCGCCGGCTCACGTTGCCGGGCTCGGCATATCAAGCCAGCGCCGATGCCGGACCGAAGAACTCGTAAGACGTTTGCGCTTTCGGCACCCCCATGTCTCGCAGCGACGATTTCACCGCCTTCATGAACGGCACCGGCCCCAGGAAATACGCATCCACATCCCGCGTTTCGGGAAGCCACTGGGCCAGATGATTCGGTCCGATCAGGCCGACCGCATGCGGTTTGGTATCGCCCTCGCGCGACTCGGCATAGCAATAGTAATGACGCAGGTTGTCATGACGCTCGGCCAGCTGGTCGACCATGCCACGGAAGGCGTGTACGCCGCCGTGGCGCGCGGCATGGATGAAATAGACGTCACGTCCGGTCTTCAGCGCGCTCGTTAACATGGCCAGCGTCGGCGTGATACCGACTCCGCCGCTGATCAGCACCACTGGTTTTTTGCCCCCGGCCAGCGTGAATGCGCCCGAAGGCGGGAACAGATCGACCGCATCGCCGACCTTGATGCAATCGTGCAGGAAGTTGGACACTAGCCCCATCGGCTCGCGCTTGACACTGATCTGGTAGCTGACACCATTGCGCTCGGCCGACAGCGAATACTGACGCTGCATCTCGACGCCGTCAACGGTCACGCGGATGCCGATGTACTGGCCAGGCTCGAAGGCCAAGACCGGCTTGCCGTCTTGCGGCGTCATCTGGAAGGATACGATTTCATCCGACTCCACAGTTCTGCACGACACGACGAACTTGCGTGCGCCCTCCCAGCCGCCCGGCGCGGCTTTATTCTGCTGGTAGATATCGCCTTCAGCGCCCATCAGGATGTCCGCCAACTGGCCGTAGGCTGCGGCCCAGGCATTGATGACGGCGTCGGTGGCGACTTCAGCGCCGAGTACTTCGCGGATCGCTTTCAGCAAGCTGGCGCCGACCATCGGGTAATGTTCCGGCAGGATCTGCAGCGCGACGTGTTTGTTCACGATGGTGCTGACCAGCGGGCCCAGCTGTTCCAGGCGCTCGATGTTCTTGGCATACATCAGGATGCTGTTGGCCAGCGCGCGCTGCTGGTCACCGCTGTGCTGGTGGGCTTGATTGAACAGCGGCAGCACCTCGGGAAAGTCCTTGAAAAGCTTGAGGTAAAAATGGTGCGTCAACTCTTCACCGTTTTGCTCCAGAAGGGGGACGGTCGAGGCGATGATGGCGTGGTGTTCTTGAGAAAGCATGGTGGTAAGTCCTGGCGTTAAAGATGTATTTATCGTACATATTTTTCAATATGACCACTTAACACCCTTCCAGAATTAGGTGTACTTAGGTGCCCGAGCTACGGCATGGTTGGCTGGACGAGATGGACGTCACCGACTCACAGTCGCCCCGGTCACGGCACGGCCTGAATACCACGCCGAACTGTGCAGCTTTCTCGACCGTTGCCCGCTGCGGGTCGCGGGGACCTGCGACACTACGGCGCCACCGCAGCGTCAACTGAGCGGCGGCGCGGAGATTCTGTGCCACCGCAGCGAAGCCGACCTGCTGGCCCTGCAAACCCGCCGCGCCGAAACGGCGTCGGCTTAATTGAGGAACTTTGATGACAAAACCCTTCCACATCGCCGTGATTGCCGGCGACGGCATCGGCAAAGAAGTCATGCCCGAGGGCTTGCGCGTGCTGCAAGCCGCCGCCCAGCGTTTTGACATTGACCTGCAGTTCACCCACTTCGAATGGGCGAACTGCGACTACTACGCCCAAACCGGGCAGATGATGCCCGACGATTGGAAGGTCCAGTTGCAGGACATGGATGCGATTTATTTCGGTGCCGTGGGCTGGCCCGCCACCGTGCCCGACCACATCTCGCTGTGGGGTTCGCTGCTCAAGTTTCGTCGCGAGTTTGACCAGTACATCAACCTGCGCCCGGTGCGCTTGTTCGAGGGCGTGCCTTGCCCGCTGGCCGGTCGCAAGCCGGGCGATATCGACTTTTTCGTGGTGCGCGAAAACACCGAGGGTGAGTACACCAACCTCGGCGGCATCATGTACGCCGGTACCGAGCGCGAGATCGTGATCCAGGAATCGGTCTACTCACGCCACGGCACGGACCGGGTGCTGAAATACGCTTTCGAGCTGGCCCAAAGCCGCCCGCGCAAGCACCTGACGGTGGCCACCAAGTCCAACGGCATTGCCATCAGCATGCCCTGGTGGGATGGGCGCGCCGACGCGGTGGCGGCCGACTACCCCGGCGTTACGGTGGACAAGCAGCACATCGACATCCTGAGCGCGCGCTTCGTGCTGCAACCGAATCGCTTTGACGTGGTGGTGGCCAGCAACCTGTTTGGCGACATCCTGTCGGATCTGGGCCCGGCCTGCACCGGCACCATCGGCCTGGCCCCTTCCGCCAACCTGAACCCCGAACGCAGCTTCCCGTCGCTGTTTGAGCCGGTGCACGGCTCGGCGCCCGACATCTACGGCAAAAACATCGCTAACCCGGTCGCCATGGTGTGGTCGGGCGCGCTGATGCTGGATTTTCTGGGCCAGCGCGCGGCCCACGATGCCATTGTTCAGGCCATTGAAGACGTGCTGGCGCAAGGCCCGCGCACCGGCGACCTGGGCGGTACCGCCTCCACCACCGAGATGGGCCAGGCGATTGCCGCGCGCGTCTCGCTGAAAGCTTGATCGCCATGGACATGAACACCTCCCCCCTTTCCCTGCTGAACGACCCGAGCCTGCTCAAGACCGACGCCCTGATCAACGGCCAGTGGCTGGCCGGCAGCAGCCGCTTTGACATCCTCGACCCCGCCACCGGGCAGAAGCTGGCCGACGTCGCCAACCTCGGCCCCAGGGAGGCCG
>NZ_QEII01000241.1 GCF_003347515.1 Rhodoferax ferrireducens | reverse complement strand
GCCGGTGCGGGTGCAGGCCCCGTTCGAGGTGGCGCCACCGGGCTCGCACCCGATGCAGTTCGAGATTGAGGCGCTGGATTCGTCGGGTCGGCTGGTTGAAAAGTCGGTTTTTTTAGTTCCACGATAAATATGGGAATAACAACATGACACATACCGTTACTGAAGTTTGCATTAAATGCAAATACACCGATTGCGCCGACGTTTGCCCCGTGGACGGCTTCCGCGAAGGCCCGAACTTCCTGACCATCGACCCCGACGAGTGCATTGACTGCGGCGTGTGTATTCCCGAATGCCCGGTCAACGCCATCTACGCCGAAGAAGATGTGCCCAAGGACCAGCAGCACATGACTGCACTCAACGCCGAACTGGCCAAGCTGCCCAGCTTCACCAGCATCACCAAACGCAAAGCCCCGCTGCCAGACGCGGAGGAATGGAAGGACAAGACCGGCAAGCTCCCTTATCTGATCAAATGATTGGTAACCTTTTTTTAACTTTAATAAACCGACATGAGTACTTTTGACCATATCAGCCTGATTCAGGACATCAATGAAAATCTGGCGCCACTGCGCAAATCACAAGCCGAGGCCATGCAGGGCTTTGGCCAGCTGGCGCGGGCCGCCATGGCGGAAGGCGCCATCAGTGCGAAAAACAAGGAACTGATTGCACTGGCGATTGGCGTCACGCAAGGATGCTCTGGCTGCATTGGCTTTCACGTCAAGGCCTTGCACAAGCTGGCCTGCACCAAGGCTGAGCTGGAAGAGATGCTCAGCGTCGCCGTATACATGGGCGGTGGCCCGGCGTTGATGTACGCGGCTGAGGTGCTCCAAGCTTGGGAAAGCATGGCGCCGCAATAACGATGAAAGATAGAAAAGGAACACTTATGAAAACCGCACACGATCTCGTTGCCGCCGCCAAGGCCCGCATTCAGGAAGTCACTGTGGCGGATGCCGAGCAAGCCATCCGCGAGGCCGATGTTTTGCTCGATGTCCGCGAGGCGGATGAATACGCGGCGGGCCACCTGCCCGGTGCCATTCATGCCTCACGCGGCATGCTGGAGTTCAAGCTCAGCAACAGCCCGGAACTCAGTTCGCGCGACCTCAAAATCGTGCTGTACTGCAAGACCAGCGGACGCGCTGCACTGGCGGCCTGTGCGCTGCGTGACATGGGTTATCTGCAAGTCCAATCGATTAGCGGCGGGTTCGATGCCTGGGCCAACGCTGGCAAACCGGTGGTGAAGCCAACGTTGCCAACCTTCGAATAAATGACCTGGGCTGATGATCTTCTGAAATCCCAAGCGGCCAAATGCCAGACTGTGTTTTCAAACCCGAAAGAAACCATGAAAGCTTTTCAAGACCATTACCCGGAAAACCTGGCGCATTGTTACGGCTGCGGCCGGCTGAACACACACGGCCACCAGATCAAGACGCATTGGGATGGCGAGGAGACCGTCACGCATTTCACGCCGGAGTCCTATCACACGGCAGTGCCCGGTTTTACCTACGGCGGTTTGATCGCCTCGCTGATCGATTGCCACAGCACGGGCACGGCCGCAGCGGCGATGTACCGCGCGCAAGGGCGGGAGATGGACACGCTGCCGCCATTTCGCTTCGTCACCGGCTCGCTGAAAGTGGACTTCCTCAAGCCCACGCCCCTGGCAGCCACGCTTGAAATTCGCGGCCGAGTGAAAGAGATCAAGGGCCGCAAGGTGATTGTTGAAACCACGGTGCTGGCTGGCGGTGTCGCCACCGTGCGCGGCGAGGTGGTGGCGGTGCAGATGCCGGAGAACTTCGGCGCGTAAGACGCTTAAGGCGCGTCTTTCCCAACCTGCACCAGACAGTCGTAAAACGTGGGACCGTGGCCCAGGTCGGTCAGGTTTTGACTGGTGACCTGGTTCACATTGGTGCCATCCAGACCGAGCTTGCGCCACCACACGCCCAGCCCATTGACCACGCCGGGGCGGGCGCGTTGGGAGATGGCGACCTTGCAGCGGTAGACGCCGCGCTGGTTGAAGACGCGCACCACTTCGCCGCTGTGCAGGCCGCGCGCGGCGGCGTCCGTCGCGTGCATTTCCAGCAGCGGCTCGCCTTCGATGTCGCGCAGGCTCTTCACGTTGACGAAGCTCGAATTCAGGAAATTGCGCGCCGGCGGCGAGATCATGGCCAGCGGGTAGGTGGCAGATGAGTTGAACGCCTCATGATTGGCCACATGGTCGGGCAGACCATCCAGCCCCTGCGCCGCCAGCCGGTCGCTGAAGAACTCGCATTGGCCGGAGGGCGTGGGGAAGTTGCCTTGGGCAAACGGCGCCTGCGCCAGCTTCAGCGTGGCAAAGCCTTTGTCCAGCAGTTCGTCAAAATCCACCGCGTCGCCATAAGCCATGCGGCACAGCGCCGGGTCGTCGTCGGCAAAGCAGGGCTCGGTGTAGCCCATGTGCTGGGCCAGTTCGCGAAAAATCTGTGTGTTGGGTTTGGCCTCACCCAGCGGCGTTATCGCCGGGCGGTTCAGCAACGCGTCAGTGTGGCCATAGCTGGAATGCACATCCCAGTGCTCCAACTGCGTGGTGGCCGGCAGCAGGTAGTCGGCGTAATCGGCGGTGTCGGTCTGGAAATGCTCCAGCACCACGGTGAACAGATCGTCCCGCGCGAAGCCTTGCACCACCTTGGCCGACTCGGGCGCCACCGCCACCGGGTTGCTGTTGTAGACGATCAGCGCCTCAATCGCCGGCCCGAATTCAGCGCTGGCCGGACGCAAGAGGTCGTCACCAATGGTGCTCATGTTGATGGTGCGCGGCGTTTTGCCGGCCAACAGGTCGGGCCGTTGCAGCGCCGCCTTGTTCACCGGAAACATGCCGGAACTGGACAGCAGCACACCGCCGGCGCGATGGCGCCAGGCGCCGATCAGCGCCGGCAGGCTGGCAATCAGGCGCACGGCATTGCCGCCGCCATGCACGCGTTGCAAACCGTAGTTCATGCGGATGGCGGCCGGCTCACGGCTGGCGACACAGGCGCCGTAGTCGCGGGCCAGGCTGCGGATCTGTTCGACTGAGATGCCGCACACCAAGGCGGCGCGCTCCGGCGACCATTGCAGCGCCCTGCTGCGCAGCAAGTCCCAGCCCAGCGTGTGCTGCGCCAGGTAGTCGTGGTCCAGCCAGTCGTTTGTGATGAGCTCGTGCATCAGCGCCAGCGCCAGTGCGCCGTCGGTTCCGGGCAGCAGCGCGATGTGTTCGTGGCATTTGTCCGCCGTTTCACTGCGTCGCGGGTCAATGCAGACCAGTTTGGCGCCGTTGCGCTTGGCCACCTGGGCGTAGCGCCAGAAATGCAGGTTGCTGGCGATGGAGTTGCTGCCCCAGATCAGGATCAGTTTGGCTTCGGCAAAAAATTCGACTCGCATGCCGACCTTGCCGCCCAGCGTCTGGGTCAGCCCCTCGCCACCGGCGGCGGCGCAGATGGTGCGCTCCAGCAGGGAGGCGCCCAACTTGTGGAAGAAACGGGCCGACATGCCGTCGCCCTGGATCAGCCCCATGGTGCCGGCGTAGCTGTAGGGCAGGATGGCTTGCGCCGCGTCCGGCCCGCGGCTGGCGATGGCGCCCAATTTCGCGGCAATGTCCTGCAGCGCATCGTCCCAGCTCACACGTTCGAACTGGCCGGCGCCCTTGGGGCCGACGCGTTTGAGGGGGTGCAGCAGGCGCTCCGGGTGGTAAGTGCGCTCGGTGTAGCGCGAGACCTTGGTGCACAGGGCGCCGTCGGTGTGCGGATGGGCCGGGTTGCCCTGCACCTTGATGGCGATGCCGCCGGCGACCGTGGTCAGCATGGAGCAGGTATCGGGGCAATCGTGCGGGCAGGCGCCCAGCACTTGGGAAGGAGTAGCGTCGGAGAGGGGTGAAGAGGTTGGATTCATGGGCGTGGGGTAGCTGCGTGCCCATATGCTACGTCGCCTTGCGACGGTGTGCCGGCGCCGCTTTTTTGACCCTGGTTTCCGCCACCAGGTAGAGCGCGACGGCCAGTGCCAGCGGGGCCAGGTAATAAATGCCGCGGTAAGCCAGCAAGGCCGCGAGCAATTCGTGTTTGGGCAACTGGTGCGACAGCAGCACGACAAAAACCGCCTCCAGCACACCGAGTCCGGCCGGCACATGGGTGATGACGCCAGCCACGGCGGCCACCAGCAGCACGCCGGTCACGGTCGGAAAAGCAATTTTTTGCTGCAGCAGCATAAAGACGACGCCGCCCATGAGCAGCCAGTTGCTCGCCCCCATGGCCAGTTGCAGCAGCGCCAGCCGCAGCGAAGGCAGGCTCAGTTCGTGGCCCCTGATCGTGAAGCTGCGCTGGCGCGACACGGCGCACAACAGCAGGTAAAGCAGTGAGCTCGCCAGCAGCACAAAACCCAAAATCTGCAGGCCGGCGCTGCCGATTTTCCATCCGGGCGGCAAGGCCGGGGTGTAAAAGCCAAAAACGACACCGGCCAGCAGCAGGTAGCCCGCCCAGTTGGTCAGCATGCTCAAGGACATGACCCGGGTGATCGTGCCGTTGTCGAGCCCCAGTCGTGAGTACAGCCGAAAGCGCAGCGCGACACCGCCCACCAGCGCGCCCATGTTGAGGCTGAACAGGTAGCTGATGAAGGTGATCCGCATCACGGCCGGCGCACGCAGCGTGTGGCCGGTGTAGTGGCGCCCGAGCAGGTCGAAGGTGCTGTACAGCGTGAGGCTGGCCCAGGCCAGCGCCACGGCGCCCAGCAGCGCGGGCAGCGGGTAGCCGACGAGGGTGGCCAACACCGCGCCCCACTCGACCGCGCGCGCCTCGGTGACCAGCAGCCAGGCCAGCAGCATGAAAAAAACCGCCGTGGCCGCGCGCTTGAACCAGGGCCACCAGACCCGGGCGGTGATGCCGGGCTTGCGCCGCTTCGGCCCCTGCGTCATGACACCTGGCCTTCGTTGACGCGGTCGCTGCCCGGCAGGTTCAGCAGTTTTTCGGCCGGCGTCAGCTGCGGCGTATGGGCCGGCAGCCAGCCAAACCAGGCCGGGTAGCGCCGCAGCAAATGGAACACGAAGAAGCTGCGCAAACTCACCCACAGGCCGGCCTCAGCCACGTCGCTGATCAGAATCTGCTTGCAGCTGGTTTGCATCAGCTGCGCCAGGTGCTCGCCCAGGTGCTGGTTAAAGGCACGGTCCTTGATGATGACGTTGGCTTCCAAGTTGAGCGACAGGCTCAGCGGGTCCAGGTTGCTGGAGCCGACGGTCGACCATTCGTCGTCGGTCAGCGCGACCTTGCCGTGCAGCGGGCGCTCGTGATATTCATAAATTTTCACGCCAGCGACCAGCAGGTGGTGGTACAGCAGGCGGGCCGCGATTTTGACAATCGGCATGTCGGGCTCGCCCTGCAGGATCAGGCGCACATCGACGCCACGCCGCGCCGCCCGGCGCAACTGCCGGAGCAGGCGGTAGCCGGGAAAAAAGTAGGCATTGGCAATGATGATGCGCTGTCGCGCGCCGCGGATGGCGATGCGGTAATGGCGCTCGATATCGCTGGTGTGCTCGCGGTTGTCGCGCGTCACAAAGAGCGTCTCGACCTGACCCGCCGCTGGCAATGTGGTGTTCACCGGCGCTTGCGGCTCGCGCCGAAACAGGCGATCACGCAGGCGGGGCGGCGCTTGCCGGCCGACCAGCAGCTGGCTGCGGGCGTAGTGCTGGATCTGGGGCACCAGCAGGCCCTCAATTTCCACCGCGTAGTCCTGCTTGGCGGTCGGACCGAAGTCCGCCAGGTGATCGGCCGCGAAGTTGATGCCGCCCACAAACGCGCGGGTACCGTCGATCACGACGATCTTGCGGTGCATGCGCCGGAACACATTGGTGCGGTAGCCCCACAGCCGGGGGCTGGGGTCAAAGACATGAACCCGCACACCGGCCTGGGTCAGCGCCGAGATGAAGGCCGGCGACAGGTCGGGTGAGCCGTAGCCGTCCACCGTAACGTCGATCTGCACGCCGCGCCGCGCCGCCGTCAGCAGCGCCGCCTGCAAGGCCAGGCCGACCTTGTCTTCAAACAGGATGAAGGTTTCCAGCAGGATCTCGCGCTCCGCCGCGGCAATACATTCAAACACCCGCGGGAAGAAGCTCTCGCCGTTGATCAGCAGCGTGACGCGGTTGCCGCCAACCCAGCGTGTCTTCACAATTCGATCTCCGCCGCCAGCGGTGCGTGGTCCGACAGGTGCGACCAGGGTTTGGCCGGCAGCACCACCGGTGCGTGGATGATGGCGTTGCGCACATAAATGCGGTCCAGCGCCAGCAGCGGGAAACGCGCCGGGAAGGTGCGGGCGGCCTGGCCATGAGCCTGCACAAACACCTCGTGCAGGCCGGCGCCCTGCGCCAGCACGGCGTGCGCGCGGCCGCGCCAGTCATTGAAGTCGCCGGCCACGATCACCGGGGCGCCGGCCGCGATGTCTTGGTTCACCAACTCGCACAACATGTGCAACTGCTTGACACGGTGCGACTCGGTCAGGCCGAGATGCACGCAGATGGCGTGAACAGGCGTGTCGCGGCCGGGCACCTGCAGCACACAGTGCAGCAGGCCGCGCCGCTCGGTGCCGCTGATGGACACGTCGCGGTTGTCGAAACTGGTGATGGGAAACTTCGACAGCACGGCGTTGCCATGGTGGCCGTTGGGGTAGACGGCGTTGCGGCCGTAGGCAAACTGCGGCCAGATGCTGTCGGCCAGGAACTCATAGTGAGGGGTGGCCGGGTAGTCGTCCACCCGGCTTTCGTGCCAGGCGTGGGTCCCGGTGACCTCCTGCAGGAACACGAGATCGGCACCCACAAAACGGACCGCTTCGCGCAGCTCGTGCAGCATGAATTTGCGGTTGAAAAAGGTGAAGCCCTTGTGGATGTTGACCGTGAGTACCTTGACCGACAGGCCCAGCGAGGCCGTTGCCATGGCCTCCTGCGTGGCGGCGACACTGACTTGGGCAAGGGATTCGGGTGAAAGCATGGGCGGCAGAAAAGGGAAACACACATTGTTGCGCCGCCGGGCACAAACTGCCTGTAGGACAGCAGGCTGATTCTGCTATTTCTCAACAAGTTGAGAAACCAGGGCCATGGGCAAGGCCTTCCAACGCCATGAACGGCTTGGCTTTAGCGCTTGGTTATAGACTCTGGCGACAGGAGATGCCATGAAACTGATTGATTCCATCGTGAGCCAGGCGGCGGCGATAACCACCCTTCGCCGCGACATCCACGCCCACCCCGAGTTGTGTTTTGCGGAGGTCCGCACCGCCGAGGTGGTGGCGCAGAAGCTGACCGAGTGGTGCATCCCGATTCACCGCGGCCTGGGCACCACCGGCGTGGTCGGGATTGTCAAAAGCGGCACATCGGGTCGGGCTATCGGCCTGCGCGCCGACATGGACGCGCTGCCGATGCAGGAGTCCAACAGCTTCAGCCACGCCAGCCAGCACCCCGGCAAGATGCACGCCTGCGGCCACGACGGCCACACCGCCATGCTGCTGGGGGCGGCCCAGCATCTGGCGAAGAATCGGGATTTTGACGGCACGGTGTACCTGATTTTTCAGCCGGCCGAGGAGGGCGGCGGCGGCGCCCGCGAGATGATCCGGGACGGCCTGTTTGAGAAATTCCCGATGGAGGCGGTGTTTGGCATGCACAACTGGCCGGGTTCGGCCGTAGGCAAATTTGCCGCCAGTGGGGGGCCGGTGATGGCGTCGAGCAACGAATTCAAGATCACTATCCACGGCAAGGGCGGCCATGCCGCCCTGCCGCACAACGGGCTGGACCCGGTGCCGGTGGCCTGCCAGCTGGTGCAGGCCTTCCAGACCATCATCAGCCGCAACAAAAAGCCGATTGACGCCGGTGTCATCTCCGTCACCATGATCCACGCCGGCGAGGCCACCAACGTCATTCCCGACCGCTGCGAGCTGCAGGGCACGGTGCGCACCTTCAGCCTCGAGGTGCTGGACCTGATCGAGCAGCGCATGCGCCAGATCGCCGAGCACACCTGCGCCGCGTTCGAGATGCGCTGCGAGTTTGAGTTTGTGCGCAACTACCCGCCCACCATCAACAGCGCGCGGGAGGCCGAATTTGCACGCCAGGTCATGGCCAGCATCGTCGGCGAAGCCAATGTGCTGGTGCAGGAACCGACCATGGGGGCGGAGGATTTCTCCTACATGTTGCAGGCCAAACCCGGTTGTTACAGTTTCATCATGAATGGCGACGGCGCCCATCGCGCCATCGGCCACGGCGGCGGTCCCTGTACGCTGCACAACGCGAGTTATGACTTCAACGATGACTTGATTCCGCTGGGAGCCACTTATTGGGTGCGGCTGGCTGAAACATGGCTGGCTGCCAAATAAGTCGCGGTCTGCCCGTGGGTCAATGCATGCCGGATATCTTCCTGTTCAATCGTCTTGCCAGGCTTGCACTGGTCTGGGCCGTCGGCGCCTGCGCTGCCGGCTTCACACCCGATACGCGCGCCGCGGGGAATGCCGCGCCGTCCGCGTCGGCACGGCAGCGTAGTTCACCCGCCAAAGTGCAGCCTGACCTGTCGGGCGACACACGCGTCGGCAAGGCATCGATTTTTGCCAGAAGGTTCGCCGGCAGAAAGATGGCGGACGGCAGCAAAATGGACCCGCACGGCGACAACGCTGCGAGCAAGACGCTTCCGCTGGGCACCACGGCGAAGGTGACCCACCTGGAGACCGGCCAGAGCGCAATCGTCACCATCCAAGACCGCGGGCCGTATGTGAAGGGCCGGATCGTGGATCTCTCGCCTTCCACGGCGCACAAAATCGGGATAACGCAGGCCAATGGTGTGGCCAGGGTCCAGGTTGATCCCATCACGGTCCCGCTGCCTGACGGCAGCGTGAAAGCCGGCGTCGCGGCGGAGGAGGCCAGAGCGGAGGTGCCCACGTCTGGCGATCACGGTGGCTAACACGCCTTGTTCGGGCCGTATGATTTGCTATTAAATAAGTAGCTTATTGCGCTTATTACACGAGGGCTACAGCGTGTTTAGTCATCAAAACGCCGGGCTTCCATCTCCAGCAGGCCGTCGAAGATCAGGTTGTCCACCAGTTCGAACTGCACGGACATATTGGGCGCCATCTTCCAGCCGGCGCCGCCGGTCATGATGCATTTGGGCTCGGCGCCGCAGTGGTTGCGCACGTGCTGCACCATGCGTTCCACCGCGCCGGCAATGGCGTAGGTGCCACCGCTGGTGAGGGCGTCGCTGGTGTTGGTGGGGAATTCGCGCACGTCGCCGGTCGGCACATGCAGGCCGGCGGTGCCGGACTCCAGCGCGCGCAGCATGATGCCGTGGCCGGGCAGGATCAGGCCGCCGAGGAATTTGCCGCTGGCATCAATCGCCTCCACGGTGACGGCCGTACCGACCATGACGACGACCATGGGCCGCGCCGGGCCTTGCGCCAGCGAGCGGTGCCAGGCGCCGATCATCGCCACCCAGCGGTCAGCGCCCAGGCGCGTGGGGTGGTCGTAGCCATTGGTCAGGCCGGCTTCGGCCGCCCGGGCCACGACCCAGCGCGGTTCCACGTCCCAGATTTCCATTTGTTCCTGGACCCGGCGTTTGAGCGCGTCGCCCGCCACGTTGCAGCCCAGCATGCGTTCGGGCGGGGCCAGCGTGGCCCAGGCGCCATCGGCCAGCTTGTCGATGTTTTCAAGAAACTCGGCGCCCTGCGCCAGCAAGGGCGCATGGGGATGGGGGGCCTGGTAAAGCGCCCATTTCAGGCGGGTGTTGCCAACGTCGATTGCCAGAAATGTCATGGCGTCATTATCATCAAACCGGCTGAGACGCTTCAGCCCTGGCGCCAGGGCAGGCCGTGAAAGCGCCAACCGCCCTTGCGTCCGCGTTGCGCGTGTTGGTCCGGGTCGCCCTCAAAACCTTCCAGGATGTTGTAGGCCTCCAGCCCCAGTTCGGTGGCACGCTTGGCGGCGGCGATGGAGCGCACGCCGCTGCGACACATGAAAACCACCTTTTTGTCCGCCGGCACCGCCGCCTGCAGCCCCACATCGAACGAGCTGTTCATGGCCATGCCCGGCCACTGCTTCCAGGCCAGCGGCACGGCGCCCGGCACAAAACCGACCCATTCACGCTCGGCGTCGGTGCGCACATCGACCAGCACGGCATCGCCCGCCTGCCACCATTGGCAGGCCAATTGGGGCGAGACATCGCCGGCATAACCCGGCGCCGGCCGCGCCGTGAGCAGGGCCTCGCCACCGGCGTCATGGCGCAGGCCGGAGCTGAGATTGGCCGGCACGGCTTCGTCAATGCGCTTGGGTTTGGGTAAATGCAGCGCGGCCATGATGGCCGTGAACTCGTCCAGCGTCTTGCCGGCCACGCGTGCATTGCCGGACTTCTCGGCGCCGATGGTCGAGTGGGTGCGGCCGTTGTAGTCGTGCCCCGGCCAGACGGTGGTGGCGTCGGGCAGGGCAAACAGCACATGGGTCAGGCTGTGGTACATCGCCTCGGCACTGCCGGACTGGAAATCGGTGCGGCCACAGCCGTTGATCAGCAAGGTGTCGCCGGTGAAGACATGGTCGCGCCACAGATAGCTCATGCTGCCGGCGGTGTGACCGGGGGTCAGCAGTGCCCGCAGTTGCTCGGTGCCAAAACTCAGGGTGTCGCCGTCCTTGAGCTGCACCGCCGCGGTGTTGATGCCGCAGCCCTCGGGCGCGGCGGTTTTTGCGCCGGCCAGCTCGGCCAGCTGGCCGGCACTGGTGATGTGGTCGGCATGGGCGTGGGTTTCCACACTCCACAGCAGCTTGAGGCCGTATTGGCGCAAGGTCGCCAGATCGCGCTCCAGCTGCACATCGACCGGGTCAATGATGACGGCCTCGCGCGTGGTCTCGTCAAACAGGATGTAGGTGTAGGTGCTGGAGGCCGGGTCAAAAAGCTGTATGGGGTTCATGGTGCGTACCAAAGAGAGGGAATAAGTCAGCCTGAAACAGGAATAGCACTCTAAATGATTTTTGTAAATGGGGCATCGGCAGGGACCGGCCGGCGATGCGCATTTCGACGACATCGCCGGGGAACGGCCCGCCCGCAAGGTGGCATCGAGTTAATCGCATCATTGCGCACATTCAGGCTTGAGAAGGATGAAAAGTAAAAAGTCTTTTACTTTAGATAGCGATTTACTGGGTGGAAACCCTAGCCTGAACAGGGTCGGAATGTGCGCAAAATCAGTCAGAACTTATTTTTACAACAGGAGACTCACTTGACTGATAGAACCCCTCCCCGTCGTCGCAGCCTGCTCAAGGGCGTTGCCTTGGCCGCAGGTGCCATATCCGCCCCCATGATCGCCAAGGCGCAAACAGGGCCAATTTCAATGCGCTGGCAGAGCACATGGCCATCGAAAGACATCTTTCACGAGTACGCCCTCGACTACGCCAAGAAAGTGAACGACATGACCGGCGGCGATCTCAAGATCGAAGTTCTACCCGCGGGCGCCGTGGTGCCGGCATTCGGACTATTGGAAGCGGTGTCCAAGGGCACGCTGGATGGCGGACATGGTGTCTTGGGCTACCACTACGGCAAGCAGAATGCGCTGGCGCTGTGGAACTCCGGTCCGGCCTTCGGCATGGACGCCAACATGATATTGGCCTGGCACAAGTATGGTGGCGGGGCCGAATTGTTGGCCAAACTCTACGCCTCCATCGGCGGCAATGTGCAGTCCTTCCTGTACGGCCCCATGGCGACCCAACCACTGGGCTGGTTCAAGAAGCCCATCACAAAACCGGAGGATTTCAAGGGCCTCAAGTTCCGCACCAACGGCCTGGCGATCGATTTGTTCACGGCGATGGGCGCCGCAGTGAATGCACTTCCCGGCGGTGAGATCGTGCCGGCGATGGACCGCGGTCTGCTCGATGGGGCCGAGTTCAACAATGCCTCATCGGACCGACTGCTCGGCTTTCCTGACGTGTCCAAGGTCTGCATGCTGCAGAGCTACCACCAGAGCGCCGAAACCTTCGAGATCATGTTCAACAAGACCAAATACGATGCTTTGCCACCGAAAATGAAGGCAATCATCGCAGGCGCAACCGAGGCCGCGTCGGCCGAGATGTCCTGGAAGGCGATTGACCGTTATTCCAAGGACTACATCGAGTTGCAGACCAAGGACAAGGTCAAGTTTTACAAGACCCCGGATTCAATTCTGCAGGCTCAACTCAAACTGTGGGATGTCATTATTGAAAAGAAGTCGGCGGAAAACCCCTTATTCAAGGAAGTTGTCGCATCGCAGAAGGCGTTTGCCGAGCGCGCCGTGAAGTGGGACCAGGACACCTACGTCAGCCGGCGCATGGCCGTGAACCATTTCTTCTCAGCCAAGAAGGCTTGAGCGTTTTCTTGCCGCATCCGTCAGCCATTCGGGCCCAGTCCGGATGGCTGATTTTTTAAGCAGACCAGAATATGCAGAAATTGCTTCTAGCGACCGACCGGATCAGTACCTTTGTAGGCCAGGCGTTTTCATGGCTCATCGTCGCCCTCACGTTCATGATTTCCTGGGAGGTGTTCTCGCGCTATGCACTCGACAATCCGCACCCGTGGGCCTTCGATGTCATGAGCATGATGTACGGCAGCCTGTTCATGATGGCGGGCGCCTACACCTTGTCCAAGAATGGCCATGTGCGCGGTGATGTGCTCTATGGGTTTTTCCCGCCGCGCTTGCAGGCTGGTCTGGATCTGGCTTTGTATATCTTGTTTTTCATGCCGGGGGTATTTGCGCTGGCTTGGGCCGGCTACAACTATGCCGCCGATTCCTGGGCCATCAACGAGCATTCGAACATCACCGCCAACGGCCCGCCGGTTTACCCGTTCAAGACCATCATCCCGATCGCCGGAGCCTTCCTGCTGGCACAGGGTCTGGTTGAAATCGTGCGCTGTATCGTCTGCCTGCGCCAAGGCGAATGGCCCTCGCGCGGAGAAGACGTCGAGGAAGTGGACGTCGAAAAACTGAAGGAAATGGTGCACGTCAAGGACGAGGATATCGCCAAACTCGATGCCTTCGTCGTCAATCCGAAGGGGAGCCAGAAATGAGAAAAGAAGTCTGGTTCGGGCTCTCGATCATGGTCATGGTCGTGCTGGCCGCCTTCGTCCTGTTGCCATCGCCCTCCATGATGACCAACGGCCATCTGGGTCTATTGATGCTGGCGCTGGTCGTTGTCGCCATCATGCTCGGCTTTCCCACCGCGTTCACCCTGATGGGCATGGGCATGGTGTTTGCCTGGATCGCTTACCGAAGTCAGAATCCCGGGTTGGCGGTGCAGCAGACGCTGGACCTGATGGTGCAGCGCACCTATTCGGTGATGTCGAATGACGTGCTGATTTCCATTCCCCTGTTCGTGTTCATGGGCTACCTGATCGAGCGCGCCAACCTGATCGAGAAGCTGTTCAAGAGCATGCACCTCGCCACCGCGCGCATTCCGGGTTCGCTGGCGGTGGCGACCATCATCACCTGCGCGATCTTCGCCACCGCGACCGGCATTGTGGGCGCCGTGGTCACCCTGATGGGTCTGCTGGCCTTGCCCGCCATGCTGCGCGCCGGCTACAGCGTGCAGCTCTCGGCCGGTGCCATCACGGCGGGCGGGTGTCTGGGTATTCTGATCCCGCCGTCGGTCATGCTGATTGTGTACGGGGCCACCGCGGGTGTGTCGGTGGTCAAGCTCTATGCGGGCGCCTTCTTTCCCGGCCTCATGCTGGCAGGTTTGTACGTCCTCTACGTGATTGTGCTGGCCAAGCTCAAACCCCATCTCGCGCCGCCCATGTCGGCCGAAGAGCGGCGCGTGCCGCTGCCCGTGTTCGCGGAAATCGTCTCGACCAGCATCAGTAACAGAGTCCTGCCCGGGCTGATCGGTGCGATCAAGGGCAAGCGCAATGCCGCGGTACCGATGCATGAGCTCCTCAGCCACCTGCTGATCGCCTTTTTGCCAGCGCTGGCAGTCGTGCTGATCATGGGAACTGTTTTCCTGAAGGTGACGGCCCCGATCCCGACTGAGGCGATGGAGGGGGTGGTTGCGATGGGCAGTGCAGCCATGGGCACGGCCGGGGACGATCAGGCCGAAGCCGGGGGCCTGCAGGAGCCTGAAGCAGAGAGCGGCTTGCAGGAGCCCCCCAGTGAAGAGGCGACGCAAGCACCCGCGGCCAGCGTCCCCGCAGAGACCGCGAAGCCGAGCGCGCCAATAGCGGCCGAGCCAGCGGTCTCGTCTGAGCGCGTGCCGGCACCAGCGAGTTTCTGGGTCGCGCTGGCCAGCTGTGCCGTTGCCCTGGCACTCTTCTATGCATTTTTCAGCTTCGCCCGGCTGGAGATCTTCAAGATGCTGCTGGGGTCGTTCTTCCCACTGGCGATCATGATTTTGGCGGTGCTGGGCAGTATCGTGTTCGGGCTGGCAACGCCGACCGAGGCCGCGGCCATGGGTTCGCTGGGCGGTCTGGTGCTGGCAGCGGCCTATCGGCGACTCAACTTCGGGGTATTGAAGGAGTCGGTCTTCCTGACGGCGAAGACCAGCGCCATGGTCTGCTGGCTGTTCGTTGGCTCGAGCATTTTCTCGGCCGCGTTCGCCCTGCTTGGCGGGCAGGAGATCATCAACCAGTGGGTGTTGTCGCTCGACATGACGCCGGTGCAGTTCATGATCATGGCGCAGGTCGTGATCTTTCTGCTGGGCTGGCCGCTGGAGTGGACCGAGATCATCGTCATTTTCATGCCGATTTTCATCCCGCTGCTGCCGCACTTCGGCGTTGATCCGCTGTTCTTCGGCTTGCTGGTGGCACTGAATCTGCAAACTGCATTCCTGAGTCCACCGGTGGCGATGGCCGCGTTTTACCTGAAGGGCGTGAGCCCGCCGCATGTGACGCTGAACCAGATCTTCTCTGGCATGCTGCCTTTCATGGCGATCCAGGTGCTGGCCATTATTCTCTTGTACCAGTTCCCGGCGATCGGTCTGTGGCTACCTCAGCTGCTTTACAAATAGCGCGTCCGCGACAGGTGTTGACATTGAACAAGGGGCGCGCAAGCGCCCCTTGTTTTTTAGAAAGACGGTAAGATTGACGTTTACGTAAACGTCAAGTCAGCGAATGCATGTTTGATGCTGGCTCTGATACCCCCATAAAACGGAGACACCCCCATGACCGATCTGTCCGCTGAGTTCAAAGCGCTCGCCAACTACCGCCCTGCGAACAAAGTGCGCTTTGTCACGGCCGCCAGCCTGTTCGACGGACACGATGCCGCCATCAACATCATGCGCCGCATCCTGCAGGGCATGGGGACCGAGGTGATTCACCTGGGACACAACCGCAGCGTGGAAGAGGTCGTGACCGCCGCCCTGCAGGAAGACGCGCAAGGCATCGCCATCAGCTCCTACCAGGGCGGGCATGTGGAGTACTTCAAGTACATGGTGGACCTGCTGAAGGAACGCGGCGGCGCGCACATCCAGGTGTTTGGCGGCGGCGGCGGTGTCATCGTGCCGCCGGAAATCCGCGAGCTGCAGGCCTACGGCGTGGCGCGCATCTTCAGCCCGGAAGACGGCCAAAGAATGGGGCTGGCCGGCATGATCGGCGAGATGGTGATGCGCTGCGACAAGGATCTCAGCAGCTACGCCCCGACCGACATCAAAGCCATCCAGGGCCACAGCGAGATGAGCTGGCGCGCGCTGGCGCAGCTGATCACGGCGCTGGAGAACGAAAAAGCCTCGGGTGAGGCCAAAGGCGTTCTTTCGGAGTCATTAACGGCGCTGACCCAGGAAATCCGTGCGCAGGCCGCTACCAAAAAGATACCCGTGCTGGGCATCACCGGCACCGGCGGCGCTGGCAAGTCGTCCCTGACCGACGAGCTGATCCGCCGACTGCGCCTGGACCAGGACGACAGCCTGCGCGTGGCCGTGATCTCCATCGATCCCTCAAGACGCAAGAGCGGCGGCGCGCTCTTGGGCGACCGCATCCGCATGAACGCCATCAGCCCCTGGAGCCAGGGTCCCCGCGTCTTTATGCGCAGCTTGGCCACACGCGATTTCGGCAGCGAGATCAGCGCCGCCCTGCCGGACGTGATTGCCGCCTGCAAGGTCGCCGGTTTTGATTTGATCGTGGTGGAAACCTCGGGCATTGGCCAGGGCGACGCGGCTATCGTGCCGCATGTGGACGTACCGCTGTACGTGATGACGCCCGAGTTTGGCGCCGCCAGCCAGCTGGAAAAAATCGACATGCTGGACTTCGCCGAGTTCGTCGCCATCAACAAGTTCGACCGCAAGGGCGCGCTCGACGCCTTGCGCGACGTGGCCAAGCAGGTGCAGCGCAACAAGGAGGCCTGGACCACGCCGGCCGACCAGATGCCGGTGTTTGGCACCATGGCCGCGCGTTTCAACGACGACGGCGTCACCGCCCTGTACCAGGCTTTGAAAGTCCGGCTCGCGGCGCTGGGACTGAAGGTGACTGAAGCGGGTCAGTTGCCGAGTGTGGCGGTGCGCCACAGCACGAATCAGACCCCGGTGGTGCCGGCGGGACGCACCCGCTACCTGGCGGAAATCAGCGACACCGTGCGGGCCTACAAAAAACGCGCCCGCAGTCAGGCCCTACTGGCGCGTGAAATCCAGCAGCTGCGCGCATCCGGCCGCATGCTGCAGGAGGACGACGCCAGCAAGGTCAACGCCTGCCAGGCGGTGCTGGACCTGGCCGAACAGCGCGAAGCGCATCTGGGCGCGGCCGAACGCAAGCTGCTGGCGCAATGGCCGCTCATGCAGGCCGCCTACGCCGGTGACGAATACGTGGTCAAGATGCGCGACAAGGAAATCCGCACGGCGCTGACCAGCAAGTCACTCAGCGGCACCACCATCCGCAAGGTGGCGCTCCCCACTTTTGAAGACCACGGCGAGATCCTGAAATGGCTGACGCTGGACAACGTGCCCGGCAGCTACCCTTACACAGCTGGCACCTTCGCCTTCAAGCGCGAGGGCGAGGACCCGACCCGCATGTTCGCCGGCGAGGGCGACGCCTTTCGCACCAACACCCGCTTCAAGCTGCTCAGTTCCGGCATGGCGGCGAAGCGCCTGTCGACCGCCTTTGACAGCGTGACGCTGTACGGCAACGACCCCGATCCGCGGCCTGACATCTACGGCAAGGTCGGCAACAGCGGTGTCTCGATTGCCACGCTGGACGACATGAAAGTGCTGTATGGCGGCTTCGATTTGTGCAGCCCGAGCACCTCCGTGTCCATGACCATCAACGGCCCGGCGCCCAGCATCCTGGCCATGTTCATGAACACGGCGATCGACCAGAACATCGACAAATTCAAACTGGAGAACGGGCGCGAGCCGACCGACACCGAGCTGGAAAAGCTCCGCGAGTGGGTGCAGGAAAACGTGCGCGGCACGGTGCAGGCCGACATCCTGAAGGAAGACCAGGGCCAGAACACCTGCATTTTCTCCACCGAATTCAGTCTGAAGGTGATGGGCGACATCGCCGAGTACTTCGTGCACAACCGGGTGCGCAACTTCTACAGTGTGAGCATCAGCGGCTACCACATCGCCGAGGCCGGCGCCAATCCGATCAGCCAGTTGGCGTTCACGCTCAGCAACGGCTTCACCTTTGTGGAAGCCTATCTGGCGCGCGGCATGCACATCGACGACTTCGCGCCGAACCTGAGCTTCTTCTTCTCCAACGGCATGGACCCCGAATACACCGTGATGGGCCGGGTGGCGCGCCGCATCTGGGCCGTGGCGATGAAAGAGAAGTACGGCGCTAACGAACGCAGCCAGAAGCTCAAATACCACATCCAGACCAGTGGCCGCAGCCTGCACGCGCAGGAAATCCAGTTCAACGACATCCGCACCACGTTGCAGGCGCTGATTGCGATTTACGACAACTGCAACAGCCTGCACACCAATGCCTTCGACGAAGCCATCACCACGCCGACCGAAGACTCGGTGCGCCGCGCGATGGCGATCCAGCTCATCATCAACCGGGAATGGGGCCTGGCCAAGAACGAGAACCCATCGCAAGGCGCCTTCATCATCGAGGAGCTGACCGAGCTGCTGGAAGAAGCGGTGCTGCTGGAGTTCGAGCGCATCGCGGAACGCGGCGGCGTGCTAGGCGCCATGGAAACCGGCTACCAGCGCGGCAAGATCCAGGACGAGAGCATGCACTACGAGATGCTGAAACACACCGGCGAGCTGCCCATCATCGGCGTCAACACCTTCCGCAACCCGCATGGCGACGCGGTGCATGACACGCTGGAGCTGGCGCGCTCCACCGACGAGGAAAAACAGAACCAGCTCAAACGCCTGGCTGACTTCCATGCGCTGCACGCGAACGAGTCGCCGGCCATGCTGAAACGTCTGCAGCAGGCGGTGATCGAGAACAAGAACGTGTTCGAGGTACTGATGGACGCCGTGCGCGTGTGCTCGCTGGGCCAGATCACCAACGCCTTGTTTGAAGTGGGCGGGCAGTACCGGCGCAATATGTGAGGCCGGGCAAGAATCGCTATATTTTAAGTAGCTAACTGCGCAGTATCCACGGGGGCTGTAGGCCAAAAATGGGCTATGTATGAATTAGCTGTTGAAACACTTCGCTTCCCTGTAGAACCGATTTGCTCCTTCCCTCTGGCGAATTGAATTTCAACAGTTAATGCAGACATAGCCCAAAAATGCCTAAAAACTCCGGGCAAAAAAACAGGGCGGTAAAACCGCCCTTGTTTTGGTACCACCGGCTTGATCAACCGCCTTTTTTGCAGCGCTTGCCGGGGTTTTTCTTGTTGTTGGTGGCGGCGCCACGCTCCAGGCTGCGCAGTTGACCGTGAGGGGCCGTGTAGCACACGCCTTTGGGTGCCGCAGGGCGGGGGGTGGCGAGGCGGTCGGCTTCGGTGCGGATGATCTTTGCCATGAGAAATAACTCCAGTTAATTGTCTAAACCCGCGATTATCTCAGCACTTGGCCGGTGCCGTACCTGGCCTACCACGATCTGGTCATTTGGGCGTGACAACCAAGAGTGCTCGCTTTCCCCTAGGAAACTCTGACGGATGCACTATGTTGCACTGGTACGATCGATAAGTTGAATTTCAAATTATTTTTTTAGGAAAAATCATGCAAGTATTTCGCTCCCTGACGACGCTTCTTTTCGCGGCTGTCGTGTCCGTATCGGCCCTGGCACAAGACCACGGCACCAAGGACGAAGCCAAGGCCCTGGCCAATGCCGCACTGTCGCACATCAAAAAAGCAGGCAATGAGCAGGCGTTCAAGGACTTCACGGCCGACAAGGCCAACTGGACCAAGAAGGACCTTTACGTCTTTGTCATTGACACCAAAGGCGCCATGTTGGCGCATGGCGCCAACGACAAGCTGGTGGGCAAGAACCTGCTGGAACTCAAGGATCAGAACGGCAAGCCCTTCATGCGCGAACTCACCGCGCTGGCCGCCAGCAAGGGCGATGGCTGGGTCGAATACGACTGGGCGCACCCGGTGACGAAGAAGGTGGAAGGCAAGGCCAGCTACGTCAAGGCGATCCCCGGATTTGACGGCGGCGTCGGCGTCGGCATTTATCGCTAGTCGCGCAAGCGACTGAGCGGCGGGCCTTGCGCCTTACGAAAACGCGCAAGGCGCCGATATCCATTCCTGGACTGTATTTTTCTTAAAGAGCACCTCATGAAACTGTTTCGCACCCTGACAACCCTGCTTTTCGCGGCTGTTGTGTCTGTATCGGCCCTGGCACAAGACCACGGCACCAAGGATGAAGCCAAGGCCCTGGCCAACGCCGCGCTGGCGCACATCAAAAAAACGGGCCATGAGCAGGCTTTCAAGGACTTCACGACCGACAAGGCCAACTGGACCAAGAAAGATCTGTACGTTTTTGCCATGGACAGCAAGGGTGTCACGCTGGCTCACGGCGCCAATGACAAGCTGGTCGGCAAAAACATGATGGAACTCAAGGACCAGAACGGCAAGCCCTTCATGCGCGAACTCACAGATACGGCCGCGACCAAAGGCGAGGGCTGGGTCGACTATGACTGGACCCACCCGGTCAGCAAAAAAGTGGAAGGCAAATCCACGTTCGTCAAGCGTATTCCCGGTTTTGACGGCAGCGTGTCGGTCGGCACTTACCGCTAATCGTTCGACTTCAGGAAGGAATATGCTTTGAAACCAATCTTCGACCGTCTGCCCTTGATGGCCAAAGTGGCACTGGCGCCCGCGCTGGTGCTGTTGTGCATGCTGACCGTCGCTTTGTACGGCCTGTGGACCTCCCAGGCGACGTCGCGCACGCTGGACTTTCTGACGCAGCAGAGTCTGGTGCGCGTGACCCTGGTCGCGCAAGCGCAGGAGCGGGCCGTGGCGACCAACGGCATGGTGATGCAAAGCGTGGCCTACGCCGGCGCGGGTCTGAAGCCTGAAGTCATCAAGGCGCTGGACCAGAAGATTGGCACGGAACTCAAGACAACCCAGCAACGCTTTGACCAGCTGCGCGACGTGTTTGCAGACGACAAGGACGCGCTGGCCCGCCTGACGCGGCTTGACGCGGCCTACAAAAATTACACCAAAGGCGCGCTCGATACGATCGACATGAAAGACGCCGATCTGAGCACGGCCGCCGTCATGATGAGCACGGCCGAGACGGCTTATACCGAAACCCGTGCCGTGCTGGGCGAAATGTTCAGCCACGAGGTCAAAGCGGCGACGCTCAGCGGTGAGCTCGCCACGGCCAGCCTGGCCACCGGCAACACCGCGACGATGACACTGGCCGCCATCGCACTGGTGCTGGGCACGCTGGTCACTTGGTTGATAGCGAGCCAGATTGTCCAGCCGCTCCAGGCCGCTGTGGGCATCGCACGCGATGTGGCGGACGGCAATTTGAGTCTGCGCGAGGTGCAGGCCGGTCGCGACGAGACCGGGCAGGTGCTGCGCGCGCTGGGCGAGGTGGCACAACGCCTGAACGCCATGATTGCCAACATCCGCAGCGGGGCCGATCAGATCGACACCGCCGCCAGCGAGATTTCGATTGGCAACAACGACCTGGCCACCCGCACGGAACAAACCGCATCCGCCTTGCAGGCAACCTCATCGTCCGTGGCCGATCTGGCCAACACCATCCAGCTGAACGCGGAAACCGCCACCCGGGCCAACCAGCTTGCCTTGGACGCCTCGCGCGTGGCGCAGCAAGGCGGCAGCGACGTGGCCGAAGTGGTGAAAACCATGGATGCCATCAGCGTGCAGGCCAAGCGCATCAGTGAAATCATTGGCACGATCGATGGCATCGCCTTTCAAACCAATATTCTGGCGCTCAATGCCGCGGTGGAAGCGGCCCGGGCCGGTGAGCAGGGCCGGGGCTTTGCCGTGGTGGCCAGCGAGGTGCGGAGTCTGGCACAGCGCAGTAGCGAGGCGGCCAAGGAGATTCGGGGTCTGATCGGCGCCTCGGTGGATCAAGTCGCCTCCGGCACCAGCAAGGTTCACGCGGCCGGCGAAACCATGCGCCGCATCGTGGCCTCGATCGAGCAGGTCAGCACCATGGTGGCCGAGATTTCCCGTGCCACGGCCGAGCAGGCCGAGGCCATCCACGGTGTCAACGATGCCGTGTCCGACATGGACCGCAACACCCAGCAAAACGCGGCGCTGGTGGAGCAGAGTGCCGCCGCAGCCGAGTCACTGCGGATGCAGGCGGCCGGCCTGGTGCAGACTATTTCCGTTTTTCACGTCACCGACCAGCTGCGACTGGCGTGATGAGCTTGATCCGTGCGCTGCCGGCGGCAGCAACGGCTTATTGCGGGTCCTGATCGGCCTCGTTGGCGCCCGCAGGCTTGGCAGTCCGCAGGCCGTCTTTCACCAGTAATTCCAGATAAAACGCATCGCCGCCTTCCTTGGCGACGGCGTCAATCAAGCTGGTGATGGTGGCGAAATGCACCACCGTGGCGTTGGCTTCGCTGGTGCCGAACTTGCAGTCAAAATCCCAGAAGTCCACACCCTCGGGCAGCGGCACGCGGCGCTGGCGTTTGACGTATTTGCGGATTTCATGCTTGGTGGCTTCCAGCACGCGGTCACGGTTTTTGCCTTCGATGTTGAGTTTGAATGTTTTTTTCACGGTAGCCTTTAGAGAATTTGAGACTGTGCGGGACAGACCTGCAGCGCTGTCTCCGGTAGATGAGGGGCGTCCGATACCCGCCCGGACGGGCGTGAATCGCAAGGGCTCGATTATGCGACGTCCCCCTCTTGCATGGCCCCCGCTGTCTCGGTGTGGCGCGCATAAGGCTTAAACTGTGCGCCCGGCCCGATCCCCCTGACTTCACTCCACAAAGCGCCCCCTTATGCCATTTTCCTCTCTGGGCCTGTCCCCGTCCCTGCAACGCGCCGTCAGCGCCAAAGCGTATGTTGCGCCCACGCCGGTCCAGCTGGAAGCCATTCCGGCCATTCTGCAGGGCCGCGATGTGCTGGGCTCGGCGCAAACCGGCTCGGGCAAGACGGCGGCCTTTGCCCTGCCGCTGCTGCAGCAGCTGGAACAGGCCCCGCCGGAGAGCCTGCGGCGGGTGCGCGCGCTCATTCTGGTGCCCACGCGCGAACTCTGCACCCAGGTCGGTGAGGAGTTCCGCAACCTGGCGGCCCACCTGCCGCGCGCGCTGAAAGTCTCCATCGTGTTTGGCGGCGTCTCCATCAACCCGCAAATGATGCGGCTGCGCGGCGGCAGCGACATCGTCGTCGCCACCCCCGGCCGGCTGCTGGACCTGGTCCAGCACAACGCCCTGTCTTTGGCCGACGTCAAGGCGCTGGTGCTGGACGAAGCCGACCGCCTGCTGGACCTGGGTTTTTCCGAGGAACTCAAGCGCATCCTCACGCTGCTGCCGGTTCAGCGGCAAAACCTGTTTTTCTCGGCCACCTTTCCCCCTGCCGTGCAGGCACTGGCCCAGACGCTGCTGCGCGATCCGGTGCGGGTCGAGGTGGTACCGGCGCCGCAGAGCGCGCCGGACATTCTGCAGCGCGCCATTGCGGTGGACACGGGTCGGCGCACCCAGCTCTTGCGCCACCTGATGGCGCAAAACCACTGGAGCCGGGTGCTGGTGTTCGTCGCGACAAAGCATGCCGCCGAGATGGTAGCCGACAAGCTGCGCAAGGCGCGCATCAATGCCGAGCCCTTCCATGGCGAGTTGAGCCAGGGCAAGCGCACGCAGGTGCTGGCGGATTTCAAAGCCTCGCGCCTCAAGGTCGTGATTGCCACCGATGTGGCAGCCCGCGGGCTGGACATTGCGCAGTTGCCGGTGGTGGTGAATTTCGATCTGCCGCGCTCGGCGGTGGACTACACGCACCGCATCGGGCGCACCGGGCGGGCGGGTGAAAGAGGTGTCGCGGTGAGCTTTGTCAGCGCCGACACCGAGGGGCATTTCCGCTTGATTGTGAAGCGCCAGGGTCTGAGTCTGGTACTGGAACAGATTGAGGGCTTCGAGCCGCTGCAAACTGCGCCGGTGGCCACCCTCGCCACGGATGGCAGCCTGATCGACCCATCAAATGGTGGCGTCAAAGGCAAACGTCCGAGCAAGAAAGACAAGCTACGGGCGGCTGCTGACCGCAGCCAATAAAGCGCGAGTGGCCGCGCTGAATACTCAGTTCAGCAGAAAGGCGCGCGCCTCGTCCTGGCGATCCTGCTCATCGATGGCTTCGTCAAAGGCCGCGCGGCTGGCCAGTGCTTCCTGGGTGTAGGGAATCAGCGGCTTGTCCAGCGGGCGCAGCTTGTGGCGGCGCAGGCCGCGCAGCTGCTGCGAGCGTTCCATGGTCTGCAACACCCGTTCGGGCTCCATCATCAGGCTGAACGGATTGAGGGCAAAAGCAGTATGGGTCATCAGGATTCTCCGGTGGGTTCACCGCGTCATCAGTAAGCTTTGGCGCGTAAGACAACTGTAGTCGCCACCCCCGGGAACTGAAGTCAGCATTCGGCTGCACAGCCTGTAGGTGTTTACCTGACAGAGCTGAACCCTATAAAAGCCGCACGCGCACGCTTTTGCCCTTGACCTTGCCCTCATTGAGCTTACGCATGGCCTCGTGCGCAATCTCGCGTTTCACCGCGACAAAGGTGGTGAATTCGGTCACATTGATCTTGCCGATTTGCTCGCGGCTGTAGCCGGCATCGGCGGTCAAGGCGCCCAGCACATCACCGGGGCGAATCTTCTCTTTGCGGCCACCCAGAATCTGCAAGGTCACCATTGGCGGCTTCAGCGGCCCCTCGCCCGTGGGCGTGAGTTCTTCCACCTTGTGCCACACCGATTCGCGCTTTTGGTACTGCTCGATCTTGCCGACAAAACCCATCTCATTCATGCTGGCCAGGCTCAGCGCCAGGCCGGTTTCGCCGGCGCGCCCAGTGCGGCCGATGCGGTGAATGTGGATCTCGGCATCCGGCGTGATGTCGACGTTGATCACCGCTTCCAGCTGCGTGATGTCCAGGCCGCGCGAAGCCACGTCGGTGGCCACCAGCACCGAGCAACTGCGGTTGGCAAACTGCGCCAGCACCTGGTCGCGCTCGCGCTGCTCCAGCTCGCCGTACAGCGCCAGCGCGCTAAAGCCCTGCTCCTGCAGGTAGGTCACCAGGTCTTTGCACTGCTGCTTGGTGTTGCAAAAGGCCAGCGTACTGATGGGGCGGAAGTGGTTCAGCATCTGCGCCACGGTCGCCAGCCGGGTGTGGCGGGTGACCTCGTAAAAACGCTGCTCGATCAGGCTCTCGGTATGCTGCGACTCGACCTTGATCTGCACCGGATCGCGCATGAATTGCTTGGCCAGTTTCTCGATACCTTCCGGGTAGGTGGCGGAAAACAACAGGGTTTGGCGCTCTTTCGGGCATTGCTTGGTGACGGTGGCAATGTCGTCAAAGAAGCCCATGTCCAGCATGCGATCGGCTTCGTCCAGCACCAGGGTGTTGAGGGCTTCGAGGTTCAAATACTCGCGCTCCAGATGGTCCATGATGCGCCCCGGCGTGCCGACCACGATGTGCGCGCCCTGCTCGAGCGAGGCGCGCTGACCGCGCAAGGCCACGCCGCCACACAGGGTGACGACCTTGATGTTGTCCGTCGCGCGTGCGAGCCGGCGAATCTCGATCGTCACTTGGTCCGCAAGCTCGCGCGTCGGGCACAGCACCAGGGCTTGCACGGCAAAGCGGCGCGGGTTGAGATTCGTCAGCAAGGCCAGGGCGAAGGCGGCGGTCTTGCCGCTGCCGGTCTTGGCCTGCGCAATCAGGTCCTTGCCTGCCAGTGCGGTCGGCAGGCTGGCGGCCTGGATCGGCGTCATCTCCAGGTAGCCCAGTTGTTCCAGGTTGGCCAGGGTGGCCGGGTTCAGGGGCAGGGTCGCGAAGCTGGTGCTGGCAGACGCTTTGGCGGCGGCAGGGGCCGCCTTTGATTCAGTAGTACTCATGGGGTGATTATCCGTACAAGCTCTACTTGTGCGAAAAGCCGCATGGTGTACGCTCGCGCACAGAACATTTGGTCATAAAAGTTACATATTGAATCATCCAATACCCTACGCGTATTGGCCACTTGAAACGTGATATCAGGGAGATGGCAGATGAGCAAGCTACGCAAAAACGTCATGATGTTGGCCATGCTGTGTGCTGGCGGGGCAGCAGGCTCAGCCGGTGCGGAGCAGAAATCAGTCGAAGTGGTCCACTGGTGGACCTCCGGCGGTGAGGCTGCCGCGCTGAAAGTGCTGAAAGACGATATCGCCCGGCGCGGCTATGCCTGGAAAGACAGCCCGATCGTTGGCGGCGGTGGCGATCAGGAACGCATCGTTCTGCGTGCCCGTGTCGCCTCCGGCAATCCGCCCGACGCGGTGCAATTGCTCGGCATGACCATTACCGACTATGCGAAAGAAGGCTTGCTCGGCAATATTGATGCAGTGGCCCAAAAGGAAGGGTGGGCGCAAGTGGTGCCGCCGCCGTTGCAAAAATTCGCCAGATTCAAAGGGCATTGGGTGGCGGCGCCGGTCAACGTGCATCGCACCAACTGGATTTGGGCCAACAAGGCAATTTTCGACGAGCTGAAGCTCACGCCGCCGACCAGCTTCGATGAACTGGTAGGGCTGGCCGACACGATTCGCAAGGCCGGCTATATTCCGCTGGCCCATGGCGGGCAACCGTGGCAGGAAGCGACTCTTTTTGACAATGCGGTGATGTCGGCGGGTGGCCCGAAATTTTATAAACAGGCCCTGATTGACCTCGATCCCAAGGCCTTGGGCAGCAAGACCATGGAAAAAGCATTTGAGCAGATGCAAAAACTGCGCACCCTGGTCGACCCGCATTTCTCCGGGCGCGACTGGAACCTCGCGACCGCCATGGTGATCCACAAAAAAGCGGCCATGCAAATCATGGGCGATTGGGCCAAGGGTGAATTTGTCAAGGCAGGCAAAAAGCCCAATGTTGATTACCTGTGTTTTCAGTATCCGGGCACGGCGGGCACGTTCATCTTCCTGAGCGACCAGTTCGCCAGCTTCAAAGTCAAGGAACAACAACGCCCCAGCCAGATGGTGCTTGTCAGCACCGTGATGGACAGGGAGGTCCAGGAAAAATTCAGTCTTCTGAAGGGCTCGATTCCGGCACGGACCGATGTGCAGATGGACAAATTCGATGACTGCGGCAAACAGTCGATGGTCGATCTCAAGCAGGCCTCGCGCAGCGGCGCGCTGCTGGGCAGTTTTGCGCACGGCTATGCGATGCCTGAAGCCACGCAAGTAGTGGTCAAGAATGTGGTGAGTCAATTCTTCAACTCGGACCAGTCACCCGCGCAGGCGACCCGGCAGCTGGCAAGCGCTGTCGCGCACGGCATGTAAGCAAGCCAGTTCGGCGCGCGCCGGCCTGTGACAGCATGAGACTGAAAAACATCAAAATTGCGTACCGTCTGGCACTGGGCTTCGGCCTGATGCTGGTGCTGATGGCCGGCATAACCACCATTGCCGAACGCGCCTCCAAACAAGCACGTAACAGCTTGAGCGAAACGGTTAACCGCAGCAACAGCAAGTCCGCGCTGGCCGCCCTCATGCGCCAGACATTGATTCGACAGGGCTTGATTGCGCGCCATATCGGCATGTCGAATGACATTGAAGAAATGCAAAAGGAGATGGCGAGGGTTGCCGTTGAGCAAAAAACTTACCGCGACAACGAAATCATGCTGATCGCCATGGGCCTGAACCGTGACGAACTGGCCATTGTTGCGGAAATGCAGCAGCACAGCACAGCCATTGAGCCGTTCATGCGGCAAGCCGAGGAACTGGTGGCTGCCTTCAACGCCGGGCAGGCCGTGAAAATACTCACCACCCAGGCGGCGCCGATCCAGGAAGAATGGCTGAATGCGATTGACCGGCTGCTGGACCAGCAGAACGCGCAGATTGGGCACAATCTGGCGCAGTTTGAAGCGGCCAGTGATCAGGCCACGCTGTTGATGCTGACTATTTTTGGCGTCTCGATGGTCTTGGCGATTGCGATTGGCGCCCTGGTCACGCGCAGCATCACGGGGTCGGTGACGCAATTGATGGGTTTCTCGAAGCGCGTTGGCGACGGGGATTTCAGCGCCCGAACCAGTCAGGGCGGGGAGCATGAATTCGCACTGCTGGGGCGCGCCATGAACCAGATGGCGGAGTCGATCGAAAAATCGCATGTTTTGCTGGCCAGCAGCGCCGTCGCGCTCAAACACCAGGCGACCCACGATGCGTTAACCGGGCTGCCCAACCGCGCCTTGCTGGAAGACCGTCTGCAACAGGCCATGTTGTACGCCCAGCGCTACGACCGCCTGGTGACGGTGGCCTTCATTGATCTGGACAACTTCAAATTCATCAACGACAGCCTGGGTCACAACGCCGGGGACGAACTGCTCAAAACCGTGGCCGAGCGCATGCTGCAGTGCGTCCGCAGTACCGATACGGTGGTGCGGCTGGGCGGCGACGAATTCGTGGTCATCCTGTTCGATCAACCGAAACGATCGGAAACCATCACTGCGTTGCTTCAGAAAATACGCGAATCCGTGGCCCAGACGGTCCATCTGGGCGGCCACGATTTCCAGATCACGTGCAGCATGGGGCTGGTAACCTACCCCGGCGATGGACAGGATGCGCAAACCCTGCTGAAGAACGCGGACACCGCGATGTACCGCGCCAAGGAATTGGGGCGCAATAATTTCCAGTTCTATGCAAGCGAAATGAATGCCCGGATTCAGGAAAAAAACTGGCTGCAGGAGGGTTTGCTCAATGCCATCGCCCGCCAGCAGTTCCAGCTGCTGTATCAGCCCCAGGTCGATCTGCGCTCCGGCTGCATCATCGGGGTCGAGGCTTTGATCCGCTGGCAGCACCCCGAGCTGGGCATGATTTCCCCGGCACGCTTCATTCCGCAGGCGGAAGAAAGTGGCCTGATTGTGACCATCGGCGATTGGGTGCTGCACACGGCCTGTCAACAAAGCAAGGCCTGGCAGCAGGCGGGCCTACCGCCCATCAGCATGTCGGTCAACGTGTCGGCGCGCCAGTTCATGGAAAAGGACCTGATCAGCCGCGTCGCAACGGCCTTGCAGGACAGCGGCCTGGACGCCCGCTACCTGGAGCTGGAGCTGACCGAAAGCGTGATCATGCGCGATACCGAGCAAGCCATTGCGATCATGCACACATTGCAGCTGATGGGGGTGCATCTGTCGATTGACGATTTTGGTACCGGTTATTCCAGCCTGAGCGCGCTGAAGCACTTTCCGGTCGGGCGCTTGAAGATCGACCAGTCTTTCATGCGCGACATTCCGGCAGACGAGGACGACCAGGCCATTGCCATGGCCATCATCGCGCTGGGGCACCAGCTCAAACTCAAGGTGATTGCCGAGGGGGTGGAAACTGAAGAACAGCTAGCGTTTCTGCGTGACAACCATTGCGATGAAATGCAGGGCTACTATTTCAGCCGGCCGGTCACCGCCGGGGAAATCGAGAATCTGTTTCAGACACCGGAGCAGCTCCGGCATCAACTCAAGCGCCCGCTGCCCGGGCCGCTTCGCCTGCCGGCATCCAGGCGCCAGGTCGCGCGGACCTGAAGGTAGGAGTCCGCCTACAGGCAGGCGCGTTACAGTCTGACTGCGGCGGCGCACGCATCGGCGCACCATGGCAGAACCATGGCTGGCGCACCTCGCCTGGCCATCACCCCTCCTCTTGAGCGCGCCACCCCGGCGCGCTCGCACTACCCGGAAAAACCCCATGCAAGTTATTTTGAATACCGATCCCCACGTCGACGGACGCCACCAGATGGCCGACCACCTGGAGACCGTGGTGAAGGAAGCGCTTCGCCGTTTTGACCCCCAAATCACCCGGGTCGAGGCCCACCTGACCGATGCCAACAGCCAGGTCAAGACCGGCCCCGACGAGATTCATTGCACGTTGGAAGCCCGACTGGTCGGGCTGGCGCCGGTCGTCGTGAAAGACCATGCCGACACCGCCCACCAAGCCATCCACGGTGCGGTCGTCAAGCTGCAGCGCGCCATCGACACCGTCCTGGGAAAACATGAACCACGCCGCAGCGCTTCGAACGCAAGCGCTCTTGAAACCAGCGACGCGGCGATCTATCAACAAGAGCCGTAAGGAGCGGCATGATCCCATTGCATATCTCCAGCGCCTTCGACTCCGGCGCCATTGAGGTCCTGAGCATGACCGACCCCAGCGACATCCAGCTCAACATCCGCCGCGACAACGCCAGTGAATTTGCGCAGTGGTTTCACTTCTCGCTGCAGGGCGCGGCCGGGCTGGCGGTGAGCTTGCGCTTTCTCAACGCCGGCCAGTGCGCTTACCCCAAGGGCTGGCAGGACTACCGCGTGGTCGCCAGTTACGACCGCCACAGCTGGTTTCGCATTGACACCCGCTTTGACGGGCAGGTCATGGCGGCCGACATCACGCCGCAAACCCAGTGCGTTTACTTCGCCTACTTCGAGCCCTATTCGCATGAACGCCATTTGGACCTGATCGGTCGGGCCGCCGCGTCTGAGCATGTGGAAGTCCAGCATCTGGGCCAGACCCTGGACGGCCGCGACATGACGCTGTTACGCCTGACCGACCGCCACAGTGCCACGCCGATAGCGCAGAAAAAGAAAATCTGGCTGATTGCCCGCCAGCATCCGGGCGAAGCCATGGCCGAGTGGTTTGTAGACGGGTTTCTGGCGCGCCTGCTCGATGGCGCCGACCCGGTGGCGCGCGTGCTGCTGGCGAAATGCGTGTTTTACGTGGTGCCCCATATGAACCCGGACGGCGCGGTACGCGGCAACCTGCGCACCAATGCGGCCGGCGCCAACCTGAACCGCGAATGGCAAGCACCGAGCCTGGAGAAATCGCCGGAAGTTTTCCTGGTGCGCCAGAAGATGCTGGCGACCGGCGTGGACCTGAACCTGGACGCCCATGGCGACGAAGGCCTGGCCTACAACTTCTGCGTCGGCACCGAGGGCACGCCGGGCTACACGCCGCGCCTGGAAGCCTTGGAAAACGCCTTTAAAGCGGCCTGGGTCGCCACCTGTCCCGATTTCCAGACCACGCAGGGCTATGGCCGCACCAAGCCGGGCGAGGCCAACCTGACACTTGCCACCAACTGGGTGGGGCAGAATTTTGGCTGCCTGGCCTTCACCATCGAGATGCCATTCAAGGACAACGCCGATCTGCCAGATCAGCGGGTCGGCTGGAATGGCGAGCGCTCGAAAAAGCTGGGCGCCGGCGTGTTGCTGCCGATTCTGGCGGTGGTAGACCAGCTGCGCTGAACCGGCTTTAACTTAACCCTGGGGGTGCGCCCCAGGTGCCGGTGGCCTGCAGCGTCGGCGACAACTGTGCGGCACCCCAGCGCAGGGGCAAAGAGGCCGGCACGCGCAGCATATCGCGCACCTGCAGGCGCAGCAGGCGTTGGGCGCCGGCAAAAGCGGCCAGCGCCGGGCCGTCCCAAATGATCTCGGCGCTCACCGCCAGGTACAGCAGATCACCCGTGTCAAAGTCAATGAACAACAGGCCAGCACGCGGGTTGACCGCCAGATTGCCCAGCGTATTGAAGAAGAAATTGCCCGTGAAGTCAGGCACCGTGAGCGTGCCCTCATCGTCCACCTGCACAAAACCGGTTTTGCCGCCACGATGCGACACGTCCACGCCCGTGGATGAGCCTTGGTGCTCGCCAGCGTAGGCCGTGGCGATGTAGAAGGTGTCGGCACGCGTCAGCAACTGCCGCGCGCTGGCGTCCAGCCACTGGGCACGATGGACCTGTTTGGGCGTCGAGGCGGCGTCCGTCGCATACACCGCTTCCCGCGCCTGAATGTATTTCGGGCAATTGCCAAAACTCTGCTGCACCTGCACGGAGAACCCGTCCGGGGTGACGGCCTTCACCACGCCATTCACGCGGTTGCGCCGCCGGGTGGCGGGTTCAATGCCCAGCAGGCCGATGGCGGCGTCGACCCGCAGCGTGGCGTGCAAGGGGTCGGCCGTCAGCGCCTGGGCCTGCACGGTCAGCGTTTGCGCATCGGGAGAAGTGATGAATCCTGGCGGGCCTGCCAGCACCGAGGCCCAGGGCTGACCCTGCGCATCGACCGTGCCCAACAGCAAAAACGGCAGCTGCGTGAAGAAGGCGCGATGCTGCTCGGGCATGAGGCTGCGAATCACACGCGGACCGAGCTCGGCCAGCTTGTCGCGCACCCCCACGCGGGCCTGCACTACTTGCTCGCCTTCATGAAACACCGGGTCTGGCGCCGACGCGGCCATGTCAGGCTACCAGCCCGACGGGCGTTTTGACCATGGGCACGAAACCCGGCAGGGCTTCGATGCGTTCCAGCCAGCGGCGCAGGTGGGGATAAGGCGCCAGGCTGACACCGCCCTCGGGTGCCCGCGCGGTGTAGCTGTAGTTGGCAATGTCGGCGAGGGTGGGTGCCGGGCCAGTCAGGAAAGCGGAGGCCTGCAGCGTGGCCTCCATCACCGTGAACAGCTGTGTGGCGCGCTGGACCACTTCATCCGGGGGCGTTGTCTGCCTGAACAACACAGTCGCGCGCGCTGCGGCCGGCCCGAACGCGAGCGGACCGGCGGCCACCGACAACCAGCGTTGCACTGCGGCGGCGTGGACCGGATCACGGGGCAGCCAGGCGGAAGCATCCGGTGCGTAGCGGCTGACCAGGTAAACCAGAATGGCGTTGGCGTCGGCCAGGGTGACATCGCCGTCCTGCAGGACCGGCACCTGACCAAAGGCGTTCATCTGCAGAAAGGCGGGGGTCTTGTGCGCCCCGGCGCGCAAGTCGACCTCGATCAGCTCGACCGGCAAGCCCAGCAAGGACAGGAAAAGCTCGACGCGGTGGCAGTGGCCGGACGGCGCGAAACGGTACAGCTTGAGGGCTTGCGCCGGCTGGGGAGATGAAACTGGATGGGTAGAAGTATTCATGAGGTTCTTTCAGAGTGGGACAAGCAAGTTTTCAGGAGATTCATGTGCGCATGATGAACCCCGGAACGCATTGTGTTTAATTCATGATTCATGAGTAAATGGCTTGAAACGGTTTTAACTACTCCACTTTTCGACTTAATATGCCGCATGGACAAACTCAAAGCCATGCAGACTTTTGTGCACATCGCCGACGAAGGCAGTCTGACCGCGGCCGCGCGCTCACGCGACTCGTCCCTGCCAGCGGTGGTGCGCACACTGGCTGCGCTGGAGGCACACCTGGGGGTGCGCCTGTTCCACCGCACCACTCGGCGCATCTCGCTCACCGAAGAGGGCAAACATTATCTGGAAAACTGCCGCCAGGTGCTGGCCGCGGTGGACGATGCCGAGGCGGCGCTGAGCGCAGATGCCGCCGAGCCCACCGGCCAGCTCACCCTCACCGCGCCAGTGCTGTTTGGCCAGATGTATGTGGCCCCGGCGGTCATGCGCTTCGTGCAGCGGTTCGAGCGGATGCGCTGCAGCCTGGTGTTGCTGGACCGCGTGGTGAATTTGCTGGAGGAGGGCATGGACGCGGGCATTCGCATCGGCCCCCTGGAAGACTCGTCCCTGGTGGCCCAGCCGCTGGGCAGTCTGCGGCGCGTGGTGGTCGCCAGCCCGACCTATCTGCGTCGCCACGGCGTGCCGCAGCACCCCAAGGACCTGCTCAAGGCCAACTGCGTGCGCTTTCTGGGCAGCAGCGGGCCGTGGTGGACCTTTCACGAGAACGGCCGGGCCTTCACCGTGCCGGTGACTGGCAACCTGGATTTCAACCACAACGCGCCGGTGCTGGACGCCTGTCTGGCCGGCATGGGCTTTGGCATGTTCATCTCGTACCAGGTCGCACCCTACCTGGCGCAAGAAAAGCTGCAACTGGTACTGGAGACCTTCGAGCCGCCACCCCGCCCCGTCAGCGTGGTCTACCCCCATGCCCGGATGCTGCCGGCGCGCACCCGCGCGTTCATCGACTTCATCAAGCTGGAGCTGAATGGTTTGAAAAGCCTTTAGCTACTAATTAAGTAGCTGCTTACGCATATTGCACGCGGGCTAGAGGCCAAAAACCTATAAATTTCAGGCCCAGGCCTGGTGACGCGTCAAGCCAGGAGGCAGGCGACTTGGGTGTCGGCGCTCACGGAGCGCAGTTCGGGCGTCTGCGCGGCGCACTGCGCCTGCGCGCGCGGGCAGCGCGTGCGAAAGACACAGCCTGTGGGCGGGTTCATGGGCGAAGGCAAATCGCCCTGCAGCAGTTGCACCACCTTGTTGCGTTCCAGTTCCGGGTCCGGGATCGGGATGGCCGACAGCAGCGCCTGCGTGTAGGGGTGGCGCGGGTCCTGGTACAGCGCGCTCCCCTGCGCCAGTTCCATGGCCCGGCCCAGGTACATCACCATGATGCGGTGGCTGATGTGGCGCACCACCGCCAGGTCGTGCGCGATGAAGATCAGCGCCAGCCCCAGTTCCTGCTGCAGCTGCTTGAGCAGGTTGATGATCTGGGCCTGGATGGACACGTCCAACGCCGACACCGGCTCGTCGCAGACGATCAGCCGGGGCTCCAGAATCAGCGCGCGGGCAATGCCGATGCGCTGGCACTGACCACCCGAGAATTCGTGCGGGTAGCGGTTGATCTGCTGCGCGGTCAGGCCGACACGGACCATGATGCTGCGAACCTTGTGCATCACCGCAGCCGGCGTCATGTCCGGGTGGTGGGTGCGCAGCGGCTCGCCGATGATCTGGGCCACGGTCATGCGCGGATTCAGGCTGGCCAGCGGGTCCTGGAAAATCATCTGGACATCCTTGCGCACGCCCAGCCAGGCACTGTCGGACGCGCCTGACATCTCCTGACCCATCCAGACGATGCTGCCGGAGCTGGCCGGATTGAGGTTCAGCAGGGCGCGTGCCAGCGTGGACTTGCCGCAGCCGGACTCGCCCACGATGCCCAAGGTTTCGCCGGCATGGAGGTCGAAGGAAACGCCATCCACGGCTTTCAGCGCCCGCCTGCCCGACCAGGGCCAGGCTTGTTCATCCTTGACCTGAAAGTACACATTGAGATCGCGCACCGACAGAATCGGGGTTCGGGCTTCAGCCATGCGACAGCTCCCGGCGCGCCTGTTGCTGCACCGTGGCCGCATCGCGGTGGCAGGCGCGCAGGGCATGCGCCGTGCCCGCCACGGGCTGCAAGGCGGGTAGGGTGTCATGGCAATGTGCCTCGGCCAGGGCGCAGCGTTCGCTGAACGGGCAGCCCTTGGGCAGGTGGGCCATGTTGGGCGGCGCCCCCGGGATGGCCCGCAGGTCGACGTCGTCGCGATCCATTCGCGGCACCGCCTGCAGCAGGCCCAGGGTGTAGGGATGCGAGGCACCATGAAAAACGTGCTGCGCGCTGCCCTGTTCCATGACGCGTCCGCCATACAAAACCATGACCTGGTCGCACAGACCGGCCACCACCCCAAGGTCATGCGTGATCAGGACAATGGCGGTGCCGAAATCGCGCTGCAAGTCGCGCAGCAGCGCCAGGATCTGGGCCTGTACCGTCACGTCCAGCGCGGTCGTCGGCTCATCGGCAATCAGCAATTCGGGCTCGCACAGCAGCGCCATGGCGATCATGACCCGCTGGCGCATGCCACCGGAGAATTCGTGCGGGTACATGCCCATGCGCCGGGCCGCCTCCGGGATCTTGACGGCATCGAGCATGCGCACCGAGCCGGCGCGCGCGCTTTTGCGGTCCAGTCCCTTGTGAAACTCCAGCACTTCCGTCATCTGGCGCTCCACCGTCAGGTAGGGGTTGAGCGAGGTCATGGGGTCCTGAAAAATCATGGCCATGCGGTTGCCGCGGATCTTGTTGAGCGCAGGCGCCGGCAAAGTCAGCAGGTTGCGGCCGTTGTAGAGCGCCTCGCCGCTGGCGCGTCCGTTGCGCGCCAGCAAGCCCATGATGGCCAGCACGCTCTGGCTCTTGCCGGAACCACTCTCGCCGACAATGCCCAGCGTTTCTCCTTTGTCCAGCGAGAAACTCAAGCCGTTGACGGCATAGACCGCGCCGTCCTGCGTGTCGAACTGCACGCCCAGGTTCTTGACTTCCAGGACGCTCATGCTGTGCGCCGCCTCATCGGTCTTTGGGGTCGAGCGCATCGCGCAGTCCGTCCCCGATGTAGTTGAAACAGTAGAGCGTGGCCGACAGCAGCACCGAGGGGAACAGCAGAATCCAGGGCGAGATTTCCATCACGCTGGTGCCGTCATGGATGAGCACGCCCCAGCTGGTCATCGGCTCCTGAATGCCCAGGCCCAGAAACGACAGCACCGACTCGGTGAGGATCACGCCCGGCACGGTGACAGTGGTGTAGATGACCACAATGCCCATCAGATTGGGGACGATGTGCTGGAAGATGATGCGCCGCGTTGGCACCCCGATGGCGCGCGCCGCTTCGACAAACTCGCGCGAGCGCAGCGACAGCGTTTGGCCGCGCACCACGCGGGCCATGTCCATCCACGAAAACACGGTGATGGTGATGACCACCAGGTAGAACGCCCGCCCCAGCAAGGTCACCATCAGGATGGCGATCAGCAGGTAGGGCACAGCGTACATCACGTCCACGATGCGCATCATCACGGCGTCCACGCGTCCGCCCATGAAGCCGGCGGTGGCACCCCAGGCAATGCCCAGACTCACGGACGCGAGCGTGGCCAGAAAGCCCACCATCAGCGAGATGCGCCCGCCAATCAGGCTGCGCACCAGCAAATCGCGCCCCGATTCGTCGGTGCCGAACCAGTGCATGTTCTTCAAAGTGGGGGACTGGCTCATCGCATCCCAGTCGGCCGAATCGAACGCGTGCGGCAGCAGGAAGGGGCCGATCAGGCAGGCCAGGGTGATCAGGCCCAGCAGCACCAGGCTCACCACGGCCGCCTTGTTGCGCCGAAAGCGCAGACGTGCCGCGGCCCAGGGGCTGCGCCCCTGCAGCGCCGGTTCGAGCGCCTGGCCCAGGGTCGCGACGAGCGCATCGTCTTTGTTCTTGAACACCATGGTGCCGCCGTTCAGTATCGAATTTTGGGATCCAGCAGCGCGTAGGCCAGATCCACCAACAGGTTGAAAGTCACGGCGATCACGGTCACCAGCACCACCAGGCCCAGCACCAGCGTGTAGTCGCGGTTGCTGGCACCGTTGACGATGAGCTTGCCCAGGCCCGGCAGGGAAAAGACCGACTCGGTCACCACCGCCGCCGTGATGGACGAGATGGCCATCGGGCCGATCAGCGACACCACGGGCAGCAGCGCCGGTTTCATGGCGTGGCGCAGAATAACGGTGCGCATGGGCAGACCCTTGGCGCGGGCGGTGCGGATGTAGTTGCTGTGCAGCACCTCGATCATGCTGCCGCGCATCACGCGGCCAATGGTGGCAACGTGGATGAACACCAGCAGGGCCATGGGCAACACCATGTAGCGCGGGGCAAAATCATCCCAACCACCCGCCGGGGCGACCTTGAGCCAGATGGCGAACACCAGGATCAACACCGGCCCGATGACAAACGAAGGAAAGGCGCTGCCGGTATTGCCCAGCAGCATCACCAGGTAGTCCACCGCGCTGTTTTGCCGCAAGGCCGCCACCGTGCCCATGGCGATGCCGATGATCAGGGCCACCAGCAGGGAGCCGCCGCCAATGGCTGCCGAGATCGGCAGGGCTTTGGCCACCAGTTCGTTGACGCTCCAGTCTTCGTAGCGGAATGAGGCCCCCAGATCGCCGTGCAGCAAGCTCCAGAGGTAGAGCAGGTATTGCTTCCACAAGGGCTCGTTCAAGTGGTACTTGGCCTGCAGGTTGGCCAGCACGGCGGCGGACACCTTGTGCTCGGCATCAAACGGTCCGCCCGGCGTGAGGTGCAGCAGCAAATAACAGACGGTGATGACCGCCAGCAGGGTCGGAATCGTTGCCAGCACCCGACGCAAGGCGTAAGACCACATGCGACGCTTAGTGCTTGATGATGTAGAGCTCTTTGCCGCGGTAGCGGTCCATGCTGTTTTGCGTCGAATAACCGCCCACATAGGGCTTGACCAGCCGCGGCACGGTGTACTGCAACAAGGGCAGCATCGGGTAGTCGTCCATGATCAACTTGGCCGCCTGGGTGAACAGGGTCTTGCGTTTGGCCGGGTCCAGACTCTGGTTGCCCTCGGTGATCAGCGCTTCCGCCTTGCGGTTGCAGTTTTTGTGGCTGTTCTGGTCGGAATCGCATTGCACCAGCGTCAGGAAAGTGGTGGCGTCGTTGTAGTCGGCAATCCAGCCGTTGCGGGCCATCTGGTAGTCGCCGTCATTGCGCTTCTTGATCAGCACCTTGAACTCCATGGCTTCCAGTTCCAGTTCGACGCCGAGCTTGGTTTTCCACTCGGAGGCGGCAAAGATGGCCATCTTCTTGTGATAAACATCGGTGTTGTAGGCAAACTTGATCTTGGTACCCGGCTGCACGCCGGCCGCTGCCAGCAGTTTCTTGGCCTCGGCCACACGTTGGGCCATGGGCCAGGTGGCCCAGTCGTAGGTGGTGATCTCGGCACCGTTGGTGCCCTTGACGATGACGCCATAGGCCGGAACCTGGCCGTCCGCTGTCACCTTTTTCGCCAGGATGTCGCGGTCAATCACCATGGACAGCGCCTTGCGCACGCGAACGTCCTTGAGCACCGGGTCGGCGTTGTTGTAGGAGTAGTAGCGCAGGCCCAGCATCGGTACGTTGCGAATGTCCTTCGGGTACTGCGCCTTGTATTTTTCGTAAGTGCCAGGGGGCAGCTGATACACCCAATCGTTCTCGCCGGATTCGTAGAGTTTCACATCGGCATTGCCGTCCTCCACGGGCAAATAGGTGAACTTGGTCAGCTGCACATTTTTGGCATCCCAGTACTGCTTGCTTTTGGTCAGCACGATTTTGCTGTTGACCTGCCAGTCGGCCAGGCTGAAGGCGCCATTGCTCACCAGATTGGCGGGTTTGGTCCAATCCTTGCCACTTTTTTCGAGCGAGGCCTTGTGCACCGGTCCGAGTTGCAGGTTGGAGACCAGCTCCGGCATGAAGCCCACCGGGTAGGGCGTCTTGATCTCCAGGGTGTACTTGTCAATGGCCTTGACGCCCAGCTCGGCGGGGGGCTTCTTGCCGTCTACGATGTCCCGGCCGTTGAGAATGAAGATGCCGTAGGTGGCGGCGTACTTGGAGGCGGTGGCCGGGTCCACAAAGCGGCGCATGCCGTAGACGAAATCCTCGGTACTGACCGGATCGCCGTTGGACCACTTCGCATTCTGGCGCAGCTTGAACACCCAGGTCTGGGGATCAGTCTGCTTCCAGCTCTCGGCCACGCCGGGCACCGTCTTGCCTGTGCCATCGACGGCAGTCAGGCCTTCAAACAGGTCACGGATGATGTTGTTGGCCGGCACACCCGAGGCCGTGGCGGGGTCCAGCGTTTCAGGCTCGGACGCATTGTTGCGCACCATTTCCTGCTTGGCATCAAGCTGCACGCCAGCCGGGATGGTGGCGGCCATGGTCAGCCCGGTAAGACTCAGCAGGGTTACTACGGCCAAAGCTTTCATTCTGAAATTGTGTTTCATCTGCTGTCAGCTCGCGATCTAGAAGTGGATCAATTCATTCTAGGCTGCGGTTTTTTCCAACAGCGTGCGGCGCCACACGCAGCCGAGGTTTATTGCGTTACCAAACGTGTGCTTGATCCGGTCTATTCAATCGTTCGCAGTGAAAGCCTCGCAGCCCAACCGCTCCTCAGGCGTAATAACGGGCCACAAAGTCATCAAAGCTGCCCTGCTCTGCGCCGTCCAGCCGCTGTTGTTCCAGCAAGGACGCTTCCACGCTGGCGACAAACCGGGCGCTTGTCGCGGCATCCAGCGGCTGGCGCAACAGGCTTTGCGTGTGCTGCTGCGCCAAGGCCAGGGCGAAGTTGTTAAACCCGCCGTGTTCCCGCGTCGCCGCCAGCACCTGGGCCGAGGGCGTCGTATCCGGCTGGTCGATGCGGCCGCGCAAGCCCTGCATCGTCGTGCTGTAGCGCTTGCCCCCATAGGCGGCGTCCAGCATCGCGGCAAAGGGCTGCATGTCGTCAAACAGCTCGTGCGCCAGCGGGCGAAACGGCTGCTCGCGGTTGTGCGCCAGCAGGTGCAGATCGGGCTGGCGGCCATGGTTGACAACCCGGCGTTTGTTTTCGTCGTTTTCGCTTTGCTCGCGGCTGGTGATGGGCGGGCTGTCGCGGAACAAACACATCAGCAGCAGCACGTCGGCAAACGTGCTCTGCTCGGGCGCGATGCCGATGTCGATGAACGGGTTCAGGTCAAACAGCCGCATTTCGATGTATTCGACGCCGTAGGTTAGCAGCGCCTTGGCCGGGCGCTCGCCGTTCTTGCCAATGCGTTTGGGGCGAATGCCGGCGTAAAACTCGTTTTCAATCTGCAGCAGGTTGGCGTTGAGCTGCTTCCAGTGCGGGCCGTCGCGCACGCCGAGTTCGGCGTAGTAGGGATCGGGCGTGCGGATGGCGGTTTCCAGCCCTTGCGTGTACTCGCTCAGTGAGTTGAAACTCACGCGCAGGTTCGCCTGTGCCCGGTTCTGGTAACCCAGGTCGCTCATGCGCAAGCTGGTGGCGTACGGGCCGTACAGGGTGCCAGGCGTCAGTTCCAGCAAATCCGACTTACGGCCCTGCAGGAACGACGAACAGATGGCGGGCGAGGCGCCAAACAGGTAGTGAATCAGCCAGCCGTAACGCAGAAAATTACGGATCAGGCCGAAATAGCGCTCGCTGACAAAGTCTTCGGGCTTGCCGGTGGCCGCGCAACAGTCTTGCAGCGCCCGCCAGAACTCATCGGGCAAGGACCAGTTGTAGTGCGCGCCGGCAATGGTCTGCATGCGCCGGCCGTAGCGCAGGCTCAGACCCTCGCGGTAGACGGTCTTGAAGCGGGCGGCGTTGGAACGGCCGTAGTCGGCGATCGGGATGTCCTTGTCCTCGCCCAGCACGCAGGGCATGGAGCCGGCCCACAGGCTTTCGCCGTTCAGGTGCTGCGCGCTGTAGCGGTGAATATCGCGCAGGAACTGCAAGGGAAAATCCGGGTCCTGCGAGGGTGGCGTGATGAATTCCAGCAGCGCCTCGGCGTAGTCGGTGGTGATCCACGGGTGCGTCAGCTTGGAGCCGAGTTCGCGCGGGTGCGGCGTGGCGGCCAGCTGGCCGCTGGCGTCGACACGCAGGCATTCGCGCTCGTAACCACGGGTAATGCCCTGCAACACTTGGGCTTGACCGCTCCGGAAAAATTGCTGGACCGCATTACAGCAGGTGAACTTCAACATGGACGCTTGCTTCCTCAAGAAAATGGCTGGCAGTATGGCAGTTTTTGGGGTCGGTCGTCCGGGGCGGGGCAGAGAACCGGGTTCTTGGTTAACCTCAACGGGTCCGATGCACAACCCTGATGAGACTCCATGACTTCTTTTGATTTTGATCTGTTTGTAATTGGCGGCGGCAGTGGCGGCGTGCGCGCGGCGCGCATGGCTGCGCAGCGCGGCGCCCGCGTCGCCCTGGCCGAAGCCGGGGGGCTTGAGGGCCTGGGCGGCACCTGCGTGAACGTCGGCTGCATTCCCAAAAAGCTGTACAGCTACGCCGCCCACTACGGCGAAAGCTTTGAAGAGTCGCATGGTTTTGGCTGGGAGGGCGAGGCGCCGCGCCTGAACTGGGCCACGCTCAAGGCCAACCGCCGGCGCGAAATTGCCCGGCTCAACGGCGTTTACCTGCAGCTATTGCGCGGCGCCGGTGTGACGGTGCTCAACGGATTTGCGCGGCTGCTGGATGCCAACACGGTGGAAGTCGATGTGGTGTCTGAGGACGGTCTCATCACCCCGCAGCGCCGGACGGCTAAACACATCCTGATCGCCACCGGTGGCACACCCCATGTCCCGCATATGAAAGGAAGAGAGCACGTACTCACTTCCAACGATATGTTTGACCTGGAACCGTTCCCGGCGCGCCTGCTGGTGGTGGGCGGCGGCTACATCGCGTGCGAGTTCGCCTCCATCTTCAACGGCCTGGGGAGCAGCGTGACACAGCTGTACCGCGGCGAGCAGGTGCTGCGCGGCTTTGATGACGAGGTGCGCCATTTCGTGGCCGCCGAAATGCGCAAGGCCGGCGTGGCGCTGCATCTGAACGCCGGGGTGCTGGCCATTCACGACACGCCGCAGGGTCTGGAGGCGATGCTCGAAGGGGGCGGCAGCGTCGTGGTGGATGCGGTGTTGTACGCCACCGGCCGGGTCCCCAATGTGCGGGGTCTGGGGCTGGAGACCGTGGGCGTTGGCCAGGGCGCGGACGGCGCGGTGCTGGTGAACGACGTTTACCGGACCAACGTGCCCTCGATTTACGCGCTGGGCGACGTGACCGCGCGCGTGCAACTGACCCCGGTAGCGCTGGGCGAGGCGATGGTGCTGGTGGATCACCTGCTGGGCCCGGCTCAAGGCAAGGCCGCGCGCAGCATGAGTTACGACTTCATTCCCACCGCCGTGTTCACCCACCCGACCATCGGCACGGTGGGTTATTCGGAGGCGGCGGCGCGCCAGCACTTTGGCCCGGTCACGGTTTACCGCAGTGAATTCAAGGCGCTCAAGCACACGCTCAGCGGCAGCACCGAACGCACCCTGATGAAGCTGGTGGTGGAAGACGCGACCGACCGCGTGGTTGGCCTGCACATGGTCGGCCCGGACGCCGGCGAGGTGGTGCAGGGTTTTGCCGTGGCCATGAAGGCTGGCGCCACCAAAGCCATGTTTGACAGCACCATCGGCATCCACCCGACCGTGGCGGAAGAATTTGTGACCATGCGCGAACCGGTTGCCGCTGCGCCCAAACCCTGAGCCAGACCAAGCACAATAGCGTCATGCCCTATTTACCCGCCTTTATTGCACCCTCCCGTTTCACCGACCCGGCCGCGGCGCTGGCCAAGGCGCGTGAAATTTATGACACCAGCATCGCCCACCTGCGCGAGGCCATGCAGCGCTTTGTCGCCGGCGACAGCCTGCCCGGCCATGTGCGCGCCTGCTACCCGTTTGTGCGGGTGCAGACCGACACCGTGGCGCGCCAGAGCTCGGTCGAAAGCGCGCGCCTGAGTTTCGGCTTTGTGGCTGGGCCGGGCCGCTTCGAGACCACCCTGAGCCGGCCGGACCTGTACGCCGATTACTACCTGGAACAATTCACCCTGCTGCTGCAAAACCACCAGGTGGAGCTGGAGGTGGGCACCAGTTCGCAGCCGATTCCGGTGCACTTTTCGTTTGCCGAGCACGACCATATCGAAGGCAGCCTGAGCGCCGAGCGCCGCCTGCTGATGCGCGATGTGTTTGATTTGCCCGATCTGGCCGCCATGGACGACGGCATCGCCAACGGCACCTACCAGCCGCGCCCGGGCGAGCCGCAGCCGCTCTCCCTGTTCACCGCGCCGCGGGTGGATTATTCGCTGCAGCGCCTGCGCCACTACACCGGCACGGGGCCCGAGCATTTTCAGAACTTTGTGCTGTTCACCAATTACCAGTTTTACATTGATGAATTTGTGCGCCTCGGCCACGAGGCCATGGCCAACCCCGACAGCGCCTACATCGCGTTTGTCGAGCCCGGCAACGTGGTGACCCGACGCGTGGGCCTGCCGGCGGTGGCCGGCGACGAGCTCGGCAAAGTGCCGCCACGGCTGCCGCAAATGCCGGGCTACCACCTGGTGCGCGCCGACCGCAGCGGCATCAGCATGGTCAACATCGGCGTCGGCCCGGCGAATGCCAAGACCATCACCGACCACATCGCCGTGCTGCGCCCGCACGCCTGGATCATGCTCGGCCACTGCGCCGGCCTGCGCAACACCCAGCAACTGGGCGACTACGTGCTGGCCCACGGCTATGTGCGCGAAGACCATGTGCTGGACGAAGAACTGCCGCTGTGGGTGCCGATACCGGCGCTGGCCGAAATTCAGCTGGCGCTGGAAGCCGCCGTGTCGCAGATCACCCAGCTCAAGGGACCGGAGCTCAAACGCATCATGCGCACCGGCACTGTCGCTTCTACAGACAACCGCAACTGGGAGCTGCTGCCCGACAACGGCCCTCAGCGCCGCTTCAGCCAGAGCCGTGCCGTGGCGCTGGACATGGAAAGCGCCACCATCGCTGCCAACGGTTTTCGCTTTCGCGTGCCCTACGGCACGCTGTTATGTGTGAGCGACAAGCCCCTGCATGGCGAGATCAAGCTGCCGGGCATGGCGAATCACTTTTACCGCGAGCGGGTCGACCAGCATTTGCGCATCGGCATTCGGGCGATTGAGTTGCTGCGCGAACAGGGGGTGGATCAGTTGCACAGCCGGAAGTTAAGGAGCTTTGCAGAGGTGGCGTTTCAGTAGGAAAGTTCAGCCTGGCTGACGGATCAAGCTTTCAGCCGGAATGCCCAGCCCAGTATGCAACTGAAGTTGAACGTTTGACATGAGAGGCGCTGACCGGCTTGCCGGGCAGCGTCCTCTCGATGGAAGGGTTAGCCGCTACTGGTGCCCCAACCCTCGAAGCGGGTCCGTGGTCACTCGACAGAATGCATTGGTGTTTGAGACTCACATTCAGCTGTCGGCAAATAAACATTTGCTCATCGAGATTCTGTGTATTCGTGTCGCTGCCGTAGAGGTGCAGGCTCTTTGAGTGATCTGGATAGTAAGCGGAATACGCGAGCAGTTGGCCGAGGGCTTGCTTCCACTTGGAGATGCTTTTGACCTCGACGATAGATGCTGGACAAAGGAGATCGATAAAGCCGACAGGAGTGTGGACTTCAACTCGGCTGTCGGGCTCTTCTAGCGCTAGCATGTCGCGAACTGCGCATTCCAACGTTCTTCCTTTGGGCACGTACTTGAAGTAGCGATCAGCCACGGCTGGAGTTGCGAGATAGTGTCCATGTCTTTGCCTGAACTTGCTGTCCAGCCGCATACCAGCGAGTTGCTTGAAATGCTCGGCTCGTTCATTTCCTACCTGCACCGCTTGGTGATCGTCAGACAGGATCTCAAAAACACCTCCGAGATTTCGACCGGCATACAACCACCGTGACGGATGGATCGTCAGAAGGCCCGCGTGAGCCTTCTTCTCATGGACGGCGTACAAGTCGATTGATGGCATCGGTGATGGGAGGAGCGTCTCTTAAGAAACTTCCCCAGCAGCCTTGAGAAATCGGATATTTGAAATCATGCTGAGGAGGTTTGCTGTGGTGTAAGTTGAAAGCCCAATTGGTGAGCCCGACGAGTGAGATTTTGCACCACTCTTT
>NZ_QEII01000240.1 GCF_003347515.1 Rhodoferax ferrireducens | reverse complement strand
GCCCGGATCATTTCAACGACTTGCAGCTTGAAGCTCGCGTCAAAGACTCTTCGTTTTGATTTCGTCACGTTTATTTTCTCAGGAGATTTCCACCTATCTGTGTGTACGAAGTTATTAGATCAGGACAAACTGTCTTGCCGCTCCGGCGTGCAGCAGGGAGCGTTTACTTCGCTCAAGGCATACGGTTTTCGGGGGCAAGGTCAGCGATAGGCAGGAGGACCGCCATCGCGGCGATCCTCCTGCCCATCCGCATGCTGGAAACTTGCCGAGCGTCCAGCCGTCAAAAACGCTTCGATACCCCGGCCATCACCACGAACGGAGAGGGGTTCAAGTCGGCCTGGACGGGCGCTCCGCCGAATGCGGGGACTGTTCCGGTTGCCTTGGTTTTCCAGTACAGCTTGCGGAAGTCGACGAACAATCCCCACGACTTGTCGATGGGAATATCCACGCCGGCTTGCAGCACGCCACCAAACCGGCTCTCCACGTCCAGGCCCGCGACTGCGCCGTCATTTGACTCCAGGATATGCATGTAGGCGATCCCGCCACCAATGTAAGGCTTGATGGTTCCGAGGTCGAAGCTGTACGTGCCGGTAAACATCGCTGGCGCATACTTGATCTCGCCTAACTGACCTAAGCCAGCCACCGTACCCCGACCTTCGATGCGCGTACTCGGCGGTATCCCCACCGTTGCCCGCAGGGCTACCGAGGGCGTGAGCCAGTATCCGATCTCGGCCGCGAGGGTCGTGCTGTCACTCAGGCTCAACGCGGCCCCTGGCACCGGGCCTCCCCCGACTGTAATGTCCGCATCGGATTGGTATTGAACGGATGCGGCACCAACGCGCACAAACCACGGCGATTCCTGGGCGGATACAGCGCCCGCGATGCCGCACAATACAGCCAGGCTGGCCATTCGCCGAATTTCCAATTGTTTCATCATGTCTCCTTTACGTTGTTATGGGCCCGGCGACTTGCCGGGCCTACTTTTGCGGCATCTTTGTTCGCCGCAAATCTTTAGACCCCCGGCAGCCGGTGGTCTTTGAACTGCTCGCGCAACTGGTTCTTCAGCATCTTGCCGGTGGCGCCGATGGGGATGGCATCGACGAACACCACGTCGTCCGGCACCCACCAGGAGGCGACCTTGCCCTTGTAGTGCTCGATCAGCGCTTCGCGGGTGACCTCCGTACCTGGCTTGCGCACCACCACCAGCAAGGGCCGTTCATCCCATTTCGGGTGAATCACGGCGATGGCCGCTGCCATCGCCACCGCCGGGTGTGCCATGGCAACGTTCTCCAGGTCGATCGAGCCGATCCATTCGCCGCCAGACTTGATGACGTCCTTGCTCCGATCGGTGATCTGCATGTAGCCATCGGCGTCGATCGTGGCCACATCGCCGGTGGGGAACCACTGCGCGCCCGTCTCATCGCTTACCAGCGGGTCAGCGCCATCAGAGCCGAAGTAGCTCTGAACCACCCACGGTCCGCGCACCATCAGATCGCCTTGCGACTTGCCGTCCCAGGGGACATCGTCCCCTTGCGGATCGACGATGCGCATGTCTATGCCGAACACCGCCTTGCCTTGCTTTGCGAGCCGCGCATGCTGCGAGTCCAGCGGATCGGCCAGATGCTTTTGGCGCAGTCGGCACACCGTGCCCAGCGGGGACATCTCCGTCATGCCCCAGGCATGGATGACTTCGACGCCGAACTCGTCTTCGAAGGCTCGCATCATGCTCGGCGGCACGGCCGAGCCGCCGATAATGGTGCGCTTCAAAGGGGCCAGGCTGAGCGAGTTCTGCGAGACATACTGGAGCAGGCCGAGCCAGATGGTGGGTACGCCGGCCGCAAACGTCACCTGCTCGGCAGCAATCAGTTCGTGCAGCGACTTGCCGTCCAGCGCCGGACCCGGCAGCACCAGCTTGGCGCCGACCATCGTGCAGCTGTAGGGCAGGCCCCAGGCATTAACGTGGAACATGGGCACCACCGGCATCACGCCGTCGCGCGATGAGATGCCAATCGCGTCCGGCATGACCGAAGCATAGGTGTGCAGCATCGTCGAGCGGTGGCTGTAGAGCACGCCCTTGGGGTTGCCGGTGGTGCCCGAGGTGTAGCACAACGACGAGGCGGTGTTTTCGTCGAAGGTAGGCCACACGAAGTCGGGTTCGTGCGCCGAGACAAGGTCTTCGTAGCACAGCAAATTGGGCAGCTTGCTCGCCGGCATCTTGTCCTTGTCGATCATCGCGACGAAGTGGCGCACCGTCTTGCAGCGCCCCGCCACGGCCTCGACCAGGGGCAGGAAGGTCAGGTCAAAGAACAGCACCTGGTCCTCGGCATGGTCGAGGATGTAGCGCAACTGGTCCGGGTGCAGGCGCGGGTTGAGGGTGTGCAGCACCGAACCGCTGCCGGACACGGCGAAGTACAGCTCCAGATGCCGGTAGCCGTTCCAGGCCAGCGTGGCGACGCGCTGCGACGCTTGCACGCCGAGACCGCCGAGCGCATGGGCCATCTGGCGCGACCGGTCATGCAATTGCGCATAGGTGGTGCGGTGGATATCGCCTTCGACACGGCGCGAGACGATGGGCACATCGCCGTGATGGCGCGCCGCATGGGTGATGAGTGAGGAAATGAGCAGAGGGGCGCTCATCATTTGACCGTTCATGATGTCTCCTTGGGTTTTTTGGGTTAAGGCTAAATTCGGCCACTGGCCGGGTATCGTGTTGAGATGCAGCGCGTGATGCCTCTTGGTGGGAACTCAGGCCGCCAAGAGTTGGGTGCGGTTGGCTTGCGCATGGGCTGGCTGCGGCTTGTGGCTGCGCAGGATGGCGCGAGCGCACTTCTCGCCGATCACCATGCAAGGGGCATTGGTGTTGCCGCCGATGAGGGTCGGCATGATGGATGCATCGGCGACACGCAGGTTTGAGAGTCCGTGCACCCGCAACTGCGCGTCGACCACAGCCATGTCATCGTTCCCCATTTTGCAGCTACCGACCGGGTGATAAATGGTTTCCGCGCTGCGCCGGATGTAGGCCCGCAAATCCTGGTCGCTGCGCACGCCGGCACCCGGCGCCACTTCACCGCCATGGATGTCGTGAAAGGCATCGGCCTCAAAGAGGCGCCGCGCAAGTTTCAGGCCGCGCAGCATCTCGTCCCAGTCGTCGGCATGGCTCAGGTAGTTGGGCTGAATCACCGGTGCGGCCAGCGGGTCGGCGCTTTTCAGGTCGATGAAGCCACGGCTTTTCGGTCGCAACTGGCACATGTGCAAGGTGGCGCCATAGCCGGGCGCCAGATCGCGGCCATGGTTACGCAGGTAGGTCGGCAGGAAATGGAACTGCACTTCCGGCAGCGCCGATTGCGGCGACAACTTGGCAAAGCCCCCGGCCTCAGCCACGTTGCTGGACAGAAAGCCCTCGCGCTTGCGCCAGTATTGCCAGAGCCCGGCGACCGCTCTCGGAAGAAAACCAGGTGCAACACCAATCGCCTGCTTGCTGCGGTCGCGGATCATCACCGTCACGTCGAGATGGTCCTGCAGGTTTTGGCCTACGCCCTGCAAATCAGCGACTTGGGTGATGCCGTGCCGGGCCAGCGCCTGCTTCGGCCCCACGCCCGAGAGCTGCAGCAACTGCGGCGAATGGATGGCGCCGCCACTCAGAATGATTTCATGCTCGGCCTCAATGCGCTGGCGTTCGCCTTTGTGTTCGATCTCGACCCCCACGGCCTGTTTGCCAGAGAACAGGATGCGCGTGACATGGGCGCCGGTGAGCACGGTCAGATTCGACCGGTCCATGACCGGGTGCAGGAAGGCCCGCGCGCTGCTCCAGCGCTCGCCGTTCTTCTGGGTCACCTGGTGAGGCCCGGCACCTTCCTGTTGCGCGCCGTTGAAATCCATATTGCGCGGAATACCGCATTGCACGGCGGCGTCGATGAAGCGGCCCGACAAGGGGTTGGGCGAGCGCACATCGGCGACGTTCAGTAGTCCATTTGTCCTGTGGTAGGTCGAGGCGCCGCGCTCGTTATTCTCATGCTCCAAGAACATCGGCAGAAGGTCCTTGTAGGCCCATCCGGCGTTTCCAGCTGCGGCCCATGCGTCGTAGTCGGCTTGGTGTCCGCGCATGTAGACCATGGCATTGATCGAGCTGCTGCCCCCGAGTGTCTTGCCGCGTGGCCAGTACAGGCGGCGGCCGTCGAGTTGGGCTTGTGGTTCGGTGTCGAAATACCAGTTGTACTTGCGGGTCGTGAGCAAGCCCACCATGCCCATGGGGGTGCGGATCAGCGGGGTGTCGTCGGACCGTCCCGCTTCGAGCAGGCACACGCGCCTCGACGGATCGGCGCTCAAGCGGTTGGCCAAGACACAGCCGGCCGAACCGGCGCCCACGATAACGTAATCGAATTTCAAGATTTGTCCCTATGCGATTCAGAGAAAAAAGAAGTTCACCGGGCTAGACCGGTGCAACCGAGACCGTCAGACCAGACGCAGCGTCCAGTTGATCAGCCGTCGCGACAGAGGGGTGTAGGGCGGGTAGAAGGTCGACGCCAGCAGCAGCCAAGTCTTGACGACCGCGCGCTCATGGCTGAAGGCCTTGAACCCGTAGATCCCGTGTGCGCTGCCGAGCCCGGAATTGTTGATGCCGCCGAATGGCAAGCGGCCATGCAGGAACTGCACGACGCTGTGGTTGACGCAGGCACCACCCGAACTCGTTTCCCGCAGCACCTTGTCGGCGACTTTGCCATCCCTGGTCCAGATGTACAGTGCGAGCGGCTTGGGCTGGTCGTTGATCTTGGTGATGACTTCGTCGAGATCGCGGTAGGCGATCACGGGCAGCAAGGGGCCGAAGATTTCTTCCTGCATGATCTTCGCGTCCGGGCTGAGCTGGTCGATCAAGGTGGGTGCCACGAACTGGCGATCCGTCTGGTGCTGGCCGCCGGCCAGCAGCCTGGCACCTTTTTGAAGCGCGTCATCAAGCAGTCCGACGATGCGTTTGGCATGGCGTTCATTGACGATGTGCGCCAGGTGAGGGCTGGTGCGCACGGCATCGCCTTCACCGTAGGCTTTGGCCAGAGCCTCCCGGCAGTGCTGGACAAAGGATTCCTTGACCGATTCGTGGACGTAGACGTGATCCGGCGCAATGCAGGTCTGGCCGCTGTTGGTGCATTTGGACCACATGAGGTTGGCCGCCGCTGCTTTCAGGTCCGCCGTGGCGTCGACGATGGTCGGGCTTTTGCCGCCCAGTTCCAGTGTCACGCTGGTCAGGTGCTTGGCCGCCGCGGCCATCACCACGCGGCCAATCGCCGGCGAGCCGGTAAAGAAGATGTGATCGAACGGCAGATCCAGCAGGGCCTGCGAGACCGCCGCTTCGCCCTGGAACAGGGCTACCTCGTCTTCGGTAAACACCTCGCGCACGATCTCGGCCATCACCTCCGACAGGTGCGGTGTCATCTCAGAGGGTTTGAGAATCGCTGTGTTACCGGCGGCGATAGCCGAGATCAGCGGGCCGAAGGTCAGGTTGACCGGGTAGTTCCAGGGCGAGATGATCAGGCAACGGCCCTTCGGTTCGCACTGCACATAGCTCGACGTGCCGAACATCAGCAGGGTCGGGACAACCTTCTGCTGCTTCATCCAGCGGCGCAGATGGCGACGCGCGTCGTTGGCCTCGGCCACGATGGGCAAAATTTCTGTCAGATCGACCTCGGCGGCTGGTTTGCCGAAGTCCAGTGCGCCGGCGCGCTGGATGTCGGCCTGGCGGGCCAGGACGGCCCGCTTCAGGCGGTCAATCTTGTCGAGGCGTTGCGCGGCGGTCGATTGACGAAGCCGCAAGGCCGTTTCGCGTTGGGCGGCGAAGATGCGCTTTACTTCAGACTGCTTGACGGGCTCGTCCGGACTTACAAGGTGCATTTGTATTACAGGGGAGGCAGACTTCATTTTTGTATCTTTTAATATTGTTTTCCCTCCTTTTGCGATAGCAATCCGAGGTGGACGCAAGTTTATTGCGATGCGTCATGGAAAACACCCTAACGAAAGTTAGGTGACGTTGGACATGCTTCGTTTTACCATTCCCGGCACATTGGCACGAAGTCCGGTCTTGCCATTCGACAGGCAGGCTCTCAATGGCCGGATGTTTACTTTAAATAACAGGAGACAAGACGATGAAAACGAGTTCTATCAACATCACTGGTGCTGCGCGGGCGGCCATCGGGGTTCCGTGGGGTAAGTTCTTTCTGGCGCTACTTGGGCTTGCGCTGCTATTTACCAGCTATCGAATTTACTCTGAGGCGTCGGCGTTCACCTATGGACTCGATTATTTCAGCCATGAGTTCGATGTTTACTGGATGCGCCTGCTGTATGGGCAGTTGATTCTGATTCTTGCGTTGGGAACCGGGACGCTGGTGTATTTGTGGAACACCCGTGTGCGGGATTTTTCCACGATTGGGCCGCGCGAAGAAGTTCGGCGTCTATTCTTGCTGATGGGCATGATTTTGTTGTTCGCCATCATGTTTTATGTAACAGGTTCGATCTACACAGAGGCTGATGCAGCCTGGCATCAGGTGACAATCCGGGATACGGATTTCACACCCACTCACATTGGTTTATTTTACTTCTGTGTGCCTTTGCTGGTGTTTTGGGGTTTCATTACTTTCGCCTACGCTCATACACGAATCCCTTTCTTTGGCAATCGCATCTCGCTTCCGTTCGCCATCATCATTGCGGGCGCATTCATGATCATGCCCAACGTCGGTTTCAATGAGTGGGGTCACACTTTCTTCTATGCCGAGGAATTGTTTTCCGCGCCGATTCACTACGGCTTTGTGCTGCTGGGTTGGTCTACGTTTGTGGCTGGTGGCTTGCTTGTTCAGATATTGAGCAGAGTAGCCGATTTGACAAAGCAGCTGGTGTCGCCACAAGCCGCCATTCAAACGGCTCACTGATCCTGCTCTTGACGTGCAAGCCCATTGGGACTTTAGTCCCGATGGGGCGGGCCCTCCTTTGAGGGTCTTTCTTTTAGCGTGGTGTGTTGGCGGCTTGCAAAGGCAAATTGCACACCCGTCCTTTTTTTTGGAGACTTTGAATGTCTGTTTTGACACCGGCTGAGGCTGCCTTTAGCCCGCAGGAAGCGGCCCGCGTTGATGCCCAGGTTGACTGGGTGGTCATCCCTCTCTTTGTGATCCTGCTGGGAGCGGTATTTGCCTTCCAGTTTGCCCTCTTGGTAGGGGACTGGGATTACTGGATTGATTGGCGAGATCGCCGTTATTGGCCGCTGGTCACGCCACTGGTGCTGGTTATTCTGCCCGGCGTATTCGGCTACGCGTTTTGGAAGCTGCTGCGCCTACCTCTGGGTGCCACGCTGAGCATTCTCGGGCTGACGCTGACGGGCTGGTTGAGTCGTTACCTTAACTTTCACGAGTTCGCGGGTTTTCCGATGAATATGGTGCTGCCGTCGACCTACCTTGGTGTGGGCCTCTTGATTGATTGCACTTTGCTGCTGACGCGCAGCTGGTTTTTCACGGGGATTTTTGCGGGCTTTCTTTCGGGGCTGCTTCTGTACCCCATGAACTGGCCATTGCTGGCCCCGTTCATGGTGCCGGTCGAAATGCATGGCACGCTGATGACAGTGGCGGACGTGATGGGCTTTGAGTACATCCGCACCGCCATGCCTGAATATGTGCGCATCATCGAGCAGAGCACATTGAGGACCTTCGGCGACGCAGTGACGCCGTTGACGGCGGTTTTTGCGGGCTTCCTGACCATATTGAGTCTCTGGTTTTGGGCCTGGATTGGCTCGCTCGGTGTCAAGGCTGTGTGGCTGCGCAAAGTTGTTTAAGGAAGAGGTCATGAATTTCATTGCAAAATTGTTCGCAGTCATTCAAGGGCTGGTCGTCGTTCTGGTTACGCTTTCAGCAGCGCCTGCGTTGGCTCATGGTGAAAAGGCCCAGCAGCCTGCTTTGCGCATGCGCACCGTACATTGGTTTGACGTCGATTTATCGACGCGCAAGCTCGCTGTCAACCAAATGCTGGTCGTCAAGGGAAGTTTTATTCCTTCGAACTCCTGGCCGGCCCATGTGGCCTCCATTGAGAACACTGCCTATCTCAATATAGGTGTGCCCGGGCCGTCTTTTGTGCGCCTGGACAGCCGCATCAACGGTGTGCCCACCATACGCAGTAGTTCGTATGAGCGCGGTGAGCAGTACAACTTCGAGGTCACGTTGAAGGCCCGCACACCCGGGCGCTATCACCTGCATCCGATCATCAATGTGAAGGATGCCGGGCCGATGATTGGACCGGGTATTTGGGTCGAGGTTGTTGGCGACCAGGCGACATTTGAAAACAGCATCACCACATTGTTTAACCAAACCCTGAATTTGGAAACGCATGGCTTCGCTAATGCGGCTGTCTGGTCTGCTGCATGGTTGGTGCTTGCTTTGGTCTGGTTTGGCTATTGGTTGACCAAGTTGCCTTTGGTTCTGCCGAGGTACCGGCGTGCCACCGCGCTGGGCGAGAACGCCGACGAGATGATCACAACGCGTGACCGTCAGGCGGCACTGGTCATCATGGTAGCCACGCTGATGCTTGTTGCGGGCGGTTTCATTTATGCCTCTGAGCGCTGGCCCGTCACGACACCGCTTCAAACCGGCAAGGTCAAGACCCCGACTCTGAAGATGGCGCCTTCGCCGGTGTCGGTCACTATGGACGATGCCCGCTACCGCATCCCGGGGCGCAGCTTCCGTATCGAGCTCACAGTGAGCAACAGCGGGAAGGGTCCCTTGAACATCGGTGAGTTTGCCTCGGGCGGCCTTCGTTTCATCAACTCGGCGGTTCTGAAGGTCACGCCCAAAGATCAGGATGATCTGGTAGCGCAGGACGCGTTGCGTGTTGAGGGTGGTCCGATCAAGCCGGGTGCAACGCAAAAGATCGTGATCTATGCGGACGACGCGATGTGGGAGACGCAGCGCATGACGACGATGATCGCTTCCCCGGATGCGGTGGTGGCTGGCATGCTGTTTTTGTTTGACGCCCAGGGTAACCGCTACCCGGTTGAAATCAGCGGGCCGATGATTCCGCTGTTCGGGGGGTAATGGAGATGCGACTGATCCGAATGTTGAGTTCCTCGCTGCTTGCGTTGGTTGCGGCATCGGCATGGGCGCATGGCGGGGTCGGCATGGAAGACGACAAATGCATCCTGCGCATCGGCAGCAACCAAGCTCATTTTGCCGGGTACCAGCCCGAGCACCGTGCCAGCCAGGAGTTTTGCGAGGACATACCCGAGGTAGGGCGGGCTGTGATCGTGATTGACTTCATCCAGCCCGCGCTGCGCGAACGCGTGGTGGAGTTCCGCATCCTGCGTGACGCGGATGGACTGGGTGCCAAGGCGCGCTACGAGGATCTTGGCGATACGAGCCGGATTGGGCAGCGGACGTTGGTGGCGTTGCCGGCCAAGGTCTATTCGCGCGGCACGGTCACCCTGGATCACCGGTTCACTGAACCTGGCTGGTACATCGGCCTGATCAGTGCTGCGGACCCGGTCAGCGGGAAGATGGAGACCTCGGTTTTTCCGTTTCGCGTCGGCGTCCGCAACTACTGGAAATACCTGCCATTGCCCTTGATCTTTATCGGCTTGGCCTGGCTCTTGTACCGGCTCACCGGACAGCGGCGCAAAACCCCGATCACCGACTTACCTCAAAAGTAAATAGCACGAAAAAAAGGAGACATGATGAACAGTTGGATCAAGCCGGCGCGTCAGGCGCGGCAAGGGAAATTAGTAAAGCGCCCTGCATTGGCCCTGACGTTGGCGGTGGCTTCGCTGCTTGCCACGGCAGTGCCGGCCGCCATGGCCGAAGGGGCCAAGGGCTCGACGGCGCACATTGCGGCCGTGACCAAGAAGGTCGATGGCGCGTTCATGCGCGCCAACGAGGCCAGGACCGCCGATTGGCCAAGCACTGGGCTGGACTATGCCGAGACACGGTTCAGCAAGCTTAATCAGGTCAATGCTTCCAATGTGAAGGACCTGGGACTGGTCTGGTCGTACAACCTCGAATCCACACGAGGCGTTGAGGCCACGCCGCTGGTGGTGGACGGCATCATGTATGTGACCGCGTCCTGGAGCATTGTTCATGCCGTGGATGTGCGGACCGGGAAAAGAATCTGGACCTATGACCCAGAAATCAAACGTGAGTTCGGTTACAAAGGCTGCTGTGATGTGGTTAACCGTGGCGTAGCCTTGCACAAGGGTCGCATCTACGTTGCCGCCTTTGATGGTCGGTTGATCGCCCTCGATGCCGCATCCGGCAAAGTGGCGTGGGAACAGGACACCGTCATTGATCACAGCCGTTCCTACACCAGCACGGGCGCACCACGGATTTTCAAAGACAAGGTCATCATTGGCAATGGTGGCGCCGAATACGGCGTGCGGGGTTACATCACGGCCTACGATGCCGCCAGCGGCAAACAAAAATGGCGATGGTTCACGGTACCAGGGGATCCAAGCAAGCCATTTGAAGACGCCTCCATGGCCGCGGCGGCCAAAACCTGGGACCCCAGCGGCAAGTACTGGGCGGCGGGCGGCGGTGGCACCGCCTGGGACTCGATGGCCTTTGACCCAGCTTTGAATCTGATGTACGTCGGGACCGGCAACGGCTCACCCTGGAGTCGCGCCAAGCGCAGCCCCGCAGGTGGCGACAACCTTTACCTGGCCTCCATCGTTGCACTCAATCCGGACACCGGCAAGTACGTCTGGCATTACCAGGAAACCCCCGGCGACAACTGGGACTACACGTCGACCCAGCCGATGATCCTGGCCGATCTCAAGATTGATAACAAGCCGCGTAAGGTGATCCTGCATGCGCCGAAGAACGGTTTCTTCTTCGTGATCGACCGCACCAACGGCAAGTTCATCTCGGCAAAAAACTTTGTTGATGTGAACTGGGCCACCGGCTATGACGCGACTGGGCGCCCCATCGAGACCGCAGAGGCGCGCCCCACGGATCGGCCGTTTGACGCCATTCCAGGCCCCTACGGCGCGCACAACTGGCATTCCATGTCATTCAACCCACAGACCGGGTTGGTCTACTTGCCGGCGCAAAATATACCTGTCAACCTGATGGACGACAAGAACTGGAGCTTCAATTCCAACAAGCCAGGTCAACCAGGCTCCGGTACGGGTTGGAATACTGGCAATTTGATCAATGTAACGCCGCCGAAAAGCAAGCCGTTTGGACGCCTGATTGCCTGGGATCCGGTTCGACAAAAAGAAGCGTGGCGCCAGGAACAGGTGTCGCCCTGGAACGGCGGTACGCTGACCACGGCCGGCAACCTGGTTTTTCAGGGCACGGCAGACGGACGATTTATTGCCTATAACGCCCAGAACGGCGAGAAGTTGTGGGAATCCCTGACGGGCACCGGTGTGATTGCGGCACCGGTCACCTACCTGGTGGATGGCAAGCAGTACGTGTCGATTGCCGTGGGATGGGGCGGCTCTTACGGGGTTTCCCAGCGCGCCTCCGAACGACAAGGCCTGGGCACGGTCTATACCTTTGCCGTGGGTGGCAAAGCGCCTATGCCGGAGTTTGTTGCTTACTGGATGGGCGAACTGGTGGCTGGCGTGAAATACGATCCGGCCCAGGTGCCGGCGGGTACTGCGCTGTATGTGAGCAACTGCGTTCTCTGCCATGGTGTTCCCGGCGTGGACCGCAGCGGCAGCATTCCCAACCTCGGCTACATGAACGCGGCCTTCATCGAAAACCTCGACAAGTTCATCTTCAAAGGACCGGCCATGAGCAGGGGCATGCCTGACTTCACGGGCAAGCTGAGCGTGGACGATGTGGAGAAGATCAAGGCCTTCATCCAGGGTACGGCAGACGCGATACGCCCCAAGAAATGACCGAAGGCGCGAAGTCGTGCACCGGGTGTCCGCGCGAGTGCGTGTACTGGTCCGATGCATCTCATAAGACCATCGAATCCTCGTGCGCAAGGTGAGCGCAAACGTCGTGCCCATATCTGTGAGGGCACGCAATGAACGCACGACGCTGCAGTCAGGCGTTCCCGATGCAAACAGGATTCCGGCGCCAATCGCACGCATGAAATCCACGGTGAGCGTGACTGTCACCGACGACTGGATGAGCTGGCCGCTGCCTGGGATTGGCCGGTTGATCAGCGTTCTGCCCCCGACCGCATCGAGCAGGGTCAAGGGCACGCCGCCGTGGAGCACGCCGTGGGGGTTGAGGTGGTCGCGCCGGATTGGCAGCCGGAAATACAGGCCGCGCTCGTCGTTCAAGCTGTCGTATCCCACGAGTTGCTGAAACGGCCCGTGGAGGTAACTTGCCGATGGGGCCGGGTCCTGCGCGTTCATGGCTGATCGACCTTGAAGTAGTCGGGCTTGCCGGCCGGCCAGAACTCACACCACAGCAGCATTCCGCCCTCGACGTTGAGCACCTCGCTGGTGACGAACTTGCCGGACGGGGAGCCCGCATCGGCCAGCACTTGAGCAGGCTGTACATTCAAATTGGCCTTGACGGCTTGCAGCACAGCGGGTACCTCGCCGCTGTCAGCGGCCATGTTGGTCAACTCTGCTGCCACCACAATGTGCGCCGTCTCGTCCACCGCCAGCGCGTTTCATCACACGGCTGTCGGAGTCGGTGAAGTTTTCCTGCGCCTTGTCCTCTGGCACACCAAACTCGCGCTTGTAGGGCTTGCGGGGCTTGGCCTTTGCCGGTCTTGGCGGCGAGCGATCTCACCCAGAATATCCAGCTTGGGCTCGTTCCTCTCAGCTTGGTCGGCCACATTTGCTTTATCCATCAGAGCCTTGATTTGCGCCTGGAGTTCGGCCTCGGCCTGGAGCATTCAGTCGTAGCTCATGGCCTTGTCGCGGATGGCGTTGGCCTTGATCTTGGTGCCGTCCACCGCAATGGTGCCCACCCAACTTGACCAGTGGGCCGATTACTACGCTCATACCTCATTGGACAAGGCTCGGTAAGTAACTATTGCCAAGCGGTGAGACTGGGGCTATACTTTTAAGCAAACAATTGTTTGTTTTTCTAATTATGACGAAGGTATGCTCGACAAGCGAGCCAAGGAAACGCCCGTGACAAAGCTCTCCCGTCTCGACATTTCTTCCGAGACCAGTTCAGACGCCGCAAAGGTCCCCCGGCGTGCCCACAACCGTTTGCCAAAACTGCTTGACGAAGCCGCGCGCGTATTCGCCAAGCGGGGGTTCGCCGCCGCGTCGATTCGAGAGATTGTCGAACCCGTTGGGATGCTGCCCGGCTCGCTCTACTACTACTTTGAGACCAAGGAAGCCCTGCTGGTGGCTGTTTATCGCGAGGGCGTTGAGCGGATTTCTGCCAAGGTCGACGCCGCCATCGATGGCGTTGACGATCCGTGGAATCGGCTCGAGGCTGCTTGCATCGGGCATCTATCAGCCCTGTTGGATCGTACCGACTACTCGCAAGTAGTGATACGCATCCGACCCGACGATGCCCCCGCCGTCGCTGCCGAATTGGCCATCCTTCGCAACTCGTACGAACACCGCTTCGAAGCACTGCTCGAAATGCTTCCGCTGCCGAAGTCGGTCGAGCGGCGTGATCTGCGCCTCTTGCTCATGGGCGCACTGAACTGGAGTCAAACCTGGTTCAGGGAAGGGGGCGCGTTGACGCCGGACGAGATTGCCAAGCGATTCATCGAGCTGCTGAAAATGAATTTACTCAAACTGTAAAGGATAGCGAATGACTCCACAGGACTTTAAACCGAAGGTGCTGGTGACAAAGATTGGGCTGGATGGCCACGACCGCGGCAGCCGCATTGTTGCCGCTGCCTGCCGCGACGCCGGAATGGAGGTGATCTATACCCCTCCCTGGCAGAGCATTGAGACCGTCGTGAAAACGACGCTCGAGGAGGATGTGGATGTGATTGGCATCTCCTCTCTGGCAACCGATCATCTGATCGTTCCCAAGCTGATCAAGGCGCTACGGGAGGCCGGCCTGGGTAATGTGCGCGTCATCGTTGGCGGCATCGTGCCGGACAACGAGGAAGTCCAGTTAATTAAGAGCGGCGTACGGCAGGTATTCCATCCTGGCAGCACGATGGACGAAATCACGGCGCGCATTCGCGACTACGCACGTGAGGCTCGAATTGAGGGTGCCGCCTTGCTTGGTAAAGGAAATTGAAATGGACAAGCCAATTGAACCGTCGATCACCACAGGTCTTGAATCGACCCCCTCTTACACCGCGTGGGAAACCGAATACCGTGAGTCGATTCCGGCGGAGCGTCCTCTCGAAAACGTGTCGGGGATACCGATCAAACCGCTTTACACCCCCTGCGACTGGGCGCGGTACGGCGGCGATGATCCGCTGAGCTACCCTGGCCAGCCCGACTACACGCGTGGCATCTATGCGACGATGTACCGAGGTCGCACCTGGACGCAGCGGCAACTGGTCGGGCTCGGCACACCGGCAGACTACAACGCGCGTCTATTGGGCCTGATGGAGGGCGGTGCGACGGCTGTTTCCCTCATTCCCTGCAATTCCGTGTATCGCGGCTATGACATGAGCTCGGTCGATAAGGAACTGCTCGGAACGTGTGGGGTCGTGATCAACAACGTCGACCACATGCAGCGCAGCCTTCAAGGGGTCGACGTCGGAGAAGTCTCGTGTGCACTGAACGACCCGTCGCCATTCACTCTTTTGGCCTTCATGCTGATTGCGGCCGAACGGCGTGGCACCGACTGGCGATCAATCACTGGCACTTCAAACCAGAGTGACTACATCTCGCATTTTGTCGCCAACCACATGTTCTACCGGCTTTCGCTGCCTGGATCGCGTCGCGTATTGCTCGATCACATCGCGTATTGCAAGCAATATGTTCCCCGCTGGAATCCGATGTCGGTGGTCGGTCAACATATGCAGCAGGCAGGCGCGACGCCGGCCGAGGCGATGGCCTTTACGCTGTGTACTGCTATTCAGAATGCCGAAGACTGCATCGCTCGTGGTATGGATCCTGACGATTTCTTGCCGCGCTTCACCTTCTTTTTCGATATCTCGCTGAGCCTTTTTGAGGAGATCGCCAAATTTCGTGCTGGGCGACGCATTTGGTCCCAGATTACTCGCGAGCGACTCGGTGCCAAGGACCCGAGGTCATCCCGCTTTAAATTCCACGGACAGACTTCAGGGGTTGACCTGACGCGGCAACAGCCGCTCAATAACATTGCCCGTGTCACCGTTCAGGCGATGGCTGGAATCTTCGGAGGACTCCAGTCATTGCACACGGATGCCTACGATGAGGCGTTGGCATGCCCCAGCGAGTTCGGTGCGCGCATTGCGGTCGCGACACAAAACGTCCTTCGCGAAGAAGCCCACCTGACGGATGTGATTGATCCGCTCGGGGGATCGTTTTACGTGGAAGCCTTGACGGACCAAATGGAAGAAAAGATCCGGTCCATCATCAAGATGGTCGATGACGCCGGCGGAATGTACAAGGCCGTCGAATCGGGACTGATTCAACGAATGATCGGCGCGTCAGCCCTTCGCGCCCAACGGCGCATCGAGTCGGGCGAACAGCTTGTTGTAGGCGTCAACGCGTTTCAGACCGAGGAGGACGCCAGTGCGCGCCCCTTCATTGAACGCCCTGATCCGGCCGTAATGCAGGGGCATTTGGACGATTTTGCGACCTGGAAGAAGGGGCGCTCCGTCGCTGAAGTCGACAAAGCGCTCGACCACATCTCGCGTGTGGTCGATAATTCGTCAGGCAATGTGTTCGGTGCCGTGGTTGATGGCGCACGAGCGGGGCTAACACACGAAGAAATTTGCACACGCCTGCGTCGAGATCTTGGTTTTGGCCAACCCTTGACGGTGGTCTGATGCTGTCGTCAGAAACAAGCCGTCAGGCACTGCTTGCCCGCGTGCTGTCGGGTGAGCGTCGGGCGATCGCGCGTGTGTTGACCTGTCTTGACGATGGCGCGCCAGGTAGCCAGGAGGTCACTGAACTCCTGTCCTCGCACGCCGGTCGTGCGCTCGTGGTTGGCGTCACAGGCGTGCCGGGTGGTGGCAAATCTACCCTGGTCAATGCCTTGATGGGTATTTGGCTTGCCCGCAAGTTGCGCGTGGCCGTGATTGCGGTCGACCCATCGAGTCCGGTCAGCGGCGGCGCTGTGCTGGGCGACCGAATCCGGATGGGGGAACATGGCGCCCACCCGAACTGCTTCATACGCTCGCTTTCAGCCCGTGGTCAACTGGGTGGCCTGTCTCGTACGGCACGTGCTGCGGTCGACTGCTTTGATGCGGCGGGATTCGACAGAGTGATCGTGGAGACCGTTGGTGCCGGTCAGTCTGAAACCGCCATTACCTCACTGGCGGACACCCGCGTAGTTGTTTGTCCTCCGGGACTGGGGGATGACGTGCAGGCAATCAAGGCGGGCATCCTCGAGATTGCAGATTTGCTCGCGGTTAGCAAGGGCGACCTGCCACTGGCCGAAGAGACGGCTCGTGACATGCGAGAGATGTTGACGCTGCGCCGAGCGGCCACGAACGGTGCATGGATACCCAAGGTGATGGTCGTGAGCGGAGCGGAATCGAAGGGAGTTTCCGAGCTCGTTGCTGCGATTGAAGAACATGCGGCCGTAGTTGGTACTGGTCGTCGGCTCACGACAAATACCAATAAAGCCACGCAAATGTCGGGCTCCTCCGATACCCAGAGCCCAGATGCCGAGCGTTGGTTGGCGCACCTGTCGTCTTTGGCACAACGAGATGGGATATGTTCAACGTTGGGAATTTCTGTGACCGAAGGCGGGCCAGGGAGTGCAGTGGTGCGCATGACCGTTGATGCCCGACATATGAACTTCAATGGTGGCTGTCATGGGGGTGCGATTTTTTCCTTGGCAGACACCGCATTCGGCCTGGCCTCCAATTCACACGGTGCATTGGCGATGGGCATCGACGCCCACATCACGTTTCAGGTCGGGATACGGGCTGGCGAGAACCTTGTTGCCCGGGCAACCGAGCTCATGCGCAGTCATCGAATAGGCATGTACAGAGTCGACGTTGCGCGAGTGGAATCTGGCGGTGAGGAGACCCCCGTGTCGAGCTTTACTGGGACTGTCTACATCAGGCAGGAGCCCCAGGCAAAACGCCAGACCGGGGCCGTGACAAATGGTCTGGCGAACGGCGCGGCCGTTCCCGATGTTTATCGAACCGCCAAGGACTGAAGACGGCATGGTGGAGACGCTTGATGATGACTTTTGGATAAGAAACCTTCATGCAAACGACCTTCCCGCGCCTGCTGCTTAAACAAGCCGCTGAGCGCGCCAGCGCGCCCGCGATGCGTGAAAAAGAATATGGCATTTGGCAAGCCCACAGTTGGGCCGACATGGCGCAACTTGTGGAGCATATGGCCTGCGGCCTGCACCAGGCTGGCCTGCAGCGCGGCGAACACATGATCATCATTGGCGCCAACCGCCCGCGCCTGAACGCTACCATGCTGGCAGCGCAATCGCTGGGCGCGGTGCCCGTGCCGCTGTACCAGGACGCGGTGGCGGCCGAGTGTCTGTTCCCCATTACCAACGCCGAGGTGCGCTTTGCCCTGGTGGAGGACCAGGAACAGGTCGACAAGATGCTGGAGGTGCGCGAGCAGTGCCCCCAGCTCACGCACATCTGGTACGACGATCCGCGCGGTCTGCGCAATTACGTCGAGAACGGCCTGGGCTCGCTGGACGAACTGGTTGCCGCAGGCAAGGTGTTTGCGCAGCAGCACCCGGACTTTTTCCGCCAGAAGATGGAGAAAGTGCAGCCCGGCGATGTGGCTGCCATGTTCTTCACCTCGGGCACCACGGGCAACCCCAAAGGCGTGGTGCATACCCATGACACGCTAATCAACCGAGCTCAGGCCGGCGCCGAGTTCGACCACCTTCGTGATTCGGAAGAAGTGCTGGCCTATTTGCCGCCAGCTTGGATCGGCCAGAACATCTTCAGCTATGCGCAGTGGCTGGTTTGCGGCTATGTGGTCAATTGCCCGGAATCGTCCAGCACGGTCACGATCGATCTCAAGGAAGTGGGGCCTACCTACTACTTTGCGCCGCCGCGCGTGTTCGAGGGGCTGCTGACCAGCGTGATGATCCGCATGGAAGATGCTTCCCGCCCGAAGCGCCGTATGTTCGATTACTTCATGGATCTGGCGCATCGCGTCGGCCCGGCGCGCATGAGCGGCCAATCCATCGGCCTGCTCAACACTGTTCTTTATGCCCTGGGCAACTTGCTGGTCTATGGCCCCTTGCGCAACAACCTTGGCATGAGTCGCGTGCGCGTGGCCTACACGGCCGGCGAGGCCATCGGCCCGGACCTGTTCAGCTTCTACCGCTCCATCGGCATCAACCTCAAGCAACTCTACGGTTCCACCGAGACCGCTGTGTTCGTCTGCCTGCAGCGTGACCATGAGGCGCGCGCCGACACGGTAGGCATTCCTTGCAAAGGCGTTGAGATCAAGGTGGCCGACAACGGCGAGATTCTCGTCAAGTCGCCCGGCCTGCTCAAGGAATACTACAAGAACCCCGCAGCCACGGCCGAGGTGCTGACCGCCGACGGCTGGTATCACACCAGCGACGCTGGCTTCATCGACGCGCACGGTCACCTCAAGATCATCGACCGCGTCAAAGACGTCGGCCGCATCAGGGGCGGCGCCTTTGACGCGGCCATGTTCGCGCCCAAGTACGTGGAGAACAAGCTCAAGTTCTTCCCGCACATCAAGGAGGTCGTCGCCTACGGCGACCAGCGCGAGAAGGTCTGCGTGATGATCAACATTGACTTCGACGCCGTGGGCAACTGGGCCGAGCGCCGCAACCTGCCTTACGCCGGCTACACCGATCTGGCGCAGAAGCCCGAGGTGTACCAGCTCATCCAGGACTGCGTGGAAAAGGTCAACGCCGACCTCAGCCGCGATGCGCTGCTGGCCGGCAGCCAGATCAGCCGCTTCCTGGTGCTGCACAAGGAACTGGACGCAGACGACGGCGAATTGACCCGCACCAACAAGGTACGGCGCGGCTTCATCGCCGAGAAATACCAGCCGCTGGTCGATGCACTCTATGGCGGCAAGATCGAGCAGTTCATCGAGACCGTTGTGAAGTTCGAGGACGGACGCTCCGGCAGCGTGAGGGCGACCCTGAAGATTTCCGATGCGAAGACCTTTGCCCCTGTGAAAGCAGCCGCCTGAGAAATGACGTAAGTATCATGAGCAAAAACATCGACGACGTCATTCTTGACGTCAAGAACATCTCTTTGAGTTTCGGCGGCGTCAAGGCGCTGACCGACATTTCATTCAATGTGCGCGAGCACGAGGTGCGGGCCATCATTGGCCCCAACGGCGCCGGCAAGAGCTCCATGCTCAATTGCATCAACGGGGTCTACACGCCGCAGCAAGGCTCCATCACCTTTCGCGGCAAAACCTTCAGCCATATGGACAGCCACCAGGTCGCGGTGATGGGCATCGGGCGCACCTTCCAGAATCTGGCGCTGTTCAAGGGCATGAGCGTGATCGACAACATCATGACCGGGCGCAACCTCAAGATTAAAAGCAATCTGCTGTGGCAGGCGCTGCGCATCGGCCCGGCCCAGCGCGAAGAAGAAATGCACCGCGAAGCGGTTGAACACATCATCGACTTCCTGGAAATCCAGGCCTACCGCAAGACGCCTGTCGGCCAGCTGCCCTACGGCCTGCAAAAGCGCGTTGACCTGGGCCGCGCGCTGGCCATGGAGCCGCAGGTGCTGCTGCTGGACGAACCCATGGCCGGCATGAACGTGGAAGAAAAGCAGGACATGTGCCGCTTCGTGCTGGACGTGAACCAGGAGTTCGGCACCACCGTTGTACTGATCGAGCATGACATGGGCGTGGTGATGGATATTTCCGACCGCGTCGTGGTGCTGGATTACGGCAAAAAGATTGGCGATGGCACGCCGGACGAAGTACGCAACAACGAAGAAGTGATCAGCGCCTATCTGGGCACTAACCATTGAGCGTCGGGAGACAAACAAAATGGTATTTTTTCTCGAAACACTGACTGGCGGCCTGATGGCCGGCATGCTGTATTCGCTGGTGGCGCTCGGCTTCGCGCTGATCTTCAAGGCATCGGGTGTGTTCAACTTCGCCCAAGGGGCGATGGTGCTGTTCGCGGCGCTGGCGATGGCCCGCTTTGCCGAGTGGATTCCGACGTGGACCGGCATCGAAAGCGCCGTGGTCGTCAATATCATCTCCTTCGTGATAGCCGGCGCCATCATGTTCGCGGTTGCCTGGCTGATCGAGCGTTTGGTGCTGCGCCACCTCGTCAACCAAGAGGGGGCGACGCTGCTCATGGCGACGCTGGGCATCGCCTATTTCATGGAAGGCCTGGGCCAGACCCTGTTTGGCAGCGACATCTACAAGATCGACATCGGCATGCCCAAGGAACCCATCTTCGCGCTTGAATCGGTGTTCCAAGGCGGCGTACTGGTCAACAAGGAAGACGTGATCGCCGCGGCCATCGCGGCGGCGCTGGTGGTGGTGTTGAGCCTCTTCTTCCAGAAGACGTCCACGGGCCGCGCGCTGCGTGCCGTGGCGGATGACCACCAGGCGGCGCAGTCTATCGGCATTCCGCTCAATCGCATCTGGGTGATCGTGTGGTGCGTGGCCGGCGTGGTGGCTTTGGTGGCCGGGATGATCTGGGGCTCCAAGCTGGGCGTGCAGTTTTCGCTGACAACCGTGGCGTTGCGCGCGCTGCCGGTCGTGATGCTGGGTGGCCTGACCTCGGTGCCGGGCGCCATCATCGGCGGCCTGATCATTGGCGTGGGCGAAAAGCTCTCCGAAGTGTACCTAGGCCCGTTAGTCGGCGGCGGCATCGAAATCTGGTTTGCCTATGTCCTGGCCCTGGTTTTCCTGCTGTTCCGGCCGCAAGGGCTGTTTGGCGAAAAAATCATTGACCGCGTTTAAGAAAGGCCCACATGTTTTATCGCGAAAATGGTCAATTCAAGACCAACTACAGGGATGACCAACAGATATTCCCGATATCCCAGGATCGCATCGCCGTCGCGCTGATGCTGGCCGTCGCCTTTGTGGCCGTGCCGATGTTCGCTAGCGACTACCTGTTCCGAGCCATCCTGATTCCCTTCCTGATCTTTTCTCTGGCGGCGATCGGGGTGAACATTCTGGTGGGTTATTGTGGTCAGATATCGTTGGGCTCGGGTGCCTTCATGGCCGTGGGTGCCTATGGCGCCTACAACTTCTTCGTGCGCATCCCCGGCATGCCGCTGATTCCGGCGCTGATTCTGGGTGGGCTCTGCGCCACGTTCTTCGGCATCCTGTTTGGTCTGCCCAGCCTGCGCGTCAAGGGCCTGTATCTGGCGGTGGCCACGCTGGCCGCGCAGTTCTTCAGCGACTGGATGTTTCTGCGCATCAGGTGGTTCACCATCGACTCGCCCTCGGGCTCGGTGTCGGTGTCCAACCTGCAGGTGCTGGGCATGCCCATCGGCAGCGCGCTGAGCAAGTACCTCTTCTGCCTGGGCATCTTGGTGGTGGTGGCGCTGCTGGCCAAGAACCTGGTGCGCGGTGCCACCGGGCGCGAGTGGATGGCCATCCGCGACATGGACGTCGCCGCCGCTGTGATCGGCATTCGCCCGATGTACGCCAAGCTCAGCGCATTCGCGGTCAGCTCGTTCATCATCGGTGTGGCGGGCGCGCTTTGGGGCTTTATCTACCTCGGCGCGTGGGAACCGGCGGCCTTCTCCGTGGATCAGTCGTTCAAGATGCTGTTCATGGTGATCATCGGCGGCATGGGCTCGATCATGGGCAGCTTCTTTGGTGCTGCCTTCATTGTGGTGCTGCCCATTGCGCTGAACCAGTTCCTGCCACTTCTGTGCGGTCTGGTCAGCATCGAGATATCCACGGTAGGCATCTCGCACGCCGAACTGATGATCTTCGGTGGCCTGATTGTGTGGTTCCTGATTGTGGAGCCGCACGGCTTGGCCAAGCTGTGGTCCATCGGCAAGAAAAAGCTGCAGCTGTGGCCCTTCCCTCACTGACTACTTTTTGTGTTGAGCAACCCTGGCACATACCGTGCCTTAACAGAAGGAGACCATATGAAACTGCGTAATATTGCTTTAGCCACCTGCTTAGCTTCCGCGGGGATCACGGCATTCGCCCAAGCCAAGGAGCAATTCTTCCCGCTGCTGACCTTCCGCACAGGCGCCTACGCGCCTAGTGGCGTGCCATGGGCTAACGGCTTTGTCGACTACTTCAAGCTGGTGAACCTGAGTGGCGGCATCAATGGCGTCAAGGTGCTATGGGAGGAGTGCGAGACCAGCTACGCAACTGATCGCGGCGTGGAGTGCTATGAGCGCCTGAAGGGCAAGCACGGCGGCGCGACCGTGTTCCAGACGATGTCTACGGGCATCACGTTCGCGCTAACCGAGAGGGGTGCCGCCGACCGCATCCCGATTCTGACGCCGGGCTACGGCCTGAGCGAAAGTGCAGACGGTGAAGTGTTCAAGTGGAGCTTTCCGCTGGCCGGCAGCCATTGGGCGTCGGCCGATACACAGTTGCAGTACGTCGCGAGCAAGCTGGGGGGAATGGACAAGCTCAAGGGCAAGAAGATCACGCTGCTCTACCACGATAGCCCCTACGGCAAGGAGGCGATCACCATCCTCGCGACGCGCTCGAAAATGCACGACTTCGACCTTGCGACGATCCCGGTCACGCACCCCGGCGTAGACCAGAAGTCAGCTTGGCTACAGATTCGCCAAAGTCGCCCCGACTTTGTGCTGCTGTGGGGCTGGGGCATCATGAACAGTACCGCACTGAAGGAAGCCCAGGCCACTGGCTACCCACGTACCCAGATAGTCGGCGTGTGGCCTTCGGGATCAGAATCGGACGTCAAAGGCGTGAGCGGGGCAGAAGGCTACAGCGCCGTGCTGCTGCTTCCCGGCCCGGGGGCCGACTCCCGGATCGCCAAGGAAATCCTCGCCGAGCTGCACGACAAAGGTCAGGGCACCGGTCCGAAAGGGGAAGTGGGCGAAGCGCTGTACATGCGTGGCCTGATGAACGCCATGATGGCGGTGGAAGGCGTGCGCCGCGCGCAGGAGCGGTTCGGCAAGGGGCAGGTCATGACCGCCGCGCAGGCGCGCTGGGGCTACGAGAACATGTCGCTCGACCAGAATAAGATCGACGCGCTGGGCATCGCGGACGTCATGCGGCCGGTGATCACTTCGTGCAAGGACCACATGGGCCCTTCGGCGGCCCGGGCCTACACCTGGAACGGTACGAAGTGGCAACTGAGTTCGGGGTGGTTGCAGGCCGACATGTCGATTCTCAACCCGCTGGTAAAGGCATCGGCCGACAAGTACGCTGACAACAAGAAGCTGGCCCGTCGTTCGGGCGCAGACTGCCAGTCCTGACTCGACCTGCCATCCTGGGCTTTTTAACTGTCATGTCGGATCAGATCCGGCATCCATGGTGGAGTGCAGGAGCGCCGTCATGGATTGCGGATCAAGTCCGCAATGACAGGCCAGCCGCCAGCATTGCGCGCAGTGCTGCCGATTGGTAAAGGCAAGAATCTATGGACTCCAAAAACATCCTTCTCAACGTCAACGGCATCGAGGTCATCTACAACCACGTGATCCTCGTACTGAAGGGCGTGTCGCTGGAGGTGCCTGAGGGCCGCATCGTCGCGTTGATGGGTGGCAACGGGGCGGGCAAGACGACCACGCTACGCGCGGTGAGCAACCTGCTGGCCGGCGAACGCGGCGCGGTGACCAAGGGCCGCATCGAGTTGCGCGGCGAACGCATCGAACGCTTGAGCGCGTCCGACATGGTCGAGCGTGGCGTGATCCAGGTGATGGAAGGTCGCCGCTGTTTCGCCCACCTGACTATAGAGGACAATCTGATGACCGGTGCCTACACTCGCCGCGACGGACGCGCCGCAGTAGCGGCGACACTGGAGAAGGTCTACGCCTACTTTCCGCGCCTGAAAATGCGCCGCACCTCGCAGGCCGCCTACACCTCGGGCGGCGAGCAGCAGATGTGCGCCATCGGCCGCGCGCTGATGGCGAACCCTAAGATGATGTTGCTCGACGAGCCGTCGATGGGCTTGGCGCCGCAGATCGTCGAAGAGGTATTCGAGATCGTCAAGGACTTGAACGCCAAGGAGCGTGTGACCTTCCTGCTCGCCGAGCAGAACACCAACATGGCGTTGCGCTACTCGGACTACGGCTACATCCTCGAGAACGGGCGCATCGTGATGGACGGCGAAGCCGCTTCGCTGCGGGAGAATGAGGACGTAAAGGAGTTTTACCTTGGCGTGGGCAGCGGCGACCGCAAGAGCTTCAGGGATGTGAAGAGCTACAAGCGCAGGAAACGCTGGTTGGCGTGAGAGAGATGGAGCAGAATGTCTTGATTCCGGCGACTGATTGCGAGATGCCACATAGTCGGTGCGATATTAGCGGTATGACAACCTAGGAACCCTGACTGATGACGCGTAGAGCCGTGCGAGACATGAAACGACTAGTCCGACGAGGAGTTATGCCATACGCGCCCTCCGATGATGAAGAGCGAGCCCGAGAAGCTGCGCTCGCGTTGTTGACGCGTAGCATCAAATTTGGTCACCGCCGGTTGGCAGTCATCCGATTGGCGAAGGCCGTCGAGGCCAAGGCAGCCGTGACCAAGGAGCAATGGAAATACTGCGAGAGGGTGGCAGCGGAATCTCCTGATATCGCAGTGCGCCGCCTGCTGATTTCTTCGGCCAATCGCATCCAGGTAGGCGCCCAATCCAGCGCATTGCCTGTCAACCAACTACCCAACATGGAACCGACAGAAAAATGGGGAACTGACTGACAAAGACAGCAAGATTAACCGGAGACTGCGGCACCACAGGCTTGGGAGACGGAACTCATATGCGCTACGCTGGTCCACGCGTTGCGTTGATGGGTGACGTTGACGAGTTGAATTCAAACATAGGGATGCAGATCGCTCTGCACGACCCCGTTGACACCCTTGGGCCCTCCCGACCGCATCGAGTAAGGTCAAGGGCACGCCGCCGTGGGGGTTGAGGTGGTCGCGCTGGATCGAACGTCGGAAATACAGGCCGCGCTCGTTGTTCAGAATGTCGTATCCCACGAGTTGTTGAAACGGCCCGTAGGAGTAACTTGCCGACGGAGCCGGGTCCTGCGCGTTCATGGCTGATCGACCTTGAAGTAGTCCGGCTTGCCGGCCGGCCAGAACTCGCCCCACAGCAGCATTCCACCCTCGACGTTGAGCACCTCGCCGGTGATGAACTTGCCCGAAGGGGCAGCGAGGTAGACCACCGCCTCGGCGATGTCCTGCACGTCGCCGGCCCGCTTCATCGGGTTGCATTGGTAGAAGGTGGAGACGTTTTCTTCGCGGTAGTTGTTGAAACCGTTGCTCTCGATGGCGCCGGCGCCAATGCAGTTGAGGCGTATGCCGTGCTCAGCCCATTCGATGGCCAATGTGCGCGACAGCGCGATCACACCGGCGCGTGAAGCGGTCGTGTGCGCCATGCCGGGCAGGCCACGGTCGATGGCGGCGGTGATGTTGACGATGTTGCCGGGCCGGCCCTGTTCCACCCAGCGCCTGGCTGCGCCCTGCATCATGTACCAGCTGCCGTTGAGGTTGGTGTCAATCACCGCATTCCAGCCTTTGACGCTGAAGTCCATCGCATGGGCGGCGAACTGGCCGCCGGCGTTGTTGACCAGCACGTCGACTCCGCCGAAGCGTTCCCACACGGCACTGAGCATGGCGTTCACCTGCTCGGGGTCGCGGATGGTCATCGGGTAGGTAAACACCTCGCGGCCCGACAGCGCGCGCAGTTTTTCGGCGCAGTTCTCGAGCTTGTCGACTTTGCGCCCACAGATGGCGAGCGTGGCACCGAGCCGCGCGAACAGAAAGGCAATCGCTTTGCCGATGCCGCTGCCGGCGCCTGACACCAGCACCACCTTGTCGGCGAAAAGGTCATCGCGGTAGACCGTCGGGAGCGCGGCCAGGGCTTCGTCGCCCGGCCCGAATTTGGGGTGTTGCGCGTCAGCCGAATTCATGTGTTCACCTTGAAGTAATCAGGTTTGGCGGTTGTCCATACCTCGCCCCAGAGCACGCCGCCGCCGTCCACCGTGAGCAGTTCGCCGGTGACGAACTTGCCGCTGGGCGCGCTGAGGTAGACCGCGGCTTCCGCCACATCCCGCACGTCACCGACATGCTTCATCGGGTTGGCTCCGGCGAAGCCCTTCACCGCCTCGGTGGAGTACTGACGAAAGCCGGTGCTGGCGATTGCACCCGGCGCGATGCAATTGACGCGAATGCCATACTGCGCCCACTCCACAGCAACGGTTTTGGAAAGATAGGTCACGGCGGCGCGCGCAGCACAGGTGTGCGCCACGCCCGGCATGCCGCGCTGGAAGGTGGCGACGATATTGACGATGTTGCCTTGCGTTCCGGTGTCGCGCCAGCGGCGCGCCAGCGCTTGCATCATGTACCAGGTGCCGTTCAGGTTGGTGTCGATCACCGCCTTCCAGCCTTTGACGCTGTAGTCCAGCGCCCGCTGCGGGAACTGGCCACCGGCGTTGTTGACGAGAACATCGATGCGCCCGAAGTGCAGCCACGCCACGTCAATCAGCAGCTCGACCTGCTCTGGATCGCGGATATTGGTCTGCTGCACCATCACGTCAGGACTGCCGAGCTGGCGCAGCCATTCGGCGCAGGTCTCCAGCTTGGCGGGGTCGCGTCCGCAGATGACAAGCCTGGCGCCAAGGCGCGCGTACAGGAAGGCGATGGCCTTGCCGATGCCGCTGCCGGCACCAGAGACCACCACGACCTGACCATCGAAGAGCCCAGGCTGGAAGACGGTGGGGAGGGTTGCGAGGGCTTCGTCGTCGAAGCCGAAGGTAGTGTCTTCTGTCATGTTGTCCCTTCAGAAACGAAAGATGCCCTCATGCGGGTCGGCAATCGGGACGTGGACAAGGTTAAAAATGGTAGTCGCTTCATGGCTTCGTGGATGCCGGAAGCGACCCTGCACGCCTGAGCCCGGCAGAGAAAAATATCGCCGCGAGCGATCTGCCCACCCTTGATCTCAGCGTCTTTCGGATACAACACGCCCGAAATGCCTTGGAGCGTGGTTGATTTGCCAGCCCCGTTGGAGCCGAGCAGGGCGACGATGCGGCCTTTGCCGACTGCAGTGAGGTGGATCGTCAGGATGGCAGCCGCAGTCTTGCAGGGCTTCGGCCCGGATGGGCCGGATTCATGGGCGCGACCATGGCCGTTGGTTTCCAGGGTATCGATTGGGGGGGCCGTGAATTTTCTCAAAGTTTGTTCCGTGTTGGGTAGGCGGCTTGCTGCCTCGTTCAAAGATAATAATCTAGCGGTAGTTAGGTTTGTGTCAACTCGAGAAGTCCCTATGCCGTGCCGACGGCTCCAGTTGTGAGTGCGAGCGGCAACTTCTGCCCAGGCTCGCTTACGAATGGGAACCGGTGATTCAGCGCCTCTCGCCTACATCCCCGCGTAATTCGGTCCGCCCCCGCCTTCGGGTGTGACCCAGACGATGTTCTGCGTCGGATCCTTGATGTCGCAGGTCTTGCAGTGCACGCAGTTCTGCGCGTTGATCTGCAGGCGGGAGGTAGAGTCGTCGTTTTTCACGAACTCGTACACGCCGGCCGGGCAGTAGCGGCTCTCGGGGCCGGCGTATTTCGCCAGGTTGATCTGTACCGGCACGCTGGCGTCCTTGAGCTTCAGGTGCGCGGGCTGGTTTTCTTCGTGGTTGGTGTTGGAGATAAACACGCTGGAGAGCCGGTCAAAGGTGAGTTTTCCGTCGGGCTTGGTGTAGCTGATCTGTGGCATCTCGGCGGCCGGGCGCAGGCAGGTGTGGTCGGCCTGGGTGCGGTGAATTGTCCAAGGCGGACGCTTCATGCCGAGCTTGGGCAGCAGCCACTGTTCAATGCCGGTCATCAGGGCGCCGACGAGGCTGCCCTTCTTGAACCACTGCTTGAAGTTGCGCGACTGGTCGAGTTCGGTGTGCAGCCAGCTGTTTTCGAACGCCGTGGGGTAGGCGCTAAGTTCGTCGCTGCTGCGACCGGCGGCCAGGGCCTCGAATGCGGCTTCGGCGGCCAGCATGCCGCTCTTGATGGCGGCGTGGCTGCCCTTGATGCGTGCGGCGTTCAGGTAACCGGCATCGCAGCCGACCAGCGCGCCGCCAGGGAACACGGTCCTGGGTAGGCTCAGCAGGCCGCCGGCGGTGATGGCGCGCGCGCCGTAACTGATGCGATTGCCGCCTTCGATGTGGGCGCGGATGGCCGGGTGGGTCTTCCAGCGCTGCATTTCCTCAAAGGGGCTGAGCCAGGGGTTCTTGTAGTCCAGCCCGGTGACAAAGCCGAGCGTGACTTGGTTGCCTCCGAGGTGGTAGAGAAAGCCGCCGCCGTAGGTGGCGTTGTCCATCGGCCAGCCGGCGGTGTGCACCACCCGACCGGCTTGGGCGCGGGCCGGGTCGATCTCCCACAGTTCCTTGATGCCGAGGGCATGGCTTTGCGGGTCACGGCCGGCGTCGAGCTTGTATCTGGCGATGAGTTGCTTGCCGAGATGGCCGCGTGCGCCTTCGGAAAAAATAGTGTATTTGGCGTGCAGTTCCATGCCGAGCTGAAAGCCCTCATGCGGCTGGCCGTCCTTGCCAATGCCGAGGTTGCCGGTGGCGACACCTTTGACTGAACCGTTGTCGTTGTAGAGCACCTCGGCGGCTGTGAAGCCGGGAAAAATTTCCACACCCAGCGTTTCGGCCTGCTCGCCCAGCCATTGGGTCAGGGCCCCGAGGCTGATGACGTAGTTGCCCTCGTTGTGGAAGCAGTCAGGCACCAGGAAGTCGGGCGTGCGTTTGGCGCCAGTCTCTGTGAGGAACAGCACGTCGTCACCGGTGACGGGCTGGTTCAGCGGCGCGCCCATCTCTTTCCAGTTGGGGAAGAGTTCGTTCAGGGCGATCGGGTCCATGACCGCGCCCGAGAGGATGTGAGCGCCGGGGGCGGAGCCTTTTTCCAGCACCACGACGGACACGTCCTTGCCTTTTTCAGCGGCCAGCTGCTTGAGGCGGATGGCCGTGGCCAGGCCACCGGGGCCACCGCCGACGATTGCCACGTCGTAGTCCATGGATTCGCGGGGGCCGTATTGTTCGAGCAGGGAGGTGGGCGTCATGCGGACAGAACCAAAAAAGTTGGCGGCCCTGGGGCCGAAGTTGGCGAACGGGGTGGTTCAGGGGCCGTTGCCGGCCGGCAGCGGCGGTGCGGTGCGCGGCGCGCCGTCACGCTTGTAGACCATGACCGTGCGCTTGAAAGTGCAGACAATGATGCCGCCCTGGTTGTAGCCCTCGGTGCGCACGGTCACGACGCCGACGTTGGGGCGCGATCGCGACTCGCGCTTGTCTAGCACCGTGGAGCGGGAATAGATCGTGTCGCCCTCGAACACCGGATGTGGCAGCCGGACTTCGTCCCACCCGAGATTGGCCAGGACGTTTTGCGAGACATCGCTCACCGTCTGGCCCGTCACGAGGGCCAGTGTGAGGCAGGAGTTGACGAGCGGGCGGCCGAACTCCGTCTGCGCAGCGTAGTGGGCGTCGAAGTGCAGCGGCGCCGTGTTTTGCGTCAGCAGCGTGAACCAGATATTGTCCTGCTGGGTCAGGGTGCGCCCGAGGGCATGCCGATACTCGTCGCCGACCTCGAAGTCTTCATAGAAGCGACCGCGCCAGCCTTCCTTGACCGTCATACACGCCTCCTGGTGCAGGCTGCACAGTCGGCTCGGCCTGGCGCGGAGGCCGACACTGCCGCATTGAAATGTTTTGTCATGTTATGCCTTGTTATGCCTTGTCATGGGTAAGGATGCCATCGAACACGATTGCCGTGATTTGACGCACGAAGTCCTGGAACGAGCCGCGCTGGGGGTTGTACCACTCCACCGTCCAGTTCAAGGCCCCAATCACGAAGAGTCGAACCATCGCCGTGCTGGTGTCCTGGCGCAATTCACCGCTGGCGAGCGCCGATTCGAACAGCCGATCCCAGTAGTCCGAGTAGGCCCGCCGGACCACCCGGTGGCGATTCTTTGCGCTGGTCGGAATCTGGCCATAGATGCGAATATTGGCTGACGTGAAATCGCCATGGTGGAGCATGCCCCAGAGGTGGCCTTCGATGCCGGCGGCGATACGCTGACGCCAGCTGGCGTTCGCCGCAAGCGCTTCGATCCGGGTACGAACGGCGTCGGCGACGATCGTGATGCCCTTGTCCAGGACTTCGCCGAGGATCTCTTCTTTTGATGCGAAGTGATAATAGATGCTGCCGGCTTTGACGCCGGCCGCGTCGGCAACCTCGCGCAAAGTGGTCGCGGCATACCCATGGTGTCTGAACAGTCGCGCAGCTTCGAGCAGGATGCGCTCGCGGGTAACGGGGGCTTCGGGGATCGTGGCGGTGGCTTCAGAACGTGGCTTGTTTGTCATATCGGTCGTTAGTTAGGTTTAACAAGCCGATCGTAGCAGACGCGTTCCGGTGTCAGCAGGGCGTGAACCCGCTTAGCCGATCATGCTGTAGCCACCGGAGACGGACAGGACCTGCCCGGTGACATGACCCGCAACCTTCGCCGAAGACAGGAAGACGACGGCATTGGCAATATCCTGCGGCCGCCCCACCTTGCGCAGCGGCAGCGCCTTGGCGACTTTTTCCAGTTGTTCGGGCGTGAACATGCTGTCGGCATCAACCCACATGCTGCTTCCGCCCACTTCGTCGGTGGTGCTCGGGATCGTGATGCCGGGGCAGACCACGTTGCAGCGGATGCCGTAACGTCCGTTTTCCTTGGCGATCGTTTTCATGAAGCTGTTGATGGCGGCCTTGACGCCGCCGTACACGGCCTCGCGCGGCTCGCCCTGCCGGCTGGCGTCGGAACTGATCGAGACGATGGAGCCCGCGTTGCGGGGAATCATCAGATCGAGTGCGGTTTTGGTGCAGTTGAGAACGCCGACGTAGTTGATGGCGATGATCTTCTGCCAGAGATCGGGGGTCGTCTGTGTGAAGAACATCAACTGGTCCCAGCCGACGTTGTTGACGAGTACATCGACGCCGCCAAACTTGTCAACTGCGGCCTTGAACATGGCTTGCACCTGATCGAGCTGGGTGACATCGGTCTTGACAACCTGCGCCGACGCTGCGCCGCTGAGCAAAGCGAGTTCGGCCGTCTTTTGTGCCTGCTGCTCATCCACGTCGCCGATGGTGATGTGGGCGCCTTCGGCGGCGAAGCCGAGCACGATGGCACGGCCGATGTTCGAGCCGCCACCGGTGACGATGACCGATTTGTTTTTGAGATCAAGATCCATATTTACTCCTTGCGCGTTGGCGCTTGATTGATGTGATGATAGTGTAACTGTCAAACGATAGTTAGATAAATGACGTTTAAATTTCCCGCATTTTCAGATTTCAGATAATTGACCAGACGATTTGCAGTGCAAGCCGCCGCATCGGGCGCCACGCGGCCTGCTTCATCGGTTACCCAATGACGACCCGAAAAACACGGGATAAGGGGACATGGTCGGTGCGCTATGGCCCGACCATGCCCCTCAGGGGTATTCCAATTACGGTTTGGACTTGGCGAACTCGCCGGATTCTTTTTTGACGATTTCCTGGACGACATCGTTGTACGCGGAGAACCAGTCGGTCTGTGGCACCCACTTGGCGCCATCCCACATGTCGATGCGGGTCTTGCCGCCTCCGCCATGATCCTTGGCGGTCACTGTCACTGGGGCGATCAAGTCTTCGGCATCAAAGTTTTTTAGGCTTTCCAGACCGCGTTTCATTTTGTCCGGCGTGATGGGCCAGCCGCTTTGCTTGATGGCCAGGCGAGCACCTTCGAAAACACTGGCATAGATAGCCAGGCCGGTGTTGTAGTAGACATCGTTGAGATGCTTGCGGTCACCGCTGCCTTTGCCCTTCTCGTAAAGATCCTTGATGATTTGCTGCATCAGCGGGTGGCTCTGCCCCCCCACCACGTTGGTGCCGCGTTTGAGGCCTTTGGCGTTTTCCAGACCGATGTTGGCAAGATCAATTTCGTTGAGCCAGTTGACGGAAAGGTATTTGTCCATCGCGATGCCGTTGCGCTTCATTTCGCGCGAGGCGACGACGTGCATGTTGGCCAGGTTCCAGCTGAGGACCCAGTCGGGGTTGAAGCGGCGGATCTGGGTCCAGGCGGCGGCCTGGTCATTGCCCGGCATCGGGTTGGGAACCAACTGCAGCTCAAAGCCTTCTTTGGCCGCGAGCGTCTTCAACACGCCGATCGGTTCCTGCCCGAACGGATAGTCGGGGTAGATGAACGCGATCTTCACGCCCTTGAGGTTGCCGCCGGACTTGGTTTTGAGGTACTGGATGTTGTTGGCCATTTGGCCCCAGTAGGTCGGCCCGATGGGGAAAATCCACTTGAACACATCGCCATCGACCGCATCGCCACGGCCTACAAAAGACTGCATCATTACATTGCCATCGGCCATGGCGCGAGGAAGTACGGCGCGGGAAACCGGCGTGGACAGGAAATCGAAGGCAATGGCGCCCTCGCGTTTCATCTTTTCGTAGCACTCAATGCCGCGTTGCGGCTCGTTGCCATGGTCTTGAACCAGAATCTCAATCGGGTGCCCTTCAATGCCGCCTTTCTGGTTAAGGATTTGTGCATAGTCGCGTACCGCTTGGGAAACCTGTGGCGTAACAAAACCGTAGGACTTGCTCAGGTCATAACAAAGCGCGAATTTGATCGGCTGCGCTGGCGCCTGCGCCTGCGCGGACTGCAGACCGGCAAGCGCCAATCCCAGACCGGCCACGACAGAAAGTAACTTGAATCTCATGTCTGTTCTCCTAAGAAACGTACGGATTAAAAAAAGTCCGATGGGCACGCCGTACAGTACGGCCCAAGACTGAACGCCAAATCAGGTATCGACGTGGACAGGGTAACCACGGGGGGTCAGGTCAGCCAACGTTTGCGTCTGCGATAGTGCTTGATGTCATGGAAACTGCGGCCTTCGGTGCCGCCCAGATAGAACTCCTGGATGTCCGGGTTTTTCTTCATGGCTTCTGCGCTGTCATGCATCACCACGCGTCCGTTCTCGATCAGGTAGCCATGCGAGACGACCTCCAGAGCGGCAATTGCGTTTTGTTCCACCAGCAGAACGGACAGCCCTTCTTCCTTGTTGATGCGTCGGACAATGTCGAAAATCTCGGCTACGAGAAAAGGTGCCAGTCCGAGGCTCGGCTCGTCAAGCATCAGCAGTTTGGGTTGCGTCATCAATGCACGGCCAATGGCCAGCATCTGCTGCTCGCCGCCTGACAGATAGCCGGACTGCGCGGTGCGTCGCTGATGCAAGCGCGGGAAGTAGCTGTAAACCATGTCCTTGTTACGCAGCATGTCCTGGCGGGTGCCACGCACCGCCGAGGCCGCCACCAGGTTCTCGTCAGGCGTCATGTGTTCGAACACACGCCGCCCTTCCAGCACATGAACGATACCGAGCTTGACGCGCTCCTGAGGCGCCAGCGCATCGATGTTCTGACCCAGGAATTGCACCTCACCGCGGGTTACCAGGCCGCGCTCAGGGCGCAGCAGGCCGCTGATCGACTTCAGCGTCGTGCTTTTACCAGCGCCGTTGGCGCCCAGCAGTGCAACCATGCCGCCTTGCGGCACATCGATCGAAATGCCCTTGATGGCGAGCGATACATGATCGTAGATGACCTCGACATTGTTCAGTGACAATATCAAGGCAGGTTCCGCTGTCTGGTTTTGCATCAGCGTTGGGGAGGGGGTTAAGTTGTCAGTCGCCATGATGTCGTTTTTACTTTCGGGCGTAGCCGAAGGGCCAGACCAGCAGGTAGTTGCGCAGATTGGTGTACATCTTGCCCAGGCCCATCGGCTCGACCAGCAGGAAGATAATGATCAGTGCGCCATAAACCGCATGCGGAATGTGGGCCAGCGTTTCAACGCCGAGCGAGATACCCATGAGCTGCGCCAGCCAGGCGATCAGGCTGTTCATCAGGCCGGGCATCAATAGAATGAAGGCGGCCCCAAAGTAACTGCCGATGATGCTGCCCAGTCCGCCGACGATCACCATGGCCAGCAACTCGATGGACACGTTAACCGCAAATTGCTCCGGTGTCGCCACCCGGTAGAAGGTGAAGATCAGGATAGCGCCGCTGATGCCGCCGATGAAGGACGAGGTGGCGAACGCCACCAGCTTGTAATACAGGCTGTGCACGCCGATGACTGCCGCGGCGAAGTCCTTTTCACGCACGGCAACGAGCGCGCGGCCAAGACCTGTGCGGCGCAGATTAAGCATGAAGACGGTCACGAACAGGCACCAGCCCAGCGCCATATAGTACAAGCCACTCTCTGAGGTGACGGCCTGACCGAGCAAGCGCATCGCGGGTGCTTGCAGCGTGGCCTGGGAGCCACCGCTGATGGCCGGCACGTGGGAGATCACCCAGTCCATCACGAACTGCAGTGCCAGCGTGCTGAGCGCCAGATACAGGCCTTTCACGCGCAGCGCCGCGAAAGCGAAAACGATGCCGATCACAGCGGCCATCACGCCGCCGAGCACCACCGCGATCTCCCAGGGAATGCCGTTGCGTGCGCCGTGCACCGCCGTGTAGGCGCCGATGCCCATGATGGCGGCATAGCCGAAGTGGAACTGACCGGCCCAACCCAGGATCAGGTTCAAGCCGAGCACGGCCGCAGTCCACACCAGCCACGGTAACAGCTGGGTGCTGAGGACGAGCGAGCTCATGGTGAATGGCGCAGTTAACGCAAAGGCCAGCAACAAGCCGATCATCCAGCGATCCGCGGGTAGCGGAAAAAGCGAGCGCGCGTTGGCGTAACTGGTATGGGAAATCCCTGATTGACGAAATAACATGACCTTCAGATCCTTTCAATGTCGTGGCGCCCGAACAGACCGTGGGGCCGAATCAGGATGGTCAGAATCAGCGTTGCGGCAACCACCAGGTCGCGGCTGCCACCACCCACCAATGGGTCGAGATAGCCTGACGCAACGCCTTCAAGAAGGCCCAGCAGCAAGCCGGCCAGAATGGCACCGCCGATGCTGTCAAGACCGCCCAGAACGGCGACAGTCAGGCCCTTGAGCAATAGCAGAGCCAGCCCCTGATTGACCCCTTGAACCGAGCCCCACAACACGCCGGCTGTGGTGGCCAGAACCGAGGACATGGCCCATGAAAATGCCACCCCGCGTTCAACCGAAATACCGATCGACCACGACGCGATGTAATCATCGGAGATGGCGCGCAGGACAATGCCTCTGCGCGTTTGAAAGAAGAACATGAAAATCAAAAACAGCGCGACCGCCACCACGGCCCCCACGACATAAGCCCGATTCAACAACAGGGGCCCCAGGAACAGCGGTTCGTCGCTGATGCCAATGGACAGCGTACTGCCTCCGCCACCCCAGATGGCCATCGTGGTTGCGCGTATAAAGATGTCCAGCCCCAGCGTCATCATCAGGATCATGATGATGGGGCGGCCCGCCAGCCGGCGCAAGGCCACCCGCTCGATACCCATGCCGACAAAGAACATCGTCCCCATTGCCAGCGGGATGGCGGCCCACATCGACACACCTAATCCATTGGCAATCGCCAGCACCACATAGGCACCCAGCATGGTCATCGCACCTTGCGCCAGGTTGGGCACCGAGGACGACTTGTAGATGATCACGATGCCCATGGCCACCAGTGAATACATCAGCCCCGACAGCGCGCCATTGATGGCCAATTCGGCAAATAGTGAAAAGTCCATGATTTAAATCTCCTGCACCGAGAGTTGGCGCTCGATGGTGCCGACTTCACCGGATTCGTACGTGATCTGTGCTTTCATCGTGACCATTTTTTGACCACCGTAGATCGCATCAATGATGGGCGCATAACGCTGTTCCACCACGTTGCGGCGCAACTTGCGGGTTCGCGTCACCTCGCCATCGTCGGGGTCGAACTCCTTGTGCAAGGACACGAAGTGATGCAGTTTCAAGCCATCCGGCAGAATGCTGTTGACGCGCTTGACGGCTGCCGTGACCAGTTCGATCACCTCGGGTTTTTGCGACAGGTCGGCATAGGACATGTAGGAAATGCCCCGTACCTCGGCCCAATGGCCAACCGGCTCCTTGTCGATGCAGATGATGGCCGCCAGTGTGTCGCGACCGCTCCCGAGCACTGCCACGTCCTTGATGAACGGACTGAACTTGAGGCGGTTCTCAATGTAGTTCGGAATGTAGCGTTCGCCCTTGGCGGTGTACACCACCTCCGATAATCTTCCGAGCACCACCATATGTCCGTCAGGCTCAACATAACCAGCATCGCCCGTGCGCAACCAGCCATCCTCAAGTGCTTCCCGGGTGGCATTTTCAAGCTTGTAGTAACCGGAAAACACACTTCCGGACCGAACCATGATCTCGCCGTTGTCGCCGATCTTGACTTCCACACCGGGCAGCGGTTTGCCGACCGTGTGCAGGCGTACTTCTTCGATGTCCTGCAAGGCATTGAAGGCGCTGCTTTCGGTTTGACCATAGAACTGTCGCAATTTCACGCCGAGTGCACGGTAAAAAACAAAAGTGTCCTCGCCAATCGCTTCGCCGCCGGTGAAGGCGTTTCGCAAGCGGGTCAGGCCCAGTTGGTCCTTGATCGGCCCGAAGATCAGCAATTCACCCAGCGGGCGCATCAGACGCTCTTTCAGGCTGGGTTGTTTTCCCTCAAGTTTGCTTCGTTCGGCGGCCAGCGCGGAGTTCATGAAAACATCGTAGAGCCACTTCTTCAGTGGTGTCGAATCTTCCATGCGTACCTGGATGGTGGTTAGCATGTTGTCCCAACTGCGGGGCGCAGCCAGATAAAAAGTGGGCGCCACCTCGCGCAGGTCGTGCAGCACCGTCTCTTGACGCTCTGGAATGTGGATGGTGAAGCGCAGCGCAACACCAGCGCCGACCGTGATCGCAAAGTCACCTACCCAAGCCATCGGCAGATAGGCAAGGATGGTTTCGCCAAAGGTGAAGGCGCCACCGCGATGGGCGTTGCGCACCCCGGAGAGTAAATTGCGGTGGCTCAACACCACGCCCTTCGGTTTGCCGGTGGTCCCCGACGAATGCACAAACACTGCGGGTCCGTCGGGCTGCGCCCGCTCAATCAGGGCCCGGCGCAAAGTTGGCTCGGCCCGCAGGCGCGCGGCACCGATTTCCTGTACCTTGTCCCACGACACCAGCCCTGGATCGGGGTAGCCGGCCAAACCGCGAGCATTGTCATAAATAACGTGCTCAATCGCTGATCCCTGTTCGCCCAGGTCGAGTACTTTGTCGACCTGTTCCTGGTCTTCGGCCAGGACAAAGCGGACATGCGCCTCCTGCATGAAGTGACGAATTTCGTCGGATGTTGCATCAGGGTAGACCGGCATCGCGTAGCCGCCCAGCATGCCGGCCGCGAGCATGCCCATGTAAAGCCGGGGCCGGTTGTCGCCCAGTACCAGCATGGCATCGTCGGAACCAAAACCCATGCTTTCCATGCCGGCTGCGCAGGCGAGCGTGGCATCCAGCATGTGCGACCAGGTGGTTTCCTGCCATATTCCCAGGTGCTTTTCGCGCATTGCCACATGCTCGCCGAGCAACTCGGCGTTGCGGGCCAGAATGCGGACGAGTGTGGTGTCGACACCCAGGTCCCAGGTTGTGGTGTTGCCGTCCTTGGCAGAGTCAATATCAGCGCGTTGCATGCGCACCCCCCAGATAGGCCTTGATCACGCGCTCATCCTTCATCACCTCGGCAGGAATCCCGGTTCCGATGGTTTCACCATAGCTGAGCACCATCATGCGATCGCAGATGCCGGTGATCACGTCCATGTGATGCTCGATCAGCAGCACCGTGACATTGCGCTCGTCACGCGCATCGAGAATAAAGCGGGCCATGTATTCCTTTTCTTCCTGGTTCATGCCGGCCATCGGTTCGTCAAGAACCAGAAAGCTGGGCTCGGCCACCAGCGCGCGCGCCAGTTCGACCCGTTTTTTCAATCCGATCGGAATGCTGTCTACCATCTCGTCACGCACGCTTTGAAGCTGCATGAAGTCGATGATTTCTTCGACCTTGAGCCGGTGTGCCATCTCATCCTTGCGGCCCAGCCACCAATAGAGGGCAGTTTTGGCCACGCCGGGCTTCATATGGATGTGGCGCCCCAGCAGGATGTTGTCGAGCACACTCATGCCGTTGAAGAGCGCCAGGTTCTGGAAGGTGCGCGCCACGCCCAGGGCGGCGATCTTGTGCGGCGCCATGCCGGTGATGTCGCGGCCATTGAGCAATATGCTGCCGACCTGGGGTGGAAAGAAACCGGTAATGGCGTTGGTCATGGTTGTCTTGCCACTGCCATTGGGCCCGACCAGGCCAAAGATCTCGCCGCGCTCGATGCGCAGATTGACCCCGGTTAGTGCGACCAAGCCACCGAAACGGCGCTCCAGTCCTCGACATTCGAGGACGGGTTCTGTTGCCTGGTTGCTGGCTTGCGTCGGAGTTGATCCCCGCTCTCTGGTACTGGTATGGGTACTGATGGTGTTGATCACTGAAGGTGCCTATGACATTTCACGGTTGACTATCTGCCTGTGCGCAGTTTGCCGACTTTTTGTTCTGCATAAAAGATTTTTATTTTAAAGCCTAACATTAGTTAGGTATTCAAGGGATTTCCCCTACTCTGACAGGCCTGGTTCATGTTGCAACGTGTTCCACGATGGTCCCCCGTGCGATCAGGACGTCAATGGTGGCAGCGCCGTAGCCGTGTTCAATGAGCAGTTCGCGCGTGTGCTGGCCGAAGCGCGGCGCCATCGTGCGGGCTTGGCCGGGCGTGCGCGACAGTTTGACCGGGATGCCAATGCCTTGAACCCCCTCCACCTGCACCACCATGTCCCGATGCAGGGTGTGGGGGTCGGTCAGTACCTGCGGAATGGTCCTGACGGCGCCGGCTGGAATGCCGGCGGCCAGCAACTCGCGGCACAGCCACTCGCCATCAACCTGCAGCAGATATGCCTCCAGCAGGGCGCGCAGCGCGTCGCGCTCACGGAATCGGTCGGCGTTGGTGGCAAAGCGCGGCTCATCGGCCATGTCGGGACGGCCGAGGAACTCGCACAGCTTCTTCCACTGTCCGTTGTTGCCGATCCCCAGAAACACCTCGCAGGTCTGGGTCAGAAACTTGTCGTAAGGCGCGATGTTGGAATGCGCATTGCCGCTGAGCTTGGGTGTCTGGCCCGACTGCAACCAGTTGGCGCTTTGCGGGTGCAGCAGCGACACGGCGGTGTCGTACAGTGTGGCCTCGACGAATTGCCCGCGCCCGGAGCGCTGGCGTTCGATCACCGCCAGCAGCACGCCGATCACGGCCGACAGGCCGGTGGTGATGTCGACCACCGGCACCCCGACCCGCAGCGGGCCGGTGTCGGGCGTGCCGTTGACGCTCATCAGGCCGCCCAGCGCCTGCGCCACCGCGTCGTAGCCCGGTGCGCCGCCCAGCGGCCCGTCGGCGCCGAAGCCGCTGACGCGGCAGTGGATCAGGCGCGGAAAGCGTTCGCGCAAGCTCTGTTCATAGCCGATGCCCCAGCGCTCCAGCGTGCCGATCTTGAAGTTCTCGATCAGCACGTCGGCGTCTTCCAGCAGCTTGAGCACGATCTCGCGCCCTTCGGGCCTGGACAGGTCGATGGCGATGTCGCGCTTGTTGCGGTTCAGGCCGTTGTAGTAGGCCGCGGTGCCATCGTCGGCAAAGGGCGGGCCCCAGGCGCGGGTTTCGTCACCTGCGGGCGGTTCGACCTTGATGACGCGCGCGCCGTGGTCGGCCAGGATCTGACCGCAGTACGGCCCGCCGAGCACGCGCGACAGGTCGATCACCTTCAGGCCGGCCAGCGCGCCGAAGATGGGGCGGGGAGAACTTGTGCTCATGGACACCTGTCAGTACGAGCGCGGCAGGCCCATCACATGCTCGGCGATGTGGTTGAGCACCATTTCACGGTTCAGCGGCGCGGTGCGCAGCAGTCGCACCAGGCCGTACAGATCGTAGATTCCGTATTCCTTGGTGAAGCCGTTGCCGCCGAAGCACTGGATCGCGCTGTCGACGGCGTGAATGCCGGCTTCGGCGGCAGCGTACTTGGCCATGTTGGCAAATTCGCCGGCGGGCAGGCCCTGGTCGAAAGCCCAGGCGGCCTTGAGCGCCATCAGCGAAGCCATTTCGATTTCGCTGCGCGCCATGGCCAGCGGATGCTGCACGCCCTGGTAGGCGCCGATGGGCGTGTTGTTGAACACCTTGCGATCATTGGCGTAGTCAACCGCGCGCTTGAGCGCGAAGCGGCCGACGCCGGTGCACAGCCCCGACAGGATGATGCGCTCCGGGTTGAGGGTGTCGAACAGAATGTTGAAGCCCTTGCCGACCTCGCCCAGCACGTCGGCTTCGGTGAGTTCCACGTCGTCGAAGAACACCTGCCACTGCGTTTCTGGCACCGGGAAGGCAATCGGAATCAAGGTCTTGCTGATGCCCTTCTTCTTCATGTCGACCATGAAGATGGTGAAGCCGTCGGTCTTCTTCTTCACGTCGGCGCGCGCCGTGGTGCGCGTCACGACCATGGCGTAGTCGGCGCAGTTGGCGTCGGTGATGAAGACCTTCTGGCCGTTGAGCTTGAAGCCGCCCTTGCCGTCGGACTTGGCGATGCTGGTGATCTCGATCGAGTTCGAGCCGGCGTTGGGCTCGGTGATGGCGAAGCAGAACTTGATCTCGCCGGTGCAGCCGCCCGGCAGAAAGCGGCGCTTCATGTCCTCGCTGGCGTGCTTGGCCAGCAGGCCCATGGTCATGGTCGGCCCGACCACCAGGTTCAGCAGCGGAATGCCGTTGTTGGCCAGGCCCTCCATGAACAGCAGCATTTCGGTCATGCCCTGGCCGGCACCGCCATAGGCCTCGGGCACCATGATGCCAAGAAAACCGTCGTCAGTGATCTGCTGGTACAGCTCGACCGGACGTTCGTTCTTCTCGGCGTAGCCTCGCCAGTAGTTGTGATCGAACTGCTTCGAGATACGGTCGCCGTACTCGTAGATCATCCGTTGTTCCTGGGTCAGGTTGAAATCCATGGGGGACTCTTTCTTTACAGTTGGGCGGAAGGGAACTTGGGCGCGCGTTTCTCGCGCACCGATGCCACGCCTTCCTTGGCGTCCTCGCCCAGGAAACACAGCATCTCCATGGCCAGCGAGCTCTCGAAGATCGGGCGCGCCACGTTCATCCAACCGTTCAAGGAACGTTTGGTGAAGCGGATCGCCTGCTGGCTACCCATGGCCAGTTTGTTGGCCACTGCCATCGCCTTGTCCATCAGCTCGGCGCGCGGCACGCACAGGCTGACCAGGCCGATGCGCTCGGCTTCCTTGCCGTTGACGAACTCGGCCGTCAGCAGGTAGTACTTGGCCTTGGCCATGCCGCACAGCAGCGGCCACAGGATGGCGGCGTGGTCGCCGGCGGCGACACCGATCTTGACGTGACCATCGGTGATCTTGGCCTCCTCGGCCATGATGCTGATGTCAGCCAGGAAGGCGACTGCAAGACCGGCGCCCACGGCCACGCCGTTGATGGCCGAGATGATGGGCTTGTCGCAGGCCATCATGTTGTAGACCACGTCCGACGCCTCGGTCATGGTGTTGGCGATTTCCTTGGGGTTGCCGACCATGTTGGCAACCCACTCCAGATCGCCGCCGGCCGAAAAGGCCTGATCGCCAGCGCCGGTAATGACGGCAACTTTGGTCTTGGGATCGTCGTTGACGACGCCCCAGACCTTGGTCAGCTCCCAATGCAGGCGGGCATTGGTGGCGTTCATCACCTCGGGGCGGTTGATGGTGATCAGCAGCACGCCATTGGGTTTGTTGTCGAACTTGAGGAATTGAAAGTCAGCGTAGTTCATCTTGAGGCTCCTTGAAAAAAATAGAAAATGAAAATGAAAGGCAATGGACGGTCAGCGCAGCTCGGCGCGTCCGTTGTTCAGCACGAGGATGTCGCGTTCGACGGCGCGGGCGCGAAACGACACGACCTTGCCGTCGACCCAAAGCTCGGTGCGTATCGTCTCGCCGGGATAAACCGGTGACGAGAAGCGCACGTCAAGCGATTGCATGGCGGCCGGGTCGCCGCCGCACACCTGCTTGACGACGGCCCAGCCCGCGATGCCGTAGGTGGCCAGGCCGTGCAGGATGGGCCGCTTGAAGCCGGCGGCGCTTGCCACCGCGGGTTCGGCATGCAGCGGGTTGTAGTCGCCCGAGAGCCGGTAGATCAGCGCAGCGCGCGGCTGGGTGGCGAAATCGACACTGTGGTCAGCCGCGCGCGTGGGCAGTTCATGCACAGTTTTGACCGGGCCGGCTGGGCCGCCAAAGCCGCCGTCGGCGCGGCAGAAGGTGGTGGAATTCAACGTGGCCAGCAACTCGCCGCTGGCGGCGTCAGTCACCGTGCGCTCGGTGTAGATCAGCGCGCCCTTGCCCGGCCCTTTGTCGATGATCTGGCTCACCCGCGTGCGCCCGATCACCTCGCCCTCGGGCGGCAAGGGCTGGTGCAGGCGCAAGCCCTGCTCGCCATGCACCAGACGCACCCAGTCGACGCCGGTGGCCGGGTCCTTGAGCCACATGCCGGGGTAGCCCAGCACCACCGGCAGCGTGGGCAGCGCCAGCAGGTTTTTCTCGTAGACGAAGCGCAGCTCGGTCTCGTTGGTCGGGTCGGTGCCCAGGCCGACGCCGAGCGCATAGAGCATGGTGCCCTGCTGCGTGTAGCGATGGTGCACGTCCTCGAACGGCCATGCCATCAGTTGCTCGTAGTTGATCGCCATGGTGCTAGACGCCGCACTTCGCCGGGCCGCCCCAAGAAGGGCGAAGCCCCCTCGGGGGGCAGTGCAGCGGCAAAGCCGCAAACGTGGGGGCGCGCATCTCAGACCGGGTCCCAGGAGAACACGATGTTCGAGCTCTCCAGCGGATAGAAGTTCTGCTTCATCGCGGGCAGCACGCGCTCGGCGATGGTCTCGGGCGTCCAACCTTCGCTGGTGTGCATGCCGCGGATCGGGCGCGACTGGCTCATGAGGAAAATCTCGTTGCCGCGCACGGCGAAGATCTGGGCCGTGACGTCTGCCGCGGCATCGCTGGCCAGGAAGGTGGCCATCGGCGCAATCTGTTCGGTGCCGAGTTTTTTCAGCTTTTCCACGCGCGCCTGCTGCTCGGGGGTGTCGGTCGGGATCGCGCCGATCATGCGGCTCCAGGCGAACGGCGAGATGCAGTTGGAGCGCACGTTGTAGCGCTGCATGTCGCCGGCGATGTGGCGTGACATGGCCACGACGCCCAGCTTGGCGGCGGCGTAGTTGGCCTGGCCCAGGTTGCCGATCAGGCCCGAGGTGGAGGTCATGTGCACGTAGGCGCCCGATTTTTGTGTCTTGAAATGCGGGGCGGCCGCGCGCGAGGTGAAGAAGCTGCCGTTGAGGTGCACGTCGATGACGGCGCTCCACTCCTCGGGCGACATGTTGAAGAACAGCCGGTCGCGCAGAATGCCGGCATTGTTGACGACGATGTCGATGCGGCCGAAGGTGTCGGCCGCGCACTCGATGATGCGGTTGGCCGTGGGCCAGGTCGAGACGCTGTCGGTGCTGAGAACGGCCTGGCCGCCAGCAGCCTTGATCTCGTTGACCACCTGCTGGCCGGGGCTGGCGTCGCTGCCTTCGCCGCCGACCGAGGCGCCGATGTCGTTGACCACCACCTTGGCGCCTTGCGCCGCCATCATCAGTGCGATGTCGCGGCCGATGCCCCGGCCTGCGCCGGTGACCACGGCCACCTTGTCTTGCAGCATGATGCCTTTGTTCATGAATGACTCCTGTTCGTTAAGTAAAAAAATCAGACGGTGGCGGCCGTGCCCAGCAGGGCCGTCACCTGGCTTGAGAGAACGCCGCCGTTGCCATGACACAGGGCGATCTCCGCGCCCGGCACCTGGCGTTCCCCGGCCTCGGCGCGCAGTTGCTGCACCGCCTCGATCAGCAGGAACATGCCGTACATGCCGGGGTGGCAGCACGACAGGCCACCACCATTGGTATTGACCGGCAACACGCCGCCCGGCGCGATGCGCCCGTTGCGCACAAAAGCGCCGCCTTCGCCCTTGGCGCAAAAGCCCAGGTCTTCGAGGAATAGCAGCGTGTTGATGGTGAAGGCGTCGTACAGCTCCAGCACGTCCACATCCTTCGGGGTCAGACCGGCCATGGCAAAGGCGCGCGGCCCCGACTCGGCGGCGGCGGTCACGGTCAGGTCGGGCATGGAGCCGATCTGGCGGTGCCAGGTGGCCGCGGCCGCGCCCAGCACGTAGACCGGCGGCTTGGGAAAGTCTTTCGCCCGATCGCTGCGCACCAGCACCAGGGCGCCGCCGCCGTCGGTGACCAGGCAGCAATCGAGTACCGAGAGCGGGTCGCTCACCAGACGCGAAGCCAGCACCTGCTCGATGCTGAGCGGATCGCGTGCGTAGGCCAGCGGATTGAGTTGCGCCCACTGGCGCGCCGCCACCGCGATGTGCGCCAGGTCTTCGCGCGTGCTGCCGTACTGGTGCATGTGGCGCGCTGCCGCCAGGGCGTAGCTGGAGATCGGGTAGCGCGGCTCGTAGGGCGCTTCGTACAAGGGCGTTTCGGCCATCGACTTGAGCTTGCCGAAGCCCGAACCCTGGTTGCTGCCGTAGCAAATCAGCGCCACCTCGCACTGGTCGGTGTGCAGGGCCATGGCGGCGGTGAGCAGGTGGCTGACGTAGGACGAGCCGCCGACCATGGTGGCTTCGCAGAATTTGGGCTTGAGCCCCAAGTACTCCGCCACCGACAGGCCGGCGAGGAAGTGGTAGGACGAACCGGTGAACAGGCCATCGACATCGGACAGCTTCAGGCCCGCATCGGCCAGCGCGCCGTGCACCGCTTCGCCCAGGATTTCGAGCGCGCTGCGCCCCGGCGCCATGGGCACGCCGCCCAGGCTGGCGCCGACGATGGCGGCGGCGCCGCGCAGGGGGGAGACGGCGCTCATGGTGTGGTGCCCTCGGGGATGAAGACCAGTAACTTGCCCTTGATGGGGTCGTCGATCACGCGGGCCTGCACGCGCATGCCGATGCGCACCTGGTCGGGTGCCACGCCATCGATGCGCGACATCAGCCGCGGCCCTTCGGCCAGGTCCACCAGCGCGACGTTGTAGTCGCCGCCGGACTCGGGTTTTCGGCGCACCGTGGTGCTGGAGTAGACGCAAGCCGCGCCGCTGGGAGCCACCCAGTCAAGCTGGGCCGAGCCGCAATGCGGACACAGCGTGCGTGGGTAAAACACATGCTGGTGGCAGGCGCTGCAATGCTGAATCTGAAAGCGGCCTTGCGCCAACGCCTGCGCGAACAGCGCGTCCGGGCCGGGGCCTTCAAAAACAGGATGGCGCACGCCGCTCATGAAGGTAACTTCAGCACGCTGGCGGCCAGGATGTTGCGCTGCACTTCGTTGCTGCCGCCGTAGATGGTGGCCGGGCGCGCGTTGTAGAAGGTGGTCAGCGCATCGGTCTTGCCGCCGGGCAGGGCGGTGGAGCCGGGCGTGCCGCCACTCGAGCCCATGACATCGACCAGCAGGTCGGCCAGGCGCGAATAGGTTTCGGTGCCGAACAGCTTGAGCATGGAGACATCGGGGCCGAGGGTTTCGCCGCGTTTGACTTGGTCAATGAAGCGGCCATAGAGCGCGCCCAGGTCGGCCACGTCCAGCGCCAGTTTGGTGTAGCGGTCGACAAAACCGGTGTCTTCGAACAGGCCGAGCCGCTGCCCGGCTTCCCGCACGCGCGCCAGCGCGTACTGGCTTTGCTTGGGGCTGCCCAGGAAGATGCGCTCGAAGCCGAGCAGTGCCTTGGCGATGGTCCAGCCCTTGTTCAACTCGCCCACGATGCTGGCGCGCGGCACGCGCACGTTTTCTAGGAAGACCTCGCAGAAGTCCTCGCTGCCCGCGATGTTGCGGATGGGGCGCACCGTGATGCCCGGTGTCTTCATGTCGGCCAGCAGGAAGCTGATGCCCTCCTGCTTCTTGGCTGATTTGTCGGTGCGCACCAGCAGGAAGATGTGGGTGGCGTCCTGCGCCAGCGTGGTCCAGGTCTTTTGTCCGTTGACGATGAAATCGTCGCCGTCAACCACCGCTTCGGTGCGCAGGCTGGCCAGGTCGGAACCCGAATTGGGCTCGGAGTAACCCTGGCACCAGATGTGCTCACCGGCGATGATCTTGGGCAGGTAGTAGGCGCGCTGGGCGTCGTTGCCGTGGTTGATCAGCAGCGGGCCGACCATGGTGATGCCCATGTCGGGCGCGCGCGCCACGCCCCAGCGCTCCTGCTCTTCGATGAAGATGATGAGTTTTTCGGGCGAGAGTCCCATGCCGCCGTACTGCGTGGGCCAGCTCGGCGCGACCCAGCCTTTTTCCGAAAGCTTCAGGTACCACGGTCCGATTTCGGACCAGCGCAGGCGCCGCTGCGGGTAGCGCCATTCGCTGGGGAAATGTTTTTCAAAAAATTCGCGCAGGGTAGCGCGAAAGCTGGCGTTGTCCAGTGCATTCCAGTCGGTGGTGGTGGAGGCGGTGGTGTTCATGCGTGTTCCTGCGCGGTGGCGTTTTGGGTGAGGTCGGCGTAGCGGCGGCGCTGCTGGCTGCCGTTGCCCAGCCAGGCGGACAGCACCAGGGCGCGCTGCAGGTACAGACCGAGGTCGTATTCATCGGTGACGCCGATGGCGCCGTGCAGTTGCACCGCTTCGCGCGCGACCTGCAGCCCGGCGTCCGATGCGCGTGACTTGACGCGGCTGGCCATGGCCGAGCGCGCGCTGGAGTTGCTGTCCGGGTCATCGAGCAGGGCTAGGGCCTGCGCCACCACGCTGGCGGTCAGTTCCTGCTGAATCAACAGGTCGACGGCGCGGTGCTGCAGCGACTGGAAGCTGCCGATCGGCTTGCCGAACTGGACCCGCGTGCACAGGTAGTTCTGCGTCATGGACAGCATGCCGCGCACCAGGGCCAGCAGTTCAACGCTGGCCAATACCAGGGTTTCATCGTAAGCGCGGGTCAGCGCGGCGACGGCATGGGCCCCTTCGGCCAGCAGGTGGCTGGCGGGCAGGCGAACGCTGTTCAAATCAAGCTGGGCGGCATAGCTGCCGTCGGCCAGCGGCTGGCTGCTCACGGTCAGGCCGGCCGTGTCGGCGGGCACCCACACCAGGGCCAGGCCGCCCGGTCCCGTGGCGCTGACGATGTAGCCGTCGGCGCCGGCGCCGGGGCGCACATGGCGCTTGCTGCCATTGAGCAGCAGGGCGTCGGCCTGGCGCTCCAGCCGGGTGGCTGCCTGATCCGTCCGGTCTTTGGCGCCGGTGATGTCTTCCTGCCAGGCCACGGCGGGCAGGGTGCGGCCTTCGGCCACCTCGGTGAGCAGGCGGGTGGCGATGTCGGTGCTGCCCGCATGGGCCAGCAGGCGGCCGGCGAAGACCAGCACCGGCACCACGGGTTCGGGCGCAACCTGAGAGGCGAGTGCGGCGACCACCTCGGCCATTTCGGTGAAGCCTTGCTCGTAGCCGCCCAGGGTTTCGGGGACCAGCAGCCCCGTCCAGCCCTGCTCGGCCAGGGCGGCCCAGAAGCGGCGCTCAAAGCCCGGCGTCTGCTGGCGCAGGGCGCGGGCGCGGGTCAGGGGCGATTCCTTGGTGGCGAAACTGAGTGCGCTTTCGCGCAGCAGGGTCAGTTGTTCAGCGCGTTCGCTGTCGTGGGTGGTGGTCATGATGGGGTGGGTGCTGTCATGGTTAAAGAAAGGTATTGACGAGGGCATGGCTGGCCTCAGCGGGAAGAAAATGGGTCATGGGTTCGTGAGTGTCAATAGGATTTGGGCAGGCCCAGCACCTTCTCGGCGATGAAACACAGGATGAGTTGCGGGCTGATCGGCGCGACGCGCGGAATCATCATTTCGCGCAGGTAACGCTCGACGTGGTATTCCTTGGCGTAGCCATAGCCACCGAGCGTCGCCATGGCGCGCTGGCAGGCGTTGAAACCGGCCTCGGCCGCCATGTATTTGGCGGCATTGGCATCGGCACCGCAGGGCAGGCCGTTGTCGTATTTCCAGGCCGCGCGCATCGCCATCATCTCGGCGGCCTCCAGTTCCATCCACGATTGCGCCAGCGGATGCTGGATGGCCTGGTTCTTGCCAATGGGGCGGTCAAAGACCACGCGCTCGCTGGCGTACTTGACGGCCACCTCCAGCGCCTTGCGGCCCAGGCCGATCGCTTCACCGGCGATCAGCACCCGCTCCGGGTTCATGCCATGCAGGATGTATTCAAAGCCGCGGCCCTCGTCGCCGATGCGGTCCTCCACCGGCACCCGCAGGCCGTCGATGAAGAGTTCGTTCGAGTCGACTGCTTTGCGTCCCATCTTCTCGATTTCGCGCACCTGCACAAAACGGCGGTCGAGGTCGGTGTAGAACAGACTCAGGCCGAAGGTCGGTTTCTGGCAGTCCTCAATTGGCGTGGTGCGCGCCAAAATCAGCATCTTTTCGGCCACCTGGGCGGTCGAGATCCAGACCTTCTGGCCGGACAGCACATAGTGGTCGCCGACCCGTTCGGCGCGGGTTTTCAAGCGGGTGGTGTTCAGGCCGGTGTTGGGCTCGGTGACGGCGAAGCAGGCCTTTTCGCGGCCCGCGATCAGCGGCGGCAGCATGTGGCGTTTCTGCGCTTCGGTGCCAAACGCGGCCACCGGCTGCAGGCCGAAAATGTTCATGTGCACGGCCGATGCGCCCGACAGTCCGGCACCCGACTGCGAGATGGCCTGCATCATCACGGTCGCTTCACTGATGCCCAGTCCGCCGCCGCCATACTCCTGCGGCAGGCAAATGCCCAGCCAGCCGCCGTCAGCCAGGGCGCGGTGCAGCTCGTGCGGAAAGCCGCCAACCTTGTCGCGTTCGAGCCAGTAGCTGTCGTCGAAGCGGGCGCAGATTTTGCCGATGGCTTCGCGGATGGTTTCGTGTTCCGGGTTGGGGGTGAAATCCATGGGGGTGTTCCAGTGGGGTCAGAGGGCCAAACCGAGGCGTGTGCCCTGGTCAATGGCGCGCAGGGCGTCGAGTTCGGCGGCCAGATCGGCGCCGCCGATGATCTCGGGTGCGAGGCCGAGCGCGCGCAATTCGGCAGCCAGCGTGTTCTCGCTGTCCTGGCCGGCGCACAGGACGATGGTGTCCACCACCAGTGTTTGCGGCACGCCGTTGACGCTCAGGTGCAGACCGGTGTCGTCGATGCGTTCGTAGGTGCAGCCCGAAAGCGTGCGCAGGCCGCGCCGCGCCAGTTCGGCCTTGAGTGCCCAGCCGGTGCTCATGCCCAAGGTACGGCCGGGTTTCTCAGGTTTGCGCTGCAGCAAAGTGACTTCGCGCGCTGCGCTGACCGGCTGCGCCGGTTTGAGGCCGCCTGCGGCTGTGGGCGAGGTGTCGACCCCCCATTCGGCCTGAAACTGCGCGACCGTCTGCGGCCGGGCGGCATCGGCCGGGGATTCGTGCAGCAGAAACGTCGCCACGTCGAAGCCGATGCCGCCGGCGCCGATCACGGCCACCTTGTGGCCGGCCTGCACCCGGCCCGACAGCAGGTCGGCATAACTCACCACCTTGGGGTGGGGGATGCCCGGAATTTGCGGCAGGCGCGGGCGCACGCCGGTGGCGACCACGATGCGGTCGTAGTGGCCGGCAGCGAGCGATGGGGCATCCGCCCGTGTGTCCAGCTTGAGCGTCACGCCGTGCCGCGCCACGCCTTGTTTGAAATAGCGCAGCAGCTCGTTGAACTCCTGTTTGCCCGGCACGGCACGGGCCAGGTTCAACTGGCCGCCGATCTCGGGCCCGGCCTCGAACAGGGTGACGGCGTGGCCGCGCTCGGCAGCGCTCAGTGCGCAGGCCAGCCCGGCCGCGCCGGCGCCGATCACCGCCACCTTGCGCCGCGCCGCCGGTGGCGGCATGAGCGAAAACTCCAGCTCGCGCCCGGCGCGTGGATTGACCAGGCAGGTGGCAGGCCGGTCGGCGAAGATGTAGTCGAGACAGGCCTGGTTGCAGGCGATGCAGGTGTTGATCTCATCGGCGCGACCCTGCGCCGCCTTGCGCACGAAGTCGGCATCGGCCAGGAAGGGGCGCGCCATCGACACCATGTCGGCGTCGCCGCTGGCCAGGATATCTTCGGCCAGCGCCGGGGTGTTGATGCGGTTGGAGACGATGACCGGGATGGTGACCGCCTTTTTGATGCGGGCCGCGGCAAAGCGCCAGGCGGCGCGCGGCACCACGTAGGCAATGGTCGGGATGCGGGCTTCGTGCCAGCCGATGCCGGTGTTGATAATATCGGCGCCAGCGGCCTGCACCGCCTGCGCGAGTTGGGCGATTTCATCGGCCGGGGCGCCGTCTTCGACCAGATCGAGCGCCGACACCCGGAACATCAGCAGAAACTCTGGGCCCAGGCGTTCGCGTGTGCGCCGCACGATTTCTACCGGCAGGCGATGGCGATTCTCCACGCTGCCGCCAAATTCGTCGCTGCGCTTGTTGGTGCGCGTGACGGTGAACTGGTTGAGCAGGTAGCCCTCCGAGCCCATGATCTCGACGCCATCGAAGCCGGCGCGTTGCGCGAGTTCGGCGCAGCGCACGAAGTCCTCAATCGTTTGCCAGACTTCGGCCGTGCTCAAGGCGCGCGGCGCGCGCGGGTTGATGCGGGAGGGAATGTCGGAGGCGCCGACCGGCCTGGCGATTTTCGCGTAGCGGCCGGTGTGCAGGATTTGCAGAATGATCTTGCCGCCTTCGGCATGCACCGCCTGTGGGATCGGTTTGAGCGCATCGGCCTGCTCCGTCGTGACCAGCAGGGGCCCCGTTTCATCCAGCAAGCCATCCTGGCAAGGGGCATAGCCGCCGGTGACGATCAGGCCCGCACCACCGCGCGCCCGCTCGGCATAGAACAGGGACAGCCGGTCAACGGCGCAGTCCAGCGACTCCAGTCGCGTGTGCATGGAGCCCATCAGAGCCCGGTTGCCAAGGATGTGCGCGCCGACCTTCAGGGGAGACAGCAGTCGTGGAAAAGGGGCCATGGGCTCGTGGGGCATTCAGAAATTCTCCAGCATATCTAACTAACAACTGTTTGGTGCTATATTACATGGAGTCGCCTGATTTTGCAATCGGCGCTTACCTCAATTCTCATAGGGTTGACGGTAGGGTCGGCGGCGGCGGTTTCGGCAACAGTCAACCAGGAGCTACTAGCGATGATTTTCGACGATGATCAAATTGCGCTGCGTGACGTGGCGCGCCGCTTTGCGCGAGAGAAACTCAGGCCCGATTACCAGAAGCGCGAGTCGCAGCCGGGTATTGACCGGGCGCTGTTCAGGGAAATGGGCTCACTCGGTCTGATCGGTGTCGATCTGCCTGAGGAATATGGCGGCATGGGCTTGAGCGGCGTCACGGCCGGCATCATCACCGAGGAAATAGCCTATGGCGACTTCAACGTCAGCTATATGCAGCTGCTCAGTTCGCTGATGGGCGCCATCATCCATGCCAATGCGTCCCCCGAGCTGGCGCGCACCTGGAACAGCCGGATCGTGGCGGGCGAGGCCATCGTCGCCCTGGGTCTGACCGAGCCGCGCGGTGGCTCGGACGCCGCCAACCTGCAGCTCAAGGCGCGCCGGGTGGGCGACGAGTACATCCTCTCGGGCGAGAAAACCTCCATCACCTTTGCCGACCAGGCCGATGCCATGGTGTTGTTCGCACGCACCGGCCAGCCCGAGGAGGGCGCGCGCGGCATCAGCGCCTTTTTGGTGGAGCTGGACCAACCCGGCGTGCAACGCACCCGCTTCGACGACGTCGGCAGCAAGATCATCGGCCGTGGCTCGGTGTTTTTCGACGACGTGCGGGTGCCGCTCGAGAACCGGCTGGGCGCCGAGGGCAAGGGTTTCACGCAGGTGATGCAGGGCTTTGACTTCAGCCGTATCCTGATCGCGCTGCAATGCGTGGCCGCCGCGCAGGCTTCGATCGACGAAACCTGGGAGTACGTGAAAGAGCGCCACACCTTTGGCGCGCCGCTGGCGCAGTACCAGGGCGTGAGCTTTCCGATTGTTGAATTCGAGACCCTGATTGCCGCCTGCCGCCAGCTCTGCTACCACGGCCTGGCCTTACGCGACGCAGGCCAGCCGCACACTGCGGAAGCTGCGATGGTCAAGTGGATGGCCCCGAAGACCTCGTTCGATGCGATCCATCAGTGCCTTTTGACTTTTGGCCACTACGGCTGGTCGATGGACCTGCCGCACCAGCAGCGCCTGCGCGATGTGATGGGCCTGGAAATCGGCGACGGCACGGCGCAAATCATGAAACTGATCGTGGCCCGCGAGCGCGTCGGCCGCGCTGCCGTGCAATATTCCAAGGAGAGTAAATAATGAGTCAGACATCCCCTGTGGTGGTCAGCCGTGCCGGCGCGGTCGGCATTATTGAGTTGGCACGCCCTGAAAAATTCAATTGCCTGTCGCTGTCCGTTCATGCGGCCATCAAGGCCGCCATCGACGGGTTCGAGCAGCCCGACTCCGGGGTGCGCGCCATCCTGATTCGGGCGCAAGGCAAGCATTTCTGCACCGGCGCCGACCTAGATGAGGTGAAGTCGCTGCGCGCCGATCCGGCCAGGCTGAAGCATTTCATCAGCTATGGTCACAGCGTGCTCAAGCGCCTGGAGCGCAGCGATCTGCCGGTGGTGGCGGCCTGTCAGGGCCTGACCCTGGCCGGGGGCAGCGAGTTGATGCTGGCTTGCGACATCATCTTTGCCGCCAGGGACGCGCGCTTTGGCGATCAGCATGCCCAGTTCGGCCTGATTCCCGGCTGGGGCGGCAGCCAGCGCATGCCGCGCATCGTCGGCCTGCGACGTGGCCTGGACCTGTTCTTTTCGGCGCGCTGGATCGATGCCGCCACGGCCGAGCAGTGGGGGCTGGTGAACTATGTGGTCGAGCCTGACAAGCTGCATGAGGAAGCTCTGGCGTATTGCACCAAGCTCGCCACGCGCAGCCGCATCGGCATGGCGACCATGAAACGCCTTGCGCGTCAGGGCATGGAGGGTTCATCGGAGCTCGGCCTCCAGCTGGAGGAAGACCTGGCCAGTGCCGCTCTGCTCGATGACGATGTCAGCGAAGGTCTGGCGGCCTTCGAAGCGCGCCGTACACCGGTGTTCAAGTCCTGAGTACTTTCCCTTACGAATCGGTGCAAGAGCGCATATGACCATCCTTTCCTCACGTGTGTCGACTTCCGACGACGAATTCCGACTCAACCGCGAAGCCTATGAGGCCGTGATCGCGGACCTGCAAAAGCGCCGTCAACTGGCGCTGGCCGGTGGGCCACTCAAAGCGCGGGAAAAGCATCTGGCGCGCAACAAAATTTTGCCGCGCCATCGCGTCGAAGTGTTGCTCGATCCGGGCTCGCCTTTCCTGGAAGTCGGCATGCTGGCCGGCGAAGGCATGTACCACGGCGTGCCGCCGGGTGCCAGCATCATCACCGGCATCGGCCTGGTGCAGGGCAGGGCATGCATGATCATCGCCAACGACGCCACCGTGAAGGGCGGCACCTACTACGGCATGACCTGCAAGAAGCATGTGCGGGCGCAGCAGATTGCCTGGGCGCACCGCTTGCCCTGCATCACGCTGGTGGACAGCGGTGGCGCCTTCTTGCCGGAGATGGCCCACATCTTTCCCGACGTGGGCCAGTTCGGCAGCATCTTCAACAACCAGGTGCGCATGTCGGCCGAAGGCATCCAGCAGATCGCCGTGGTGATGGGGCCCTGCACGGCGGGTGGCGCCTACATCCCGGCGCTGTGCGATGAGGCGGTGATCGTCAAGGAGCAGGGCTATATGTACCTGGGCGGCCCCGAGTTGACCTTTGCCGCCACCGGAGAGACGGTCGATGCCGAATCGTTGGGCGGTGCCAAGATGCACTGTAGCGTCAGTGGCGTCACCGACCACATCGCCGAAGATGACCGCCACGCGCTGGCCATCACGCGTGAAATCGTGCGCGATTTGGGGGAGCAGCTCAAGCCACGCTGGACGCGTCAGCCTTCGCTGCCGCCACGCTTCGACCCGCGCGAGATTTACGGCATCATCAGCCGCGACACCAAGATTCCGACCGACACGCGCGAGATTCTGGCGCGCTTTGTCGACGACAGCCGGTTCCAGGAATTCAAGCCGATGTACGGCGACACCCTGCTGACCGGCTTTGCCCGCATCCATGGCCACGAGGTCGGCATCCTGGCCAACCAGGGCGTGCTGTTCCCGGACAGCGCGATGAAGGCAGCGCATTTCATCGACCTGTGCTGCCAGCGCGACATACCGCTGCTGTTCATGGCTGACGTGACCGGCTTCATGGTCGGGCGCGCCGCCGAGCAGGCGGGCATCGCCAAGGCCGGGGCCAAGATGATCACGGCGATGGCCTCGGCCAACGTGCCCAAGTACACCATCATCATGGGCGCCTCTTACGGCGCCGGCTACCTGGCGATGTGCGGCCGCCCGTTCAACCCGACGGCGATGTTCGCCTGGCCGACCGGCCGCGCGGCCATCATGGGCCCGGACCAGGCCGCCACCGTGATGGCGCTGGTGCGCAAGCAGATCAACAAGACCGAGGGCAAAGAGTGGACGCCCGAGGAAGAAGAGGCATTCAAAGCCCCGGTACGCAAAATTTACGAAGATTTCCAGCCAGCCACGAATTTCTCCTCGAATTTGTGGGTGGACGGCATCATCGATCCGGTGGAAACCCGCGACGCCATGGGGCTGCTGCTCGACCTCGCCTCCCGCACCGCCGCCAAGCCGACGCCGTTCGGAATTTTCCGCTTTTAATCAGGACGCCCGCCATGCTTAAGAAAGTCCTCATTGCCAACCGCGGCGAGATCGCCTGCCGCATCGCCCGCACCTGTCGCAAGCTCGGCCTGGAAGTGGCGACCGTGCATTCCAGTGCCGACCGGTTTGCCCGCCATGTGCGCGAGATCGGTGAATCGGTCGAGCTCGGGGGCGCCGCGCCGAGCGAGAGCTACCTCAACATCGAGGCCATCATCGCGGCGGCCAGGCGCGTCGGCGCCGATGCCGTCCATCCGGGCTATGGTTTTGTTTCGGAGAACGCGGACTTCGTGCGTGCGCTCGAAGCCGCCGGACTCACCTTCATCGGCCCCCGGGCCGACACCATCGAGCGCGTCGGCGGCAAAGCCAGCGCCAAGCGCGAGGCGGCTCGCCTCGGCGTGCCGGTCATTCCCGGCAGCGAGGGCGGCATGACCGACCCGGCTGAGGTGTTGCGCCTGGTGCGCGGCATGACACTGCCGGTGCTGCTCAAGGCCGTGGCCGGCGGCGGCGGCCGCGGCATGGCGGTGGTCGACACGCTGGACGGGCTGGAAGGGCGCATCGAGAGCGCCATGCGCGAGGCCGAAAAATCCTTCGGCAATGGCGAGCTGATCGTCGAGCGCTACCTGCCGCAGGTGCGCCACCTGGAGGTGCAGGTGGCCGGTGACGGCCAGGGCCATGCCATCCACCTGTTCGAGCGCGAATGCACCTTGCAGCGCCGCCACCAGAAAGTGATCGAAGAGGCGCCGTCCAGCGGCCTCAGCCCCCAACTGCGCGCCGCCATCCTGGCCGATGCGGTGAAGCTGGCCGCCGGCGTGAACTATCGCGGCCTGGGCACTGTGGAGTTCGTGGTCACGGGCGAGGATCATTACTTCCTGGAGGTCAATCCGCGCCTGCAGGTCGAGCACCCGGTGACCGAAGAAGTCACCGGCCTCGATTTGGTGGAGCTGCAACTGCGCATTGCCGACACCGGTACCTTGCCCCTGACGCAGGCCGACGTGCGGTGCAGCGGCCACGCCTTCGAGGCCCGGCTGTGCGCCGAAGACGCCGCCGCGGGCTTTTTGCCGGCCACCGGGCGGCTGCAGGTGGTCGATTTTTCGCGCGCGGGCGTACGCATCGAATCCGGCGTGGACAGCGGCGACGAAATCTCGCCGCACTACGACTCGATGATCGCCAAGCTCATCGCACATGCGAGCGACCGCGATTCGGCGCGCCGGGCGCTGCTGGCCGGATTGCGCGAGAGCACCGTGATCGGCCTGGTCACCAACCTGGAATTCCTGCAGGAACTGCTGGAGTGGCCGGAGACCCGCGATGCCACATTCCACACCCGCCTGATCGACGAGCGCCATGCGCAGCGCGGCGTGCTGGCGCCCGCCGCGCCCTCGCTGGAACATTTGGCCGCCGCCGCCCTGCACTGGCTGGCGCAGCAGCGTGCCGGGTCGCCCGCGCTGGGCTGCTGGACCCTGTGGGACAACTTTACCGGCTGGCGCCTGAGCAGCGGGCCGATCCAGGCCGCGCCCCAGCCGGCCCTAGTGTTGAAGGCCGGTGCGGCCGAGTGGCCGGTGCGGTTTTCGATGCGCGACGCCCACGGCGCCTGCACCCTGGTCATCGGCGAGCAGGCGGTCATTGCCTCGCTGCAGCCGCTCGCGGCCGGACGCTCCCTGTTGCAATGCGGCGGGCGGGCGCTGGAGCTGACGATCCGGGGCGATGCGCGGCAGGTCGAGCTTGCCAGCGCGCTGGGCAGCAGCGTGTTCGCGGCGCAGCCTTACTTGGGCGGCGCCGCCGGAGACGCAGCCGCCAGCGGGCAACTGGGTGCGCCGATGATGGGCAAGGTGGTGGCGGTCAAGGCCGCGGTCGGCGAGACGGTCGCCCTCGGCCAGACCGTGATTGTGCTTGAATCGATGAAGATGGAATTGCACGTCACGGCGCCGTTCGAAGGCAGCCTGAGCAGCCTGCGCTGTCGGGTCGGCGACATGGTCGAGCGCCACCAAGTGCTCGCCGAAGTCAGCCCGGCCTGAGGGAAAGAGAAGTCAGCAATGAGCAACTTACCTACCTCCGTCGAGTTCCATGAGGAAGGCCCGCGCGAGGGCTTCCAGATGGAGCAACAAATTTATCCGCTGGCCGATCGCGCCGCGCTGATTGACGCTTTGGCGGCCTCGGGTCTGAAGCAGATCCAGGTGGCGTCCTTTGTCACTCCGCGCGCGGTGCCGCAGATGGCAGACACCGCCGAGCTGTTTGCCGCCATCGTCAAGCGTCCCGGCACCCGTTACACGGCGCTCTGGCTCAACGACAACGGCTTTGAGCGCGCGCGCGCCTGCGAACAGGTGGACCTGGATGGCAAGCTGATGTTCTACACCACCGAGCCGTTTTCGCAGCGCAACAACAATTGCAGCGTGGCCGAGATGCGCGAACGCCAGCTCGGCTGGCTGGACCGCTACACCGCCCTGGGAATACCGGTGGAGAAAGCCTACGTGATTACGGCCTTTGGCTGCAATCTGGGTGGCGCCGTGCCACTGTCGATGGTCACCGATCAGGTCCGCTGGCTGGTCGACGCCTGCGTCGACCGGGGCGTGCCGCTGCCGGCGGTTTATCTGGCCGATACCATGGGCTGGGCCCATCCCGAGGAGATCAAGCGTCGCATCGGTGCGGTGCGCGAGATCGTGCCGGATGCGCGCATCGGCTTGCACCTGCATGACACGCGTGGCGTCGGCGGCGCCAATGTCTATGCCGCCTTGCAGATGGGCGTGCGGCTGTTCGACAGTTCTGTGGCCGGTCTGGGCGGCTGTCCGTTCGCGGGTCACACGCACGGTGGCGCAGCCGGCAACATCTGCACCGAAGACATGGTGTTCATGTGCCAGGAACTGGGGATTGAAACCGGGGTCGACCTGGAGCTGCTGATCGAGGCGGCGCGGCTGGCCGAACGCATTATCGGCCGCACCCTGTCGGGCCATGTGATGCACAGCGGCTCGCTCGCTGCAATGAAAGGATGACACAGATGACACCACTTGAAAGCCGTATCGACATCCGCAGCGATGCCTACCACCAGGCGCTGGCGCACGGTCGCACCCAGGTCGAGACCTTGCGTACACGCCTGTCCGGGGTGGCCACCGGCGGGCGTGACGCGCACATCCAGCGTCATCGCGCGCGCGGCAAGCTGCTGGTGCGCGAGCGCATCGACTTCATCGTCGATGACGGCAGCGCCTTCCTGGAACTCTCGCCGCTGGCAGCCTGGGATCAGTATGGCAACGAAGTGCCGGGTGCGGGCATCGTCACCGGCGTCGGCATGGTGGCCGGGCGGCCCTGCATGTTCATTGCCAACGACGCCACCGTCAAGGGCGGCTCGTTCTTCCATGAAACCGTCAAGAAGCACGTGCGCGCGCAGGAAATTGCCCAGCGCCTGCGCCTGCCCTGCCTGTACCTGGTGGACTGCGGCGGCGCCTTCCTGCCGGAGCAGGACCGCGTGTTTCCCGACAAGGACCACTTCGGCAACAGCTTCCACCGCCAGTGCCGCATGTCGCAGGCCGGCCTGCCGCAGCTTTCGGCCGTGTTCGGCGGCTGCACCGCGGGCGGCGCCTACATCCCCGCGCTGTCCGACGAAGTGGTGATGGTGCGCGGCAACGCCCGCATTCACCTGGGCGGCCCGTCCATCGTCAAGATCGCGATCAACGAGGTGGTCGACGGCGAAACCCTGGGCGGCGCCGAAATGCACAGCCGGGTCTCTGGTGTCAGCGACCACCTGGCCGAGGACGAGCACCAGGCGCTGGCCATGCTGCGCCAGATCGTCGCCAGCCTGCCGCCCGAGCCGTCCATGGCGCCGCCGTTGCCGCCCAGCCCACCGCGCTACGACCCGCGCGAGCTCGACGGCGTCGTGCCGGCCGACCCCAAACAGCCCTACGACGCGCGCGAAATCATCATGCGGTTGGTGGACGGCAGCGAGTTCCATGAGTTCAAGCCGCTGTGGGGCGAGACGCTGGTAACCGGCTTTGGCGCGATCCACGGCCAGCCGGTGGCCATTCTCGCCAACAACGGCGCGCTGCTGGCCGAGTCGGCCCTGAAGGGCGCGCATTTCATCGAACTGGCCAACCAGCGCGGCGTGCCGCTGCTGTTTTTGCAGAACATCCCCGGTTTCATGGTCGGCACCGAGGCCGAGCGCGGCGGCATCGCCAAGCACAGCGCCAAGATGGTGTACGCCATGTCGTGCGCGCGTGTGCCCAAGCTCACGCTGGTGGTCGGCGGCTCTTACGGCGCCGGCAACTACGGCATGTGCGGGCGGGGCTTCGAGCCCGAGTTCCTGTTTGCCTGGCCCAGCGCCAAGGTCGCCACCATGAGCGCCGACATCGCCAGCAACGTGATGGTCGAACTGGCACGCTCCAACCTGCGCGGCCCGGCCGACGAGGCGCGGCTGGCCGAGATCGAGCGCCAGGTGCGCGACCAGTACGGCCGCCAGAGCGACCCCTATTACGCCACCTCCCGGCTGTGGGACGACGGTCTCATCGCGCCGTCGGCCTCGCGCGACGTGCTGGGCCTGGCGCTGGCGCTGGCGGCGCGTCGCGCGCTGCCCGACACCGCCACCCCTGTCTATCGCATGTAAGAAGAGACGAACCGACCATGAACATTCCCAAATTTGAAACCTTGTTGTTTGAAGTGGACGCGCGCGGCGTGGCCCGCCTGACGCTGAACCGTCCTGACACCCACAACGCGCTCAACGCCACCCTGATCAGCGAGCTGTGCCGCGCCGCCGACTGGCTGGGCCAGGCCCAGGGCGTGCGCGCCCTGGTGCTCACCGGCACCGGCAAGACTTTCTGCGCTGGCGGCGACCTGGGCTGGATGCAGGAGAACATGAAAAAGAGCCGGGCCGAGCGCGTCAGCGAGAGCGGCGATCTGGCCCGGATGCTGCGCGCCTTGAACGAGCTGCCCATGCCCGTGATTGGCCGCATCAACGGCCCGGCCTATGGCGGCGGCGTCGGCATGATCTCGGTCTGCGACATCACGATCGCGGTCGATACCGGCATCTACTCGCTGACCGAGGTGCGCCTGGGCCTGTTGCCGGCCAATATCGCGCCCTACGTGGTGGCGCGCATGGGCGAAGCCAACGCACGGCGCACCTTCCTGACGGCGCGCCGCATGAGCGCGACCGAGGCGCAGCGCCTGAACCTGCTCTCTGAAGTGGTGGCGCCCGACCAGCTCGACGCCGCCGTTGAGCGCGAACTCGCCGACCTGCTGCAGTGCGCGCCCGGCGCGGTGGCCGCCACCAAGAAGCTGGTGGCCTATGTGCAGGCGCACGACCTGCCGACCAACATGATCTACACCGCCGACAAGCTGGCCGACGCCTGGGAAACCGAAGAAGGGCGCGACGGCATCGCCGCCTTCTTCGGCAAACGGCTACCGGTGTGGCGGCAGTAACCGAAAGCGCACCGTTGATGTTTAACACCCTGCTGATTGCCAACCGCGGCGAGATCGCCTGCCGCATCGCCCGCACCGCGCGCCGCATGGGCTTGCGCACGGTGGCGGTGTACTCCGACGCCGACCGCGAGGCGCTGCATGTGGCCCTGTGTGACACGGCCGTGCGCATCGGCCCGTCGGAGGCCGCGCGCAGCTACCTTGATGCGGCTGCCATCGTCGCTGCGGGGCGCGCCGCCGGTGCGCAGGCCATCCATCCGGGCTACGGCTTTTTGTCGGAGAGCCTGGCCCTGATCGACGCCTGCGAAGCCGCTGGTCTTATTTTTGTCGGCCCCTCGCGTGACGCGATCCGGCGCATGGGCTCGAAGATCGAATCCAAGCGCATCGCGCTGGACGCCGGCGTGCCGGTGGTGCCGGGCTACCACGCCGACGACCAGGACCCTGGAGTCTTGCAGGCGGCGGCCGATGGCATTGGCTACCCGGTGCTGATCAAGGCCTCGGCCGGTGGCGGCGGCAAGGGCATGCGCGTGGTGCGCGGCGCGGGCGAATTCGCGGCCGCACTGGCCACCGTGCGGCGCGAGGCGCAGGCCTCGTTCGGCGACGACCGCGTGCTGCTGGAGCGCTACCTGGACGAGCCGCGCCATCTGGAAGTGCAGTTGCTGGGCGACAAGCACGGGCACCTGGTGCATTTGTTCGAGCGCGAATGCTCGATCCAGCGCAACCACCAGAAAGTGATCGAGGAAGCGCCCGCGCCGCACCTGCCGCCGGCCGTGCGCGAGGCCCTGTTCGCGCACGCGCTGACGATGGGGCGCGCCATCGGCTACGACAGCACCGGCACCATCGAGTTCATTCACGACAGCCGCAGCGGCGACACCTTCTTCCTGGAGATGAACACCCGCTTGCAGGTCGAACACCCGGTGACCGAGCTGACGGTCGGCATCGACCTGGTCGAATGGCAACTGCGGGTGGCCGCTGGTGAGGTGCTCGGCTTTGGCCAGGCCGACCTGTCGCAGCGCGGCTGCGCGATCGAGGCGCGCGTTTGCGCGGAGAACCCGGCGGCCGGTTTCGCGCCCGAGATAGGCACCCTGATCGGCTACCGCGAGCCGCGCGGCGAGGGTGTGCGGGTCGACAGCGGCGTGCGTGTCGGCAGCCAGGTCTCGCCGTATTACGACTCCATGCTGGCCAAGGTGATTGCCCATGCCGACGACCGGCCGACCGCCGCACGGCGGCTCGCCACGGCATTGGACGACACGGTGCTGCTCGGCGTGCACAGCAACCTCGGCTTTCTGGCCGATCTGCTGCGCCACGAGCACTTCGCGCAAGTACTCAGCACGCACTACATCGAACGCGCCTTTCCCGCCGGCTGGCAGCCGCGCGCCGACGATGGGCTGGCCATGGCCGCTGCCGCCTTGCATGGCGTGCTGGCCACGCAGGCGGCGGCCGGGCAGAAGTCGCCTGGGGCCTGGCAGTCGCTTGGGGCCTGGCGGGTGCCCGGTGCGGCCAGCACCCCGGTGCTGCTCGAAGACGGGCAGCGCCGCGTGCACGAAGTCAGCGTCTCGCCGCAGGGCGAGGGCTGGTGCGTGCGCGTTGGCGAGCATGACCTGAGCCTGGCGGCGACGCTGAGCGGCGACACCCTGGCGTTGCAGCGCGATGGCCTGACGGTTCGTTTCACGGTGGCGGCGGCACAGCACGCCACGCAGGGCGAGCAGCTGTGGCTGGCCGGCCCGGGCGGCACCTGGGCCTGGCGCCGGCTTGACCGCTGGCAGCGCGCGCTCAAGGGCGCGGCGGGCGCCGATGAGCGGGGCGGCAACCGTCTGCTCGCGCCCATGCCCGGCCTGGTGACGCAGGTGCAGGTCAGCGTGGGCATGGCGGTGAACGCGGGCGACATCCTGGTGCAGATGGAAGCCATGAAAATGGTGCACACGCTGAGCGCTGCCGCGCCGGGACGGGTGGCCGAGTTGCGCTGCCGCGTCGGCGACGCGGTGCGCGGTGGCGATGTATTGGTAGTGATGGAAGCAATGGAAACCGAGGAAAAACAATGAACGACCCGATTTATTTTGACGAGCAACACCGGCAGTTCCGGGACAACCTGCGCCGCTTCGTCGAGCAGGAAGTGGTGCCGCAGGCCGCGCCCTGGGAAGATCAGGGCATGGTGCCGCGCGCGGTGCTGCGCAAAATGGGTGAGCTGGGCTATCTGGGCATCCGCTACGACGAGCAGTACGGCGGCTCGAAGCTCGACACCGTGTACAGCGCCATCCTGGCCGAAGAACTCGGCCGCTCCACCTTTGGCGGCTTCGCCGTGACGGTGATGGTGCACACCGACATGGCCTCGCCGCACCTGGCCAATTTCGGTACACCGGAACAGTTGCAGCGCTACCTGCCGCCCATCATCCGCGGCGAGAAGATCTGCGCCGTGGCAGTGACCGAGCCCGATGCCGGCTCCGACGTCGCCGGCATCCGTACCCGCGCCGTGCGCGAGGGTGACGAGTGGGTCATCAACGGCAGCAAGATATTCATCACCAACGGCGTGCATGGCGACGTGTACTTCGTGGCCGCCAAGACCGACCCGACGGCCAAGGGCTCGCGCGGCATTTCGATCTTCATCGTCGAGAAGGACACGCCGGGTTTCCGTGTCGGGCGCGCGCTCAACAAGAGCGGCTGGCTGTGCAGCGACACCGCCGAGCTGGTGTTCGAGAACTGCCGCATTCCGGCGGCCAACCTGCTGGGCGAAGAGAACAAGGGCTTCTACCAGATCATGCGCAACTTCCAGAACGAGCGCATGGTGCTGGGTGCCCAAACCATGGGCGAGGCCGCGCGCGCGATCGAGCTGACGCTGGACTATGTGCGTGAGCGCAAGGCTTTCGGCGCCACGCTGTGGGACAAGCAGGCGATTCGCCAGCGCCTGGCCATGCGGGCCTCGCAGGTGGCGGCGGCGCGTCAGCTGGTGTACCACGCGGCCTGGCTCGACGCGCAGGGGCGCGAGTGCGTGAAGGAAGTGTCCATGGTCAAGGCGCTGTGCGGCGAGCTGGTCAACGACGTGGTGTACGACTGCCAGCAGTTCCACGGCGGCTTTGGCTACATGCGCGAAGCGGCCATTGAGCGCATGGTGCGCGACGCCCGCGTCCAGGCCATCGGCGGCGGCGCCACCGAGGTCATGCTCGAAGAAGTGGCCAAACGCCTGTGAGCATGAGCACCGCGCCTTCCACCCCGCTCATCGACGGGCCGGTCGAGCTGCCGCTGCGCGAAGTCCTGCCCGGCATCCTGATGTTCACGCTGCCGGTGGACTACGGCATTGACCACGTCAACATCTACCTGATCCGCGATGGGGCGGGCTGGTGCCTGTTCGACACCGGCGCCGACTGCGAAGCCGCGCGGGCTCTGTGGCTGCGCGCCCTGGAGGGGCCACTAGCGGCCGGCCTGACGCGCATCATCGTGTCGCACCACCACCCCGACCACCTCGGGCTGGCCGTGTGGCTGCACGAGCGCACCGGCGCGACCATCCTGATGCGCGAGGAAGAGTTGGCGGTGGCGCGGCAGACGCATGTGAGCAGCGACGCTGACCGTGCCTACTGCGTCGATCTCATGTGCCGCCATGGACTGTCCGTCGCGGAGGCCCGCTATGTGGTGGGCGGCGTATTGCAAAGCAACATGGCCTGCGCCGTGCCGGCGCGCGTCGAGCCGCTCGAAGCCGGCCAGACGCTGCGCATCGGCGAGCATGTGTTCGAGGTGCTGGTGCTGGGCGGTCACAGCATTGCACAGATTTGCCTGTATGAGCCCAAGTTGAAGCTGCTGCTCACGGGCGACCAGTTGCTCGAACGCATCACGCCCAACATCGGCGTCTGGCCCTATGGCGAAACCGATCCGCTGCCGCGCTATCTGGACAGCCTGCGCACCATTGCCGCGCTGGAGATCGAGCACGTGCTGCCGGCCCACCACGACGTCTACCATGCCGGGGTCAAGCGCGCGCACGGACTGGTGGCGCACCATCAAAAAGCGCTGCGCAAGTTCATGGCGCGCCTGGGCGCGCAGAGCATGAACGCCACCGAACTTGGCTACGCGGTCTATGGCGCGCAGAGCGACCCCTTGCATGCTTACCTGGCCATGGGCGAGACGCTGGCGCACCTGCTGTGGCTGGAGCGTGCCGCCTATGTACAACGCGAAGAAACGACGGGCGTGACGTGCTGGACCGCAGTGCCGGCGGCCGGCGTCGAGCCCAGTCTCACCTTGTCCTGAAAAATAGAAAAATGACGGAAATACCTCCCCTCAACGAAGAAGAAATCGCCAGGCGATGGCAAAAATTTGCCCACGTGTCGCCCTATAACCGCGAGCTGGGCTTGCTGCCACACGTGGTGCGCCCTGACTGGTGCGTGCTCAAAGTCGAGTACCAGGACGCGCTGGTGGGCGATCCGCAGACCCGGGTCTTGCATGGCGGCGTGATCACTGCGCTGCTCGACGCCGCATTCGGATTCGCGATTTTTGTCAAGCTGCCGGAGTTCCGGCCGATGGCCACGCTGGACCTGCGCATTGACTACCTCAAGCCTGCCACGCCCGGGCGTGCAGTCTTGGGCGGGGCTGTTTGCTACAAGCTGACCCCGGAGCTGGCTTTTGTGCGAGGCTGCGCCTATCACGAGTCACCGGATGATCCCATCGCCACCGCCGTGGGCATCTACATGTTCACCGAGGGACGACCGGTGATCAGCAATGAGGAGGTTCCACGATGAATTATTCCGATATCGTGAGCCGCTGCCGGGCCTCCAACGACTGGAGCGCGCTGGTGCAGACCATCCCGTTCGCACGCTTCCTGAATCTGCGCATCGATGTCAAAGGTGACGCGTTCACCTGCATCCTGCCGTTTGAGCAGAAGCTGATCGGCAATCCGGTCCTGCCCGCCCTGCATGGCGGTGCGACCGGCGGCTTTCTGGAGTGTGCTGGCCTGTTTTATCTGCTTTTGCAGATGGAAACCCAGAGCCTGCCCAAGACGATCGATTTCAACATCGACTACCTGCGCACCGGCTTGCCGCGCGATACCTATGCCAACGTGGTGATGGTCAAGCAGGGGCGGCGCGTAGTCAACCTGCGCATCGAGGCCTGGCAGTCCAGTCCCGACAAGCCGATCGCGCTTGGCCATTGCAATTTCATGCTCAGTGCATGAACCCATTACGAAGGAGACAAACCCATGAGCCAATCTGTTTATCAATCCGTGTTTCGCCCCGGCCTGTTTGCCGGTCAGACGGTGATCGTCACCGGCGGCGGCAGCGGCATTGGCCGCTGCACCGCGCACGAGTTGGCCAACCTCGGCGCCAGTGTGGCGCTGGTCGGTCGTCGTATCGAGAAGCTGGAAGCGGTGCAGGCTGAAATCACGCAGGCCGGCGGCCAGGCCAGCATCCATGCCTGCGACATCCGCGATGAGCCGGGCGTCAAGGCCATGATCGCCGACGTGATCGCCCGCCACGGCAAGATCGACGGTCTGGTCAATAACGCTGGCGGCCAGTATCCGCAGCCGGTCAAGGACATCAGCCTGAAGGGCTGGGAGGCGGTGGTACGCAGCAACCTCACTGGTGGTTTTCTGGTGGCGCGCGAAGCCTTCAACCAGTCCATGGCCTCGAATGGCGGCGCCATCGTCAACATCATCGCCGACATCTGGGGCGGCATGCCGACCATGGCGCACAGCGGCGCGGCGCGTGCCGGCATGCTGTCGTTCACCGAGACGGCGGCCTGCGAATGGGCCTGCGCCGGTGTGCGCGTCAATGCCGTGGCGCCGGGCTGGATCGCCAGCAGCGGCTTTGACACCTACAGCCCCGAGATGCAGGCCGAACTGCGCAGCCTGAAGACCAAGGTGCCGCTGCAGCGCCACGGCACCGAGTCCGAGGTGTCGGCAGCGATTGTGTTTTTGCTGTGTGAGGCGGCGGCCTTCATCACCGGCTCGTGCATTCGGGTCGATGGCGGCGTGCCCAATGCCCGACCCACCTGGAAATTGGAGGCCCATGATCGCTCCAAACCCTTCAATGGCTTTGCGCTGTCGCAGGCGCCGAAATGCCTGAGTGTCCAGGATGAATGACATGAACACGCCCATGCCAAGCACCGATTCGAACGACCTGTCGAGCTACCTCGCGCCCGGCCGCTACGTGGACAGCGGGCACCCGGCGGTGGTGGCGTTCGCGCGCCGGGTGGCCGACCCCTCGATGACGCCGCGCGAGATCGCGGTCAAGCTCTATTACGCCGTGCGTGACGAGTTTCTTTACGATCCTTATCACTTCGACACCTCGGTCGAAGGCCTCAAGGCCAGCCACGTGATTGAGGCCGGCCGCGGCTTTTGCGTGCCCAAGGCGGCACTGCTGGCGGCGGCGGCCCGCGCCCTGGGCGTGCCGGCGCGGCTGGGCTATTCCGACGTGCGCAACCACCTGACCAGCCCGCGCTTGTACGAGATGATGGGCACCGATCTGTTTGTTTTTCACGGCTACACCGAGTTGTGGGTGGACGGCCAGTGGCTCAAGGCCACGCCCGCTTTCAACCGCTCCCTGTGCGAGAAGGCGGGCATCCATCCGCTGGAGTTCGACGGCAGCGCCGATTCGGTCTTTCATGAATTCGATGTCAGTGGCCGCCGGCACATGGAGTACGTGCACGACCACGGCACCTACGCCGACTTGCCGCGCGATGAACTGCTGGCCTCGTGGCGCGTGCATTACAAAACCTTCGCCGACTGGGGTCAGGTCGCGGCCGACGGCGGGGCTGACTTCGCGCAAGAGGTGGGCAAGCCATCATGACGGCGCGCCGGGAATTTTCCGGTTTCGCTGGTGGCCCCCTGGTGGCCGACGTCTATGGCCCGGTCGGTGCGCCCACGGTGCTGCTGCTGCATGGCGGCGGGCAAACGCGCCATGCCTGGGGCAAGGCGGGGCAGGTGCTGGGTGATGCCGGCTGGTATACCGTGGCGCTGGACTTGCCCGGTCACGGCGACAGCGCCTGGGCTAAGGATGGCGATTACTGCATCGAGACGCTGGCCGACACCATGTGCTGCATCTGGCGTGAACTGGGCACGCCGCTGGCGGTGGTTGGCGCCTCCCTGGGCGGCTTGACCAGCATGGCGGCGATCGGACGCCCCCATGCGCCGCCGATCAGCGCGCTGGTGCTGGTGGACGTTGCGCCGCGCATGGAACAAGCCGGAGTCGAGCGCATCGTGAGTTTCATGCGGGCGCGGCCCGACGGTTTTGCGTCGCTCGAAGAGGCCGCCCAGCATATCGCCGCCTACCGGGGCCGGCCGATGGAAGGCCCGGTCGAGGGCCTGAAGAAAAACCTGCGCCTCAACGCGCAAGGCCGCTGGAACTGGCATTGGGACCCGCTCATGATGAGCGAGGCCAACCACAACCACCGGCGCGACGCCGACGGCTACGAGCGCGCCTTGCGCGGTCTGCAGGCGCCTACCTTGCTGCTGCGCGGCCAGCGCAGCGACGTCATCAGCGAAGAAGATGCGCGCGCCCTGGTGCAAACCCTGCCGCGTGCGCGCTTTGTCGACCTCAAGGGCGCCGGCCACATGATTGCCGGTGATGCCAACGATGCCTTTGTCGCCAGCGTCGCGACCTTTCTGCATGAAGTGATGCCGCCGGCACAGTCCCCGGCGAGCGGAATCTGAACCAGGAGCATTCAATGAGTTTGCGATCTTTCACCTTGCACGATCTCATCAATCGCAACGCCGGGCTGCACGGCTCGAACACCGCCCTGGTGTTCGGCGATCAGCGGGTCACGCATGCCCAGTACGCCGAACGCACGGCGCGCCTGGCCGCCGGTCTGGCCGCTGCGGGCGTGGGCCGGGGCGACCGGCTGGCGATCCTGGCCCAAAACGGCCTGGAGTATGTCGACCTGTTCGGTGCCGCCGCCCATCTGGGCGCGATCGTGGTGCCGATCAACTGGCGGCTGTCGGCCGAGGAGGTCGCCTACGTCATCGAGGACGTGGCCCCCCGGGTATTGATCGTGGCCGATGAATTCAAGGCGCTGTTGCCGCAGCACGGGCTGGACGGCATGCAGCGCTACACGCTGGGGACGGCGCCGGGCGCGGCGCAGGCGCCGTGGCAGCCGGTCAGCGCCCTGTATCTCGATCGCACCGTGTCGCCCGCCGATCTGAATGACGATGAGGGGCTTGTCATCATCCACACCGCCGCCGTGGGCGGACGGCCGCGCGGCGCATTGCTCTCGCACCGCAACCTGATCGCTGCCAGCCTGCAGACGCAACTGGCCTGGCGTCTCACGCCGGCGGACATCAACCTGGGCGTTTTGCCGCTGTTTCACGTGGCCGCCATCGGCTTCCTGCTGGCCACGCAGCAGGCGGGCGGGGCGACGCTGCTGTTGACACGTTTCGATCCGCCCAGCCTGGTCAAGCACATCGACGAGGACGGCGGCAGCCTGATCGGCACTTTTCCGCCGATGCTGGGCGCATTGCTGGACGCGGCCGTGGCCCAGGGTTCGGCGCTGGACCACTTGCGCGTGGTGTCGGGAATCGACGTGCCCGAAACCATCGCGCGCCTGCGCACAAGCTGTCCCCAGGCGACTTTCTGGAGTGCCTACGGCCAGACCGAAACTTCGGGTTCGATCAGTCTGGCACCCTTTGACGAGCGCCCCGGCAGCGCCGGGCGTCCCACCGCGCTGAACACGGTCGCGGTGGTCGGCGAGCTGGACCGCCCGCTGCCCGTGGGCGCCACCGGCGAGATCGTGGTGCGCGGGCCGATGGTGTTCCAGGGCTACTGGCGCTGCGATGCAGACAACGCCTTCACCTTGCGCAACGGCTGGCACCACACCGGCGACATGGGGCGCATCGACGCCGAGGGCTACCTCTGGTACAGCGGCCGTTCGCCGGCCAAGGAATTGATCAAGCCGGGCGGCGAAAACGTCTATCCGGCTGAAGTCGAGCGGGCCCTGCTGGAGCATCCGGCGCTGGCGCAGGCGGTGGTCATCGGGGTGCCCGACGTTCAGTGGGGCGAGGCGGTCAAGGCCGTCTGCGTGCTGAAGGCGGGGCACACGCTGAGTGCGGAAGAATTGATCGAGTTTGTGGGCGCTCGCATCGCGCGCTACAAAAAACCCAAGCACGTGGTGTTCGTGCAGTCGTTGCCCCGAACCGCGGCTGGCCTGATGGACCGTGAGGCCGTCAAGGCCGGGCACGGCCGGGCTTGACGCGGCTCGCAGCGGACGATTTCCAACCTGAATCAGTCAAGAAGGAGGCGACCACATGACCCAGGCATCCCACGGCGACCCGGTGCAGCGTTTCAAGACGCACCGGCGCACCATTACCGAAACCGACATCGTTAACTTCGTCAATGTGGCCGGACTGCACGAGCCCTTCTTTATCGACATGGATTACATTCAGGCCAACATGACGGGCGCCCACCGCAGCCGCTTTGCGCCCGGGCCGATGATCATCTCGCTGGGCATGGGGCTGCTGGCGACTTACGTGGCCGGCATCATCGAACGCACGCTGGCAGCTCATGCGGTCGGCGCTTTTGGCGGCATGACCGGCCTGCAGGCGCGCCTGCGCGGCGCGCTGTTTCCCGGCGACACGATTCACGTTGAGGGCGAGGCACGGCTGCGCCCGCCGACCGCGCGCGGCTACACGCTGATGGAGATTGAGCACCTGGTGATCAACCAGCGCGGCGAAACCATCGCCGATTTCACCGAGACCCTGACCTTCCTGCCCAGGGCGGCCGGCACCCTGTGACCCCGATGTTCCAGATTCACGGACGCAATGGGTGCATCCACCGATCCCGAGCCCGGCCGTAAGCCATCCGGCACGGCCAGCTTCCATCCATTTCACTACAACGAAGGAGACAACATGATCGAATCCCAACTGAGCCCCCAACTGGTTCAACAAGCCAGGGCCGGCGGCCACTGGCACAATAAGACCCTGCTCGATTTTCTGGACGAAGTCGCGCCCAGCCGCCTCGATAAAGTGGCCGTGACTGACCTCAACAGCATGACCGGGCAGGCGACCACCTTGTCGTACCGGCAACTGCTGCGACTGTCCAAACGTATTGCGCTGGGGCTGGCTGCGCTGGGCGTGGAGCGTGGCGACGTGGTGTCGTACCAGTTGCCCAACTGGTGGCAGTTTGTGGCACTGCACCTGGCCTGCCTGCGCATCGGCGCGGTCACCAACGCGGTGATGCCGATCTTCCGCCACCGCGAGTTGAGCTTCATGCTCGGCCTGGCCGAATCGAAGGTCATGATTGTGCCGCGCGAGTTTCGCGGTTTTGACCATGCCGCGATGCTGCGCGAAATTCAGCCAGCGCTGCCGAAGCTCAAGCATATTTTTGCGATTGGCGGCGAAGGCGACATGTCGTTCGAGAAACACTTCATTGAGCGCCGCTGGGAACAGGAAACCCCCAATGCCGAACAGTTGTTCGTCGAGCGCCGCCTGCGCCCCGACGATGTGCTGCAGTTGCTCTACACCTCCGGCACCACCGGTGAGCCCAAGGGCGCGTTGCACACCTCCAATACCCATTTCGCGAACATCGTCGAGTGGGTGAAACGCTGCGGATTGAGCAGCGAACATGTGATCTTCATGCCCTCGCCGATGGCGCACCAGACCGGCTTCCTGATTGGCATGGAGCTGCCCTTGATGCTGGGTGCCAAGATGGTGCTGCAGGACGTCTGGGACGCTCAGGTGGCGCTGGCGCGGATTCAGGATGAAGGCGTGAACTTCATGATGGCCGCCACCCCCTTCCTGGCCGACCTGACCGACCACCCGGCGCTGCCGCGCTTCGATATTTCCACACTTGACATCTTCATCTCGGCCGGCGCCCCGATTCCGCGCGCCCTGGTGCAGAGCGCGACCGAGCGGCTCAAGGCGCACATCGTCTCGGGTTGGGGCATGACGGAGAACCTGCTGGTCACCGGCACGCGGCTGCTTGATGCGCCGGAAAAAGTGGTCGGCACCGATGGCCTGTCGGTGCCGGGCATGGAGATCCGGGTCGTCGATGCCGCAGGGCAGGTGCTGGCAGTGGACCAGGAAGGTGAGCTGCAATCCCGGGGGCCGAGCCATTTTGTGGGCTACCTCAAGCGCCCCGAACGTTACGACATGGATGAGCAGGGCTGGTTCAAGACCGGCGACTTGGCGCGCATCGACGCCGACGGCTACGTGCGCATCACCGGCCGCGCCAAGGACATCATCATCCGTGGTGGCGAGAACGTGCCGGTGATCGAGGTTGAACAGATATTGCACCGCCATCCGGCCATCCAGGCGGCTGCCGTGGTCGGCGTGCCCGATGCGCGGCTGGGCGAGCGCGCCGTCGCCTATGTCACGCTCAGGCCTGGTCACGGTCTCACGCTCGATCAGATGAAACACTTTCTTGACGAGCAGCACATGACCAAGCAGTACTGGCCCGAAACCTTGAACATCCTGGATGACTTGCCGCGCACACCCACCGGAAAGATACAGAAGTTCCGCTTGCGCGATATGGCGCGTGCTGAAAACAAGGCCGATTGACCCCACCTCGGGTCCGTGGTTGGTACAGACCGCACGGGTCCGCGCTATTCAACACCAGGAGAATTCCAAATATGAAAAAACGAGAAGCAGTGATTGTCGGCGTGGCCGACCTGCCGCTCAAGGATGGCAAGGTGCTCAGGCCGATGTCGGTGCTGGAGGCCCAGGCGCTGGTCGCCCGCGACGCCCTCAAAGACGCCGGCATCGCCATGCGCGAAGTCGATGGTTTGCTGACCGCCGGCCTGTGGGGGGTGCCCGGCCCCGGCCAGTTGCCGACCGTGACGCTGTCGGAGTACCTGGGCATCACCCCGCGCTTCGTGGACGGCACCAACATCGGTGGCTCGGCCTTTGAGGCGCACGTGGCCCATGCGGCAATGGCCATCGAGGCCGGCCGCTGCGAGGTGGCGCTAATCACCTACGGTAGCTTGCAAAAGAGCGAGATGAGCCGCAACCTGGCCGGGCGGCCCGCCGTGCTGACCATGCAGTACGAGACGCCGTGGGGCATGCCCACGCCAGTGGGCGGATATGCGATGGCGGCCAAGCGCCACATGCACGAATACGGCACCACCTCCGAGCAACTAGCGGAGATTGCCGTGGCCACGCGCAAGTGGGCGGCGCTCAACCCGGCCGCGACGATGCGCGACCCGCTGTCGATCGAGGACGTGCTCAATAGCAAAATGATCTCCGACCCGCTGCACCTGCTCGATATCTGCCTGGTCACCGACGGCGGCGGCGCCGTGGTCATGACCACGGCCGAGCACGCCAGGGCGCTCGGGCGCAAGGCGGTGCATGTGCGCGGCTATGGCGAATCGCACACGCACTGGACGATTGCCGCCATGCCCGATCTGGCACGCCTCACAGCGGCCGAAGTGGCCGGCTGCGACGCCTTTGCCATGGCGGGCATCGGGCATGACGCCATTGACGTGGTCGAGGTCTACGACTCGTTCACTATCACCGTGCTGCTGACGCTCGAAGCGCTGGGCTTTTGCAAGCGCGGCGAGGGCGGCGCTTTTGTTGCCAACCAGCGCACCGCGCCGGGCGGTGTATTCCCGCTTAACACCAACGGCGGCGGTCTGTCTTACGCACACCCCGGCATGTATGGCATCTTCCTGCTGATCGAGGCGGTGCGCCAGTTGCGCGGCGAATGCGGCCCGCGCCAGATCGCGAATGCCGTGACCGCGCTGGTCCACGGCACCGGCGGCACGCTCTCCAGCGGTGCCACTTGCATTCTTTCTACCCGGTGAGCACCATGTACGACAAACCCCTGCCCGTCATCGATGGCGAAAGCCGCCCCTACTGGGATGCCCTCATGCAGCATCGCCTGACGATCAAGCGTTGCACTGCCTGCGGCAAGCACCATTTCTATCCGCGCGTCCTGTGCCCGCACTGCCATTCCGATGCCGTCGAATGGGTCGATGCCTGCGGCACCGGCACCATCTACAGCTTCACCATCGCGCGCCGGCCGGCCGGCCCGGCCTTCAAGGCCGACACCCCCTACGTGGTGGCGGTGATCGACCTCGACGAAGGCGCGCGCATGATGACCAACATCGTCACCGACGATGTCGAGGCGGTGCGCATCGGCCAGAGCGTGACGGTGCAGTACGACGACGTGACCGACGAGGTCACGCTGCCGAAGTTCCGGCTGTTGTAGCGCCGAGGTTTCCCGCATGGACTTCACCATCGATCCCGATACCGTAGCGATTGCCGAGGCGGTGCTGCGCTTCGTGGAGCGCGAAGTGCTGCCGCTGCAGCAGCGCCACCAAGACCTGCTGGGCAGCGAACGCACCTTGTTCGATGCCAGCGGTCGCTATGTGCCCGAGGTGCTGGCGCTGCGCCAGCAGGTGCGCAAGCGCTCGGCCGAACTGGGTTTCTACACCCTGTTCGGCGACGAAAAACTGGGCGGTGGCGGGCAGGTCATGGCCCATGTGCAGGAGGTGCTCAACCACCGCGTCGGCCCGGCCCAGCCGTTGGTGCAGACGGTGGTGCTGCCGTCGCCCTTCACCAACGGTCTGTCGCCGGTGCTGCGGCACCTGAAGCCGGACATCTTCGAGAAATATTGCGACGGCATCGCCAGCGGCGACAAGACCCTGTGCTGTGGTCTGAGCGAGCCCGATGCGGGCTCCGATATATTCGGCATGAAAACCCACGCCGTGCGCGACGGTGACGAATGGGTGCTCACTGGCACCAAGCAGTGGATCACCAACTCGCCCTACGCCGATTACGCCATGGTGTTCGCGCTGACCGACCCCGAAGCCGCGGCGCGCCACAAGGGTGGCGTCACCGGTTTCTTCGTCGACACGCGCGCGTCCGGGTTTTCCGTGCCGCGCATCATCAACACCATGGGCCACCTGGGCGGCGACACCGGCGTCATCGTGCTCGACGGCGTGCGTGTGCGCGACGACCACCGGTTCGGCGACGTCGGGCGCGGCCTGACGGCGGCCATGGACGGCGTCAACGCCGGGCGCATGGGCATGGCGGCATCCTGCATGGGCTTGGCCCGCTGGGCGCTGGACGAGGCGGTGGAATATGCCAAGGTGCGCAAAACCTTTGGCGTGCCCATTGCCGAGCACCAGGCGGTCCAGCTCATGCTGGCCGACAGCGCCATGGATATCTATGCCGCAAAGACCATGACCCAGAACTGTGCCTGGCGCCTGGACAGCGGCCGCGCCGCCACCGCGCAGGTCAGCATGGTCAAGGCATTTTCGACCGAGATGCTGGGGCGCGTGATGGACCGCAGCATCCAGATCCACGGCGGCATGGGCCTGACCAACGAACTGCGCCTGGAAGAGGGCTACCGCTTCGCCCGCGTGATGCGCATCCCCGATGGCACGGGCGAAATCCAGCGCCGCACCACATCGCGCGCCAACTGCTGACCGGACAGGCCGACCTGTAGGCTGTGCCGATCCCCTTCAAGGCGCAACCAGGAGACAGATTGACATGATGAAAGAGCACGAACTGTTTGCGGGAGGCCATCGGCTGGCCGCCACCACCTGGGGTGATGTGGGCAACGGGCAGCCGACCATCGTGATGATGCACGGCGGGCTGGACTGCATCACCACTTGGAAAGACTTACCTCAGGTGTTGGCCGAAGCCAGCGGCTGGCCGGTGCTGGCCTATGACCGGTATGGTTATGGGCGATCCGAGAGTCTGGTGGGTGGGCGTGAGCCCAGTTGCCGGCGTGAAGAGGCGGGGCCGGTGCTTGGCGAGGTGTTGCGCCACTTCGGAATCCACAAGGCGTTGATGTTCGGCCACAGTGATGGAGGAGCCATGTCGGTGCTGGCTGCGGCGGCGCATCCTGAGCTGGTATGCGGCGTTCTTGCCTGCTCGCCAACCATGGCCATCGATCCGTTCATGGTGGATTCCATGGCCGGCGCGCGGCGCGCGTTTGAGCAAGACGGCTTGCGTGAAAAACTTCAGCGCCACCATGGCGACAGCACCGACGCGATGTTCTGGGGCTGGTACGAGCCCTGGGCCAGCCCGCAGGCACTGCAATGGAACATGAGCGCCGAGGTTGCCGCAGTGCGTTGTCCGGTCTCCGTGTTGTTCGGTAATGACGACGAATATGGCTGGCGGCCCAGCGCGATTTCCTTGTTTCGCCACGGCCTGATGCCGCTTGAAGTGACGGCACTGCCCGGCGTCGGGCACCATCCGCAGCAGCGAGCGCGTGGGGAGACCATGGGCATGTTGCAGCGTTTACTCTGCCGCATGGGGCGCAGCCTCCCGGCCGACAGCGAAAACACAGGCCAATGACGGGCATTACACAACCCTTGTTTTTCCGCGCGCTAGCCTGCCCGCACCAATAAATTGCCGTTAGTGTCGATCGGAGCACGCTTGGCTGGCCAGCATGCTTGCCAGCGGCGAAAGGTCGGTCAGTTCGTCGAGCCGGGCCACCAGGTCGATCAGCTCGCCGCGCTCGGCAGGGTTGAGCACGGGTTCGACCAGTCGGCGAAACTTTTCCTCCAGCCGCTGCTGCTGCTCCAGCAGGTCGCTGGCCGGGCGTCCGCTGTCGTGGCGCTGGCGCAGCACGGCGCCGTTCCGGGTCTCGATCACCACCTCGCTCAGGGTGAGCCCCGGGCATTGGGGCGCGAGCACGACCTGTACGCGCTCACGCAGGGCCGCTACCTCGGGCGCGCGCACGGCCTCGTCACTGAACGCGTCCAGTCCGGCGGTGTCGGCCCCGGCCAGCGCCATTGCCACCGTGTGGCGCAGGCTGAACTTGGCCTCCAGTCCGGTGCGCGGCTCGGGAATATTGCACACGCCCTCGCTGGCGGCGCCGACCTGTACTGTGACGCGCAGCACGTCATCGGGCCGCAGTGCGTGTTGCAGGCGCAAGTAGCGCGCCGCCTCGATGGCGGCATGGGTGCCGTAGCAGGCGGCGTGGAACTTGAACAGGTTGTGGCGCAGGTGCCAGCTGCCGTCCGGGGCGGCCAGGGCCGCTTCCAGCGATGCGGTGCCACCGTGCGTGGCGATGAAGCCTTGCGGACATTCAATCGCATCGGCACGGCTGGTGAAGCCACGCGCGGCCAACTGGGCCGCTTGCAGGCCGTCGGCGCTGGCGCGCCCGGCATGCAAGGGCTTGCACATGGTGCCGAACATCGATTTCAGCCCGGCCGCCATGGTGCTGGCGATGCCCAGCGCGGTCGCGGTGTCGTTGGCGTCGAGTTGCATCAAGCGCGCGCAGGCGGCGGCCGCACCGAGCGTGCCCAGCGTGGCCGTGGTGTGGAAACCGTTGGAATACTGTGCGTCGCCGCTCGCCAACCCCAACTGACACATGGTTTCGTAGCCAGCGGCGAAGGCGGTCATGAAGTCGCGTCCGCTGGCGCCGCGCGACTCGGCCAGGGCCAGCAAGGCCGGGATCAGGACCACCGAGGGATGGCCGGTGCAGGCCATGTTGACGTCGTCGTAATCGAGTGCGTGCGAGGCCGCGCCATTGATCAGCGCCGCCTGCCGGCTGGAGGTCGTCATGGCGTGCCCGACGACGCTGGTCTGGGCATGCCCGCCCTGTTCACGGGCCTCTTCGGCCAGCATGTGCACCAGCGGCTCGCACGCGCCAGCCAGTGTTACCCCAATCCAGTCGAGCAGGCATTGCCGGACCCGCAGGCGCACATCCTCCGGCAGATCGGTGTAGCACAGGGCAGCGCTGCGTGCGGCCAGTTCCCGCGTGATGCCAGCGGTTTGGACAGCGGCCGACGGTGCGGGTTTTGTGGTCATGGTCGCGCTCATTTCAGCACCCCTTCCAGACCGGTTTGCGCTTCTCCCGGAATGATTGTGGGCCTTCCAGCGCGTCTTCACTGAGGTAAACGGCATCGAACGCGCGGTTGGATGCGCGCAGCGCGGCGGTGCGGCCCATCTCGGTGGACAGGCGCACCATTTCCTTGGCCGCGCGCACTGTCAGCGGCGCATTGGCCATGAGCCGGGCCGCCAGTTCTTTCGCGCCCTGCAATGCTTGCCCCTTGGGCATCAGGCGGTTGATGTAGCCGAGTTCGTAGGCGCGCTGCGCTGTCAGCGGGTCGCCGGTCATGGCGACTTCCATCAGGATGCGCTGCGGCAGCATGTGGATGACGGGCGCGGCCCACGGCATGCCGCGCCCGACCTTGGCCTCGGTGATGGCGAATTTGGCGGTCTCGTCGGCCACGCACAGGTCGCACATCTGCGACAGCAGCCAGCCGCCCGCATAGGCATAGCCCTGCACGGCGGCGATGACGGGCTTGGTGACCTCGATGTTGTCGCCGAGCACGGCGATGAAGCCGGGGGGCGGGATGCGCAGTTGCGTGTCGGCGGCTTCCACCAGGTCCATGCCGGCGCAGAAATTGTCACCGGCACCGGTGAGGATGGCCACCTGGGCCGAGGCATCGGCTTCGAAGCGACGCCAGACCTCGAACATGCCTTCGCGCACGGCGCGGTTCAGGGCGTTGCGGCGTTCGGGCCGGTTGATGGTGATGACGGCAATGCCGTCGCTCACTTCGTAGAGCAGTTCGTTGTTCATGGGCTTGTCTCCTTTTCAAGTTGTGCTGGATGCCGACCGCGCAGGGTGGCCGAGCGCGTGCGAGATATTTTGTGCCAGCGTCACCACCAGGCGTTGCAGCGCATCGGCGGTGGCGCGACCGCGCTCGATCGGGGTGGCGATGATCAGCGCCGCGTTCACGCGCCCGTCGGGCTCGAAGATCGGGGCCGCAAAGCCGGCCACGTCGGGCGTTACTTCACCGAACGTGACGGCCACGCCGCTGATCCGGACCTCCTCAATGAGGCGCGCAAGTTGCGCCCGGTCGGTGACCGAGTGCTCGGTCATGGCCCGCAAGTCGGCGCGGCGCAGGTAGTCGCGCCGCCACGCCTCGTCCTGGAACGCCAGCAGCGCGCGCCCGGCAGCCGAGACGAACAGCGGCCGCGTCGTGCCGACTGACACGGCATAGCGAATCGGGCGTGCGCTCTCGACGATCGGGCCGTAGACGAGTTGACCGGCAGCGCGGTCGATGCGGGCGATCAGGGCGGTCTCACCGCAGCGCGCCACCGCCTCGCGCAGGAAGGGCAGGGCCACGACGTCGAGCGAGCAGGCTGACACCAGCGAGGCCCCGAGCGAGAAGGACTCGGGGCCCAATCGATACACCGTGTCGCTGCGTTGCAGGTAGCCATGCGCCGTGAGTCCGCGCAGCAGCGAGAGCACGCTGGTCTTCGGTGCATTCATGGCCACGCACAGGGATGCCAGGGCCATGCCGGCGGGCTGGTCGGCCAGCAACTGCAGCAGTCGCAGCACGCGGGTCAGCGCCATCGGTGACCCGTCAAGAGGGGGCGCGACACCGCTGTGTTCCCGCCGGGCTGCGATGGATGTACTCATGGATACGATGCCTCCTATTTGTTCTGATATCGGAATAATTGTTTGAATATAAGAATAGCGTTAGGATGCACGGTCGTCAACCGGGTTTTTTTCAGCACGCGACGCTGAGCAGGCCTGGCATCAAAAAATCAGAGGAGACACAGATGACAAGCCAACAAGACCAGGCGGCACCAACCGGGCCGCTCGCGGGCGTGCGGGTGATTGACCTCAGCGCGGTGCTGATGGGGCCGTACGCGACCCAGATTTTTGGCGACCATGGCGCCGACGTGATCAAGATCGAATCCCCCGAGGGCGACTCGACCCGCTGGATCGGCCCCGGACGCCATCCCGGCATGGGCCCGCTGTTCCTGCACCTGAACCGCAACAAGCGCAGCGTGGCGCTCGACCTCAAATCGCCGCAGGGCGCGGCCGCGATGCGGCACCTGATCGAAGGTGCCGATGTCTTCGTGCACAACCTGCGCCCGGCCTCCATCGCCCGGCTCGGGCTGGACTACGAGAGCGTGTCGGCGATCAATCCGCGCATCATCTGGTGCGGCGTGTACGGCTATGGCGAGGACGGCCCCTACGCAGGCCGTCCGGCCTATGACGACCTGATCCAGGGCGCCGTCGGCATCGCTGCCTTGCAGCAACGCAGCGGGGCGAGCGAGCCGCGCTACGTGCCGCTGACGATTGCCGACCGCATGGTAGGCCTGCATGCGGCGCATAGCGTGGCCATGGCGCTGTACGGGCGCGAGCGCACCGGGCGCGGCTGCCGCATCGACGTGCCGATGTTCGAAACCATGGCCAGCGTGGTGCTGTCGGACCACATTTACGGGCGCACCTTCGAGCCGCCCAGTGCTGACGCCGGCTACGTGCGGCTGCTGTCGCCCGGGCGCCGGCCGTACCAAACCAGCGACGGCTATATCTGCGCGCTGGTCTACAACGACGGCCACTGGCAGCGTTTTCTGCGCGCCATCGAGCGCGACGATTTGCGGGTCGATCCGCGCTTCGCCGACCTGGCTAACCGCACCCGCCACATTGACGAGGTGTACGGCTTTTTGGGCCAGACGCTACGCGGGCAAAGCACCGCGCACTGGCTGGCGCTGTTCGAGCAAATTGACGTGCCGGCGGTGCCGCTGAATACCATCGAGTCCCTGCTGGATGACCCGCACCTGGCGGCGGTGGGCTTTTTCCGCCAGGTCGAGCACCCGAGCGAAGGGGCGATGCGCACCTTTGGCGCGCCGGCGCGCTGGGTGGGTTACGACGTCAGCAAGCTGGCGCCCGCGCCGCGACTGGGGGAGCACACCGAATCGGTGCTGCGCGAATGCGGCTTTGATGCCAGCGCACTGGCGTCCTTGCTGGCCAGCCGCGCAGCGGTGTCGAAAGCCGCCGATGCGGAGGTGTCAGCATGAGCGCCCCGGCATTGACCGTGACCCGGCTGGCCGGCGCGCTGGGCGCGGAGCTCTCCGGGCTTGACCTGTCCCAACCGCTGCGCCCGCATGACCTGGCAGCGTTGCGTAGCGCCTGGCTCGATCATGGTGTCGTCTTTTTGCGTGACCAGCACCTAACCTCCGGGCAGTTCCTGGCCTTCGCCCAGGCCGTTGGCACGCCGGTGGAATACCCGTTCGTTAACGGCATTGCGGGCTTTCCAGTCATCATCGAAGTGAAGAAGCTGGCGCACGAAAAAGTCAACTTCGGCGGTGTCTGGCACAGCGATACCGCCTATCTGGCGCAGCCGCCGATGGCCACGCTGCTGCTGGCGCGCGAGGTGCCGCCTTACGGAGGTGACACGCTGTTTGCCAACCAGGTGCTGGCCTACGAGGCCTTGTCGGATGGCATGCAGCGGCTGCTCGATCCCCTGGTGGCTGTCAACACCTCGGCGAAGGCCGACGTGACGCGCACCCGCGAAGACCGCCTGGCCGAGGTCGGGCGCGCTGACGCGAACCGCCATTACGAGGCCGAACACCCTGTGGTGCGCACCCATCCGGAAACCGGCCGCAAGGCCTTGTATGTCAACTGCGCCCACACCGCGCGCTTCGTCGGCATGACCGAAGAGGAGAGTGCGCCGCTGCTGCGGTTTTTATTCGAGCACCAGAAGAAGGAAGAGTTCACCTGTCGCTTTCGCTGGCAGGTGGGTTCCCTGGCGCTATGGGACAACCGCTGTACGCACCACTACCCGGTCAACGATTACCACGGCTTTCGCCGGGTCATGCACCGCATCACGCTGGCGGGTGACCGGCCTCGCCGGCATGTTTTAGACAACGACTAGCCCCGCGCTTGCTGTCGCGACAGGACACTGCAGGTTGCCACCAGAAATTGCGCACACTCTGCCAGGTTGCCCTCCATGCGGTGGCGGGGTCCGGCGATTGCCACCGCAAGTGTCTCCCGGTTGACGGTGAGAAATGCCGACACGGCCCAGACGTCACTCACGTTCTCGCCTCGCGTCAGGAAATAGCCCATCCGCCGGCTTTGCAAAATGTCATCGACAAGCGCTTCATGATCGGTCATGGTGGAGGAGGTGACGGCAGGCAATTCGCGCTTCTCGAGCCATTTGCGCAGCTCTGGTTCCTTCAGGCTGCCCAGCAGCGCCTTGCCGGTGGCGCTTGAATACAAAGGCTTGAACTCGCCAGGTTTGGCGGAATATCTGATGGGATGCTGGCCTTCAATCACCAGCAGGTAGATGACCGAGTCGCCTTGGCGCTTGCCCAGTATCACCGTTTCGCGCGACGTGTCGCGCAGCCGCTCCAGCAGAGGCGTTGCGCGCTCGATGAAGGGGTCGTGCTCCAGAATATCGTGCGCAACGTCGTGCATCCGCTTGGTCGGATAAAGCGAGCGCGGGCGCGTTAGCGAATACAGGTAGCCGCGCGCCGTCAGCGTGGTGACTATGGCGTGGCAACTGCTTTTCGGAATGTTGGCCGCTTCGGCCAGGTCCGTGAGCGATAACGGGCGTTGGCTCGCCTGAAATGCTTCAAAGATATCGAGGATTCGTTCTATCGCGGTGACCGTGACGCCTGACATGTTTTGTTCCTTTGACTGAAAGTGCGGATCACCATATTTCAGCCCGTTGAACAAATTGGCTTTGTTCCGCAGATATGACCCGATTCAATGCCTGTTGTTCGAAATATAGAACTTAGGTTCTTGCAACAGAAACTGATGATGCCTACGATCACAACTCAAGTCAATCAAGGAGATATGAAAGCGTGCAAAAAAACAAAGACATCATGGTCGAGGAACGCGCACCTGGCGTCATCTGGATCACTATCGATCGGGCGCAAAAGCACAACGCGCTTGCCCGCAACGTGCTTTCGGGCATTGCTGACGCGATAACGGTTGAGGGCAACAGGCGCGAGACGCGCCTGATCGTCCTCACCGGCGCTGGTGACCGTTTCTTTGCGGCCGGCGGCGATCTCGTCGAACTCGCAGGTGTGCGCGACGAAGCAGCCGTGATCGCGATGACCAACGCGGCTCGCGTGGCGCTCGATACCGTGCGCCACTGCGCTGTACCGGTGTTGGCCTATCTCAACGGTGATGCGATCGGCGGGGGCGCGGAACTGGCCTTGGCGTGTGACATGCGGATGCAGGCCTCGCACGCGCGCATCGGCTTCATCCAGGCCAAACTGGCCATCACGTCCGCCTGGGGCGGTGGACCGGACCTGTGCCAGCTTGTCGGCGCAGCGCGCGCGATGCGGATGATGAGCCGTTGCGAGCTGGTCGATGCTGAACAAGCATTGCGTTGGGGCCTGGCCGATGCGGTGATCAGCGACGGCCCGGCGGGAGCCGACATCCAGGCTTTCATCACCCCCATGCTGGCTTGCGCGCAGCCGGTATTGCACGGTATCAAGGCGCAGACCGCTGCATGGCGTCAGGGTGCGTCTTACGACGCGCGGCGCGCTTTGGAGCAGCAGCAGCTCGTGACAACGTGGCTCCATCAAGACCACTGGAACGCGGCTGAAAAGCTTTTAGCCAAAGGTAAAAAATGAGCAGCACCGACAACCCAACAACGGCAAGCACGGAGCCGCGGCTTAAACCGGTCAACCGAAGCGGCATCGAGGTGCCGACCAGTGTTGATGCCTCTGCCGTCAATCCGGACAATATCGGCGCGCCCGGAGAGTATCCTTTTACGCGGGGTATTTTTCCCGACGGCTACCAGGGCCGCCTCTGGACCATCCGGCAATATTCAGGTTTCGGCACGGCCGAGGAGTCCAACGAGCGCTACAAGTTCTTGCTTGCGAAGGGGCAGACCGGTCTCTCGGTGGCGCTCGACCTGCCGACGCAGTGCGGCTTCGACCCGACGCATCCGATGGCGCGGCCTGAAATTGGCAAGGTGGGGGTCTCGCTTTCCAATCTGAGCGAAGCCGAGATTCTGTTTCAGGGACTCGACCTCTCAAAAATTTCAACCTCGTTCACGATCAACGGCACGGCGGCCATCATTTACGCCATGTACCTGGCGGTGGCCGACAAGCAGAATGTCCCGCGCAGCAAGCTTACCGGCACCATCCAGAACGACATCTTGAAGGAGTACGTCGCACGCGGCACCTGGATTTTTCCTGTGCGTCCCTCGATGCGGCTCATTGCGGACTCAATCCTCTATTCGAACGACGTCTCGCCCCGCTTCAACCCGATCAGCATCGCCGGCGCCCACGTTCGGGACGCTGGCGCGACTGCGGCGGAAGAAATGGCTTACACGCTAGCCAACGGACTTGCTTATGTCGATGAACTGCGGGCACGCGGCGGCGACGTGGAGAAGTTCGCCAAGCGCCTGTCATTCTTCTTTTATGTCCATATGGACTTCTTCGAAGAGATCGCGAAGTTCCGCGCCGGTCGGCGAATGTGGGCGCGTCTGATGAAAGAGCGTTACGGCGTGCAGGACCCCAAGGCGCAGCACTTCCGGTTCGGCGTAGTTTGCGGCGGTTCCTCGCTGGTGGCACCGCAACCTTACAACAATGTTGCGCGAGTCGCTGTCGAAACCATGGCCGCCGTGTTCGGCGGGGCGCAATCGATCTTTACCTGCGCGTTCGATGAGGCGTTCCAGATCCCGACGGAATTCTCTGCCGAACTGGCCGTGCGGACACAGCAGATGATCGCTTATGAATCCGGGATCGCCCGCACAGTCGACCCCTTGGGCGGCAGTTATTTTCTGGAACAGCATACCGACCGGATGGAGGAGCAAATCACCAAGGTGATGGCCGAGATCGACGCCTATGGCGGGGTGATCCCGGCGATCGAAGACGGCTGGATCCAGCTTCGTCTTGCCGAACGGGGGCTGGAGCGAAAACTCGATACCGACTCTGGCGACAACGTGATCGTGGGGCAGAACCACTTCAAGAAGTTGAACGAAGAGATCAAGGTCGGCGAGGTTTTCAAGCTGGACCCGACGGTCGCGCAACGCGCGCTTGAGAAATTCCAGCGCGTTCTCGATACCCGTCAGCAGGCGGCCGTGGACGACTCACTGTCGAAGCTGGCCGTAGCCGCCGCCAAAGACCGCGAAAACGTCATGCCCAACCTTGTCGAGTGTTGCCATGCCTACGCCACCGTGGGCGAAATGGTCGCCTGCCTGAAAAAGGAATGGGGCGAATTCAAGGAGCCCGTCAATCTATGAACACCCTACAAGCCAACGCTTCGCTAGCCGGCAAGCGAATTCTCATTGGAAAGCCCGGTCTCGACGGCCACGACATCGGCGCCAAAATTATCGCTTTGGCCTTGCGCAATGCCGGTGCCGAGGTCATCTACACCGGCTTGCGGCGCAGCCCGCAACAAATCGCCCAGGTTGCGGTTGACGAAGGCGTTGATGCGGTGGGCTTGAGCATCCTGTCGGGCAGCCACAAAGAGCTGGTCCGCGACGTCATGGCGCAATTGCAGGCACTCAAGGCCGGCGATATCAAAGTGTTCGTGGGCGGGACTATTCCCGCGGAGGACCAGCCCCTGCTGCTTGAACAGGGTGTCGCGTCGATCTTTACCGCCGACATGCCGCTGCAGGACGTGGTGACTATTCTCGCGAAGAGGCTTGCATGAACGCACCCCTTGCCGGCATTCGTGTTGTCGAGGTGGGCCACATGCTGGCAGGCCCCTACTGCGGCCTCATGCTGGCCGACATGGGCGCCGAGGTGATCAAGATCGAGCCGCCCGAGGGCGATATCGCGCGCTCGGTCAGCCCGCATTTCATAGGGCCGCACAACGCTTACTTCGCCAGCCTCAATCGCAACAAGAAGAGTGTGGTGATTGACCTGGCCAGCGGAGAAGGCCAGGAGGCGCTGGGCCGCATCGTGACGGACTCGCACGCGCTGGTCACTAACCTCCGGCCCTCTGCGATCCGAAAGCTGGGCTTGACCTACGCGGCCTTGCGCCATTGGAATGAGCGCCTCGTTTGTGTTGCTTTAACGGGCTACGGGCTGGAAGGCCCCTATTCGGACAGCCCGGCATACGACTATGTGATCCAGGCCATGACGGGAGTCATGGCTCTCACCGGCGATCCTGCAGCGCCGCCGACCAAGGCCGGCTATTCGGTGGTCGACAATTCGGCGGGGCTGGTCGCCGTCGTCGGGTTGCTTGCAAAAATCGTACAGGGCCAAGGGGGGCAGGTGGACGTGGCCATGTATGACGTGATGCTTTCGCAGCTCAATTACCTGGCGGGCGCGGCACTGAATACGGGTGACGTTATCGAGCGCTTGCCGAACTCGTCCCACCCTTATGTCGTTCCCGCGCAGATTTTTCCGACGGCGGCCGGCTGGCTGACGCTATTCATCACGCACGACAAGTTTTGGCAGAAGTTCTGCAACGAAATCGGACGGCCCGAATGGATTGCCGATCCTGTCTTCGCCACCATGAGCAGCCGCCGCGAGCATCGGGTCGAGGTCATCGCACGCATTACAGACGTGCTACAGGGTGCCACGGCGGCGCAGTGGGTTGCGCGTCTCGCGCCGCTTGGCGTCGTCGCCGCCGAAGTCGGCACCCTGAGCGATGCCTTGCAGAGCGACCTCACTCGCTCCCGCGCCATGGTGATCACTCTGGGGGATGGCAGCCTGCCGTTGCGCGCAGTCGCCAGCCCGATCCGGTTTGAAGGCTATGCGCCGCAGTACGGGTTACCGCCACTGCTCGACGAACATCATTCCGTGGTGTTCCGGACGGTGCCTGCATGAACAGACCGCCGCTCGATCGCCGCAAGTTGGGACAGACCTTGACCCAGCTCGCTAATGCGAGCGCGACAGAGTTGATCGCGCGTCCGCTGCATGATCCTTCGGAGGTACTCGCCCGCCGGATCGGCATGACAGGCGCGCCTGGCGCCGGCAAGAGCACCTTGCTCGGGCATCTCGCGCTGCATCGCGCACGGGATCATCGCCGCCTCGGCATCCTGGCGGTCGATCCAAGCAGCCCGAAAAGCGGTGGCGCCATTTTGGGCGACCGGCTGCGCATGGACGAACTCGCAGGTACATCGGAGCTGTATATCCGCTCGCTGGGCTCGCGCGCCACGTTCGACGGCCTGGCGGACAACCTGCCCGAAATGCTGGACGCGATGGATGACTTCGGCTTTGCGGAAGTGATGCTTGAGACGGTCGGCGTCGGCCAGGTCGAGTATGCCGCACGGGTCCAGGTGGATACGCTGGTCCTGCTTTTGCTGCCCGATAGCGGTGACATGGTGCAGGCCATGAAAGCCGGAATCATGGAGATGGCCGACATTTTCGTCGTCAACAAGGCCGACCTGCCCGGCGCCCGGAAGATGGCGACGGATGTCAAGCGGATTGCATCGATCACTCGCCAGGATCGTGGCGCGTGGGTTCCCTCCGTTCTGCTGGCATCCGCATCACAACCCGAATCGATCGAAGCGCTGTCGGCGGAAATCGATCGTCATCAGGCATGGCTGGAGACGAGCGAGCGCCGGGCAGCACTGTTGCAGCAACGCGCTCGCTACCGTCTGCGGCGCCTGATCGAAATTCGAACAGCCGAAGTCCTGGCACGGCAGGACTCCGGCTTTTTTGAAAGACCGCTTGCACAGCAAATGGCGAGCATCCTGGACCTATTGGGCCAGGCTGTTATCCGGTAAGACAACGTTATAAATAGGAGACAACATGAAGACGATGAAATTAAAAAAATTGATGCCAGCGATGCTCGCTGCGATTTCGATGGCGGGTGCCATTCCCGCTTCGGCTCAAATTAGCGACAACGTCATAAAAATCGGCGTTTTGGCCGATATGTCAGGCCTTTATGCCGATATGGGCGGAAATGGCATTACAGAGGCGGTGAATATGGCGATTGCTGATTTTGGTGGCACTGTCGCTGGGAAAAAAATTGAAGTCGTTGTAGCTGATCACATGGCAAAACCAGACATTGCTGCCACCCTAGCGCGTGAATGGTTCGACCGGCAAGGGGTAGATATGGTGATAAGCGGCCCGAGTTCGGGTACGAGCCTAGCTATTGCAAAAGTTGCAGCGGAAAAGAAAAAGTTAGCGATTGTTACTGGCGGAGTGGCTGCACAATTAACCAATGAGGCCTGTTCACCTTATACGATCCATTATCTCTACGACACTGTCGCACTTGCCAGGGGTACGGGTGCTGCTATGACTAGGCAAGGAGGTAAGTCTTGGTATTTTCTAACCGTTGATTATGCTTTTGGAGCGTCTCTTGAAAAAGAGACAACACAAGTCATCAATGCCAATGGAGGCAAGGTAATCGGTAGTGTTAAACACCCATTATCAGCGTCCGACTTTTCGTCCTTCCTGCTACAGGCGCAAGCATCTAAAGCACAGGTTCTAGGTTTGGCAAATGGAGGTGGCGATACTATTAATTCAATTAAAGCAGCAAATGAGTTTGGCATAACAAAAACAATGAAAATCGCAGGCCTGATGTTTTTTCTAACCGATGTACACGCCTTAGGTTTAAATTTAACAAATGGCATCAACCTAACCGAAGCATGGTATTGGGACCAGAACGAAGAGTCGCGGAAATGGGCGCGTCGATTCTACGAAAAAATGAAAAAAATGCCGACAAGTATGCAGGCGGCTAGTTATTCTGCAGCACTTCAATATTTGAATGCCGTTAAAAAAATAGGTACAGATAACTCAGAAAAGACAATCGCTCAGATGAAAAAAACAAAAATTAATGATATGTATACCCCAAATGGATATATCCGTGAGGACGGTCGCATGATTCACGATTTGCGGCTAATGGAAATTAAGAAGCCGTCAGAATCAAAGTATCCTTGGGATTACTACAAGCAAATTCAAATGATTCCTGGAGCGGAAGCATTCGCCTCTAAGGCAGAATCAAAGTGCGCTTATTGGAAATAAGGCGAAAATAATTTAGGCTGGTTTAAAACTTTTAGAAAGACAAATTCCATGGAAACTTTATTAAATAAAACTACCGAGCAATCTATATCGGTATCCGCTGAAGTTGCTGCAGCAATAGCGCTTGGGAAAAACCTTCCTATTTTAGATGTGGGTCCATATCTTGCAGGTACGCCAGGCGCGCTTGAGCAGTTAGGTGTTGATGTGAGAGCAATTCAAGAAAATCTTGGATTTTTTGCCATAATCAACCATGGCATACCTCAGGAACTTATTGATGAATCATTTCAGCAACTCGAGGAGTTATTTTCCATACCAATGGAAGAAAAACTCAAGCACCGAGTAGGGTATCACCATCAGGGCTACCTTCCACCAAAATCCTCAATATTGAAATCAACTGTAATCGCGGACAAGATTGCAGTCAACACAAAAAAAGATACCAATGCGGCATGGTTGTTCATGCGCAATAGATCGGAGGATGATCCAAAAGTTGTAGCTAACATCCGCCATCGTGGCCTGAATCAATGGCCCGAGAGCCTTCCAAAGTTTCGCGAAACCCTGATGAAGTATCACCTGGCGATGGAGCAACTTTCGCTTAAGCTTGTTCCTGTTTATGCTCGCGCATTGGAGCTTCCTGCAAACTATTTTGATAGTATGTTTAAAACTCCTGAATACTACCAACGCTGTGCTTATTACCATCCTGAGGAAAATTTGGAAGAAGGGCAATATGCTCTTGCCCCCCATTCTGATGGCAGCTTTCTCACGTTACTCCCAATGACTCCAGTTCCGGGGCTTCAAGTAATGACCCCATCGAAGGAATGGCTCAAGGTCAGTTACGTTAAAGATGCCCTGATTGTGAATACCGGTCAGGTTCTCAACCGCTTGTCCAACGATCGATTTATAGCCACACCGCACCGCGTAGTAAATCCACCAACGAAGCGATATGCGTTGGTCTTCTTCTTTTATCCAGATGATGACGCCAATGTCGGGCCTATCCCTGAATGCATAAAACCGGGTGAGTCGGCGAAGTATGACTCAAGATCTTTCTATGATTTTTTTGTCCCCTACCTTGATGATCTTTATCATTACAACGATCCAGAATTCATGAAAGAAGCTTAAATCTTTGAAAACGGTGTTTTAGGGATGCTCTGCATAACCCGCGCATCGCGGGGGTTATGCAGAGCATCCTTAGCGCTCAGTATCATTTAGTACTGTTACATCGAGCGAAGAGAGTACCTGCTAGGGGCATGATTGCTTTCCAAGCAGTCCTAGTTTCTTTTCAGGACATAAAGCTGATAATTACATTAATTTAAGTGTAAATAATTAAAATATCTTGGAGTAGGCAATGAGTAAATTATTAATCGACGGTCAATGGGTCGATGCTATCGATGGCCGAACTATCGATATGATTAATCCATGCAATGGACAGGCCTTTACAAAAATTGCACGCGGACAAGCTGCCGATATTGATCTGGCAGTGGCCGCGGCGCAGCGAGCACTGAATGGCGCCTGGGGGCGTATGACTGCCACTGAACGCGGGCGAATATTGCACCGCCTTGGGCAACTACTTCTGGATAATGCTGAAGAGTTCGCCCAGCTTGAGGCGCGCGACACTGGCAAACCAATGACTGTGGCGCGTAATGATGTGATTGCAGTAGCACGCTACTTTGAATTCTATGGCGGCGCGGCCGACAAAGTACATGGTCAGGCAATTCCGTACCTCAATGGGTACAATGTTAACGTAATTCGCATTCCGCATGGGGTGACAGCGCACATCATCCCCTGGAATTACCCAGCCCAGATGCTAGGTCGCACTCTCGCCCCTGCGCTGGCGATGGGAAATGCTGCGGTAGTGAAGCCATCGGAGGACGCGTGTCTAACCACTCTCAAGCTCGGCGAGCTTGCGATGGAAGCCGGATTGCCACCCGGAGCGCTGAATATTATTACCGGCTACGGCGCAGAAGCTGGCGCAGCGCTAACTTCGCATCCAGGCATCAATTTCGCCACCTTTACAGGATCGCCAGAAGTAGGGGTCATGGTGCAGCAGGCTACAGCACGCAATCATGTTCCATGCGTACTCGAGCTAGGAGGGAAATCACCTCAAATCGTCTTCAATGATGCCGATCTAGATAAAGCGCTGCCGATTATTGTCAAGGCTATTGTACAAAATGCAGGACAGACTTGTTCCGCAGGTAGCCGATTGCTCGTCCAACAAAATATCTACGATAAGTTTATCGGTATGGTTGCGGAGAGCTTCAGAGCGGTGAAAGTCGGTACGCCAGAAATGGATATTGACTGCGGTCCGATTATCAATGCAAAGCAGTATGGACGAGTCAACAAGTTCGTCACAGATGCGATTGCATCGGGAGTGCCGCTGATCGCAGAGGGAAGTCTTGCACCGAATCTTCCCCAAGGCGGCTATTTTATCAAGCCTGTGCTTTTTGGCTCCGTGCCCCGTAATCATGATTTGGCCTATCTTGAAGTTTTCGGTCCGGTGCTCTCGGCCATGTCGTTTTCAGATGAAGAGGATGCGATTGAACTGGCTAACGCGACCGAATTCGGTCTCGTCGCTGGAATATGGACCGAGAACGGCAGTCGCCAGTCGCGCGTAGCCAAGCGTATCCAGAGTGGGCAGGTCTTTATTAACTGTTACGGCGCGGGCGGCGGAGTCGAATTGCCATTCGGTGGCGTTAAGAAAAGCGGGCATGGGCGTGAGAAAGGTATGCTCGCGCTTGAAGAAATGAGCACCACCAAAACCATTGTTCAATACTATAACTAAGAGGAATATAGGATGTCACAACTATCTAATAAAATTGCCATTGTTACTGGCGCCGCAAGTGGTTTCGGTGCTGCGATTGCGCAAGCCTACATTAAAGCAGGTGCAAAGGTCGTTCTTGTCGATATCAACCTGGGAGCGGCGCAGGCGCTTGCAGTCGAACTCGGCTCTAATGCGAGCGCTATCGCTTGCGACGTAACGAAGTCAGAACAGGTTGGAGCGGCGGTGAGCCATTGCGTCGATCGCTTCGGTATTCCCGACATTGTTGTCAACAACGCGGGCACTACACATCGTAACCAGTCGATGCTTGATGTCGATGAAGCGACGTTCGATCGAGTTTTTTCGGTCAACGTAAAGTCGATTTACCATATGGCACGTGCAGTGGTTCCCCTTATGAAACAGCGAAAGGGAGGAGTGATACTCAATATCGGATCGGTTGGCGGTATCCGGCCGCGTCCCGGTTTGACGTGGTACAACAGCTCCAAAGGTGCAGTAAGCGTAATGTCAAAATCGATGGCCGTTGAATTGGCCCCGGACAATATTCGCGTCAATATCATCTCTCCTGTCATGGCGGCTACTGCACTCCTTCAGGATTTCATGGGTGTCCCCGATACACCAGAAAACCGGGCTCGCTTCATTGCCACGATCCCTCTTGGACGCATGTGCGACCCAGTTGACGTAGCACATGTTGCAGTGTTTTTAGCAAGTTCTGAGGCTCAATTCTTGACTGGCATCGAGATGCCAGTAGATGGTGGCCGTTCGATTTGATCAATATAGCGTTTCACCATCTGCAGTTAAACGACAACGCGTTTGATGTTGGTTGTATGCATTTTGATGCGTTTGAAATTTGACCTGTACTCAATACGATGAGATGGAACGCCTGTTGATGAATATAGATGCTACCCATTCAAAGTAGCGATATTGATTGACAGCCGAACCGGGACATCGACTGGACTTGAATAAATGCACGAACCTGAAACCGACAAAAAAAATAATGGAGATCCGATGCCCGACGTCATCCTGAAGACAAGAAGCCTGACCAAGGAATTCAAGGGATTCGTGGCCGTCGACCAGGTGAACCTGAAGGTTAAGCGCGGTCACATCCATGCGCTGATTGGCCCCAACGGCGCGGGTAAAACCACCTTCTTCAACCTGCTGACCAAATTTCTGCACCCGACCACCGGCACCATCACGTTCAACGACATCGACATCACGTTTGAGCAACCCGCGCAAACCGCACGGCGCGGCATCGTCCGCTCCTTCCAGATCTCGGCGGTGTTTCCGCACATGTCGGTGCTGGAGAACGTACGCGCGGCGCTGCAGCGCAATCTGGGAACCTCGTTTCACTTCTGGAAAGCCGAGCGTACGCTGACCCACCTGCACCAGCGCGCCCACGAGTTGCTGGCCGAGGTTGATCTGCAGGACTTTGCCCACGAACTGGCCGTCAACCTGCCCTATGGCCGCAAGCGCGCCCTGGAACTGGCCACAACGTTGGCGCTGGAGCCCGAGCTGATGCTGCTGGACGAACCCACCCAAGGCATGGGCCACGAAGACGTGGACCGCGTGACGCAGCTGATCAAGAAGGTCTCTGCCGGCCGCACCATCCTGATGGTGGAACACAACATGAACGTGGTTTCGTCGATTGCCGACCGCATCACGGTGCTGCAGCGTGGCGCCATCATTGCTGACGGCCCGTATGCAGACGTCTCCAAAAATCCGCTGGTGATTGAAGCCTACATGGGCACGGTCAACACCGAACTGCAGGGTGCGCATTGATGAAAAAGGAATTGCTTCGCATCGAAGATCTGCACGCCTGGTACGGCGAGTCACACATCCTGCATGGCGTGAATCTCACGGTGAACGAAGGTGAGGTCGTCACCCTGCTGGGGCGTAACGGCGCCGGGCGTACCACCACCATGCGCGCCATTGTCGGCCTGACCGGCTCGCGCAAAGGCTCCATCAAAATCAACGGCGCCGAGACCATCAAAATGGCGCCCCACAAGGTGGCCCACCTTGGCGTCGGTTACTGTCCGGAAGAGCGCGGCATTTTTGCCAGCCTGACAGCCGAAGAAAACCTGATGCTGCCGCCCAGCCTGGCACCCGGAGGCATGAGCGTTGAAGAAATTTACGGCATGTTTCCCAACCTGCAAGAACGCGCCTCAAGCCCCGGCACCCGGCTGTCGGGCGGCGAGCAGCAAATGCTGGCGGTGGCGCGCATTTTGCGCACCGGCGCGCGCCTGCTCTTGCTCGATGAAATCTCGGAAGGCCTGGCACCGGTCATTGTGCAAAAGCTGGCCGAGATGATTCTCACGCTCAAGGCCAAGGGCTACACCATTGTGCTGGTGGAACAGAACTTTCGCTTTGCCGCACCGCTGGCCGACCGTTTTTACGTGATGGAGCACGGCGCCATCGTCAAACAGTTTGAACAAGGCGAGCTGGCTCAGAACATGGGCATGCTGCAGGAATACCTGGGCGTTTGAGCAACTGCCTAAGCGATCAGCCCGATTTCTCACCCCCGTTTCGACAACCTACTCAACAGGAGATGCTATGAAACTCAAGACTCTCGTCGCCGCACTGGCCGAGTCTCAATGCTCGCTGATCAAGAAGTGAACTGACAGACCCTCATGGAAATTTTCGGCATTCCCCTTCAAGCGTTTCTGGGCCAGTTGTTGCTGGGTCTGGTCAACGGCGCGTTTTATGCCATGCTCAGCCTCGGACTGGCGGTCATTTTTGGCCTGTTGGGCATTGTTAATTTTGCGCACGGCGCCCTCTATATGCTGGGCGCGTTTGCGGCCTGGATCATGTTGGACCAGTTCGGCATCAATTACTGGTTTGCGCTGGTGCTGGCACCTTTGACCGTGGGTGCGATCGGTGTGGTAATTGAGCGACTGTTTCTGAAACACCTGTACAAGCTCGACCCCCTGTATGGCATGCTGCTGACCTTTGGCTTGGTGCTGATCGCCGAGGGCATTTTCCGCGAACTCTATGGCGTGTCAGGCCAGTCGTATCCTGTGCCAGAACTGCTGTCCGGTGCTACCAACTTGGGCTTCATGGTGTTGCCGAACTACCGCGCCTGGGTGGTGTTGGCGTCGCTGGTGGTGTGCCTGGGCACCTGGTACCTGATCGAGCGCACCCGCCTGGGCGCCTACCTGCGTGCCGGGACCGAAAACGCCGCGCTGGTGCAGGCCTTCGGCATCAACGTGCCGATGATGGTGATGCTGACCTATGGCGCCGGCGTCGCACTGGCAGCACTGGCCGGGGTACTGGCCGCGCCCATCATTCAGGTCAATCCGCTGATGGGCTCGAACCTGATCATCGTGGTGTTCGCGGTGGTCGTGATTGGCGGCATGGGCTCCATCATGGGTTCGATCCTGACCGGTCTCGGCCTGGGCATCGTTGAGGGGCTGACACGGGTCTTTTATCCGGAAGCCTCCAATATTGTGGTGTTTGTCATCATGGTCATTGTGCTGATGATTCGCCCTGCGGGCCTATTTGGTAAGGAGGCCTGAGTCATGAATAAAACCAACAAAGTGGTTGCTGTTACCTACTTCGTGCTGCTGGTTCTGGCGCTGCTGGCGCCCCTGCTCGGGCTCTACCCGGTGTTTTTAATGAAGCTGTTGTGCTTTGCCATTTTTGCCGCGGCTTTCAACCTGCTGCTGGGTTTTACCGGCCTGCTGTCGTTCGGCCACGCGGCGTTTTTCGGCTCGGCCGCTTACGTCACGGGCTGGTTCATCAAGGCCCAGAATTTCACGCCTGAATTGGGCATCCTGGCCGGTGTCCTCACCTCCGGCCTGATCGGTCTGGTGGTTGGCATGGTGGCGATCCGGCGCCAGGGCATTTATTTCGCCATGATCACGATGGCCCTGGCGCAGATCGTGTATTTCGTCTGCCTGCAAGCCCCTTTTACCGGGGGTGAAGACGGATTGCAAGGCGTGCCGCGCGGCAGTCTGTTCGGCCTGTTCTCGCTGGAGTCAGACACCGCCATGTATTACCTGGCGTTGGCGATATTCATGGCGTGCTTTCTGTTTATTTCACGCATCGTGCATTCACCGTTCGGCCAGGTGCTCAAGATGATCCGCGAAAACGAGGCGCGCGCGATTTCGCTGGGCTACCAGGTGGACCGCTACAAGCTGCTGGCGTTTGTGCTGTCAGCCGCGCTGGCCGGCCTGGCCGGATCACTTAAAACACTAGTGATGGGTTTCGCCACCTTGTCCGATGTGCACTGGTCGATGTCGGGCGAAGTGATCTTGATGACGCTGCTGGGCGGCGTCGGCACCTTCTTCGGCCCGGTACTGGGTGCCGGTATTGTGATTTCGTTGCAAAACCTGCTGGCCGACAAGGTCGGCTCGTGGGTAACGGTGATCATCGGCGTGATTTTTGTGCTGTGCGTGCTGGCGTTCCGCAAAGGTGTGGTTGGCGAGCTGCATGCGTATCTGGAACGTCGGCGGCGGGCCACGGCGGCGCCTGAGGGATAATTTTACTATGTTTTCACCCGTCGGAAGGCGCAGGCAACAAGGACATCTCGGGAGGTTGCGCAGCAGCAGGCAGGCGATAAACAATCGCAAGCTCGGCGACCGAGGAGCAGGATTGCTAACGAGGCTTTCAGAGCGTCAGGCGGCAAACAGCAGTGCAGGCGGCCTGACAAACGGAAAAAGCGAATTTATTAACCAACCTTAAACGAAAGGATATGGTCAGTCTTTGTAGGCTAGTGAGGCAGTAAAGAATGAAGTGACGTGATGTGATGTGATGTGAAACAGATTAGAGGGCGAGCTAGACTTGAATGTTGTCTCGGACATTAAAAGTCCGTTTTAGGCGGTGAGGGGTTTGTCAGCCGATATGCATTGAGGCCAGCGGGCGAGTGCGAGAAACTGCGCGGACAACGCAATCAAGGCCGAATATAAGGGCGCAGCCGACTTCTTCGCAACACAACACAAATTCTTCTTGCTAGTCAGAAGGCTATCCATATAAGTCAACATGCAGGCAATCTTTGGAAAATTTCCTTTGGTGGCGCTTTTGGCGGTCGCGTCGGTCGCCGCGGTGGGCCAAACATTTCCTTCCAAACCAGTGCGGATAGTGGTACCGCAGACGCCGGGGGGAGCATCCGACGCGCTCGCGCGCATTATGGGTCAAAAACTGAGCGAGAAATGGGGCCAGCCCGTCGTGATCGACAACCGCGCGGGAGCGGGCGGTAACGTCGGCATGGAATTCGTGACGACTGCACCTGCCGACGGATACACCTTGCTCATGAGCTACGTTGGCACGCAGGCTATTAATGGAGCACTCTACAAAAAATTGTCGTTCGATCCTGGCAAGGATTTCGCCCCGGTGGCCACCTTGGCCACATTGCCTTTCGTCATTGTGAGCAAGCCCGACGTCGGCTTCAAAACCGTATCGGAGCTGGTGGAAGTTGCGAAGAAAAGTCGCATTACGTATGGATCGGCAGGGAATGGCTCAGTCAATCACCTGCTCGGTGAGATGTTCAACGCTTCAACGAATTCCAAGTTGGTGCATATTCCCTATCGTGGTGCCGCCCCAGCACTGCAGGACCTGATGGGTGGGCAAATCAATGTGGTCTTCACCAGCCTGCCGTCGGTTTCAGGTTTCATCAAGAACGGAACGCTGCGGCCCATTGCGGTCACAAGCGCCAAGCGTGCGGCGGCGTTCAGCAACATTCCGACGATCGCCGAAGCCGGCTTCGGAGCTTTCGACGTTAACCCATGGTTTGGACTGATGGCGCCTGCCCATACACCTCGCGACGTGATCCTCAAGATCAACGCGGACGTGAATACTGTGTTGCGGTCGAAGGAAGTCATCGACAGTTTCAATGCGCAAGGCGCCGATCCCTACATCACCGGTCCAGAGGAGTTTGCTGCGATCCTTAAGGCCGACATCGAGAAGTGGGCCGGCGTCGTCAAAGCGTCCGGAGCGCAGGTGGATTGAGTAGGCCAGGCCTGTTGAGTCTTGCGCGGGATATCTTCGCCCTTGACCTTTCACGCGCTCTGGGACAACCGCTGCATCCACCACTACCCGGTCAACGATTACCACGGCTTTCGCCGGGTCATGCACCGCATCACGCTGGCGGGTGACCGGCCTCGCCGGTAGGGGCGCCAGCCCACGCTCAGGGGGTGCTCACATCCGCTGGGGCCGGAGGCGGGCGATTCAGATGACGGTAGATAAGACCACGAGAGACGCCCAGTGCGCGTGCCGCTTTTGAAACATTGCCGCCGTACTCGGCGAGCGTCCGTTCAACAAGTTGCAACTCGGATTCGCGCAGGTTGGTGGGTGAAGCCGGTGTCATGTCCGGTGCCGCAGTGGCCGGTTCAGGTTCCGCCGTGGCCTGCGCGTCTTCTTGGTGACTGCCCAGGCTGAACACCTCTTTCGCACCATCAGCGCACTGCATGTGCGCGAGCAACCAGACGGCGAGCCCGTTCGGGAGCTGATGCAGCGTGGCGTCGGCCCGCCGGGTCAATGCGGCAAGTTCCCGGGGTTCGAGCCCGAACACCTCACTCAACTGTGTCCACGGGCCGACTTGCAACATGCCGAGCAGGCGCGCCGCCACGCCGTTGATCCAAGTTACCATGCCGTCGCTGTTCACGCCTGCCAGCCCCTCCATCGGCGTACCCAGCAGGGTGGGCATGGTTTGCAGGCGGACGATGATGTGCTCGCGGGACTGGGCTTGCAGTAGCCGGTTTTCGATGGAGGTGGCATGCAAGGCAACCATCGAAGCGGCATCAAAGCCGAACGATTGCGATTCGATCGACACGTTCAACACACCGGCCACCTGCTGATGAATGTTGCGGATAGGTGCGGCTGCGCACTGGATTATCTGCATGCACTCGAAGAAGTGTTCTGATGACCTCACGATGCAGGGCTGGCCGGTTCGTACCACGATTCCAGGTGCGGTTGTTCCCGCACTTTCCTCGGCCAAGTTTACACCGACGCGACTTGCCAGCTGTAATAACTGGTCATGGCTGGCGGTCGATCGCGTGGCCTGCACCACCACGCCGTTGGCATCTGTCAACATGGCTCGGCAGGCGGTGCCAGCGAGCATGGTTTCGAGTCGCATCAACTCGTCGGTAGCGGCATCCAGGAACATGCGGTTGCGCGACAGCACCGAGTGGACGCGATTGCGGGTCACCGTGTTGAAGCTGGTGGGCTCGTTCGGTTTACGGTGGGCCTGCATGCAGCGGTACCAGGACTGAATGACGCCTTCACTGACCAGTCCCGACGGACGATACCCTTCCTCGAAAAAACGTTCGCGTGCGAGTGCGAGTCGTTGCTGCTCTGTAGCGAAGAACGGTTGCGTCTGAAGGAGTGCTGAAGATTGACTGTGTGTCACATCGGGCCTCTTGATCTGGTTAACCTACTGGAATAGGGGAAGTCTGAATAACACATTGCAACGTGTAGTAACAAGTCACTAGCTTTATAAAAGTGAAATTTCACTAAAAAATTGTGTAAACATAACCAGTTTTACAGCCCATTGACGGGCCATTTTACCCCTTTCAAGATCTCCAGTCTGTCTTCAGGCACACCTCAACGGCCCCGTCTCGGGAGACCGGCATGTCTAAATCCCCCGTCGTCCCAACAATAAGCGTCCGATTGCTCAATGATTCGCGTGCACCGTAGGTTCCTGGCCATGTTGCAAGGTTAAAGCTAGTCCGCAATTCTGGACAAGAGATATGCACAGGCGGTTCAATACTTTGACGGTCCGAATTCTGAGAATGAAGCCTGCAACAATTATTTTTAGCAGGAGACAAGCATGAAACCTTCAACCGAGGCGGA
>NZ_QEII01000239.1 GCF_003347515.1 Rhodoferax ferrireducens | reverse complement strand
AATGGGAGGTTGAAGGCAAGTACCCAGACTGGAAGACTGTTTTTCCTGACGAATGCCAAGTTGGCCCAATGGGCATGTTCAACGCCATGTATATGAAGATGGTTCACAAAACCCTGAAGATCGCGACGGGAAACGATTTTGCAGGAATCACCCTGCGCCAGTCCGATGAAAACAAGTCGATTTTCGTGTCTTGCGGATTTTTGCCCGACTTCGCGGCAGTCGTCATGCCAATGCGAGACGACCGCAAAATCAACTACCCCAAGTGGTTGTCTGAATTCAAGGCGGCAGGAA
>NZ_QEII01000238.1 GCF_003347515.1 Rhodoferax ferrireducens | reverse complement strand
TCGGCGGCGCCGACATGCCGGTGGTGGTGTCCATGCTCAACAGCTACTCCGGCTGGGCCGCCGCCGGCATTGGCTTCAGCCTGAACAACGCCATGCTGATCGTCGCCGGCTCGCTGGTGGGTAGCTCCGGCGCGATCCTGAGCTACATCATGTGCAAGGCCATGAACCGCTCCTTCTTCAACGTGATCCTGGGCGGCTTCGGCGGCGAGGCCACGACGGCGGTGGCCGGGGCGGCGGTGCAAAGAGCGGTCAAGAGCGGCAGTGCCGACGATGCCGCCTTCGTGCTGGGCAATGCCGAGACCGTGGTCATCGTGCCGGGCTACGGCCTGGCCGTGGCGCGGGCCCAGCACGCGGTGAAGGAACTGGCGCAAAAGCTCACCGACAAGGGCATCACGGTGAAATACGCGATTCACC
>NZ_QEII01000237.1 GCF_003347515.1 Rhodoferax ferrireducens | reverse complement strand
CCCCCGCACCTCCCGCCGTACTTCATCCAACACCTCCCCCCGCGCCCCAATAATCCGCACCACATGCCGCCCCGGCCACGGCAACCACTGCGCGGTGGTGCCCTTGGCAAACACCTTCCCATCCATCAGCCAATGCAAACCCGTGCCTTCCGCATGGAAGCTCACGCGCTGCCGGTTCGGCGGAATATCCGGGTCCAGGGCGATGATGGTGCCAGTGGTGGGGGACGTGATGCGGGCAAGCTGTTTGTCTGCGGGTTTCAAGACTTTTTGGCCTCTAGCCCCCGTGTATTGTGCGTAAGTAGCTCCTGAATTAATAGCAAATGTGGACTGCTGCGTGCCCATTAAGAACCACTCCCTGCGTGCTGCTTCAAGCGGCGCCGGGCCGCTGGCCTTGCCATCAGCCGCTGCAAACAGAACCGGCACTTGCACCAGGCCCGCTGGCGGTTGGGGTGCGCGGCTCGGTTGCGTTTTGTGCAGGTAATTCATCACCGCCGCCCAGATCGGCGCGGCGCCGCTGGTGCCGCTCACATCCCACATCGGCGCGCCGCTGGCGTTGCCGACCCACACGCCTACGGTGTAGGCCTGCGAGAAGCCCAGCGCCCAGTTGTCGCGCATGTCTTTGCTGGTGCCGGTTTTGACGGCGCTCCAGAAGCGTGTCGCCAGCACGCTGTCGGTGCCGAAGGTGCGGGCGCGCGCCAGCGGGTCGGCCAGCACGTCGCCCACGATGAAGGCGGCGCGCGGGTCGATGGCTTGGGTTGACGCCTTGTCGCGGGCGGCAGGGCGAACCGTCAGCGTAGTCGGGTTGGTGCGGCCGCCGTTGCCCAAGGCGCGGTAGGCGTTGCTGAGATTGAGCAGCGACACCTCGGCGCTGCCCAGGGCCAGGCTGTAGCCGTAGTAGTCGCCGCTTTCCTTGAGCGGCAGGCCCAGGGCGACGAGCTGTTTGTGAAACGCATCGGGCGACACCATGACCAGCGTGCGCACGGCGGGCACGTTGAGCGAGGCACCCAGGGCGGTGCGGCTTGAGACCCAGCCCTTGAACTGGCGGTCGTAGTTTTGCGGGATGTAGAGGCCGCCCGCCGTCTGGATTTGCGCGCCGGAATCTTCCAGCAGCGAGGCGGCGGTGATGCGCCGCTCAGCAATGGCCTGCGCGTACAAAAACGGTTTGAGCGTGGAGCCGGGCTGGCGCAGGGCGGTCACAAAGTCGACCTCGGTCGCGTTGCTTAGGGCCCCGGACGAGCCGACCCAGGCCAGCACTTCGCCGCTGGCGTTGTCCAGCACCACGAGGGCGCCGTCTTCCACATGGCGGCCTGCCAGCTCGCGCAGGTGTTGCTGCAGGGTTTGCACGGCAAAGCGTTGCAGCGGGGCGCTCAAGGTGGTGCGGATAACAGCCGCAGGGCGAGCGGAGGCATGGATGAGTTGCCGCGCCACATGCGGCGCCACGCCCTCGCTGGCGTCGAAGGCCTTGCGCTGCAGCGCGCCGGTGGTGAACAGGTCGAGCGCGTCGCAGTCGGCGCGGCGGGGCTCCAGACTCTTGAGCACGGCGCAGGCCCGCTGCACCACGCGCGCATGGCTGGCATTGGGCGCGCGCACCAGGGCGGCCGCCACCGCCGCCTCGCGGTTGTCCAGCCCGTGCGCGGCCTTGCCAAACAGGGTGTGGCTGAGCGCGTCGATGCCCACCAGTTCACCGCGAAACGGCACCAGGTTCAGGTAGGCCTCCAGAATCTGGTCCTTGCGCCAGCTGCGCTCCAGGCGATGCGCCGAGACCGTTTGCCCCATCTTCTGCATGACGCTGCGCCCGCCCGAGCCGCGCTTCAAGTCCTCGTCGAGCAGGCCGGCCAGCTGCATGGTGATGGTGGAGGCGCCGCGGGTTTTGGTGTTCCACACATTCGCCCACGCCGCCGCCGAGATGGCCTGCCAGTCGACGCCGCTGTGCTCGTAAAAACGCTTGTCTTCACTCAGCACCAGCGCCGTGCGCAGGGCAGGGGATACGTCCGGGAGTGCCACCCACTGGCCGCGCCGCACGGTGGCGTCGGTGCGCAGGCGGTGCAACACCTCGCCATGGCGGTCCAGAATCAGCGTGTCGGACGGCTGGTAGCTGCTTTTTATAGAGCCAAATGTGGCTGTAGCCCAGGTGGGCTGTGCGCAAGTAGCTATTAAAATAGAAGCAAATGAGCGCACGTATGCTACCGCCCTCATTACGCAGACTTCGATTGAGACTGAGCGTTGGCCACATGGCTCAGCCCATATTCGTCCAACAACTTCTTCACCACTTGGGCCTGCAAAAGGTCTTTGCGACTTTTGAGCGGGTCGCGGTCATGGCGTTGGCTCAAGGCTGTTTTAATACGCACAAAACTTTCCGGCGATGGCGCATGCATGGTGGCCATATCGCCGTTGGTGGCCACCACCACTTGCTTAAACCGCCCGCCGTCCAGCATCGCTTGGCCACTGGGCACCTGTACTGCCCAAAAATCTTCTTCAAATTGAGAGACTCGCAATGGATGGGGGTCGGTGCCTGCTGCGCTTTGCGCGGTGCGACGGATGACATCAATCTCAAAACCCGCTGCATTGACCGCGGTGTATTTCTGGTCATCACGCAAGACAAAGGTTTTGTCCACCTTCTGGAAGATTCCCAGCAGCGATGTGTCCAGGCGCTGCAGGGTGGTGGCGAAACTGAGGTACTTGCGGGTGTCCAGCAGCAAGTCGATATCCTGGGTGGCGGTGGCCTCGGTTTGCACACGCACACCGCAGGCGGTTTCATAGGCATACAGCGCATGGGTGCCTACCGTTAAAAAATGCTGTTGCAGACCTGCATTGGCCAGTGCATTGAGCGTGTCCACCACCACATTGGGTACCCGCCCCACCCGCAGTGCGCGGTTCACCCGTATGTGCTGCGCAACGGTCTGGCGCAGTTGCTTTTGGCGCGCTTGCACGGCCACTTTGCGTGCCATAAAGCGTTCATAGATTTGCTCGTTCTCCAGTGAGTGCGGCCCCAGTGAAGTTTGTGCGCCAAAGGCCGCTACGCGAATCAGGTAGCGACGCCCAGTCTGCGTACGCCACATCATGGAGCCCCGAACCTCCGCCGCTGCCGTTTGGGCATCTTCCAAAGCTCGCCAGGAAGCTTCGGCGTCAATGTATTGACGTGTCTGGGCTTCGGTTAACTCAATGAAGGCAAGATTTTCATAGTCATTTTGCATTTTTTGAATTTACTATGAAAACCCATATAAATCAATGAAGTGTTTCGTCTATATGGTCGCTGGAGCTAATCAGCCGCCGACAGCTCCTTCACCACCGCCGCCACCGATCCCGCATCCGGCAGGTGCGACAAGGCGCCAACTAGCTCGTCGCGCACCTGCGCCAGGTGGGCTTCAAAACGGACCGCATCAACACCGAGCGTGGTGGCGATGGCCTGGACATGGTCGCGCTCGGCCGGGCTCAGCTGGCCGTCGGCGTAGGCGGTCATCAGGCACATCAGCACCACGGTGTCGGCAAAGGCGGTTGGGCTGCCGGCCAGTGCGGCGGCGTCAAACGGCTGCGCCTCGGGGCTGGCCATCACGCTGCTGGTGGACGGCATGTCGGCACTGCGCGAGCTCTCGTAAAACTGGCCGATCAGCGCCGCTTCGGCGGGGTGAATGCCGTCCACCAAGGCTACCGAAAGCATGGCTTTGGTGAGCTGGGTGACCTGTGCGGGGCTAAGGTTCTGGTCTTGCATGGCGTTCATGATGTGCTCCTTTTGAATGGGAAAAGTGGGGGGCCTAGCGCGCCAGGGCGCGCCGTTTCGCGGCTATCAAATTGCTCTGGATGTCGGCGACTGCCATGTCGCGGTAGCGTTTGGGCAGCATGGAGCGGCGCGAGGTTTCCGACACCGCCAGCAGCTCCATGAACTCGATCATGTCGCGCTCCTGCGGCGGCATGAAGTCCGCAGCCGCTGCCGTCAATACCTGCGCGTCCAGTGGGCTGGCCTGGTTGCGGGCCAGCTCCACCGCCAGCAGGGCCAGGGCTTCCAGGTCGGCGTTGGAATAGCCGGTCAGGGTTTCGCACAGGGTGAGTAATTCTTCGGTGGTGGCCACGCAGGTCTCGCCGTAGCGCGACAACACCGCCTGCAGCACCTGGGCCCGCTCGGGGGCCGTATCGCAGTAAAAGAAGGGAATTTTGCGGTCCAGACGGCCGGGGCGTTTGATGTCGGAATCCAGCTTGTCGGGGCGATTCGTCATCATCACGAACAAGACCTGGCCGCGGTTTTCTGGTTCAGACATGAATTCCTTAAGCCGCGCAATCACGCGCGAGCTGGTGCCTTCGTCACCGCCTTCGCCGCCGCCGGAGCCGAAGCTGCGGTCGCCCTCGTCGATGATGACGGCAATCGGCCCCATGGCCTTGACGGTGGCCAGCACGCGCTCCAGGTTGGCCTCGGTGGAGCCGACCCATTTGGAGCGGAAGTTCTTCAGCGCCACCGCCGACAAACCGGCTTCCTTCAAGAAGGCCTTGATGACAAAGGTCTTGCCCGAGCCCATGGGGCCCACGGCGAGCAAGCCCATGGGCGTCAAGGTGGTTTCACCTTCCTTCAGATTCTTGGCAATCGCCAGCAACTCGTGTTTGATGTGCTCCTGGCCGCCGACCGAAGACAGGCCGTGTTTGGGCTCGATGAATTCAATCAAGCCGGCGCACTCTTTTTCGATCATTTCGCGTTTGCGCGCGTGGATGACCTTGAGCACTTCCTGGTTCGCATCGCCCACCGGCAGGGTCTTGCCGGGTTCGATCAGTTTGGTGATCTCGGCCGGGGTCATGCCGGCCGTGATGGTGGCGAGTGTGGTGGCGCGTTGCTCGGCATCGGCCGTGCCTTGCAGCAGCTGCACGATCAGCGCGCGCCGCTCGGGCTCGCTCAGGCCATGCCCTTCCGAGCTGGCCATGATGCTGGCCAGTTGCACGGTGCGCAAGCCGCCGGTGCGTTCGGAAAACAGGGTGACTTGCTGCGCGCTGAGTTTGGGGGCGAAAAACGCGATGACCTTTTGGCGCATGGCCAGGTCCGGCATGGGGATTTCAATCGCCGCCACCTTGGGGTTGGACAGCAAGCCGGGGTTGATGGCGTTGAGCGATTCGGTGATCAGAATCGTGATGTTGTCGCCCGTGGTCAGGGCCTTGTCGAGCGACCAGCGGTGAAAAACGAGGTAGGTCTGGCGGTCCTGTTGCGCCATGAAGCTCGGATCACCGGCGGGCAAGAGCGCGTCGGCGTAGGGCACGATGACGGCGGTGGATTGCTCGCTGCGCATCTGGGCTTCCAGCGCATGCAGGGATTGCAGCAGCGTGGCACCGGCGCCATCGCCGGCGTCGTCCGCGTTGTCGATGATGGCCACGGCACCCTTGGGTTTGCCGCGCAGCACCCGGATGCCCCGCTCCAGACTGACTTCGCACACATGTTTTTTGGTGTCCTTGAACAACTCTTCAAGCAGGAAGGATTGCAGGTTGTGCAAGCTGTCGCCGACCAGAAAGTTGTCGAACACATTGCGGTAGAGCACGAAGGTGGAGGCCTCGCCGGCCAGGTATTTCTGCCTCAGGGTTTCCGCCCACTGGGGCAGCACGTTGCGCGTCGTTGTGGGGGTGGTCATGGGGGGTCCGGGCTTAGAGGTTTTTCACCGGTGCGGCCTGGGCGGCGGCGCGGGCCTGCTTCATGGCGTCCAGCTGGGCCTTGGCGGTGACGCTGCCGCTGCTTTGGCGCAGCTTGTTCAGGCGCACGTCCAGGTCCGAGTTTTGCAGCTCGGCGCCCAGACTGGCTTGCGCCACCTGGCTCTTGATGTGATCGCGCACGGCACCCAGCGCCTGCACCTCGGCGTCCACCGACAGGCCGTCGAGCTGGCCCTGAATCTTGAGCCGCGCTTGCGCGCTGTGCATCTGCGCCAGCATGCGGTCCTTTTCGGCCTTGAGCTTGTCGATTTCGGACTTGACCTGGATCAGCGAATCCTTGGCATTGTCGGCATCGGTGGTGGCCAGCGTCGCGTCGGAGCGCAGCTCGGCCAGGGCGGTATCCAGCGTGTTTTTCTTTTGAATCAGCACCACCGCCAGATCGTCCTGGTTGGTGGCGAGTGCGGTTTCCAGATCGGCGCTGACGGCGGCCAGTTCGCGCTCATGCGCGTCCAGGCGGGCCGTGATCTCTTGCCGGCGGGCGATGATGGCGCCGGTGGCCGCCTTGAGCTGGGTGTATTTCTGGATCATCGACGCGATGGCGTTCTGGTAGGCAATTTCGGGATGCTCTTTTTCGATGTCGGACACCCACAAAGAGATGAAGCCGGTCCACAGATTGGACAGACGGGCGAAGATTGCGTTATTGGCCATGGGGTTCTCCTGGTTGAATAGGTTAGGGGTTATACGGATGAGGAATAAAAATGGCTGCTGCTCGTCGCTCGTCAGCGCGAGGTGGTGGAGCGGGAAGATGCGCGCTGCATGGCCTGGGCCCTGGATGGCCGCGCTTCGCTCGCCATGACGGAGTCGGGTGCATCAAAGGCAAAGGACTCGGGGTCTTCAAACTCGGCTGCCACCTCTTCGGCAATGCGCAGGCGCGCCAGCGACTCTTCGAGTTTGCTGCCCATCTCGCTTGAGTAGGGCGAGGTGATGACCAGTTGGTAGACCTCTTCCATTTTGTCGGGCATGGACATCAGCGTGGCCTCCAGGGCGCTGCGGCGCACGGCCAGGCGGCGCGAGCGCTTCATGACTTCGGCGTATTCCGCCAGCGCGCTGCGCAGCTGGCGCATTTCGTCCTCGGGCAGGGCCGGGTTCTGCAGTTGCGCCTGGATGCTGGCGATGCGCTTGACCACCACCTCCTCGCTGGCGTGGTCTTTGCGCTGTTTCAGCGAGAGGCTGACCACGCACAGGCCGAGATAGTCCACGGTGAGGTCTTCCAGTTTTTCCACGTCCTGGCGGGTGAGGGTGGTGCGGCTGTCGCCCGCTGTCTGGTACAGGGCTTGCACCCGGTTGAACATGTGCTGGTAGGTGGCCAGAGCGTTGCTGTCGCCGTAGCTGCTGACCTCGGACACCAGCTGGCTTCGGCGCTGCGCTCGCGCCTGGTGGTGCTGCTCGCGGTCCACCCAGGCCCGAAACGAAGGCAAGCTGGGAATGGCCAGCGCCGCCAGCACCTCGGTGCCCAGCGCCACCACGCCCACCAGGGCCAGGCCGGTCCAGCCCAAGGGAATGGAGGCAAAAATAGCCGCCACCCCGCTGGCCAGCAGGGCCATGCGGTTGGTCGGGTGCTTCAGGAACGCACCCAGATAGGACGGTTTGGCGTTCACTCTACGGGGTTACGTTATTTGGAGAATTTCGCCCAGATGCGCGTTATTTCCTGCTGGTCCTGTTCCGACAGGATCGGGATAGGCGACGAATGGCTGAGTGATGCGGTGCTGGGCACCACGGTCGGGTTGGACTTGATGCTCTCGCTCATGAATTCGCCGGCCTTGAGGTTGGCGTTGGCGTAGCCGACGGTGTTGGAGATTTTGGCAATCACCTGGGGCCGCAACAGGTAGTCGATGAACAGGTGCGCCTCGCGCTTGTTTTTGGCGTTGGCCGGCACGGCCATGGCGTCAATCGCCAGCAAGCCACCGTCCACCGGCACCCGGTATTCCACCGCGCCGCGTGACTTGGTTTGCGCCTGCACGGCGTCACCCGAAAAACCGATGGCAACGCAGATCTTGCCGCTGGCCAGTGCATCGATGTACTGGTCGGTGGGAATCACCTTGACGACGCCCGCCAGGCGGCCCAGCACCTGGGCGGCGGCGTTGGTGGAGTTTTTGCCATCCCACTTCTTTTGTCCGCCGGCCATGGCGGCCAGCGGCACGACGTCGGTGGCGGAATCGACCACGCCCACGCCGCAAGACTGGAAGCGGCGGGCGACCTCGGGGTCGAACACGTTGGTCAGCGAATCCATGGCGCGCCCGGGAAAGGCCTTGGCCGTGAGCTTGGGGTTCCAGGCGATGCCCACCGTGTACCACATGTAGGGCAGGCTGTAGGCGCCGTCTTTGTCCCAGGCCCGCAAGGTGGCGTCCACCCGGGGGTCGATGTTGCTCAGGTTCTTGAGGCTGGCTTTGTCCAGCTTGCCGAGCAGCCCTTTGGTGGCCATGGCGGGCACGGCATTGGCGGTGGGGAACACCACGTCATACGGTGTGCCGCCGGCGCCCAGCTTGGCTTGCAGGTCGTCATTGCTGGCAAAAATGTCGTAGACCACGCGAATGTTGTGTTCTTTCTCGAAGTCCTGCAGCACGCTGGGGTCAATGTAGTCGGGCCAGTTGAGCAAGCGCACCGTGGCCTTGGCGCTTGAGCCCACGCCATTGACGGCGCGGCGCAGGTTCATCAACACCGTGGCGGTGATCAGGCCGTCCACTGTCACGGCTTGCGATTCCTGAAACGCCTCGGTGGCGACCTGCGTTTGCGGGCCAAAAGTGCCGTCCAGCGGACCAGCGTTAAAGCCCAGTTTGCCGAGCAGGATTTGGGCCTCGCGCAGGCCCGCCGCGTCCACCAGTTTCTCACGCCCCTTGTAGTTGCCGCTGGACCAGTTTTGCGTCTGCCAGATAACACGGCGAATCGAATTCAGCAGGGCGTCGGTCACCTGGTTGGTGGGTGGCAGACCGTGTTGCACGGAGAAGGCGCGAATGGCCTCTTGCGTGGCCGGCGTCAGGGTGCCGGTCGGGGTTTCGCGAAACAGGCCCATGCGGGTCAGCAGGCGTTGCGCCGTCTCGACCTTGGCATTGCGCGCGCCGGCGGGCGCGGCCGCCTGCGGCTTGGCCGGGTCCGTGCCGAAAACAAAGCCCTGCGCCTGCGCGGCGCCCAGCATCCAGCCGCTGCCGCTCAAAACCGCCAACAAGGCAAAAGTGCGAATTTTCATGAGGTGATCCTGGTAAAAAACTGTGTTGCCGTTATTTGCCAGAGGCAAAACAAATGATGTTGCGGGACTGGGCCAGCTGGAACAGGCTGGCCGCTTTTTCCTGATTGGCGGGCAGGCCGCCCTGGCCTTTGAGCGTCATCTCGCCCAGATGGCAGGCGGCGCCCCCATCGCCGTCCTTGACGGCTTGTTCCAGATGAACACGGGCCTGGGCAAAGTCGCCACTGTCGAGCAGCTTGCGCCCCAGCTCGGCATTGTCGGCGGCCGACAGTTTGGCCGCTTGCGCGGTGGTCGCAGCCGGTGCGGCAGCGGGTGCCGGGGCGGTAGAGGGCTCAGGTGTTGTGGCGGGCGAAGGCGGCGCAAGTGGCGCGGGCACGTCTGTTTGTGCTGGCGTGCTGGTCGCCGCCGGTGAGATCTCGGTGCTGGCGGCAAACCGCTCCTTCAGGCCCAAGTGCCACACGGCGGAGGCCATGGCGCCGACCACGGCCAAACCGATCAGCCCTTTGGAGAGAGGTGTCAAACTGGCCATTGCATTATTCCTGTGGGGTGGTGGGGGTGCCAAACTGCACGGCCAGGCCTTGCAGTTGCTGACTGATTCGGGATATCTCGTCGAGTTCCCGGGCGGTTTGGTCTTGCGCAGCCTTCAAGGTGGCCTCTTGTGTCGCGGTCTCCTGCGCAGCGCGGGTCAGTTCACGCGACACCAGCGCTTCAAGCTCGGTGATCTGTTTGCGGATGTCGCCCACCACCTGCGCTTGCCGTGCCGCCACGGCCTCCAGCCGGGTTTGCGACTCGGCTTCCAGGGCCAGCAGGTTGAGTTGCCGCTGTTCGGCGTAAGCAGCCAGCGCCTTGACCTTGGCGGCAGCATCGGCCAGCGGGTCTTCAATCGACCAGGACTCATCGGCTGCATCCATGGCCTTGATCGCCATCAAGCGCGTGGCCTCGTCCATGGCGCTGAGCCCATCCACCAGGCGCAGCAGGCGCTCCGCAGGGTACAGGGAAGGCGCAATCCTGCCGTTGGCGTAGATATCGTCCAGATTCAGGGGCAGGCCCGCGCCTGCAGTGGCAACGGCCGCCGTGCTTGTGTTCGGCGCCACATGATCAGAACCGGGGGCGCTGTCTGTGTCGCGAGGGACGGCAGGGGCTGGTTCCGTAGCCGGGTCCTTCTTGACCAGCCCTGCTTTTTCCAAAAAGTCCAGCATTCCCTTCATAACGTGTTCTCCACCCTGATAAGTTGATATGCCATGCCCACAGATGGAAGCGCCCATCGCAGCGCCCTGCGTGCCCATTGGATAGGGCACCAAACGTGTTGTTCAAAGGAGTTTAATGCCAATCCCGGGATGATTCGAGGCTCACTTCAGCGCCGGTTGGCGGCTCACAAAACCAATCCCCAGCGCTGCCACGGCGAGCGAAAAGACGGCAATGACGCCGCCCCAAAACCAATAGGTCAGCCCGATCGCGTCGGCCATGACGGCACTGTCGGAAGGCTGCGCCACGCCATTGACCATGGCCTGCGCCGAAAACATGTAGTCGAGATCGGTGAACCAGGACAGGCACAGGGTCACCGCGATCAGGTGCAGAGAAAAAGCCGCTGCCGTGTTGGACAGTGTCCTGGCGGCAACCGCCAATGTCACCGCCCATGCCAATAGAAAGACCACACCAAAGGAATTGCGCAACCACACGACCACGGACAGGGTGACCAGGGCGGCAAGCGTCGCCAGCACGGCGCGGGCGTAGCGCGGCGAGCGCGAGAGCAACAGCAGGGTGATGCCGGCCACCGTTGGACCCACCAGGCCACCGGCGGCGATCAGGGCAGTGGTGATGCGCCCCGGATGGCCACGCCATTGCGCCACGCCCGAGCCATCGGCATGCAGCAGCAATTGGTCGAACTGCTCACCCACCAGCATTGCGGTCAGGCCGTGACCCATTTCATGCGCAAAAGTGGCCAGGAGGGTCAGCGGGTACAGCAGTTGCCTGCCGTAGGGCAATTGCCAGACGAGGGCGATGGCGGCAGCGGACAGGAAAAGCAGGGTGCGTGGATGCATGTCGGTGAGCGTCAAGGGGGCATGGATTTGCCGACCCATTGTGTCATTGGGCCCTGCTCAAAAATTGCGTCCAGGCCATAGCAAACGGGCAGGCGTAGACTCGCGCCCTAGCGCTGGGGTGGTCATGACCACGTTGGCTCAACTGTTTGAAACATTGGAAGGCTTATCCGCATGAACGCAAAAACAATGAAGCACAGCGCAAGTATTTGGGACGGGGAGGTTGGCACCTCCCGCTGTATCGACGTGGTGCACTGGGAGGGGGACATTACCCCGGTGCAACTGGCCAACGTGGCCAACCAGATCTCTGCGGACTGGCAGATGATCGACATGCAACTGGACCCCGCACACCCCATGCACGGCAATGCCTACCACCTGCGAAGAATGACGGATGACGAGTACGACGAAGCCGAGTACCTGAAACGCAAAGCCGCTTTCGAAGCCAGGTACGCCGGCAAGCGCGTCTGGGTGCATGGCTACCACGTCGATGGCGATGTGGCTGCGGGCACCGATCAGCCCTTCTTTTACGACATGATGTTCAGCACCATGTTCATCACCCTCGATGACATCGAAGCGCTCTGCGACAAGCACTACGGAGAAGGCATTTGGGAAGAGTACAGCCTCTATCTGGATGACCAGTTGCCTGAGCCGTTGGCTATTGATTTTTGAGAGTGAGCTCCTGGCGGGGTCCAAGGTCGCTTTCTTCTGACTTGCGACGATGGACTCAAGGAATCTGAAGTCCGGCGGGTGGATTGACCGACCTCAGCGATTGGCCTTCCACATTGCTGCCGTTCGCCAAATTCAGCAACGTGCCCTTACCCGACGGCCAGACTATTGAAATGCCAGCCCGATACCGGCCATTGAACCTACCAACTGATACGCACTGAAGCGATGGCTGAGTTCCATATAGCTGCCTTTCAAGTGCCCGCGACAAATTCATATTGCTGCCGCTGGCAGCGGGAAAGTTTGCGACAGGAGTGCGTTTGCGGGTACTCGTCAAATCCGGCTGTCGGTCAGGTCTAGTTAAGGTTTGTAGGATGCCCGCCCGTGCAGGCGTTCAACATTGCTTTGCCTACTGACGCGGGTGGGCGTCGTATAAACCTCGATGGAGGAAACCGCGGCTGTGACCAATCTTGGCAGACCCAGC